>CALJKV010000045.1 GCA_937974245.1 uncultured Chloroflexota bacterium | reverse complement strand
TTCTGCCTCCCCCGCTCCCTCCTCCCCGTATGACTTGTGTCGTGCAGTGAACCGTCAACGGGGCGGGAGTTTTACTTCACTGAAGTGCACGGGCGGGGCGAGGGGAGAAAGCGAAGATTGGGCAGACGATCTGGAATAACCCGATTCAACACCTAATTGATGTGATGAATTGAGTAAATTCATCCATACCACTGACGGAAAAGGGGCGGCATGGGCCACCCCTCGCGTGTATGACGGTCTCTGTTGCTGGCGTCTGCCTCAGTCGGTCAGGCGTTCCGCGATGATTTCCACAACGTCGCGGATTT
This sequence comes from uncultured Chloroflexota bacterium, assembly GCA_937974245.1. GTDB lineage: Bacteria > Chloroflexota > Anaerolineae > Aggregatilineales > Phototrophicaceae > JACKCG01. Next base: position 42,267 of record CALJKV010000045.1, on the reverse strand, counting down.
CCGGGCCTTCGCCGACGGAGGATTTCGCTGTTTCGAACATCTGCATACAGAACGGGCAGCCTACCGCCAGCGTTTGCGCTCCGGTGGCCGCTGCTTCCTTATAGCGTTCAACGTTGACGGCTTTTTCGCCGTGTTCCTCTTCCTTCCAGAACTGAGCGCCGCCCGCGCCGCAGCAGTAGGAATTGCGCTTCGTGCGCGGCATCTCGATGAGGGGCGCACCGGCAGCCTTGAGGACAGTACGCGGTTCTTCGATCACGTCGTTATGCCGCCCCAGGTAGCAGGGGTCGTGGAAGGTGACATTAGACGCCATGTTGGGGTTGGCGTACATGGGCAGCTTGCCGGTCTGCATGAGTTCTTCGATGAGTTCGGTGTGATGCACGACTTCGTAGTTCCCGCCGAATTGATGGTACTCTTTGCCGATGTTGTGGTAACAGTGCGGGCAGGTGACCACGATGCGCCTAGGGGCGGCGGCGTTGAGCGTTTCCACGTTTGCCAGCGCCATTTCGTTGTAGAGATACTCGTTGCCAGCCCGCCGGGCGACATCGCCGGTGCAGCTTTCTGATTCGCCCAGAATGGCGAAGTTCACACCAGCGGCCCGCAGCACTTTGACGAATGCACGAGCGGTCTGTTTGGCGCGTTCGTCGTAGCTGACGGCGCAGCCTGTCCAGTACAGGACGTCGTAATCGGGGTTTTCTTCGACGGTAGGGACATCCAGCCCCTCGGCCCAGGTCACGCGGCTTTCGGCAATCTGCCAGGGGTTGCCCTGGCGTTCCATACCGTTGAAGGCGGGTTGAAGTTCCTGGGGAATATCGCCCTGTGTAAGTACCGCATCGCGGCGGATGTCGAGAATATCGAACATCGGCTCATTCCCTACCGGGCAGATGTCAATACACGCGCCGCAGGCCGTACACGCCCACACCGCCGAGTGGCTGATGGCATAGCCCATCAGTGAGAAATCGCTTTCCACGCCGTTCGCCAGGGCGGTCATGTTGTCGCGGATCATGTACCGCTTGTTGATCTCCAAAGCCGAAGGGGAGAGTTCCTTGCCGGTGGTATAGGCCGGGCAGACATCCTGGCAGCGGTTACACATGATGCAGGAAAAAGCGTCCACCAACTGTGTTTTTGAGAGGTGTTCTAACTTGTTGACGCCGAACTGTTCAACTGTCTCGTCTTCAAAGTCGAGCGGAACCAGTTCGCCCATTGAAGTGCGCTCCGGGCGAGTCAGGAAGTTGAGCGGCGCGATTATCAGGTGGACGTGTTTGGTATAGGGGAAATAGGGTATGAACAGCAGGATGCCGCCCAGCGCCACCCACCAGAAGAGGTGTTGGTAGAAAAGCAGGCCGCCCTGACTTGTGCCGGAGAACAGGGGGGCGACAATGGTGGCGAACGGGCTGGAAAGGTCAGTGCCTGTAGCGGCGATATGGACGGCTTCACCCAGGAAACGCGCCCCGACATGCAGCAGGATGAACACGGCGACGATGAGCGAGTCACGGTCAACGCTGCCAGCCTTCACTTTAGGGTGAAGCAGGACGTTATCATGGTACTTCAATTCCTTGCGGTTGGGCAGCCAGAAGCGCCGGACAATGAAATAGGCGACGCCAACCAGCACCGCTACACTGAGTAAATCCGCTGCGAGGCGGTAGAGGTCGTAGAACAGCCCGCCGCTTGCCAGTGTTTCATCAAAACTCGCATCAAAGGCGCGTATAACGTCCAGGGTATTAACCAGAAAGTAGAAGGTAAATCCCCAGACTACACCCAGGTGGAACAGGCTGGTGATAAATCGTCGCTGCATTTTGAGGGTAGTGCTCTGGGTGATATAGACCGTGAGCGCTCGCCACAGCCGGGCGGGGAGCTTGTCCCAATGGAGCTGGCCGCTGCCACGGTTGACGATCAAATAGACTTCACGAAATCCGCTATAGGTTGCCCCAACAGCCAGCAGTGCCAGAATAATAAATGCGATTTGTTCGACGGGTGTGAGCATTGTTTATATCCTCGATCCAGGTCGCCATAATGATCTAAAATAGTGCAATCAAGGTGCATATTGTATTCTGCTGATCCTTTGCGCCGATTGATTGCTCAGTTAACACTTTTGCCCGTAGTTTACCACTCAGTGGGAAAAAGACCAATCAAACTGAATGCAAACAGGAGGCAATTTGCCCCCTGTTGATTGTTTGAATGCAGGGTTACATTAGGAGTGAAGAATATCGTGAAGCTCTTGTAGTGAGAATGGCTTTGAGATAAGGGCATCCACGCCAAATTTAGTGGCGTTCGTCAGGCGCTCATCATGCGGGTTGGCACTCATCAGGATCAGTCGAACATCGTCCCATGCCGGGTTGGTCCGCACGGTCTCACACAACTTCCGACCATCCATTTGCGGCATATTCAAATCACTGATGATGGCGATGGGCAGCGGGTCTGCTTTTCCTAGTAAGTCCAAGCCATCCTGGCCGGTACGCCCAGCCACCACGTCGTATCCACCCATTGCGAGGAGGTCACTCAACATTGCTCGCATATCCGGGTGGTCTTCAACCAATAAGATGGAAGGCATTGATAAACCTCTGGGAGTTAATTTTCCGACAGCTGGTAGAATGTATACCACGTTTTCGCTCTTGGTTACACATGACCATTATATAGTGTTTTGAATTTCAGCAGTGTTTAGAAATGGTTATGTTGTTCTTTGAATGGACTTATAGCCGCACGTGCCCATCCCCAATGACGATCCATTTGTAGGTAGTCAGCTCTTCGAGCGCCATCGGGCCACGTGCATGGAGCTTCTGGGTACTGACGGCGATTTCCGCTCCCAGGCCTAAGGCGCTGCCATCGTTGAAGCGGGTGCTGGCGTTGACGAATACGGCGGCGGAATCTACTTCGTTCAGGAAGCGGGCGGCATCCTCCATATTGCGTGTGAGAATACCGTCAGAATGCTGGGTGCTGTGCTGGCGGATATGGGCAATCGCATCATCCAGTCCATCTACGACTTTAAGACCCAGCGTAAGCGCCATCCACTCGGTATCGAAATCATCCGGCCCGGCAGGCTGCACTGCGTTATTGCCGTTTAAAACCGCCAGCGCCTCCGGATCAGCGCGGAAAGTCACGTTATCCGGGGCGAGGTGTGTTACTACACGCGGTAGAAACGCCGCTGCGACCTCGCGCTTGACGAGCAGGGTGTCCAGGGCGTTGCAGACGGCGGGGCGCTGCGTCTTGGCGTTGTGGATGATTGCCAGGGCAGCGTCGAAATCGGCGGTTTCATCCATATACAGGTGACAGATGCCCAGACCGCCGGTAATCACGGGGATAGTGCTGTTTTCCCGGCAGAAATTGTGCAGGCCGCTGCCCCCACGCGGGATAATCATATCAATGTACTGGTGGAGCCTGAGCATTTGCGCCACGTACTGACGGTCGGTGCTGGCAATGTATTGGACGGCGTCGGAGGGCAGGCCGGAAGCGGCCAGCGCATCAGCGATTACCCGGATGAGCGCGAGATTGCTGCGCATGACCTCCTTGCCGCCGCGCAGGATGGCTGCGTTGCCGGTTTTGATCGCCAACGAAGCGACATCTATCGTGACGTTGGGGCGCGCCTCGTAAATAATACCCAGAACGCCGATCGGGACACGGCGGCGGCAGATGTTGAGGCCGTTTTCCAGTACACGAGAGTCGAACTCTTTACCTACCGGGTCAGGCAGGGCCGCCACTTTGCGGACATCAGCGATCATGCTCGCCATGCGTTTTTCCAGCGCGAGGCGGTCAATAATCCAGGTGGCATCGGTTCCGGCAGCGCGGGCATCGTCCAGGTCGGTACGGTTGGCCGCGAGAATGGCCTCGGTGTTGGTTTCCAGGGCATCAGCAATCGCCAGCAGGGCGTTGTTTTTTTGTTCGGTAGAGGCCCCTGCCAGGGCATACGAAGCGGTGCGGGCGCGTTGCCCCATGTTCGTGAGGTTGAGCATCTGTTTATCCTCTTGGTGCTTTGAGTCTTTGGGCTGGCTCTTCATCGTAGAATGGTTCTTCGTCATGTTCGTGCAGCTGCGGCGCTGAACCCCGTTTCGGCTTCTCACTGTCTACTTCGGCTTTATTCAGGGCGCGTTCCAACAACTCCTGGTACAGCCACCACAGCCCATGTAGCAGCAGCATCAGGATCACCGCCAACGGCAAGACCCAGATGACAGGGGCGGGCGGGGGAGGGAGTTGAGGCATGGTTTCGAAACTATAAGCCTGTTTTAGTCCCTCAATCAGCCACGAGCTGGTTGATAAAAACAGAAGCAGCATTCCGCTAAAAATCGCTAATACGCTGTGAATGGCGAAAGCGAACCGCCTTGAGCGCAGACGCTGTTCACGCCACAGCAGCCACAGGGCATGAATTTCTACCACAGCCAGCAGCCCGGCACTACCGATTAAGAGATACGGATTAAAGAACCCGGCAAAAACCATTTCGCCATTTATCAGCACCCAGTTATTCGGGTGAGTCAGACCAAGCAGCAGCAGTAATCCAGCCAGCAGTGTCGAAAATACCATATTGACGCCGAATAGAAAACGGCGCGTGAATCGCTGTTTGATTATAGCATCCGGTGTGCGGGTCTCTAGCCACATCATTCAGAGAAAATCTCGTCCACTGTGATCGTGAAACCGGGTAATATCGCGCCGCCATCCCTCGTATCGGCGGCATTCAACGGCGGATTGAAGCGCAGATTTCTAGTACAACTTCACCTTGTTTGCCGCGTGCATGCGGCGTTTCCTGGATTTCTCCTTCAGCCAGCGCCAACCGGCGGCCCGCATTTTAGCAAGTGGTTGATCTCCGACCATGTGTACATTCTCCGCAGACGCCCGCACTTGCCACCCCCATTGTACCGCAAGTGCCGCCCATTCTTGCCAGTTTAGCGGTCTCCTGCCAGTTTTCTTCGCACGCCATCAAAGTCAATCTGGGCGCAGGCTTCCACGAAGAACTGCCCCGCCTGGGTGAGTTTGGCGGCCAGATCATCACTATTGGCGACAAAAAATAACGGTTCGAGCCGTGCTACGACTTCCGGCGGCAGGTCATATTTCGCATACCGGATATAGAAGTCGTGTCGGGCGGGGTCATGCTGAATCCGCAGAACTTCAACCAGCGGGCGCAGTGTGAACGCATGGTAGTAAGCCAGCGCGTCCATCCCGTTGCCGCGATTGAGTTCCTTCTGCGTCATAGCATAGTGGAACAGGTCGAACTTTGTTTTGACGGCTTCAAAACGCTTTTTGAGCAGTTCGAGGTGGTTCTCCACCGAAAGCGGCGGCGATTGGGTGAAATCGCCTTTATCAAAATGTACCACCGCGTGACCATGCAACTCAATTTCTAAAAAGCGGTTGGGGTTGCTGAGTTTCAGCACCACGCAGTCTATGAATAGAAATGGGCTGGTATCCCGCAGGCGGTAGAAGGTCTGCCAGTGACCGTGCCAGGTTGGGGCGGGTAATTCATTACGGATGTCTATAGGCGATAAGCTTAGCAGCGCCGTTTCCAATGCCGTCACTGTATCGGCTACACGGTCATCGTCGGCGATAATCATCAGATCAATGTCCGACCATTCATCTGCCCGGTTGAAGGCCGCGGCGCCACCCTGCCACAGCGCATGAACGTAAGCCAGAGGTTGCAGCGCATTCTCAACCGCATTCAGTATTGTTTCTCGTGTGAGGGTCATATCGGTGCCACCAATCTGTTTCAATGAGTCCGGATTATAGCCGAGAATACCACAATCCAGCGGGTCTCAGGACTGACGATAGTACGAACACCTGGATGAATGGCGAATCAGAGAAGAACATCTCGATTGATCGTTCGCAGTGGGTTTGAGCCTTTGGCGCGTTTCTCCGGGTGTGTTGAATGAGAAAGAGCGATCAAGTGTCTTTGTCGTTGAGCGTAAACACCGATGGCGGAATTTCAGGGTTGCTCTGCACGGCTACCGGGTCAACCTCAAAATAGGGGGCGTCATCCCAAAAGGTGCTGATTTTGCGCGGCAGCATGAACTCATCAACCGGCATCTGTTCTTCGGAAAGCTGAATGATGAAATTCTGGGTTTTACCGGAATCCGGGTTCAAACAGGGAACAGTGACAGAATGCAGTGTGTTGTTATCCAGCAGGCACAGACTGACCGCTGCCTGAATCTCGGTATTCAAGGCTTCAAAACAGGCATCATCTTTGAGTGCCAGGGTGACGAACATTTCGCCCAGCGGCGTGAGCAGCAGGGCAGCAATTGCCCACAGGCGACGCTGGATAGATTGTACCGCTTCCTGATCGGTAATCACGGTGGGTTCGCTGCCGCCCCGAGTTTTCCGGTATACGGTGCCATCAAAGGCTTCAATTCCCCGCTGTATGGTGACGCCGACAGGCCGAACCGTGAAATCCCAGCGCATCGCGTTGGGGAACAGGAAATGTGCTATCGCGTCCACCGGCACCCAGGTGGTAATCGGGCCGACTTTAGTGCGGACACGGCCTTTGAAATCAATGCGTAAACTTTCCAGCGCGGGCGGTTGCAATCCGTAACGCGCTTCAATCGCGTTGCGCAGCATGTCTTTCGCTTTGCTGTCTCCCTGGGCTAACAATAATACCGGCACAATGTTCTCCTTCGTGCTGCCACATGCCCAACGATTTCTAGGATGATGCTCTAGTATACGCGCAATTGAAGGGAAAAGTGAAATAATTTACGAATATGAGATTTTTTGTACGAGTTAGCGCAACAGGTTGCCTGATTACATGAAAAACCTAGCTTATTTTAACGCAGAGAATGCGTAAGGTTGTCAGATTAATATACCAAACTTGTTATGGGTTGGTGATTACCAGGCGGCCATTCAGTAACGATGTGTCGCCTAGCTGGCCTTTGCCAACTGGTTGCCCATCGGGATAGCAGGGTTGAAGATTGCAAATGTGAATTGCAGCGTGATGTAACGTCCCCGGTCAAGTTTAGGGCTGGGGCGCTTAAGAATGGCGATCCGGCAGTCGGCTTTTTCCAGAAGAGACTCAAATTCATTTACCGCCTGGAATGCGGTTGTCCAGTCACGCAGATAACGGGCGGTGAAGGTGCGGTTGCGATGGGCGGTAAATTGATCCGGTATGAGATTTGCCCGCCTGAGTATGGCAAGCGCCTGTTTACGCTTCACTTTCGTGATATTCATGTCGAGTTCGATCATTCTCGCCCATCCTGATCCATTACAGTTAACTACTCAGTCTGTGGTGATGATTGTGTGCTGCATTTAATAATTTACAGATACATAACTTAATTAAACCCGGTGGCTGTGCCCCCCGCAAGTACAGTTTGGGCAGAATCCAGTTCGAAACTGGTTTGCATACTCATCATGTGTTGAGATTTCGCGACCCTTTCACGGCTTTCAGAGCAAAATCCTTTATACTAAAAACAGATCAACAGTTAAGGATGGCAGTTAAGGACTATATATGGGTGTCAATTTGACGTGTCCCCAGTGTGATGGACGGATGACAGTGCAGTTTTCGCCTGATATGCGCGTTTTTTGTGAACACTGCGGCTATGAACGGGATACCGGCCTGGATGAGAAATCGGCGGAAGTTCAGGAGCAAGGGCCGCGCCCTTCAGTGAGTATCTCGCATGTGGGTGAGGTGAACAGGCGCGCACAAGACCTGTTTTATACCGGCCATGATTACCTGTTCCAGGGCGATGAAGAACAGGCGCTGCAGGCCTTTGAACGGGCGTTGGAATTACAAGGAGATTTTGTTGATCCGCATTTGTGGATCGCCAAGACGACTGATGATGAGGGCGTGAAGCGCGATCACCTGGACACGATTCTGGCACATCATCCCGGCCACATGGAAGCGATGCGGATGTTAATGGTGCTGCAAGGACGCCTGACACCGGAAGAAGCGGCGCGAACGTACCATTTTAATGACCCGCAAATGCTTCAGGCGGAAGGGCCGGTGGCGATGACGACGACGGCACTGCACTGCCCGACCTGCGGCGGCGATCTGACCGTGAATGAGGAAGCGGGAACGGTGGACTGCCAGTTTTGCGGGTATACCGCCGCACAGCCACGCGGGAATGTGGGTGGCGGCGATCTGCTGGTGGCGGCGCTGCTGGAACGCAAGGCACAGGCGGTGAAATGGGTGATTGGAGAGCGTCTGCTGCACTGCAATAACTGCGGGGCGGAGCGGACGATTGCCGGGGACAAACTTTCGGCACGCTGCCCGTTTTGTGGATCGAACCATGTGATTGTACAGGATGCGCTGGGTTCGTTCGAGCAACCGGCGGGCATTCTGCCATTTTCGGTCAACCGTGAGGCGGCGGGAGCGGCGATTAAGCAGGAGCTAAAGGGGTTTGGTGAGCGTCTGAAAGGGCTGTTCAGCAAAAACAAGGTCGCGCGGGCATACCTGGAAGGCTTTTATCTGCCGTTCTGGGTGTTCGATGCGATTATCCAGGGGACGCGCACGCGGATTGACAACTCACCTGAGTATGACCGTTATCGTAATTATGAGCGGGTGGCGGCGGCCTACCAGCAGACTCAGTTTAACGACGCGCTGTACGATATTGAGGTGTGCGCGGTGGAGTCGCCACCAAAGCACCTGACCGCGCAGCTAGGCGACTATAAACTGGGCGAGTTGGCGGCCTATGAACCGGCGCTGCTGGCGAAGTACACGGCGGGGCTGTACACGATGGATTTCGACAAGGCGGCGCTGGAAGCTCGCAGTATCGCCTCGGTGGTGATGCGCGGACGCCACACGCGCCGGGAGATGAGCGACGATTCGGATGTTACGATCAGCGTGTTCAGCAACATTCAGAGTATGTCGTTTCGCCTGCTGCTGCTGCCGGTGTGGGTGGGGACGCTGGTTGAGGAAGACGGCGACATCCGCACCGCGCTGGTGAACGGGCAGTCGGGCAAAGTGGTGCTGGGCAAGGCGCAGAAGCAGGCTTAATCCTTGTTGTTCAGGCAGCGGATTGCTACCCTTCGTTTCTCGCTGTTGGCAGTGTGCGCAGGGGCGCCCCGCGCAGGGCTGCCCGCAGCGCTTCACGGTCATCCCAGGGATATTCGACTGTTCCGAAACACATACTCTGCTCGTGGCCTTTGCCGCACGCCATCACAATATCGCCCGGCTGTGCCATCTGGCAGGCACGGTAGAGCGCCACGCCGCGATCCGGCACACGGAAGAAGGTTTCGCCTTCTATGCCACCCTGGGAGACGCAGGCCTGAGCCATAATCTCCAGAATGCCATCCAATGACTCGGTGCGCGGGTCTTCCGCCGTCAGTATCGTGATGTCCGCCAGCCGTGCCGAGACTTCTGCCATCATACGGCGTTTTTCCCGGTCACGCAGCCCGGCGCTGCCAAACACGGCGATCAGTCGTTTCCCTGGTTGCAGCATCCCCTGCCCAGCCTGGAGCGCGTTTTCGAGCGCGTTCGGCGTATGGGCGAAGTCCACGATGGCCGTGAAATTCTGCCCCTCGTCTATCCGCTCCATCCGTCCAGGGATGCCCTGAACCTGCATGACGCCTCGCTCGACAGGTTCAGAAGTCATGCCACGCAGGACATAGGCCACCGAACTGGCGGCCAGAATGTTACGCACGTTGAATTCACCGACAAGCGGAGATTGAATATGTGCCCAATGGAAAAGCCCTGCGTCCTTATCGCGGTACACATCAAATTCGGTGGATTGGGCATGATATTGGAGGTGTTTGACGTAAAAATCACGCCGGTCACTGATGTCATGCTGATCCAGACCATAACGCCAGATATTCACACCCTGAGCTGCGCAAAGCGCCTCAAAGTAAGCTGCGTTCGGATCATCAGCGTTGATAAAGCCGCCCATATTGTAATGGGGCTTATTACGATTAAACATCTGGAACATGCGTCCCTTTGCCGCCCGGTACGCCTCGAAGGAGCCGTGATAATCCAGATGTTCGTGGGTGATATTGGTCAGTACGGCTATGTCAATGTCTACCCCGTTGAGCCGCCCCTGTGCCAACCCGTGACTGGTCATTTCCAGGACGCAGTGGGTGAGTCTGCTTGCAACCATTTGCGCCAGGAAGCCCTGCACCTGCGGCGCTCCGGGCGTGGTGACATGCAGGCCGGTATCGGCTACCGCCGCGCCCAGGATGGCATTCACGGTGCTGATGAGTCCGGCCTTGCCACCCGTTGCTACCTGGAGGATGCTGTGAATCAGGGTGCTGGTGGTGGTTTTGCCGTCGGTGCCGGTCACGCCGATAACAACCAACTGGCGGGAGGGGTAATCGTGATAGGCCGCTGCCAGATAACCGGTGATTTCCAACGCATTTTCGACGCGCACATACGGCACGGGCAGCGCGTCTATTTCCCGTTCTCCGACGATGGCCGCCGCGCCGCGTTCGATGGCATGGGGTATAAAATCGTGGCCGTCTACTGAGCCGCCGCGCCGGGCGACGAACAGGCCGCCGGGCTGCACATCGGCATCTGACTCCACAACCGGCGCGGTGATGGGCGTTGCTGTGTCCCCGGTGACAGCCAGGACGCCGGGCTGTTGGGACATGAGGTCGGCCAGGGTTTTGGGCATGGTCATTGTTTCCCTCAGAGCGCATGTGATTATGAGGGCATTGTAGCAGAGGTGTGAAGAAAATTCCTGGCCTGGCGACTCTTTTAAAGCAAAACGCGCCGGATCATGACCGGCACGCTCTGTTTTCTCGCAAACTTTAGAGGGTGTTTACTTCAGACGTCCCGCAACTTCACCCAGCCCACTGCGAACGCTGCCATCCACGACACGATCACCGGCGCGGATAATCAGGCCGCCCAGGATGCTCGGATCAACTGTGAATGTCACGTCGTCAGAGCCAATTTCCTTCCTGGCTTTGGCCTGTTCTTTGTCATCCAGGGGCATGGCACTCACGACTTCCACCGGGCCGGAGAGCGACTTGGCTTCTGCCGGAACTTTGGCGAAGAAATCATTGATGAGCGCCTGCTGGCGTTTTTCATCCAGCGTTTCGCCGATGAGGCGCTGCGCCACCGCGACAGAAATCGCCGCGACCTGGCCGCGCAGACCGGAAAGTTGGGCGTTACGTTCGCCTTCCAGTGCTTGGCGGGCATCAGTCCGAATCTTTTCAGCTTCGGTGCGTGCTTCGGTCTCGATCTGCTTGGCAACATCGTCACCCCGGCCACGCGCTTCTTCGATCACCTGGGCGGCTTCGGTTCGTGCCGCCGCCAGAATGCGTTCCGCTTCGCTTTCAGCATTACGCCGGGCATTGGCCGCTACTGCCGCGTCTTCCAGACCTTTTTCGATCTTGGCCGAGCGTGCATCCAGCATGTTGAGCGCCGGACGCCACAGCATGGCTGTCAATGCACCAAAGATAATCAGGAAGTTGACGATTTGGGCGATCAAATAGCCGCCGTTCAGACCCAGCGCGGCAATACCGCCACTGCTTTCAGCAGCTACTTCGCCGACAACCTCGGTCTCGGCAGCAGCCGCATCCGTGTTTTCACCTTCCTGCGCCATTGCTACCGAAATGGCTGACAGCATGAGTGCCAGCAGGGTGAGCAGGAGCAGGACTCTCTTTAGATTAAATCCATTACGCATAGTGCTTCTCCTCAACCTGCGGCTAAAGCACGAACAGGATGATGAGGGCGACTACCAGACAGTAAATAGCAACCGCTTCTGCGAACACGATACCCAGAATCATGTTGGTCTGGATGTTGCCGGACGCATCCGGGTTGCGGCCAATCGCCTGGAGCGCACCGCTCACCAATACACCGATACCAATACCAGGGCCAAGCGCACCGATCATCGCCATGCCGGCCCCGATCGCTTTACCCAGAACAGTCAGATTACCTTCAAGCATGTTGTGTATCTCCTCAGTAGAATTCCGTATGGATTGCTAGATGATTAGTGTGATTCTTCGTCGCCGTGATGGCCTTCCATGGCCTGGGCGATGAATACAAGAGTGAGTACCGCGAACACCAGCGCCTGCGCCAGACCCACGATCAGCTCCAACGCATAGAAAATGACCGGCAGACCCGTCCCGACCAGGAATAGCATCACCGCGATCAAGATACCGCCGGCGAAGATATTGCCAAAAAGACGGAAGCTCAGACTGACGATCTTCGAGAGTTCCGATACAAACTCTAATGGTCCCACGATCAAGTCAATGGCACCCAATGGTTTCTTGCTCAGGTTCCCCAGCGAACGCACCGGGATAAACTTTTGCAGGTAATTCAGCCCTTGTTCTTTAAAACCATAGTACTGGATAAAGAAGAAGGAGATCAGCGCCAGGCCAATGGTCAGGTTGAGGTCAGTGGCAGCCGGACGCACAAAGGGCGTAATGTGGAAGCGATAGGTCTGGAGCGGATCGGCTTCAGCATCGGCGGCATGTTCGCCTTCGGTAGCTGCTGCCGCGTGTTCACCTTCACCCAGGCCGGTAGCCGCGACACATTCTTCTTCGTATGCCAGTGAAACCGGATCGCCACCAAACAGGGCTTTGGTATTATCCAGCCGATACCAGTTGTCGCCAATCTGGACGGCCTGATAGCCATTGGTGTTGGGGTGGGCGCAGTGGAACAGCCCGATGCTTTCCACGCCGGGGATGACACTCATCCAGTTACCGATCAGCAAAAAGAAGAAAATAGTTGCGACCAGGGGGTAAATGGAACGGGCATTCTTGGGGCCGGCGGTGTTCTTCACAAAGCCAAACAGCCCGCCGACGATTAACTCCAACATACCCTGGAAACGTCCTGGTACTTCTTTCCGCCAGCGATTTGAACTGAGAAAAAAGCCCCAAAAGGCGATCAGCAGGACAATCGCATCGGCAATAAACAGGGCAAGCATGGTATTGATGAGGTTGAAGTCTGCCCCCAGGTCAATGCCGAGCGGTTTCCAGTGATGGATCAGGATTTCACCGGGTACCTGAATGACGGGGATACCAGCGGCCAGACCGCTGCCTGGCAGCCAGATAAACGGCGTGGCGACACACACCACCGCCGCAAATACAAGCAACCCGACTAATACAACCAGTCCGCGTTGATTTGTGGTCATAGTGGCCTCCCTCGGCTGCTATGAGTGGATAAACAGAGTCTCAAAGATCACCCTCCTTTGATTGATGAGATGTGTTTAATTTTTCACTCGACTGCTGTTGGATAGCGTTCACCAACCGCAGGACGATGCGTAACACGATGTAAAGACTGACAGGGACACTGACAATTACCAGGCCAACGGTGAACGGCCCTCTGAGGCCGAACTGCGCATCCAGCCACATCCCAGCGAACAACGCGCCAAATACCGTGATGGTGAGCCAGCAGCCGGCCTGACCCGCAACCATGGTGTAAGACAGATTTCTTGCTCTGGATGGGCGTTTCTCATTGTCCATCGGCCACCGGGTCAAAAGTTAGTGCATTCTATCACAAGGTTTTCGTAAATGCCAAGATTCCAGAATATATCCACAAAACCGATTGGGCCTGGCGAGACAAGGGGGTAAAAGCCCCCTGCCGGTGCGTTTCCCAATCGAGAATCAGGCTGCAAACAGCGATTTCGCGCTCTCGACCGCCCAGATGAAAATGGGCTGCGCCGCGAATGTCCCCAGCGCGATGACCGCGACGGTTGTCACGCCCAGTACCCACACGTACGGGCGGGACACCGGGATGGGCTTGTTTTCGTCTTCGCTGCGGTCTACGTACATCACCTTGATGACGACCAGGTAGTAGTACAGGGCGATGATCGCATTCAGTACACCGATGATTGCCAGCCACACCATACCCGATTCAACGGCGGATTTGAACAGCAGGAATTTGCCGAAGAAACCGGCTGCCGGGGGGATGCCCCCTAATGAGAGCAGCCCGACGGTCATTGCAAGCGCCAGCATTGGGTTGCGGCGGCTCAGGCCGGCCAGATCAGCGATGGTTTCGCTGCCGGTAGATTCGCTGAACAAGATGACGACGGCAAACGCCAGCAGGTTGGTGAAGACATACATGAACAGATAGAAAGCGATGGCGGCGATTGCCTGTGACTGCCCATCAATCGTGTTGGCCTGGATTGCGGCCACACCGATGAGGATGTATCCCGCCTGGGCGATGGAGGAGTAGGCCAGCAGGCGCTTGATATTGCGCTGCGCCAGGGCGATCACATTACCGAGTGTCATCGAAATAACGGCCATGACTGCCGCCAACTGCACCCAGAATGCCTGGAGTCCCTGGTCGCCGATCACGACGCTTTCCGGGAACACCGCGACAAAGAACCGCGCTAGCAGGGCAAAACTGGCGGCTTTGCTGGCGACACTCAGGAAGGCCGTCACCGGGGTAGGAGCACCTTCGTATACGTCCGGCGTCCAGAAGTGGAACGGCACGGCGCTGATCTTGAAACCGAACCCGACGACCACCAGCGCCATCGCGCCGAGAGCCGGGAGCGGGTTGCTGGCGAAGGTTTCGGTATTCAGGAACTGTGCCAGAGAATACAAGTTGGTATGCCCGGAGAACCCGTAGAGCAGGCTGAGGCCATAGAGCATCAGGCCGGACGCGAACGAGCCATACAGGAAATACTTCAGGCCGCTTTCGGCGCTTTTGTTATCATTGCGCTTGAAGGCCGCCAGGATATACAGCGGGATAGAGGTCGTTTCCAGGGCGACGAAGGCCATAATCAGGTCGGCAGCGCCGCTCATCAGGGTCATCCCCAGGGTGGAGACGACGACGATGAGATAGAATTCCCCTTTGCGCCCAATGCCTTTGACATCAATTGCCATGAGGCTGGTCAGCGCGGCGGCGATCAGCACCATCACCTTGAAAATCTGCGAGAGCATGTCGTAACGCACCATGCCGCCCCACAGCAGTCCATTGCCGAAGGCTTCCGGGTCAATATTGCGGATCATGTCCGGCGAGAAGATGACCGGAAGCGTCGCCAGGAAGGCCAGCCCTACCGCCGCGACATAGGCGATATTGCGGCGGCGGCTTTCCGGCCAATACAGGTCGAGCGCCAGAATGACAATCGCCAGCAGCACCAGACCGATTTCCGGCAAAATCGCCAGCAAGTTGATTCCGAGATGAAATTCATTCATAGGTGATTATTACCCCCCTCCCAGCAGTGCCAGCACCGGCTTCAGGCCGGACTCCAGCATTGGGGCCATGATAGTCGGGTAGACGCCCAGGATAATCAGCGGTGTCCCTAACAGAATGAGAATGATCCGATCCGTGATGGCGATGTCACCGACTTCGGGATAGAGTTCGTCTTTGAAGTCCCCGAAGAATACCTGGGTCGTGACTCGCAGCACATAGGCCGCTGTGATGACAATTCCTAATGCGGCGATCACCACGATAACCGAGTAGTAATTGGTTAAGGTGAAACTGCCGATGGTAAGCGAGACATTTTCCGAAGCCGCCCACATGCCCTGGAAGATCGGAAATTCCGCGATGAACCCGCTCAGGCCGGGCATCCCCATGCTGGTCAAACCGCCGATGATGAAGGCGACGGCGACCCAGGGCATTCGCTTGACGAAACCGCCCAGGCTGGGAATATCGCGGGTGTGGGCGCGGTCATAGACCATGCCGACACAACCGAAGAAGAGGGCCGTCATCGCGCCATGACTGAACATCTGCAAGCCAGCGCCGGTCATGCCGATGATGTTCATGGAAGCCCAGCCCATGCTGACCAGCCCCATGTGGCTCACCGACGAGAACCCGATAACGTATTTGAAGTCACGCTGGCGGAAGGCGATGAACGCGCCATACACGACGTTAATCAACGTCAGGAACACAATCCAGGGTAGATGAACTTCCGCACCTTGCGGAAGCAGCTGCACGCCCATACGCAGCGCGGCATAGGCACCCAACTTCATCAGCACGCCCGCATGGATCATCGAGACCGCTGTTGGCGCGGCGACGTGACCATCCGGCGACCAGTTGTGGAAGGGGAACACACCCGCCAGCACACCGAAGCCGATAAAGACGAAGGGGAACCATAATTTGGCGAAGGTCAGCACGTCCACACCGGCGTAACCGAGGACATTATATGCGCCCGCTTCGCCCGCCAGCATGAGGTGGGTCATGTCGAAGCTGAACGTGCCGGCACTTTGCGAAAGGATGCCGGACTGCTTGGCGGCTTCAAACACCTGGGCGCCATCACCCTTGAAGAAAGCATCCGCCGTAAAGACCATGGCGATCACACCGACCAGCGCGATCACCGAGCCGATCAGGATATAGAGCGTGAGCTTCATGGCGGCGTATTGCCGCAGCTTGACCCATCCCCACGTGGCGATGAGCAAATACATGGGGAAAATCGCCAGCTCGTAGAAGAAGAAGAGTACAAAGGTATCCATCGCCACGAAGACGCCGTATACCCCGGCCACCAGCAGCATAAAGAAGGCCATGAACTCACGGGTGCGGTCATCAATGCGCCAGGAGATCAGCACTCCGGCGACGGTCACCATGCCGGTGAGCAGCACCATTGGCGCGTTCAACCCGTCCACGCCCAGGTGATAGCTGATTCCCAGGCTCGCAATCCAGGGGAAGTTTTCCTCGTAACGCAGACCATCCGCGAAAAGTTGTGTCGCCATTCCCACGCCGCCGACTTCGGTAACAGCGGCCTGGTTGGCATCCACGGCAGCGACCTGGCTGTTGTAGCCGAAGTAGACAGTAGCCGACAGCGCCAGCACAATGGTTGCCGCTGTGATGGCAATCCCCCGGATGAGGTCGCGCCGCGAACCGTCAATGAACAGCATTACCACTGCCGCGATGATCGGCACGAAGATAATGACACTGAGGATCGGAAAAGTAAATGTATCGGTCATAAGTTCTTCCTTATTATCTGTCAAACGAGGGGATAAACCCCTCATTCAGCAGGATCATCGTTTAGCCTCCGAGCAACCGCGTCACAGTATCATTGATAACCGGCAAAATCCAGTTGGGAACGACGCCAGTAATCAGCATCAGCACTAACAAAGGCGCGATGGCGACGACTTCCCGCAGTTCAATCTCCAGGTTATAGCCGCGCCACCTCATGTTAAACGGCCCGTGCAGGACAGCGCGAATCCCTTTGAGGATGTAACCACCAGTAAACAGCAAGCCAAGCATCGAAATCACCGTCAGCCAGGTGAATACCGGCCATGTGCCGCGCACCACCAGGAACTCACTCACAAACCCGTTTAAACCGGGCAGACCGAGGCTCGCCATGCTGGTGAATATGAAGATAGCGCCGTAGATCGGTGCTTTGACCCAGAATCCGCCGTACTGTGTCATGTCGCGGGTGTGTGTCTTGTGGTAGATGCCGCCTGCGAGCAAGAACATGGCCGCCGAACTGAGGCCATGATTGAACATTTGCAGTACCGCGCCATTCATCGCAAAAATCGCGTCCTGGGTGTATTCTGACCCGCTGTTTATATAGGACTGCCCGTAGGCCAGCGCCGCTACCGCGATACCAATGGCAACGAAGCCCATGTGATTGACCGAACTATAGGCGACGAGGCGCTTGATGTCGGTTTGCCCAAAGGCAGCCAATGCGCCGAAGACGATGCCGAGCATCGCCATGAAGGCGAAAATCCCCGCCCAGTTCGTTTGGATGACACCGAGAATATCCACCTGTGCGATCCATACATCCGGGAAGAGAGGGATGACCAACCGCAGGAAGCCATAAGCGCCGAGCTTGAGCATGACACCGGCCAGCAGCATTGAACCGGCAGTAGGCGCTTCACCGTGCGCGTCCGGCAGCCAGGTGTGGAACGGCCAAACCGGGACTTTGATGCAGAATGCGACGAAGAAACCGACGAACGCCAGCGCCTTGACCGTGTTGATGTCAATCCCCAGGAAGACGCCCTGCGTACCCTGGAAGGCCGGCCATATTTGCGACAGTTCCTGAATGCTGAATGTTCCGGCTGTCCAGCCAACGAGCTGGGTTGCCAGCAGCATACCGAGCGACCCGCCGATGGAATAGATCATGAACTTGGTGGCCGCATACTTTCGATTGGGGCCGCCCCACTGGTCAATGATGAAGTACATTGGCACGAGGCTGAGTTCGTAGAACAGGAAGAAGATCATCAAGTCCATAGATACGAACACGCCCAACAGCCCGGTTTCAAAGAAGAGGAGCAGGGCCATGTGCATGTTCACCCGTTCTTCAATCTCAAAACTGATGAGGATCGCCAGCGGTGTCAGGATGCCAGTCAGCAGAACCATCGTGGCGCTGATGCCGTCAATGCCCACATGCCAGGATGCGCCCAGCAGTTCAAACCAGGGCACTTGCACCACAAACTGGTAATCCGGGTTGGTGCGGTCGTATCCGAAGAACACGACGACGGCCACCGCACCGATGAACACCGCCAGTCCCAACGCCGCCCAGCGGACGATGGCCTTGCTGCTGGAGGGCAGCAGGAGGACGATGAGCGCCGACAGTGCGGGAGCGATCACCAAGAATGAGAGTACATCAATTCCTAAAATCGTCATAATATCCTAACTCCCCGCCGCGCTAACCGGCTGCCTGTACCAGAAAACCGGATGAAACGGCGAAGATCAGCGCGATTACGATCATAGCGATGACCACCAGCAGCATGTACTGCTGGATACGTCCGGTCTGGATGCGCCGGAACCATGTGCCGAAGATGGCAACCAGTTCAGGGATACCATCGCCTACACCATCAATCAGCCAGACATTCAGGTTCTTGATGAGGTCGCCAATCCAGGTGAATACACGGGCGATCAGGTGCAGCACACCATCAATGATGCCGTTATCCATGAAGTCACTGACGACCACGCGAGAGAACCATTGTGAGGGCTGGATAAAGAGTGTGGCGTAGAGTTCATCCAGGTAATACTTGTTTTTGAGTACCGGGTGTACCGTGCCGAGGATGCTGACCAACGGGTCTGGCTGACCGGCTTCCAGTGGCTTGCGCCAGTACATCCAATAGCCCAGTCCCAGGCCGCCCAGCGCCACACCGAACGAGAACAGCACCGGCACGATGCTGAAATCAATTGAGGCCGGTTCGTGCAGCAGGGTAGGGCCAACAAAGTGATGGAACCAGTTGTATTCCGGTGAGAAGATCGCGCCGAACAACGGGAAGTCGGGGTGTACCCCGGCGAACCCGGCCACTACCGCGAGGAAGGCCAGAATAATCAGCGGGAGTGTCATTGTAAAGCTGACAATCCCCTGTCCCAGGTTGGCGTGTGCGGCTTCTTCGGTGCGCGGCTCTCCCATAAAGGTCAGGCCAAGCTGCCGCATGGTGTAGAAGGCCGTCAGGAAGGCCGCCAGACACAGCATGATGAATACGAAGGCCGGTGCGCCGTAACCGTGTGTCAGGCCGAGCCAGGCATCTGCCAGGATTTCATCTTTCGACCAGAAACCAGCGGTCAGGAGCGGGAAGCCGGAGAGCGACAATCCGCCAAGCAGGAATGTCCAGAAGGTGACGGGCATGGTCTTACGCAGCCCGCCCATGTTCATCATATCCTGCGGGTCGAAGTGATGGCCGTGATCGTGATGATCGTCGTGGCCGTGTGCTTCATCGTGTTCGTCGTGGGCATGATGTTCGTGAACGTGATGTTCGCCGTGTTCCATACCATGAATGACCGACCCGGAGGCCATGAACAACAGCGCTTTGAAGAAAGCGTGGGTAATCAGGTGGAAAGCGGCGGCGATATAAGCGCCAATGCCGAGCGCGGCCATCATGAAGCCCAGCTGCGAGATGGTCGAGTAGGCCAGTACGCGCTTGACATCGTTCTGGGCGACAGCGATCGTCGCGGAGAACAGTGCCGTAAACCCGCCGACGATTGCCATCAGCATTAATGGCGTGGTGAATTCCCCGGCGTGCGGGTTGCCGCCCGCTTCAAACAGCGGGTACATGCGAATGATCGCATACACACCGGCAGAAACCATCGCGGCGGCGTGGATCATCGCGCTAACCGGCGTCGGGCCTTCCATCGCGTCCGGCAGCCAGACATGCAGCGGGAACTGCGCTGACTTACCGATTGTGCCGATAATCAGGAAGACACCGATCAACCCGGCGGCACTCAAACCCCAACCGCCGAGGATGATGGCAGGCGTGCTTGCCAGATGCTCCAGCATCGCTTCGTTGTACAGAATGTCGCGGAAGCTCAGTGTGCCGGCGCTGGCGTAGAGATAAGCGATACCGAGCAGCATAATCACGTCGGCCACGCGGGTCGTCGTGAATGCTTTGATAGCGGCCTTATAGGCGCTTTCCTTCTCGAACCAGAAGCCGATGAGCAGGTATGAACACAAGCCCATAACTTCCCATCCGACGAACATCAGCAGCAGGTTGTCGGCCACGACCAGTGTCAGCATTGCACCCGCGAACAGGGAAATCAGCGCGAAGAAGCGTGACTGGCGTGGGTCGTGGGCCATGTAGCCGATGGAGTAGATGAAGATCATCGTCACGGCCAGCGGCACCATGATGAGCATGACAGTGGTGAACGGGTCTACCAGCACACCCATCGTGAATTCACCGACACCGGTTGCCAGCCAGTTCAGGCGATCCCCAAACACTTCTTCTCCGAAATGCTGAGCACCAAAGGCGTTGGAGACGGTTATCAGGCTCAAGACCCAGGCAGTCAGCGTGCCAAGCATCCCGACGGTGACGCTCAGGATGCGGCTTTGCAGGGTGACGACCGGGACTTTCATCCCGTCGTAGTCAGGGTGGTGGCCGCCATACTCGTGACTGGTGGCCGGAACCATTTTGGCCCGGTTTGTTGCCAGCATGATGATGAAGAATGCCAGCAGCGGCCCGACTGGAATCAGCCAGGGCAAAAGATCAGGATTGCTTAAAATGTCATTCAAGTTCATAGATGATTGCCTCTACCCTTTAAGCGTGTCAGCTTCATCAGGGATGACGGATTTGCGCTGGCGGTAGACAGAGATGATGATTGCCAGACCGACAGCGGCCTCAGCAGCAGCGATAACGAACACGAACGCGGCGAAAGCCTGTCCGGCCATATTGAGCGGCTGCTGATAACGCCAGAAGCCAACCAGGTTAATATTCACGGCATTGAGCATCAACTCAACACCCATCAGAATTGCGACCGCGTTGCGCCGCGCCAGGACGGCATATGCGCCCATGCAGAACAGCGCTGCGGCGACCAGTAAATACATCCACAGTGGTATCATGCGCTCTCCCTTATTCGTCGTCGCGGGCGATAACAATCGCGCCGATCATGGCCGCTGTCAGCAGCAGGGAAGCGACCTCGAATGGCAGGACGTACTGGTTGCCATCCACCAGTGCTTTGCCCAGGTCGGTTGTGGTTGCCACCACTTCCGAAACCGGTTGCCCAGCTAATGAGCCGTCTTGCCCCCATACCGGAAGGATAATCGTGACGGTCAACATGACGAACAGCAGCACGGCGACAATGGCGCTCAACACCCACTGCCGGTTCACGACTTCATGCAGGCTGGTCATACTGCGGGTGAGCATGACGGCGAACACGATGAGGATGGCAATCGCGCCGATGTAAACCAGCACCTGAACCACTGCCAGGAAGGGCGCGCTGAGCAGCACGAAAAAACCAGCAACCCCGAACAGGCTGAGGATCAGATATAGAGTCCCGTGTACCAGGTTGCGGGTGGTAATCACACCCAGGCCGCCGCCGAGTACGAACAGGGCAAAAACAAAAAATGCTAAGGTCTGGACATTCAGTTCAAGCATATAAAATACTCTCCGCTTGTGTAACCATCCGGCAAGTTGTAGAACAAGGGGCTGCTGCCCCTTGCCTGTGAATGTGCCAGATATTTTAATGTGCGGCAGCGTGTGCCAGTTCTTCCACTTCGGTATCCGCTTCGACGGCTTCATCCGCCAGCCGCTGCTGCCGCCCCATATTCCGTACCAGCGTTGAGACTGTACCCATCACAGCCAAGTTGCCCAAGAGCAGCACGACGGTTTGTGGCAGGTTGGCGATCAGGTCGCTGGCTGCGTCGCCCTGGGGCGCAATACCCAGCCAGTTGACAACCTGGAGCAGCAGGGCTGTCACCAGCACGTTGATAATCGCCAGTGGCACCAGGAATTTCCAGTTAAAGGACATCAGTTGGTCAATGCGAACACGGGGGACCGTTGCACGCAGCACGAGTCCGAAGATATAGACGACTACGGTTTTCGCGCCCAGGTAAACGAAGCCCAGGATCGGTAGTTGATCCGCCCCTGGCCCGATCCAACCACCCAGGAAAATGACAGCGAAGATCACGGAAGCGGTGAAGGCGTGCATGAACTCACCGGCCATGAACATGCCCCATTTGAAGCCGGAATACTCGATATTGTACCCGGCGATAATCTCCGACTCAGCTTCCAGCAGGTCGAAGGGCGCACGTCCGGTTTCGGCCTGGTTCGCGATGAAGAACATGATGGCGGCGACAGGTGCCATGAAAAAGAACCACATCCCGCGCTGGGCTTCCACCAGACCTTGCATACTCATTGTCCCGGCAATCATGACGGGGATGAGCAGGGCCAGCACCAGTGGCACTTCGTAGCTCAAAAGCTGCGCGATCGTGCGGAAGGCGCCGAGCAGGGCATATTTGTTGTTGCTCGACCAGCCGGCCACCATGATTTTCACCGTGCCGATTGATGCCACCGCGATGAGGTACAACGCGCCGATGCTCAAATCCGCGCCGATATGCAGTGGCGTGAAAGGGATCACCGCCCAGAGCAGGACGACTGAAGCAAAGGCGATGATGGGGGCGAGGTTATAAATGAAGACATCTGCACCGGCCGGGGTGATGTCTTCCTTGGTCATCATCTTGAGCGCATCGGGGATGGATTGGAGCAGTCCATACGGCCCGACACGGTTAGGGCCAATACGATCCTGAACACGGGCGGCGACTTTACGTTCGACCACGAGCAAGATCAGCAAGGTGGCAAGTGGCAACGCGGCAACCAGCACAACACCCAGCAGGATCGAGATAAAATTCGCCAGGTCGGCATTCAACCCGCCTTGAGCCAGGCAGGGTGCCAGGTTATTGACGACTTGCGGAAAAGCGCACTCTAATTCCGGCATAAGGCAAACCCTCGATTAACTAATAGACTGGCTAGACCCATTCCAGGGCGTCCTTACGCCAGGCGTAAATCAACGCATCAGCCAGCAGGAAAATAAACAAGAAACCGGCGGCGAAAGCGAAAAAGTCCAGTTCCCGGTAGGCGACGGCCCAGGGGAAGAGGAAAATCATTTCCACGTCGAAAACGAGGAAGATCAACCCGTAAATGTAATACTGGACTTTGAACTGCACCCAGGTATCACCGACGGTTTCGACGCCACATTCATAGGTAGACTGCTTGATTGGGTTGGGCTTGCGTGGTGCGACCAGGCGGGCGAGTAAGATGGGCGCGAAAGGGAACACCCACGCAATCGCAAAAAAGACGCCAATAAATGCCCATTCATTTAATACTGCCATTGGAGCAATTACTCCCGAAATCAATCTATTCGCGTTGTTCAGGTTGGATTGAACCGTTTGCTGCCGTCTGGCTTGGCTCAAACCCAGGTGAGGCTGTTCTCTTGCAGCATTTGTGACAAACCGCACGAGTATAACATTCTCACCCTGGAACTGCAATATACTGGAACAAATTCAGTAAGTCACGCAACCAGAAGTATCCCAGCAGACCGCGCCACATTCTAACACAAGCCGCGCCATATCACAAAACACTTTTACAATCCAAATATAACGATATTTTAGCGGTTTTGAAAAAGGCAGATGTTTCAGTTTGTGAACCCTGATGACTGTCCGCTGACTGCCCGCCGTAAGCGAGTCGCTGCCCACTTCCTGCCTATTCATGGCGCTTCGACATGCTACAATGCAAAGCATAGGGTCGCGGCAGGGGGCTGCCTCTTGAGTCGCAAGTACTGAGTAAAACGTATAGCGGGCTGGATTTTGAACGATGAAGAACTTATGACCTTGCAAATTATCATGCCAAATTCTGAAGAATGGGACTCATTTGTTTCCCGTCAACCGCACGCTCATGTATTGCAGCAGACCGCGTGGGGTGTGTTAAAAGGCGCTTATGGCTGGGACGCCGCGCGGTTTGCCTTGAGTGACGAAACGACGATTCGGGCTGGGGCGCAGGTGTTGTTCCGGGCGCTGCCACTGCGTCTGGGGACGATGGCTTATTTGGGTATGGGGCCGTATGTGGATGAGCCTGAATTATGGCCGCAGTTCTGGGCGGTGCTGGATGAATTGGCCCGGCGGCGTGGTGCGGCTTTTCTCAAGTGGGAGCCGGGTATCTACCATTCAGGGGAGTCGCCCCCGGACTTTGCCGGATGGGGGTTTCACGAAAGTCCGCAGACTATCCAGCCGCCGCGCACGATTTTGATTGACATTAGTCGTGACGAGGAGGCAATTCTCGCTGGAATGAACCAGGGGACACGCCGCAAAATCCGCCAGAGCCTCAAAGGTGATGTGCGCTACTACGAAGGGGCGCGGGCAGATGTGGCGGCGTTTACCGCCATGATGCAGACGACGGGGACGCGCAATGAGTTTGGCGTGCATGAGCCTGCTTACTATGAAAAGGCGTATGAGCTGTTTGTGCCATCCGGTGATACCGCGTTGATTCTGGCGGAACACGAGGGCGATCCACTGGCGGGACTCATGGTGTTCGCCAAAGGGGCAACAGCCTGGTATCTGTATGGGGCATCCTCGAACACTAAGCGCAACCTGATGGCGGCTTACGGTGTGCAGTGGCGGGCAATCCAGTGGGCGCGGGCGCGGGGCTGCACGGTCTACGATATGTGGGGCGTGCCGGATGCCGATGCGGATACGCTGGAGGCACAGTTCCAGGAACGCAGCGATGGACTGTGGGGGGTGTACGGTTTCAAGCGCGGTTGGGGCGGGGAAATTGTGCGTTCTGCCGGGGCGTGGGACAAAGTATACAATCCGCTGGTGTATAATGCGTATAGACTGGCGCTGCGGGTGCGGGGGTGAAATATGTCTGACCATGAAAATCATCACCGCCGCTCGATACGCTTACAGGATTACGATTACACCCAGTGCGGCGCGTATTTTGTGACGATTTGCACCTACTATCACCTGGGCCTGTTTGGTGACATTGTTGACAATCGGATGATAGTTAATGAGTGGGGCGCACTTGTAGAATCATGCTGGGGTGAAATCCCGGCACATTACCCGATGGCCGAACTGGATACGTTTGTGGTGATGCCCAATCATGTACATGGAATTATTGTGATTAACGATGGTAATGGGGGCAAGAAGGGTAGGGGCATGATATATCATGCCCCTACAAATACCATTGCCTCTAGTAACAACTCTTTAGAAAAACGTAACTTTTCTCAGCCGATTGCTAATTCATTATCTACCATCATCGGTGCTTTTAAGGCGGCAGTCACCCGACAGATCAACCGCCTGTCCGATTCCCCGGATCATCCTGTTTGGCAGCGCAATTATTACGAACATATCGTTCGGAGTGAAACATCCTTAAATGCCATTCGTGCCTATATCATCAATAATCCGGCGCGATGGACTGAAGATTCATTGCTTATGCAAACATAAAGGCATAATCAGACCTTGCTCACCACACGTACCATCACTGACAAAGATACCTGGAATACCACGCTGCGGACGCTACCGGCTGCCCATGTCCTGCAAACCTGGGAGTGGGGGGCATTCAAACAGGCAACAACCGGATGGAATCCGCTGCGTATCGCCTACCAGGACGGCGAGCGCGTCGTGGCGATGGCCTCTGTCGGAATTCGGCGCGTCGGGCCGTTAAAGGTGATGTACATCCCCAAAGGCCCGGCGCTGGATTACACCGACTCCGGGCTGACTGATGGCGTTCTAAATCATTTGCAGACCCTGGCGCGGCGCGAACGGGCAGTGTGGCTCAAACTCGACCCGGACGTGATTGCCGGGCGCGGTGTACCTGGTGAAGACGCGGAAGACGATGCGGGCGGGCAGGTGGTGATTGCAGCTTTGCAGCAGCACGGTTGGTGCTTTTCCGGCGACCAGGTACAGTTTCGCAACTCGGTTACGCTTGACCTGATGCAGGATGAAGATGCGCTGCTGGCAGCGATGAGCCAGAACACCCGGCGCAAGGTGCGGACGGCGGAGAAAAAAGGCGTCACTGTCCGCGCTGGCACGGCTGCTGATTTGCCCATTTTATATGACCTGTACCGTGTGACCGGGGAGCGCGATGCTTTCCTGATTCGGCCTGCTGCATACTATGAAGCGGCATGGCGTGCCTTTATGGAAGCCGGTTTGGCGCAGCCGTTGATTGCCGAGTTCGAGGGGAAGCCTATCGCCCATGTGATTCTGTTTCACTTCGGACGCAAGTGCTGGTATTTTTACGGCGCTTCCTCTAATGAAGAGCGGGAACGGATGCCGAATTACCTGCTCCAGTGGGAGGCGATGCGCTGGGCGAAGGCACAGGGATACGCGACCTATGATATGTGGGGTGCGCCAGATGTATTCGATGAATCGGATTCGATGTGGGGCGTGTTCCAGTTCAAGCGTGGGTTTCGTGGTACGGTGACGCGCCATATCGGGGCGTGGGATTACGCGCCGTTCCCGCCGCTTTACTGGGGGTATACGCAGGCCTGGCCGCGTTTGCAGGCGGCGCTGCGATGGCGGGGTTGACAGGGGTTTTAAGGAGATTCTATGACTGAACTTGCCGAGCTTACGCATGGCATTATCAAGACCAATGGCGTTAACCTGCATGTGGTTCAGGCTGGGCCAGAGGATGGTCAGCCGGTCATCCTGCTGCACGGATTCCCGGAGTTCTGGTACTGCTGGCGGCATCAGATTGACTCCCTGACATTACACGGCTACCGGGTTATTGTCCCCGACCAGCGCGGTTATAACCTGAGCGATAAACCGGCGGACATCGCAGCCTATAACCTGGATGAACTGGCGGCAGATGTGATCGGCCTGATAGACAGCACCGGCCATAAGAAGGTTCACCTGGTTGGTCATGACTGGGGCGGGGCGGTAGCGTGGTGGGTTGCCAATAAATACCCGGAACGGTTGCTGAAACTGGTCAACCTGAATATCCCGCACCATGCCGTGATGCGGCGGGTGCTGAATAAGGACTGGGAGCAGCGGCGCAAGAGTTGGTATATGTTCGCCATGCAGATTCCCTGGCTGCCGGAACGGATGGCGGCGCGCGGTAACTACCGGTCACTTACGCAGGCGCTGTTGGGTTCCAGCAAACCGGGCGCGTTTACCGAGGACGATCTCGAAAAATACCGCGAGGCCTGGTCGCGGCCAGGCGCGTTATCCGGTATGGTGAACTGGTACCGGGCGATTTTTCGCGTTCCGCCGGGGCGATTGGACAGTCCACGCATTACCGTGCCAACACTGCTCATCTGGGGGCGGCATGACGTGGCGCTGGGCGTGGAGATGGCACAGCCGAGCATTGACCTATGCGACGATGGCCGCCTGGTGCTGCTGGATGAGGCAAGTCACTGGGTACAGAACGACGAACCGGAGCGGGTGAACGCCCTGATTGGTGAGTTTCTGGGAGCGTAGGCCTCGTCTTGGCAAAGTAGAAAACACCATGAAATATCGCTTACTGAGTATCTTCATTATCAGCCTGTTTACCCTGATACCGGCATCAGCGCAGAACGCACCGCCAATAGCCCTGACCGCCATACGAGCCGTTGCCTGGCATCCCGGCGGCAACTGGATTGCGCGGGCGTTTCAGAACGGCACGGTAGATGTCATTGATGTGAGCGATGGTTCCACTATCTTCTCCTTCACGGATGGCACATCTGAACCGGCCAGGGCGCTGGCATGGCAGCCCGATTCGGAAACGGCTTTCCTTGCGGCGGCGGTTGGGGAGATGGTGTATATGTGGGATATGCCCAATGACAGTCCGATGACAACCATTGCCTGGGGTTTACCTGCAAGATCACTGGATTGGACTGTTCAAGGTGGCGACAAACTGGCCGGAGCAAGCTTTACTGAGTTTGGTCCATTTCCAAATCGAACATCTTCAGACTTGAGTGTTTGGGATCCATTTTCAGGAAATCTGATTTTCGACCAGGGGGTGGGGCAGCTCGCGCGGGCATCCTGGGGGCCTGATGGAGATCGCCTCATCGTTGGTTCGGGTCTAGCCATCCGAACGGTGGACATTATCACCTACGAAGTTGAACTGCTTTCTCCAAATAGCCTGGAACTAAGTGCCGTACAATCGGTTGCCTGGAGTCCCGACGGCACGCGGATCGCCAGTTCTGGTATTTTTGGTCAGGTGTCGTTTTGGGATGGAGTCACCGGGCAGTTCATCAGCTATACCGAGGAAACCCGCCTCTCGGTCTATTGGCTGGCCTGGAGTCATGACAGCAGCAAACTTGCCAGCGCCAGTGGGGATGGCACGGTGCGTATCTGGGACGGCGCTACCGGGCAGAAGCTCAACGAGATTCAACTTCATGCCGGGCGTGTTTTTGCGGTGGACTGGAGTCCCGACGGTACTCAGATCGTTTATGGGACAGAAGATGGTACGATGGGGATTGTCGAGGCGTTGCCTGAGTCTCCTGTTTTTATGCCTTTTTCTGGGGATAAGCAACTGTTGGAATAGGCCAATCCTGAGCAGCGCATAACTCGGCATTGTTCCCTTTCTGTCCCTCCTTTTATAATCTGGGTGACGATACTTTTACAGAACCACAAGGAATTCAGGGAACGTAGGGGCATGATATATCATGCCCCTACCGGAGAATGAACCGCCGATTTCACAAAAGTGTCGTGCCATGATTTTTTATCGGGAGTATCATGACACACCATTGGCCGGTAGTTGGACACGATTGGGCAGTAGACCACCTGCGGAAAGGGCTGGTGAATAATCGGATTCGCCATGCTTATTTGATTACAGGTGTTGAGTCGGTGGGTAAGGAGACGCTGGCACGGGCATTCGCCCAGGCGTTGAACTGCACGCACGAGGATGAGACGGCGCGTCCGTGCGGGGGGTGTCGTTCGTGCCGGTTGATTGCCAGCGGCAACAGCCCCGACATCCTGTTTTCTGAGCTTGATTCCAATACTGGCTCCCTCAAGATTGAGGAAATCCGCACAGTGACACAGCGGCTGGCGCTCAAGCCGTATGAGGCCCGCTATCGAGTGGCAATGCTGCGCGACTTTGACCACGCGCAGCCCCGCGCCCAGGATGCCCTGCTCAAAACGCTGGAAGAACCCGCCCCTCATGCTGTGCTGATCCTGCTGGCGCTCACGCCGGACGCGCTGCTCTCCACGATTACGAGCCGCAGCCAGATCATTAACCTGCGTCCGGTGCCAATGCCGGTGATCGCCGGGCTGCTTCAACAGCGGGGGGTAGACCCCGCCCAGGCTGAACTGATCGCCCACTTCAGCGGCGGGCGTCCCGGTTGGGCGATCCGTGTCCTGGAAAACCCGGAAGTCCTGGAACAACGCGCTCAGGCGCTGGATATGTTGGAAGACTGCCTGGTACAGAACCGGGCGAGCCGTTTTAACCTGGCTGAGTCGTTAGCGCGGGATAAACTGGCGCTCTATCCACTGCTTGAGCTGTGGCAGACGTATTTACGCGACCTGCTGCATATTTGCAGTGGCAGTATGCACTCACCAGCCAACCTTGACCGGGAGGTGAGCCTGCAACGTCTGGCCGGGCATCTGGATACAGCGGATGTGCTGGCCGCCCTTAAAGCGACCCGTGACCTGCTGGGCAAGCTGTCTTTGAACATGAATACCCGCCTGGCGCTGGAAGTCATGTTTCTGGATTACCCCGGTTTGTCTCGTGATTAAGTCGCTTACCGTAGGGCATCCGTAGGTACACATCCACCCCTTTTCCGTTATAATGCCGGTGCTTTTCAAAGCCTATTTGCTGTTTTGGAGCAGTCTGTTATGCGTATTCCTGGTTGGTTATTTGTCGTCGGACTGGCAGTCGTTGTGCTGTTTACCGGGCTGTTTGCCGTACTAGCATTTAACATTGCCCGACAGGTTGCCATTGATGCAGGCAGGAGTGGGATCCAGTTTGTCCCACCGGATCAATCTGTTCAGCAAAACCTGCCCACGCCGACTCCGCCGCAAGTGGCTGTTGTTACGACACTACAGCCCGGCATTCCAACCGCGACCCTGGACGCGCTGCTGCCGACCCCAACAATTGACCCGGCAGCCGAATGGCGCTGGTCGGACCCGCGCCGCTTTACACTGCTCTTGTTAGGTATTGATCAGCGCAGCGCCGTGAATGAACCCGGCCCTTTTCGCTCGGATACGATGATGATTATCAGCGTAGACCCAGTGAGGAAAACCGCCGGGGTGCTGTCTATCCCGCGTGATCTGTGGGTGACGGTTCCGGGTTTTCGCCAGGCACGTATCAATACGGCTAACTACCTGGGGGATGCGAATGCCTACCCCGGCGGTGGCCCGGCGCTGGCCGCAGAGACCATTCGCCAGAATCTGGGCGTGCCGATAGATAAGTACCTGCTGGTGAATTTTGATGTGTTCACCAGGGTGGTTGGCACACTGACGCCCAATGGTGTGGAAATCTGCGTGCGTGAGGTGATTGATGACCCGGATTACCCGGACGCAGGCTATGGCACCATTGCAGTACATTTTGACCCCGGCTGCCAGATTTTAGACGCGGAACACCTGCTGCAATATGCCCGTACCCGTGCGACCCAGGGTTCGGACTTTGACCGCGCAGCCCGCCAGCAAGAGGTGATGCGGGCGGTTCTGAAAGAGGTGCTGACGCTGGGCGGGTTGTCGAATGCCCTGGCCCAGGTGCCGACTCTGTGGGCCGAACTGGCGGGAAGCTTTAAGACGAACCTGACTCTGGATGAGATTCTGCGGATGGCGACTCTGGCTGGTGAGATCAACCAGGATGATATTCATTTTGGGGTGATTGATAACCTGTACGTTGATTTGCGCACGACTACCGCTGGCGACCAGGTGCTGGCACCGCGTCTGAACTTAATCCGCACCCTGGTACAACAGGTGCTGTATGCCCAGGATGATCTCTCGCTGGCGGAACTGCGGCAGCGAGCTGAGAGTGAGAATGCAACGATCACAGTCTTTAACAATACCGACATTCTTGGGCTGGCCGGACAAACCCGTGATTGGCTGACCGGGCGGGGTATCGCGGTGGCGGCTATTGATAACACACCCAATCAGACTAATGTGGACACTTATATCCAGGTGTATACCGGCAAAATATGGACGGGACGTTATCTGGCGGCACTGATGGGCATCCCGGCAGACCGGGTACAACCGGGCGGGGATGGCCTGACGGCAAATGATATCGGCATTATGGTTGGCCCGGATATTCAATCTATCCTGGGTGGTGGGTAGGAGCCCGTAAATCCATGCAATTTGCGGGTTGAAAACAACGTAAATCCGGGTACAATGTTTCTACCCTGGCTCCGTAGCTCAGCGGTAGAGCTGGCGCCTTTTAAGCGCTAGGTCGTAGGTTCGAATCCTACCGGAGTCACCTAATGCACTGCACATAAGTGTACAGCCTAACCCGAAAAAACCGCTTTTTGGCGGCTTTTTTGTTTTACGTCCAGCTGTCATTCTTTCACGTTTTACCCGCCCAGAGGTCTTTTAGGGGTACGCAAAGAGAGGCAGTATTGTCTCGCGTTAGAATAGGGGTTTTGCCAGATTCGGCTTTTCCAAGTTCGTGCCCAAGGGTTAGCGATTATCAACGGGCATTGTTTACGCTAAATCAGGGCAAACCAAAAACGCCGCACAGTTGCCTTTCACTTTTTCATGCGGGGGTCAAGTGCATCGCGCAGACCATCGCCCAGGAAGTTGAAGGCGATCATGGTAAGTCCTAAGATGATACTGGGATAGATTGCCAGGTGTGGACTGGTGCGAATAAATTCACGCCCTTTGTTAATCATTCCACCCCAGGTTGGATTCGGCGGACGAATGCCGATGCCGAGAAAACTCAGGCCAGCTTCAGCCATAATGACCGTCGCAATCCCCAGGGTATACTGCACAATAATCGGTGTGAGCGAATTGGGCAGCACATGAGAAAACATGATGCGCCAGTTGCCCGCGCCAACTGCCTCAGCCGCCACAACATACTCGGTCTTTTTTGCCAGCAGTGCCTGACCGCGCATCAAGCGGGCGGAAAACGGCCAACCAGCGATTGTCAGCGTCAGAATAACGCTGCCAATATCCGGGGTGAGCAGGGAGACCATGAACACTGCGAATAAAAAGTTGGGCAGACTATACATGATGTCCACCAGCCGCATTATCACCGTATCCACCATGCCGCCATAGTAACCGGCGATTAAGCCCAGGATAATGCCTACCAGCGTCGAAATCGTTTGAACAATGATGCCGACAAAAAGCGAGATACGCGCCCCATAAATAATCCGGCTGAAGAGGTCGCGCCCGACTTCATCCGTACCCAATAGATGGGCGGGAGTGGGTGAGACGCGAATATTGGCAAAATCAGCAGCCGTAGGGCTATACGGTGAAATGACATCCGCCAGGAGTGCCAACATAATCAGTAGGAGTAAGAAGAGCGCGGAGACAACCGCTGCCCGGTTACGCATTAAACGGTGGAGTGCATCCAGCCAGGGATTATTGGGTTGCTGGGCATGTAGGTGGGGAATGTCTTCACCCATTTTGGCGACCATAAAATCCTCGTTAATCTGCGATCCGAATACGCGGATCCAATACCCCATACAATATGTCAACGAAAAAGGTGGAAATCAGAAAAGCGAACGCCAGTGAGAGGGTTGCTCCCAGGATGATGGGGTAATCTCGCTGTAGGACGGCGGTGACGCCAAGCCTGCCGATGCCGGGAATGTTGAAGATGGTTTCGACGATGAAAGAACCACTCAGAATACGCCCGATCAGGATGCCGATCACCGTCAGCACAGGGAACAGCGCATTCCGCAGACCATGACGGATGATGACCACGCGTTCAGGCAGTCCTTTAGCGCGGGCAGTAGTCATGTAATCCTGACTAAGGACATCCAGCATAGAAGCACGCACGAGGCGAGAGAGCAACGCACAGGGGCGGGCAGCCAGCGTAATCGCCGGTAAGACATAGTGCGCCGGGGTTTCGTATCCCGCAACCGGCAGCCAGTCTAATCTGAGGGCAAAGATTACGATCAGGAAGGTTGCCAGGGCGAAGTCCGGCAACGAGATACCCACCAGGGCAACGGTCATGGCACTGGTATCTACCCAGGTATTATGCCGCAGCGCCGAAATCGTACCGAGCAGAAGCGCCAGCGCAATTGCGAAGACCAACGCCACACTTTCCCACTTTAATGTCACCAGGATCGCTGGGCCAAGTAGTTGAGTGACGGGTGTACCAATGTAGTGATACGATGTTCCCAGGTCACCCTGCAAAGCATTGCCGACATAATACGCATACTGCACCAGCAGCGGTTGATCCAACCCATATCGCGCTTCCCAGTTAGCAATCACCTCAGCCGGGAGGTTCTGGTCGCCGGCCATCAGGCGGAGCGGGTCGCCGGGCGCTAGCCGGGAGGCCATAAAAGCCAGGAAAGTCACGCCAAACAGACTAAAGATGATAAAAGCAGAACGCTGAAGAAAGTATCGAACCATTGCTTGCTCACCTGATCGGGGTAAATCATCTGTCAGGGGCAAGCCGTAACCTGCCCCTGTATGACTGTTGGAATTTAGGAATTAAACGAAACCGTCTCAAATCCCATCGGCCCGAAGAGATTTGCCTGGAAACCCTGGACTGCTGGATTAACCAGGTAAATGAAGCGCGAATACCCTAGTGGGATCATCGCTGCATCTGCCATTGCCAGCGATTCGGCATCCTGCCAGGCCTGCTTGCTTTCGTCAAAAGCGGTCGCATTACGCGCCTGGTCTACAGAAGCATCTACCTCCGGGTTGCAGTAGGTTGAGAAGTTACTGTCCAGGCCGCAGTACAGTAGTTCGTATGTCCAGACTGACGCGCTGGGCGAGTCGGCTGTCCACCCGAACAGGAAGAACTGCCAGCGGTCGTGCGCCCATAAACCATCAATCATGTCGCCGCGTTCCGGCTGTAAAATCTCGACGGTAATTCCCAGATTGGCGTTGAGCATGGCCGCGACAGCCTCGCCAATTGTGCTGTTGAGGGTTGCCAGTTCCAGGGCCGGGAAGCCTTCACCATTGGGATAGCCCGCTTCGCTCATTAATTCCTGGGCTTTAGTGGGATCGTAAGCATATCCTTGCAGGTCAGCGTTATATTCCGGGATATGGGGCGGCACGAGGCCAGTCGCAACGGTCCAGGAATTATTGAGGATGGCCTCCACAATCACATTGCGATCAATGGCATAGTTAAAAGCCTGCCGCACCCGCACATCCTTGAAGGCTTCAAACATGCTCTGGTTCATCCCGGCATATTGCAACTGGGCACGGGTGAAATACTGAAGCTGGTTGCCCAGTGTCGCGTCATTGGTGACACGTTCCAGGTCGCTTGCCGGCACACCCACAATGTCCAACTCACCGGCTTCATACTGTGCCAGGGCGGTAGCGGCGTCGGGGACAACCAGAAACTCGATACGGTCTGCAGCGGGTTTACCCAGGAAGAAGTCCGGGTTCGCTTCCAGCACAACCTTGACATTGGGAATCCACTCGACAAACCGGAACGGGCCAGCGCCAACCGGGTCTCCAACCCATTCAGGCTGCCCGGGGACGACAGCTTCTTCCGGGACGACCCACATCACCGGCACGGCGAGGCTCTGTAAGAAATTGAGTGATGGCTGGATGAGAGTCACCTGTAGGGTATGCTCGTCGAGCGCCTGAACCCCGGTGAGTTCATCAGCAGTCCCGGAATAGAGTTCATTTCCACCGACGACATTTTGCCAGGGTTCGCCAGCGGTTTGCGCCCCTACATTGGGGTCAAGGTAGCGTTCCCATCCCTTTTTGAAGTCTTCCGCCAAAACCGGACGACCATTGTGCCACAGGGCATCGTCACGAAGCTGGAAGGTGTAGACCAGCCCATCCTCTGATACTGAATAGTCGCTGACCAGATAAGGGACAACGTTGGTTTCAGCATCATAGGTGAACAGTCCGGCGTGAAGATTCAACGCCAGTTGGCCGGAGAACAGTTCTTTGACAAGGCCGGGTTCCAAACTGGCCGGGTCACTGGTGATGGGGAAGCGGATGACCGTCATACCATCCTGGGCAGAAACCTGAACCCCTACCAGGACGATCAACGCCATAAACAACAAAACGAACGATGATTTCTTGAACATTTTGAATCTCCCTTAAACTAAGCTGTAACTTCACGCAGAGCCGACTCAATCACGTCGGCAGCATAGACTGCTTGATCCTGCGTTATTACCAATGGGGGGCGAATATCGAGAATGTGGCTTTTGCCACCACAGGAAACGCCATTTCTGTAACAAATCTGGCTGATGCGCTGCACAATCTCCGGGAAGGGCGCTTTGGTCTCCCGATCTTTGACAAACTCCATCGCCAGTACCAGACCTTTGCCACGCACGTCGCCAATGGCCGTAAACTCAGCTTTCCAATGGTTCAGCCGTTCCATAAAATAGTCACCGATCTGGCGGGCATGTTCGACTAGATGTTCCTCTTCCATGATTTCAATCACTGTCAGGGCAGATGTACATGCCAGGTAATTTCCCCCATTGCCCCCGCTCAGTTCGCCAGGAGCCAGTGCATCAAACAGGCGCGATTCCGCAATCACAGCGGCGATGGAAATTCCGCTGCCCAGCCCTTTACCGGCACACACCATATTAGGACGCAGGTTCTCCCACTCGAAAGCAAACAGTTTTCCGGCCCGGCCAAACGAGGATTGGATTTCGTCGAGTATGAACAGGGCATCGTGCTCGACTGCCCACTGCTGCAGGCGGGGAAGATAGCCTTCCGGCGGGAAGATGATTCCACCCACCCCCAGGTAAGGTTCAATCACCAGTGCGGCGAGATCATCTGTGCTTTCGTGCAGTATGACCTGGTCGAGATAGTCCACACAGAAGAAATCACAGTCTTCAGGCTGCTTACCAAAGGGGCAGCGGTAGCAGTAGGGAAAAGGCGCATGAATCACGCCTGGCATCACCGGGCCAAAACGCCGCCGGCGCCGCATGAGACCGTTCAGACTGGCGGTGGCGTAGGTACGGCCATACACGCCGCCCCAGAAGGTGAGGATTTCGTGCCGTCCGGTAAAACGCCTGGCGATGCGGATGGCCCAATCTACAGCTTCGCTGCCGCCAACGACCAGATAAACTTTATCAAGCTGATCCGGTGTTAGCTCAGCGAGTTTGGCGACGAGTTGGGCACGCGGCGGGTTGGTCAGCCCACTCTTGCCGGTTATCAACTGACCAACGGCTTCCCGCAGCGCCGCCACATGCCGGGGATGACAATGACCGATGTTAGCGATGATGTCCCCCAGGTCAATGGTTGTGTGCCCGTCGGTATCCGTGATGGTTGCCCCCTCGCCGCGCTCAATCACGATGGGCGGTGAAGCTGGGCTGAAATCGGCGTCATACCGGGCGGCCAATGCCAGCAGTTCGTCAGTGGGCATCTGGCTCATTCGCCACCCTTTCCAGGCAGCGGATAGTCAACGAAATGCTCGACGAAAGTGATGATATCCTGGGCCTTAGCAGCCAGCGCAAGGTGACCTTTTTCAGCCGTCGCCAGAGTGGCATCTCCATTGATACCGTTTTTCGTGTCCATCTTGCCGCCCACATGAATTTTCTTTACGCCATCCCGGCCAAACGCCCCAGGAATGCCTTTGCGCCATTCTTTGGGTGCCAGTTCCATTTTGACCAGATCAGGGCGCATTGCCAGCATACATGAGGTTTCCATTTCGTCGGCATGACCACCTTTTTCCTGTTCCTCAATCTCAGCATAGACCTCTGAACCCAGACCCAGGATATCGGTGACAGCCACCAGGATGCCCAGTTCGTTGTGCAAATCGGAAGACAAAGTCCGCAGCGGAGGATGAGTGGAAACACCTCCGTCCAGGATGAGGAACTTTTTGATGCCGTGACGGTGCAGGGAACGGATTATATCGGCAACGAGCGCAGTAAAATGGGCGGCTTCAATAGATACACTGCCCGTCCAATCCACGAATGCGGGGTAGTAGGCGTAGGCCAGCGCGGGCAGCAGCAGCACCGGCGTTGCTTCTACGACACGAGTCGCCAGTTCCTCGACCACCATTAAGTCAGTACCGAGGGGAAGATGTGGGCCGTGTTCTTTGGTGCCGCCACCGATGGGCAAGAGCGCAACCTGATATTTTGCGAATGCTTCAATCGCTTCCAGCCACGTAATTTCGGCTAAACGAATCCCTTTCATGTATAACCTCCATCATAAAAAGTGCTGAATATTGAGTCCCAGAATGTGTTTTTTTGCTTCAAGTGATATGTCGGCCTGCTGAATGACATTGATTTCCTCAGCCAGCGGGTCGGCGGATAGGTACGAGTTGAAGGGGTAATCTGAACCAAAGACAACACGATTCATCCCGACAATCTCAACGGCGCGGGCAATAACAGCCGGATCCCTGACGGTTGACGTCTCAAAGATGACGTTGGGTTCATCGCGCAAGCCCAACAGTGCCGCTTCAACCTTATCGCTGGTGTTGGGTGTGTTCCTCCCCATGTGTGCCACAATCAGCTTTAACCGGGGAACCTGGCGCAGGATAGTTTCTACCTGTTCTGGCACACTAAACCCCTCGCCCGCCCGGAAATGGATGAGCATAGGCACACCAGCCTCCGCCATGATGTGGTAAGCACGGATCAGATCAAAACGCTCCGGCGCATATAGAATGTTCTGCTGTTTGAAGCCCATCGCGCCTTGCCGCAGCCAGTCCTCTACATCGTCACCGACCAGCGCGAAAGGAATAATACGGTCAGGATAGGCACGGTAAGCTGCCAGCACATACTCATTCGCCTGGGCACGATCGATTTCTTTGAGGGGAAAACCAAAGGCAATTGCTTTTTGGACGCCGTTGGTATCCAGGCGAGCGATCAGGGTATCAAAGGTGTTGAACATACGATCCTGAAAAGCCGGGCGTTTCAGTTTTTCTGCCGGAATGGGTTCTGCCAGAAATGAGTCCAGTCCGATATGGGTGTGACTATCAATAATCTCCGCCATGTACACCACCGCCCCTCAACCCTTATCGTGCGAAGTGACTCTTTGAATAGACTGTGTTTTGCGTACCATCCCGGTATAACTCCATAACCAGTTCATGCTGCCCGCCCGGATAATAGAGTTGAATATACTCAATTGGCTGTTCTTCGGCGGAATATGTCACCCGTTTAACGGTTAGCACGGGTGAACCGGATGCAATCCGCAATACCTCGACGATTTCCTGATTAGCGGCGACGGCGGTGACCCGCTGCGTTGCACGTCCGATTGTCAGGAATGCTTTCCGCACCAGGAGGGTGTAAATGGGGGTTGTTTCCACATCTTCAGGAGTAAAGAGCTTGCCCACTTCAAACGGCAGGTAGATAATCGCATAGGCTACCGGGCGATTTTCGACCCTGTGCCGCCGTTTGATACGCAGGATTTTGTCGCCCGGCGATACAGCCAGTAATGAAGCCAGATCATCTCCGGCTTGAATGACTTCGAAATTCAGGATTTCCATAATCTGGGCCGGGTAATCGGATGCCATCATCTCGGCAAATCCCTGTAATGAGTACAGGTTTTCCCTGATGGTTTGAGGATAAACAAAGGTTCCTTTGCCGGCCTGACGCACGATCAAACCGTCATCGACCAGAATCTGTAAGGCTTTTCGAATCGTGACGCGGCTGACGGCATATCTCTCAGCAAGTTGTTCTTCAGTGGGTAACACATCATCAAGCTGATACTCACGTGCCTCAATCTGGCCGCGCAGGATCAGATAAAGCTGACGATAGATGGGGGTTGGGCTATTCCGATTGATTGACATGGTTGCGCCCTAACGCATGTACGGTGTTCACGCCAGAGAATATCGCGTTCTTGGCCTGATTACACATCTCAAATCACCATTTGTATTATATTGTATCGTATTCTATTGTATTGTCAAAAAGCCGATAGAGTGCTGGATGCTTATCATCTATCACAATAACCTATTCCATGATAGAATAGGGTAATGTCTATACTTACACCTGATGAAACCATTCTCGGCTTGATCGCCATTCACACGAGTCACGGTTATGAATTAATCGAGGCCTTTCGTGACGTTTCAGCTTTGGGCGAAATCTGGAAGATGAGCACCAGCCAGGTTTACGCGGTGCTTAAGCGGCTCGAACGACACGGGTTGATTACCGGGCGGATTGAGGAGTCCGAAACCGCCCCTAATCGCACAGAATATTATCTGACACTCACCGGAAAACGGCGGCTGGATGACTGGCTGTATGACCCCCAGCCATCGGCCAGTATCCGGCGGGTGCGTGTTGAATTTTTGAGCCGTCTTTATATCGCCCGGCAATTGAATATTCCGACAATTCCTATTGTGCTGCGGCAGCGAGCCATCTGCGAGGGGGAGCGGAACCGACTGCGCGGCCTTCTGGAACAACAACCGCCTGGGATGGGGTATCTCGCCCATGAATTGGTGCTTGCTCAGCTCGACGCGATTTTGCACTGGATTGCGCGCTGTGAACTGGTCCCAAAGGATATCGAGGATATAACATGAAACGAAATGTGCTGGTTGGTTTGTGGGCCGTCTTGTTCTCCGGTTTTATCATCGTTCAGGCGCAGGACAAGCAGGAACTCATTGTGTTTGCGGCGGCCTCATTGACGGATGCCTATGAGCACATTGCCGCCGCTTTTGAACAGGAGAACCCCGGTGTGGACGTGCTTTTTAACTTTGGTGGATCATCCACACTGGCGACTCAACTTGTACAGGGCGCTCCGGCGGATGTGTTCGCCAGTGCGAACAATTCCCAGATGACAGTGGCGGTAGACGGCGGGCGCGTTGCTGGGACACCGCGCATATTCGCCCAAAACCGCCTGGTGCTGATTGTTCCGGCCAGCAATCCCGCCAACATCCAGTCGTTGCATGACCTGGCGAATCCGGGCGTGAACCTGATTCTGGCCGCGCCTGATGTGCCGGTGCGTGGGTATACCGATACAATGCTGGAACAGATGGCGGCGGACCTTGCGTATGGAGAACCATACCGTGACGCTGTACTAGGCAACCTCGTTTCTGAAGAACCCAATGTGCGACAGGTATCCGCTAAAATTGCGCTTGGTGAGGCCGATGCCGGGGTGGTATATCTATCGGATGTCACGCCGGATATTTCCGACGAGGTGATTGCTCTCCCGATACCAGATGCCTTTAACACGATTGCGACCTATCCGATCGCAGTCATGAACGACAGCCATCACCCTGAATTGGCCGAGCAGTTTGTGGAATTTGTGCTGTCGGATACCGGGCAGGACATCCTGATAACCTGGGGTTTTGTTTCGATGCGGACTCCGGCATCCGTTACTGGAAGTGTGCTGTCCGGGAATGAGCAAACCCTGAATGTGCTTTCGCCGTTGGTCTATGGCCTGTGTTATGGTCTTGTGACACAGACGACGGGAAGCAGTCTCTTGTATAACAATGCGACAGTCTGTACGACCCTTGTTGGAATCCTGGTACAGAATGTCATCGGCAAGGTGCAGCCGCCCGGATAATCGCCCTACTCAATCCGTTTGACGAAATAGACACCGCTGATCGGTGCGCCGCCAGGCATCGGATACAAGGCGGGCAAGACAGCGAATCCCAGGCTGATTTTGAGGGCGTAGTTCGCTTCTCTATCGGCAGACGACCACGAACGCATCTGGTAGCATCCCAATTCTCCCGCTTTTTGCAGCGCTGCTTCCTGTAAGATGCGCCCGTACCCGCTGCGCCGGTATGCTTCATCCACGGCGAAGGTCTGCACAAATGCCTCATACAGGGTATCCCCGTCTTGCCGGGTCAGAGGGTGTTCTTCGTTGCCGCAGAGGTAGCTCGCCGGGATCATGAGCGGTTGTTTCCTGAAGGAAATATGCCCGACAACCGCCTCCGCAACAGTGATTCCCAAGTAAAAACAGTCCGGTTTAGGTTCGCCGTTGCGGGTTGCGTGGCTAAGCATTTTCACGCTGGCAAGATGCCGTGTAAAGGATTGCCAGTCCTTTTCTGTCGATACAAACTCACTGAGTCGCCAATCGGTTTGCATGAACCTGTTTCCAGCTAAAACGAATGTCCTGAGTGTACCCATGAATCCAATGCGGCTACAATGAAACCAGATGAGTTTGAAAATTCTCGTGAGGGCATTTTATGGGCAAACAATCACGCTGTGCTGAGTGTGCTGCTGTCTGGGCTGACGGGCAAACCTGCGCGGATCACTTCCACACGATGGGTTTCTGGGAGCTGGAATACCAGCTATATGATGTCCATCATCTGATGGTGCTTTGCTACCATCTGCAACATCCCAGCCTGTATTCACCGGAGGGCCTGGAAGACGCGAAAAAGCTGCTGGTTGCATTCGTTGAGGAGGGCGTCTCGCCTCAGGCGATGCGTAAACGCATGAGCAAAGTGACTGACTCCGGCAGGCGGAAGTATAAAATCAAGGGGACACCTGACTCTTATGGCAGGTATGCACAGCCGGTTGAGTGGGAGATGGTGGCCGCCGATGTTGTTCGGGCGGGAATTGATGACTACTATGCCAGTGTGCGAACGTGGGCTGAACTGACACTTAGGACGCTGCGTGAGTCGGGAAATCTGCGTTAATTTAACGCAGTGGATGCCGGTCATAAGCATAGGCGAACGAGAAGTAAAACGCGGCGTACCCCTGGTATTCGCCGAACTGCGATAAAATCGAGTCAACGGCTCTATCGTTCGTGATTCGGTCTTTCCCGTAATACTTGCGTACCCCGGCTCGTACCGCTACATCCCCCGATACATAGTGCTCGTAGCGCCCCATGCCGCGCCCCAGAACGTATTTTGCTGTCCAGGGGCCGATGCCCTTGATCCGGGTGAGTTCCGCGATGATTTCATCCGAGTCCATCTGTGGAAAGCGAGTAAGATCGAGTTCTCCGCTGTCCACCATTCGGGCAACGCGCACCAGTGTTTCCGAGCGGCTTCTGACTA
This sequence comes from uncultured Chloroflexota bacterium, assembly GCA_937974245.1. GTDB lineage: Bacteria > Chloroflexota > Anaerolineae > Aggregatilineales > Phototrophicaceae > JACKCG01. The sequence goes on along the minus strand of CALJKV010000045.1, from coordinate 426 downwards.
ACCCGGTCTGGTTGATTGCAGCCTCATCTACCGCCGCAAGGATACCGGACTCAGGAAACCCGTGATAGTCACTGCCATCTATGCTAATCGTCGTGCCAAAACGACTGTTGATCCGCTTGCGGATCGCCAGGGCTGCCGATAAGGATACCTGCTGCTCGGTAATCGCCACCACCAGCGTTTCAAAAATGCTGGCTGACCGGGGCGGTTTGAGGCCATACAGGTCGGTTTTCAACTGCCGGGTTTCTCTGTGTTCGTCCAGCAGGGCATAGAAAGGCAAAAGGTCGAAATCCAGGCCGAGGATAAAGCCAAGTTTGTGCAGCAGCGCACTGGAAAGGGGGGTGTTCTGTGGGAAGATGACCCTGGCCGCCAGTGCCCCCGATTTCGCCGGAGCAGCTTCAATGAGCGCCGGTTGACCATCGTCATCTA
>CALJKV010000044.1 GCA_937974245.1 uncultured Chloroflexota bacterium | reverse complement strand
CTCTTTGCCATGCGGTCATTTTACATCAGCAGTCACCTTTTTGCTTTATCCATAAATTTCTTCATAAAAAGCCTCCCTTAATACATTTCAAGAAAATTGTATTCTATATTGTGCGCCAGATTTTTCAGCGCGTCTACAAGCAATCCGCCGTGAAGTGCATTTCAACACGTAAAAGGGTGAAATGCGTCATAACCGCTTTGGGTTCATGACGACCATCACGCTTTACAGCCGGTTGTGGAATCTTCGCCCTGGTGGGTCATGATGGCGATGCATGTAAACCCGGCCAGCGCCGGGTTTTTGCTGCGCGGATAGGCACGCCTTATCGATGCCCAACGCCAGCTCCATCGCGAACCCGGCCATGAACACCCGGCTGGAACAGATCGCGCAGCAGCGCGACGAACCCAAAGCCGAGGTCGTCCGTGCGGCTTTGCGGCTGTACCTCGATGAACAGGAAGACCTGATCGGCAGCCGCAAGCATTTCACCAAGATGTTCCAGCGCCGGGTGGATTACCTGGAACGGCTGCTGGTGATCGCCCTGTGGCTCAATGTCCAAACAGTACAGATTCTGCTGGAGCGGGTGAAACGCGAACCCCGCGAAATCGTTGATTTGCTGGAAGACGCCATCCACGCCGGGGTTGCCACCGAAAGAACTGCCGATGACCGCGATGCGTTCCATGTCGATCAGGCCTGCCATAGCGCCATCAGGGGCGGCCAGATCGGCGGCGTAATCGATTGTGCGGGTGATGTCCTGCGGACGCAGCACGATGCTGTCCAGATTAAGTGGTAGAAAAACAGCCGGATCCATCGTGATGCTGTCGACAAAATTATCGACGTGGTTCGGTGAGATTACGACAAAGCCATGTGACGCCAAATGCTCGTTAATGTACGCGAGGTAGTAGATGGTGCCGCCACCGCCATGAGAGTGAACCACCAGCTGATACGGCGCATTGCCGCTGTCGGCTCTGCGTTGAGCAATGCTTTGCCCGACAAGGTTGGCAGAAAATCAACACCAATATCGTAATCAACTGCCTCTTCTACGCCAATGATCGTGAGCCGGGGCTTATGGAAATTGGTGTAGCGGTTCTCAAGCCGGAACTGAACATATGCTTGAGGCGCAGATATTTGGGCAGGAGTTGGATAGTGTCTATGTGTATGTTCGGGTCGCACCCAAGCATAACAGTGAGCCAACCTTCATTGAGGTTGGCTCACTTCCTGATTATGCCCCGGTAAGTTGTTATCACGAAATGGAGCTGTCAATACTGTATCAGCTTCCTTTTACCCCGTATCAGTGATTTGTCTAGACCCCTAACACAGCATGCAATTGCCTGAACATCAGCGTGCCGAACGACACAGAGTCAGCATCGTATGTTTGACTAAAGGGGTGCCAGACAAGTGCAAGCGCAGACACTTGAGTTTCGGTGCTAGGCGGCATTTCTGGGAAAGCCATCTGGATCGACAGTTGACCATGCTCGTCGGCTGTGAAGACACTCTCGGAACTATTGGGTGCTCCGCATGGCTGGTAAGTCACGTCAAAATCCGGGGTTAACGTTGTTGTTGAGCACCAGAGTGAATATGCGCCGTCCGGTACCAGACCCGTAAATTTGACATCAATCGCTGCTTGACCCTCCTCGACAGTATAAGTCCCCTCACCGCTTGCGGCCAGCCATTCTTCCAATGTCAGATCAAGAGGTACACCAATATCATACGGACCAACTGGATTGGGTGACAGCATGTAGGGGTCATACACAAACTCCGCTGTGTGTGCTAATCCACACAGTGGATCATCAAGAGAATTTGCTAATGCGTGAGGAGAAACCCGAAACGCGAGACCTTCTACACCCATGACAAAGACATCTTGCTCGGCAGTACCCTCGTCGAGAAAAGTCCCAAACTTGAGTTCAACGACGGTTCGATTCTGGGCAGTAGCGATACTGAAGCTCAAAAGAAGCCCCAGCACGATAATCAACCGAATAATGCGAATCTTTAGAGCAGACATCATTTCCTCCAATATACCAATTGCAGAACTTATAGGCGGACGAGAAAACCTCATGAGGTTAATTTCAGTGTGCGGGCGATTGCCGTTAGTGGGAAGGCTAGGAAAAGGCTAGAACGGGAGAGGAAAAGTATAGGTTTGTGAAATGCCACACTATAATAGAAGAAAAACTCTTTTTCAGGGGGACGTCTCGTGGATAGGGTCAGAACAATCAATGGTTACGATCTACACGAACGGATTGGCAGCGGGGGTTTTGGCATGGTCTATCGTGCCACTCAGACCACCGTCGGACGCGAGGTCGCCATCAAGATCGTTTTGCCGCACTTCGCCAACCAACCGGACTTCATCCGCCGATTCGAGACCGAGGCGCAGATTGTTGCCCGCTTGGAACACCTGCATGTTGTGCCACTCTACGACTACTGGCGTGATCCCGATGGTGCCTATCTGGTGATGCGGTATATGCGCGGCGGTAGTCTGCGTGAAACGCTGACGAGCGGCCCCTTTGAACTGGAAACCGCCGCATCGTTTATGGATCAGATCGCGTCGGCTCTGGCGATGGCACATCGCAATGATGTCATTCACCGTGATCTGAAACCCGCTAACATCCTGCTGGATGACGACGGCAATGCTTATCTGTCCGATTTTGGAATTGCCAAAGATGTGGCGCGGACGGAGAATTCACAAACCGAACCTGGAATGGTGATGGGATCGCCGGATTATCTGTCTCCTGAACAGGCACGCGGTGAAGCCGTCACGCCGCAGACCGATATTTACAGTCTGGGCGTCATGCTCTATGAAGTCCTGACCGGCGAGCATCCTTTTCCTAATCTATCCTCCGTTGAGCGTCTCTATAAACACCTCAATGACCCTCTGCCGCAGATCGTTTCACTATCGCCCGAAGTGGTGGATGGCGTGAACGCCATTATCCAGAAAGCGACGGCAAAGAATCCAGCCGAACGGTACTCTGATGTGCTCGAAATGGCTGCCGACTTCCGCCGTGAAACCGATCTGAGTCAACGTTCGCCAGAAAGCATTGTGGAACAACTGACCCTTCGTGAACAGGAAGTTCTCCAGATGATTACGGAGGGATTGAGTAACAAGGAAATTGCCGAGAACCTCTTTGTGACGATGGCAACGGTCAAGTGGCACATTCGTCAGCTTTATCAAAAACTGCATGTACGCAGCCGGGTACAGGCCATCATGCGTGCGCGCAGTCTGCAACTGATAGGGCCAGACACCATTGGTGAACCCGCGCTGGATGAAGCGACTTACGTGGCTCTACCGGAACCGAAAAATCCGTACAAGGGGTTACAGGCATTCCAGACTGCCGATGCCCGAGATTTCTTTGGCCGCGAAAAGCTAGTGCAGCGACTCGTGAAGCGGCTCCAAGGAGGCACGATCCCAAATCGGTTTCTGGCAGTGATTGGCCCTAGCGGCAGTGGCAAATCAAGTGTCATCAGAGCCGGGCTGATACCGGCGCTGTCACGGGGCGACCTTCCGGGTTCTGAACGCTGGTTTACGGTGGGGATGACCCCCGGCACCTATCCTCTGGACGAGCTTGAAATTGCCCTGACCCGGGTGGCCGCTAACCAGACCGCCAATCTACATGACCAGTTGGAACGCGACTCGCGCGGCTTAGTCCGGGTAGCCGGGCTTATTCTCCCTGACGACAAGAGTGAACTGATTGTCGTTGTGGATCAGTTTGAGGAAATGTTTACCCTCGTAGAAGATGAGGCGAGGCGTGTTCAGTTTCTCGAACTACTCTATATGGCTGCTACAGATGCGCGCAGCCGTGTACGGGTGGTTATCACCCTGCGGGCGGATTTTTATGACCGTCCGCTACATTATCCGCAGTTTGGTGAGATGGTTCACACCCATATGGAAACGGTCATGCCACTCTCTGCAGATGAACTTGAAGCGGCCATTGAACGGCCCGCCAGGAGAGTTGGGGTGGCATTTGAGCCTGGCCTGGTCGCGACCATCACGAGCGATGTACACTATCAGCCGGGGGCGCTGCCGCTGCTACAATATGCCCTGACCGAGTTGTTTGAGCAGCGGGTTGATCGCACTCTGACCCATGAGGCCTATCAGACTTTGGGAGGTGCGGCGGGTGCGCTGGCACAACGGGCTGAAGAACTGTATCGGGAGCTGGATGAGGCGGGCCGAGAGAGTATCCGCCAGATGTTCTTGCGGCTGGTCACGCTGGGCGAGGGGGTCGAAGACACACGCCGTAGAACGCCTCGTTCAGAACTATTGGCGGTTGGCGGAAATGACGATCAGATAGATGAAGTCATTGATACCTATGCCGCTTACCGCCTGCTCACGCTGGATCATGATCCGGTATCCCGCCGCCCGACTGTTGAAATCGCGCATGAGGCGATTCTGCGGGAGTGGGAACGGTTGCGCGGTTGGCTCAGTGAGAGCCACCACGATATTCAGCAGCAGCGGTTGCTAGGAGCTGCCGCTCAAGCCTGGCGACAGAATAACCAGGACAAAAGCTACTTATTGCATGGTACCCGGCTCACCCAACTTGAGGACTGGGCGGCAGACTCAAAACTCTTGCTGACGGCCCACGAAAAGCACTTCCTCCAGGCGTGTGTCGCCGAACGTGAACGACAATTCGCCGCCGAACATGAACGCCAGCAGCACGAATCCGCGCTGGAAAAACGCGCCAAACGGGTCTTTCAAGTACTGACGGTCGTTCTCCTATTCGCCGCGCTCGGTGGATTCGGTCTTTCGGCTGTCGCGCTCGATCGGGAACAACAAGCACAGAACGCCCGCGATCAAGCGCAGATCGAACGCGACCGGGCGCGGGATTTGGCGCTGGTGAATGGCGCACAGGCCGCGCAGTTCAAAGGTGATATGGACACCGCGCTCGTGCTCGCACTTGAAGCAAACCGTGCTCAACAACCATCGTCAGAGGCACAAGCACTACTCTCTGACATCGCCTACCGACCCGGTACCGTGCGTGTGCTCCAAACAGGTGGCGCATCAATACGCTCTATTGCTTTCCTCCCCGATGGAAAACGCATCATCGTGGCAAGTGCATTGAATGATTACCTTGCGCTCTGGGACGTCACCACCGGCGAGGAACTCCTGCGCTACGAAGGCGAAGGATGGGAAACCTGGTCACTGGCGCTCAGCCCGGATGGACAATATGTACTCATGGGGGTTGGTCCCGGCGCATTCCGCATGTACGAAGTCGAAACCGGACAGGTCATCCATCGCATGGCAATCGACGACACACCTTTCGGCATCTGGGCGCTGGCAATCAGCGCAGACGGCACTCAGGCATTGGCGGGTAGCGGTTGGTTCGGCCTCGCCGAAAACAACATTGTGTTGTGGGATTTGTCCACCGGGCAGATGATACGGTCATACGTGGGAGCGCCCGCCGCTGTTTCTACCGTCAGATTCGACCCGGATGGACGCACATTCTGGGCGGTGGGCATGGGTGGAATATTCCACTTTGACCTTGAGAGTGGCGACTTGTTAGAGCACTTCGGCACGAATCCGGGAGAACACACCCAGATTGTCTATGACATCCAGTTCAGTGCAGATGGAAATGAGTTCTATACCACGTCTTTTGTTGACAGCACCATGCTCGTCTGGGACGCCGCCACCCGAACAGTCATCAAACGTTACAGCTTGTCCGAAATCTTTGAAATCCCGCACGTCTATATTAGCCCGGATCAACAATCATTACTCTTGCAAGAAGGATCATCCAAATTGATCTGGCTTGACCGCCAATCCCTGCGCGAATTGGCCTCGCTTGAAGGACACACCAGCCTGGCTTTGAGCGCCGCTTTCAGCCCGGACGGGCGATATGCCGCTTCCGGCGATGATGACGGAATCATCCGGGTGTGGGACTTGTCTTACGGTGCGGAAGTTAGCCACGTAGCTGTATCCGTGCCTCCCGGTTGGGAGACGAAAACCTGGATAGCCATTAGTGCTGACTCCCAATACGCGGTGCTGGCACGCGTCATTACCAACGAGGACACAGAGGATCAGCCCGTCGTCTATCAGGTGATTGATCTTCAGACAGGTGTAGAAATCGGTCATTTCGAGCCGGAGGGACAAGTCAATCTTGATTCATTTGTTCTCGCGCTGGATGGCAGGACAGCCTATTCTTCTGTGAGCGAAGACCTGGTAAGTGGGCAGTTCTACGAATGGGATCTACTGAGTGGCGAGATAAGCCAACAAACCGTATTGCCAGAACGCTATAAAATCACCGATGTCGGCGAAACGCTACTCGTGCTCGCGCCTTATTCCCCCAACGAAGAAACGCCGATTATTCTCTGGGATCATCAGGCGTGGCAGGAGCAGAGACGCCTGACGATGCCCAACACGATATTGAAATGGGGCGACCTGAGTAGGGATGAGCGTCTGCTGCTGACTGGCACGAGAGATGACGAAATCATTCTATGGGATGTGACAAGCGGGCAAGAAATCCACCGCTTCACTGGATTTTGGGGAGGGTTTGAGGCGGACGGAACAATCCTCACCACAGACGCGCCGCAAACAATCACATTCCGGGATGCTCAAACCGGGCAGATCATCCGCCAGTATGACAATATTCCCGTTACCACCGTGTTGGGGCACGTGAGCGTCTTTTCCGTTACGTTGCCGGACGGAAATCCGGGTCTTGTCACATTGGACACAGACAGTTTAATTGTGTGGGATCAAGAAACAGGCGAGAGCATCCGGCGCTACAATGGCGTTACGTTGCTCAACCCGTCCGACGTGAACCACACGGCCATTGTCAAACCGTGGCCTCCCCCAACGGGGAGTATCATATTGTCTACGTGGCGCATCGACAGCCTTCCAGACCTGATTCAATGGGCTTACGGTCATCGTTATGTGCGTGATCTGACTTGCACCGAACACGAAAAGTACCAGATCGTGCCGTATTGCGACTAAACTTGTTATTTATGGCTCAATTCGGCATTCAAGGAGGTGATGAGGTGATGCGAGAGGCTTATTGTGGATTTGTGGGTGACCAACCAGTCGCTTGATAAACTGCACGCCTTCGTGCAGTCTCCAATTCCATCACTCCCGAAAAGAATATAGGATAAAGAGCTTCCCGGTTTTGGCCAAGAAGCTCTTTTCTTTATTATCCTATAACACGGCGCTCGCGGGTTCAACGATTCGGCAAGTCTCCACTATTTCTTGACCTCTTGTGTCCGATTTCATTTGAAGACGTACAGTCTCAACATCAAGTGATAAACACCATTCCGAGGCACCCAAATCACACACCCGGCGAGCGACCAATGCCCGTCACTCCCGAAAAGACGATAGGAATATGTCAAGTACCCAATTTGTGAAGACTGTTGTCTGAGTGCCTCAAGCCCTCAAAATGCTGCACTAGACTAACTTGATAATGCGACCTTCATCTGAGGATTGTTGTATTGTTTCCAGCAACTTGTGCATTCTCAGTGCGTCTTCAAAGTTGGGAGAGAAGCCCGTGCTCCCGTGGATCGCTTCTGCCATTTGCACATAAGCTTGTGCCACGTTCTGTGGTGGACCTAATTGTACAGATGTTGGCACAAATCGCAGTCGTTCAGGAACGGACAATTCAACAAGCGGTTCGTTGCCTTCAGCACCAACAAGTTTGATCGGCGTAATCTGGGGCAGTCCTTGGGTTGTTGCTATGATTGTTCCCTTACTACCATAAACAGCCATCTGCCAGCCATCTGCATGAAATGGAACAGCCGATATCTGGTAAGAGAGAAGTGCGCCATTGGTGAGCACACCACTGATGAAAACGTTATCGGCTGCTACTGCATCAACCATCTCGCCTGTGTCAGCCATACGTAACTGCTTCACTCTTGTTGTCACCCTGGCTGAAACCTCAGCCAGTGATCCGAAGCAATAAGAAATGTAATCAAGCGTGTGACCACCCACGATTGTCATTAAGTGGGCACCCCGGCGGATCTCACGTTCGTATTCCTTTCGGGATGGACGGTCAGGGGTGCTCGTTCCCAAGAATGTCATCTGAATAGAGAGAATATCGCCTAACCAACCTTCAGCACACAATTCTTTGATGTACGTGAGGGTTGGATCGTGTCGCCCTTGAAGCCCGATTGCTGTGACAACACCTTTGGCGTGCGCGAGTGCTGCCATCTCTTCTGTTTCTGCAAGGCTAGCGCCGAGCGGCCACTCACAATAGACATGCTTACCAGCATTTAGAGCAGCCATCACAATTTCGTAATGGCTTGGAATGTTGATTACTGCTGCAATGATATCGATGTCTGGTTGCATTACCAGTTCATTGACATCATGATATGCACGATCTACACCAAATGCTTCTGCAGCGACGGCAGCCGATTCGGGACGACTCGTGCACAGTGCTGCCAAGTCAATTTGCTCGATTTCGCGCAATGCTGGAATATGAGCAACTGGTCCCCAGCTCCTGCCAGCTCCATCAGCACCCACCAGCCCCAGTTTTAATTTGGTCGCCACATAGTTTCCTTCCTGCCTTTCTATTCATCGCTCTGACGAAAAATAGATATTTGTCGAATCTGAAAGTCATTGTTGTCGAATCACATTGATGAAATACATCACTGGTCCCGCAGTCTCTTGCTCTGGATACTTTGTGGCAAGCCCCTGTGCGAGATCATCAGAAGAATCCCAGACTTTCTAAACTCATTTAGTCACGAAACATCTCTTCTACCTTCACTGCGCCGAGATGAGCACAGAAAGTCGTACCGGCTCGTCAATACCACCTGCTTGCCAACGACCTTGTTATGCTCCATGTCGTCGTGAGCGACTTGGATCTGTTCCATATCATATGTCATAATGGGCAGTGATACCTCGCCCCGATGGATTGCATTGGCAACGTCAGATAACACGCTGGATGGAAGATCCGAGGCTTCACCGCCGTATGCAGTCAGCCGCACGCCAGTCGGGATGAAGTCGATTGGATAGAATTGTTCCACGATCCACTTGTTGGACAACATGCCAGTAAAGCATACTGTTCCGCCGATACGAGTACAAGCAAGGGTGTCTCGAAGCGTCGGTGCACCGACCAATTCAAGGGCACCGTCTACGCCGTCGGGAACCAGCTCTCGGACCTTCTCCGCGATTTCACCATCATCGATCAATACATCGTCGACACCGGAAGCCAGTAACTCCTCGACACGATCGGCCTTGCGGGTCGTAGCGAGCACACGCATGCCGCGTTGCTTGCCTAGTAACGCCGTCACCAGTCCCACAGACGATGTGCCACCACGAATGAGTATTGTGTCACCCTCTTTTGCCCCCATACCAACCGTCATGGATCCGTAGGCTGTCTGCAATACCTCGGGAAGCGCACCGAGCCGCGCCCACTCCAATTCAGTTTCGACGAGCACAATACTTGACTCTGGCACTAACGTGTACTCAGCATACCCACCATCAAACTCGCGCCCCATACCACCCATCATTGCCACAGCTTTACATCCTATTGGTAAGTCTGTGCCGGGAGCAGCTTCAATGACTCCCGTCGCTTCGATGCCCAGAACGCGGGGAAAGGTGACATCAGGTCCTGCCAGACCCAGGCGTGTATGTAACTCCGAGCGGTTCAGCCCGAAAGCCATCACGCGCAACAACACCCAGCCTGGGCGCGGTTCGGGAATCGGCACCTCTCGAACATGTAAGTTGGATACTGGACCTGGTGCGTCAAGGACGACAGCTCTCATCATTTGAGACGATCTTTGCAAGGGATTATTCCTCTTTTTGTCCATAGGATTGAATATGCATAAGGTTCTTCACCCGCAACTTGATCAGGTCAAGTTTGTTATCTGTATGGTAGGCCTTCTTCGCGAATATATTGACTGTGGACCTGGTAACGCGGCTAACCTTTGCGCTTCAGGGTGATCACCGGAATAATGCGCGATGTCTTCTGCCGATACGCTTCAAATCCCGGGTATTGCGCGGCCATCTGATCATAAAGGCGGGTTCGTTCTGGTTCTTGTTCGACGGTTGCTACCGTATCATACTTTTCTGTGCCCACCTCAACGGTTACATTCGGATTGGCAATCACGTTGTAGTACCAATCAGGGTGTGTGTCTGCGCCCCCTTTCGATGCAATGATGACTAAGCGGTCTCCATCCTCTGTATATGCTGCCGGGTTCAACCGTGACAGCCCGCTTTTTGCACCTCTTGTATGCAGCAAGAGTAATGTCATGTTTTCAAAATTCCCACCTACCTTACCCTGGTTGGCACGGAATTCTTCGATTATTTTCTTATTCCAGTCGCTCATGATTTCTCCTTTTGTGTGAGTCAATGGTAAGCCGGCTGACCACTTGGGTAAAAATATAGAATCAATCAGTCTTGCTAGGATTCCCTTCTATGTTGTAGAAAGTTTTTATATTTCCACTACAATTTTGCCTCCAGCTTTCCCGCTATCTAGTAAACTATGCGCTTCTTGGATATCTTCAAACGAATACACTTTGGCTAATGTACTTGGGACACTACCATTTGCCACCTTTTCAGCAATCATATTTAATGGAGAATCTCTCAAAGGGAGCATTGCAGTACCTAATATTTGACTATTAAAAAAGCTTAATTTCACTGTGTTTGGTATGTCCATCATAAGGTTGAAATTGTTCAGGATTGGTGGTCCTCCTAGTAGTCCAACAACCACAACTTCTCCCCAAGGTTTTATACATTTTGCAGTGTCTAATAGTGTTGCTGCACCAACAATCTCAACTGCATTATCAATACCTCCTGATAAAACAGAATTTGCGCTCTCATGAATTTCCCCATTATCGATCACAACATAGTCCGCCCCAATAGCTGTTAGTTTTTTAGTGCTTTGAGCATTTCGAGTAGTTGCAATTACTATTAAGCCTCTCGTTTTTGCATAAACAACTGCTGCTAATCCAATGCTGGATGTGGCACCACGGACTAATAAGGTTTGACCTTCACTTATCTGCAGGCTCTTTTCAAGTGCTCCCCAAACAGTTAAGTATGCCTCTGGTAATGCAGCGAGCTCTACAAAGCCTAAGTTACTATCAATCTTAGAAGCCATTTGAAAAGTCAATTTGCTGCCTGAAGTCGTACTAAACGGCGC
>CALJKV010000043.1 GCA_937974245.1 uncultured Chloroflexota bacterium | reverse complement strand
CTCATGCCCCCATTTTAACCTGATGTTGGTCGACTTTCGACCTCTGGCTTAGAGCCTTTGCATTTTTGCAGTACAATAGAGAGAAGTCATTGCCGGATGCCAGGAGTAAGATGGATGGGCGAACACGTTTTTATTTCCTATAAACATGAAGATGTTGAATTTGCCAACATTCTGATCCGGCAGATTCAGAACGCCGGATTTAAGGTGTGGATTGATGCCGAGCAGATTCGCGCCGGGGAAAACTGGCGGGAAGCCATCAACCTCGCTATCCGCGATGCCTTCGCCCTGGTGCTGGTCATGACGCCGGAAACCAAGTCGTCCGAATATGTCACCTATGAATGGGCCTTTGCCCTGGGCGCAGGAGTCAAGATTATCCCGGCCATGCTGCGACCGACCCAGGTACACCCGCAGCTCGACATGCTGCAATATCTCGACTTCACCGACCGGGCGCAGTCACCCTGGGACAAGTTGTTCCACCGCCTGTTTGAAATTCAGGGACAGTACCAGCCCTCCACTGTCGCCGTCTCACGGGATGCGCCACCCGCCGTCAAAAAGGCCGTAGACGCACTCGACAGCCACAATGCCGAAGAACGGCGCGGGGCGCTCAAGAGCCTCGCCCAGATGGATCACCCGGCGGCCTATATGGCGCTGGTGGGAGCGGTGCGCCATCCCGTGCGCGATGTGCGCATAGATGCGGCCTTTGTCCTGACACGGCAAGCCAACCACCAGGATGCCGCCGCTGTACCCGGTTTGCTGGATGCCATTAGTGATGACGATGTGCGTATCCGCAGCGCGGCTATCAAGGCCCTGGGGGAAATCGGTGATGCGGCTGCTGTGCCTGCACTCATGAACACCCTCAATAATGATGCCGATGGCGACTGTCGCTGGCTGGCAGCCGGTGCGCTCGGCAAGATTGGCGCGCCCGCCGTCCCGCAGTTGATCAATGCTTTGCAGGATGCTGACTGGAAAGTGCGGCGCAGCGCGGCGGAAGCCTTGTGGGGGATGCGCGAACCAAGCGCGGTGACGGGCTTGACACTCGCCCTGCTCGATAAGCATGATGTCGTGCGCCAGGCTGCTACCGGGGCATTGGAAGCGATGGGCGACAGCGCAGTGCGGGGCTTAACCGAATACCTGACCAGCAAGAACGCTGAACTTTCCAGAGCCGCCGCTAACATGCTCAACCAGATTGGCACGCCGGATGCTTTGCAGGCGCTGCGGAACTGGGGCGCAGGCAAAACGACCCAACTGGATGAGCGCCGTGATCGTGATCGCTTCGGGAGATAAGGCATGAAATTTGCGCGGGTTATTGGTAATTTAGTCGCCACCCAGAAATATCGCGGCCTGGAGGGCGTCAAGTTTCTTATTGTCCAGCCGCTGGACATACACCGGCAGCCGGACGGTGAACCGTATGTGGCAGTAGATGCTACCCAGCAGGCCGGGCAGGATGAACTGGTATTCGTAGTCGCTTCCAAAGAAGCGGCTTTCGCGCTGCCGGTTGAATTTGTCCCGGTGGATGCGGCGGTGGTGGGCATAGTAGACGACGTGGATGACCGCCCCCTGTACGACGCCGATAGTGTGGCCTGGAAAGTCTTCGCGCACGGCCCGCAGGTTGCCGCGCCGTCCGCCAAACCGAAGCGCTCCCGCAAGCGCAAAAAGGACTAGCCCATGTACATCGGTCGTGTGAAAGGAACGGTGGTCAGCACCATCAAGCACCCGCTCTACAACCAGCATAAACTCATGCTGGTCGCCCGCCTCAATCTGGACGGCAGTGAAACCAGCGCCTATGACATCTGCCTGGATGACGTGCAAGCCGGGGTGGGAGATGTCGTGGTTGTCTTAGATGAAGGAAGCAGTGCCCGCCAGGTGATCCGAAAACGTGGCACCGGCCCCGTTCGGGCAGTCATCGTCGGCATTGTGGACGCGGTGGAACGTTACGAGTAGGCAGTGGGCATCGCACCAGAAACCTGCACCCAGTTGCTTGTATTCGTCCGCAAAGATAAGGTATATTTAGCGTTTGACATCGCCCAGTGGTTATGTTAATCTCAACCTGTTTTATTTGTGCTGAATTGAACAATCCGGGGTAGATCATGGCTCTCCAGGAATTTGCACCTGTCGCAGCCCTTTTGGGGCTGTCTGTGCTTGTCGCCTTACTTGTTGTCATGCTTTCACGCCTGCTTGGGCCGCACCGCCCAACCTCGCGCAAGCAAGCGCCTTACGAAAGCGGTATGAAGCCCATCGGCCAGGCCGTGCGCCGGATGCCGGTGAAGTTTTATCTGGTGGCAGTGCTGTTTATCATTTTCGATATTGAAGTGATTTTCTTCCTGCCCTGGGCCGTGGTTTTCCGAGACCTGGGGGTTTACGGTTTAATAATTATGGGTGTGTTCCTTTTTATCCTGACCGTCGGGTTTATTTATGAGTGGAAAAAGGGAGCGTTGGAATGGGAGTAACGTCAAAACTGGGTAATCTGGGCGTTGTCACAACGACGCTGGACGCGGCCATAAACTGGGGACGTACCGGTGCGATGTGGCCGCTGCTTTTCGGGTTGGCGTGCTGTGCCATTGAATATATGAGCACGCAGGCCTCCAATTATGATCTGTCACGGTTTGGCATGGAACTAAACCGCGCCACTCCTCGCCAGGCCGACCTGCTCATCGTCTCCGGTCGTGTCACGCGCAAAATGGCCCCGGTTGTGCGCCAGCTCTACGACCAGATGGCGACCCCTAACTGGGTGATTGCGATGGGGGACTGTGCTTCATGCGGTGGCGTGTATAACAACTACGCTGTCGTGCAGGGTGTAGATGAGATTGTCCCGGTGGATGTATATGTCGCCGGATGCCCGCCGCGCCCGGAGCAACTTCTGGACGGCATTATGATGCTGCATGAGAAAGTGCGTCGGGAAACTATCAAAGACTGGGCCTAAAGCCAGAACTATGTGAACACCAACCAGGGACACGGTGCACCGTGTCTCTATGCTGATTAGTGAACTTGTGAGAGCGATTTATGGACATTCCAAAAGCACTCGACCCGGCAGAAGCCATCCAGAAAGCACTGCCGGACGCCCTTCAGGATGTGAAAACCTTCCGGGGGGAAACCACGCTGGTGATTGTGCCAGCACAGTTGGTGAAGGTGGCGCAGTTCTTCCGTGATACCGCCGGGCTGGTCTATAACTACCTGTCCGATATCAGTGCGGTGGATTATGCCGAGGTCAGCCCGGTAGGGGGTGTCATCGGGATCAGCGGCAGGCCGGATCGCTTCGGCGTGTCGTATCACCTGTATTCAATGCTCTATAACCGCCGTCTGCGGCTCAAGGTGTTTCTGCCGGAAGACGACCCCCAGGTTGGCACTTTGACCGATGTCTGGCCGGGGGCGAACTGGCTGGAACGCGAGATCTATGACTTGATGGGCGTCACGTTTGTGGGACACCCCAACATGAAGCGTGTTTTGCTGCCGGACGACTGGGACGGACACCCGCACCGCCGCGATTATCCATTGGGTTATGAAACCGTGCAGTTCTCGTTCAACGTGGACGAAATCCTGAAGCACAAGCCGTTTGCGAAAGAATAACGGAGTCGACTATGGCTGTGGCTGAACAAGTAAGCAAGTGGGAAGGCAGTATTGACGATCTGCGAGGGCTGGTCTCTGAACGAGCGCTCACCGGGGAAACCATGCTACTCAATATGGGGCCGCACCACCCCAGTACGCACGGCGTTTTACGGCTGCTGCTGGAACTGGATGGTGAGGAAATCGTCACCTGTCTGCCGGATGTGGGCTATCTGCATACCGGCATCGAAAAGACCATCGAGTCCAAGCGGTATGAACAGGGTGTGCCGCTCACTGATCGGATGGACTACCTGTCGCCCATGTCCAACAACATGGCTTTCTGTATGGCGATTGAGAAACTGGTTGACCTGGATGTGCCGGAACGGGCGCAGGTGATCCGCGTGATGCTACTGGAAATGTCGCGCATCGCCAGTCACCTTGTCTGGTTAGGTACCCACGCGCTTGACCTGGGGGCGATGAGTGTTTTCCTGTACGCCTTCCGTGAGCGTGAACGTATCCTGACAATGTTCGAGATGCTCTCCGGGCAACGGATGATGGGCAGCTACTTCCGCCCTGGCGGGGTGTGGCGCGACCTCACCCCCGATTTCCTGCCGACACTGGAAGGCTTCCTGGATATTTTCCTGGCAAAAGTGGATGATTATGAACTCCTGTTGACGAACAATCCGATCTGGATTGACCGCACCCAGGGTATTGGCACAATTGAGCCGGATCAGGCGTTGGCGTGGGGGGTCAGCGGGCCAGGTCTGCGGGGCAGCGGCGTGAACTGGGATATTCGCAAGGCGATGCCCTACAGCGGTTACGAGCAGTATGATTTTGAAGTGCCGCTGGGCGAACACGGCGATGTTTTTGACCGCTACATTGTCCGTATTCATGAGATGCGCGAAAGCCACAAGATCATCCGGCAGGCGATTAAGAAACTGGAAACCGCGAAAGGTAGCTTCCGCTCTGATGACCGCAAATTCGTCCCACCTCCCCGCAGCGCGTTGGGTCAGAGCATGGAGGCGGTCATTCATCACTTCAAGCTGTGGACGGAAGGCTTTCCCGCGCCGGACGAAGAGGTTTTTGTGAGCATTGAAAGCCCGCGTGGGGAGATCGGCTGCTACCTGCATGGGGATGGTGGCACGAAACCACGCCGCGTACATTTTAAGACGCCATCGTTTATGCACATCAGTTCGCTCCCGGTGATCACCAAAGGCTATATGCTGGCTGACCTGGTTGCCATTGCCAGCAGCATGGACGTGGTATTGGGTGACTGTGATAGATAGGAACGTTTATGTCAATCCACGATGAAAAATATGCCGAACGCATCGCAGCTCAGTTTGCCAAATACCCGACAAAACGCTCGGTGGTGATGCCGCTGCTGTATATCGCGCAGGAAGAATACGGCTGGATTAGCCCGGAAGCGATTCAGGAAGTAGCGGAACTGTGCGATATGGACTCCACCCAGGTGAAGTCTATTGCCGGGTTCTATACCATGTACTCGGAAAAGCCGAAGGGCAAGCACTGGCTGCAAGTCTGTACTGACTTGCCGTGTGCGCTGCGGGGTGCTGATGAGTTCTATGAGGAACTCAAGGCCTACCTGGAAGTCGAAGACGGTGGCACGTCCCGCGATGGCCTGTTCACGGTTGAGCATGTCATGTGCCTGGCGGCTTGCGACAAAGCGCCGATGCTCCAGTGTAATTTCCACTTTATGGAAAACCTGGATATGGACAAGATGAAGACCTTCATTGAAGAAAAGCGTGCTGAAGCGAAGAAACAAGAAGAGTAGAAAGTGCGTAGGGGCGAGGTACGCCTCGCCCGCCGATAAAACACTGACCACTTTTTACTTCCATCTGATCAAGAGGGGTGAATATGCACATCCTGTTACGCGCAAGAGAAATCCCGGATATTCACAAATACGATGTCTATGTGAAGAACGGCGGGTACAAGGCGTTTGAAACCGCCTTGAAGATGAAACCGGAAGAAGTGATTGACGTGGTGAAGGCGTCGAACCTGCGTGGGCGCGGCGGTGCGGGCTTCCCGGCTGGCGTCAAGTGGAGTTTCATCCCCAAGAATGAGCCGGTCAAGTATGTGGCGGTGAATGCTGATGAGAGCGAAACCGGCACCTTCAAAGACCGCGAAATCATGGAAACCAACCCGCACCAGTTGATCGAAGGTGCGTTGATCTGTGCCTGGGCGATTCAGGCGACGGCGGTCTATATTTACCTGCGCGGTGAGTTCTGGGATGTCGCCCACGAACTCGACAAGCATATCGCTGAAGCCTACAAAGCCGGGTATATTGGCGAGAACATCCAGGGTACGGGCTGGACATGCAATGTTTACACTCACCTGGGCGCGGGTGCTTACATCTGTGGTGAAGAGAGCGCCTTGCTCAACAGCCTGGAAGGCAAATTGGGGCAGCCCCGTGTGCGCCCGCCATTCCCGGCGCAGAAGGGCGGCGGCCTGTATGGTGAGGCCACCGTCGTGAATAATGTCGAGACCCTTACCAACGTCCCGTGGATTATCAACAACGGCGCGGATGAGTTTAAGAAAATCGGCACGGAAAACAGCGCCGGAACCAAGATTTTTTGCGTCAGCGGTCATGTGCAGAAGCCCGGCAACTATGAACTGCCGATGGGCATCACGCTGCGCGAATTGCTCTATGATTATGCTGGTGGCCCCCCGGAAGGGCGCAGTTTCAAGGGCATTCTGCCCTCCGGCGGTTCTGGCCCGGTGATCCGTGTGAATGATACGACGCTGGACGCCCCCTTGAGCTATGAGGGGATGGAGAAAATAGGCACGATTCTAGGGTCTGCCTCGATTATCGTCATGGATGAGACGGTGGATATGGCCTGGGCAGCGTCGAAGATCATCAAGTTTTTCACGCATGAAAGCTGTGGCAAGTGCGCCCCGTGTCGTGAAGGCACGTACTGGCTGGACAAAGTGCTGGATCGTATCATGGCCGGGCAGGGCAGCCTTGATGACATTAAGCTGATTGAAAACGTCGCTAAGAATATGCAGGGGACGACGCTGTGTGCCCTGGGTGACTTCGCGGCTAACCCGGTTATCCATACCGTGAAGCAGTTCCCAGAGGATTTCGCCAAACATGCCCGGCAGCCGGAAAATGGCAAAAGTAACAAACCGGCAGCTAAACAGAAAGCCACCGCTGGGGGCTAGGCGATGATTGATGAGGCCATGCCACAGCCGGAGGCGGACGAAGGGGATGGCGAGTCCCTACCGGAAACGGTAGACGAGCCGGTTAGCGCCCCTGCCAGCCCGCCGCGCCCCCCACTGTGGAAACAAATATGGGCATGGCTGGCCGGGAATACTGAGCCGGAAACGCTGGCAGAACAGCGGCGCGAATTGGATGCCGCTATTGCAACTGACCCGGACACCCCTGTGAATTATGTGCTGCGGGGAGAATACTTTTTAACAAGGGATGATCCTGACGCGGCGGCAGCGGATTTCCGCCGGGCGCTCGACCTGGCTGCTCATCAGGCGGCAGAATCCGACTGGGGTTTTGTAGCCCAGGCGGTTGAAGACCGGGCGCTGGTTGGCCTGAAGAAGATTGAGGGTCGCAGACGAGGATAATGCGGTGAAGCGAATCCGGCGGTTCTTTTTGGCGATGGTTGCCCTGGTGGTCCTGTTGGTGCTGTTGGTCGCTGTCCTCTTTGGGATGTTGGGCAGCGCAACACAGCCAGTAGTCACCGCTGCCAACACGTTTCTGACTGCCCTTCAGGGCGGTGATTTACAGGCCGCTTACGACCTGCTCACGCCCACCAGACAGGCCGGTTTTTCGGCGGCTGCCTTTGCGCAGACCATCCCGTCCGGCACATTGACCGAGTGGCGTCTGCCGAACCAGTCTATCTCGACTGTGGCCGGGCAAGGAAGCCAGGGGAATGTCAGTGGCACGGCGGTTTTTGGCGGCACGTCCTACCGGGCGAGTTTCACGCTCACTCAGGTGGACGGTGCGTGGCGCATCGCGGCGTACACATTCACGCCAAGTTAGCAATCTCACCCCTGCTTGCTGCGGTTCGAAGGGTGAGGTGAACAATAAAATTAACAAACGAACGCGAAATACAATAAGGTTGATTCGCTGAAATAGGACAAGGGTTGACGGCAAATGTCCGATACGGTCAAGATTTACATAGATGACAAAGCGTATGATGTCCCCACCGGGATGAACCTGGTAGATGCTGCCAAAATGGCGGGCAACGATATTCCGGTGTTCTGCTACCATCCCAAAATGGAGCCGGTGGGCATGTGCCGGATGTGCCTGGTAGAGATGGGCAGCATCCAGAAAGACCGGGCCAGCGGCGAGGTGCTGTTGGATGACAAGGGAAATCCGCAGATTCGCTGGTTCCCCAAGCTGCAAACCGCCTGCACGACGAAAGTCAGCGACGGCCTGGTGATCCGCACCAATACGCCCCAGGTGGAGCAGGCGCGGGAAAATGTGGTCGAGTTCCTGTTGACCAGCCACCCGCTGGACTGCCCGATCTGCGATAAGGGCGGTGAATGCCCCCTGCAAAACCTGACGATGGAACATGGCCCCGGCAATAGCCGCATGGTATACAGCGACAAGCTCAAGCTGGATAAGCATGTCCCGCTGGGCGATTTGATCTTCCTCGATGAAGAGCGTTGTATCCAGTGTGCCCGTTGCATCCGCTTCCAGGATGAAATCGCCGGGGATGATGTGCTGGCCTTCCACGAACGCGGGCGCAGTTTGCAGATAATCACCAACAGTGACCCTGGTTTTGACTCGTATTTCTCCGGCAACACTGCCGATATTTGCCCGGTGGGGGCGCTGACCACTGCCGATTTTCGGTTTGGGGCGCGTCCCTGGGAATTGACCGAAGTACCGAGCATCTGTCCGCATGATGCTGCTGGGTCGAATATCAGCCTGAGTATCCGTTTAGACCGCGATCACGGCGGGCGGGCGATTATCAAGCGCGTGATGCCGCGCCAGAACGAATATGTCAACGAAATATGGATTTCTGATAAAACGCGATTCGGCCACCACTTCACTCGTGACGAACACAGCCGTCTGCTCTGCCCGTTGGTGCGGCGTGGGGGTAACTTTAACGAAACCGAGTGGAAAACTGCGCTCGAATACGCGGCGAACGAACTCCAGCTTGCCGGTGGGAGTGTCGCCGCGATTGCCGGAAGCGGTATGAGCAACGAAGACCTGTGGGAACTGCGCCAGCTCGTGACCGGGCTGGGTGGTGAGCGCCTGGGCGCGTGGCCGCCCACCCACGCTGGGGCTGACCTGGTGGCGCAAGTCGGCGTCGGCCAGGGGACGAACCTGAGCGACCTCGGCAAAGGGGATGCGGTGCTGATCGTTGCCAGTGACCTGGAAGAAGAAGTCCCGATCTGGCGGCTGCGGATTAAGCAGGCACATGATCGCGGGGCGCTGGTGGTCGTTATGAATGGCCGCCCGACCCGCATGGATGACTTCGCCAGCACAGTCATTCACTATGATTATAGTAAAGTAGCGGGTGCATTTGACCTGCTGCAAAAAGAACACGGCGGCACAGCCAAGCAACTGGCCGGGGCGAAAAACCTGGTCATCGTCGCCGGGGCGGAAGGCGTAGACCTGGCAGGCAGCCGGGCGCTCATGCAGGCCGCCGCGAATTTTCTGATCGAAAGCGGGCATGTTGGCAAGCCCAATAACGGGCTGCTGGCGACCTTCCCCGGCGCGAATGGCATGGGGCAGTATTACCTGGGCTTCACGCCGGAAGCCACCCAGGACATCATCGCCAACCCGCCCAAAGTGCTGTTCATCGCCCAGGCTGACCTGTTGTTTGATGACCCGACGGCGGTTTCCTGGTTGAAACAGGTCGAGACGATTATCCAACTCACGCTTTTTGCAGAAGAACCTGTCCCCGGTGTAACGGCGGCGCTACCTATCCAGAGTTTTGCTGAACGGGATGGTTCGTTCGTCAATGGTGAGCGGCGCGTCCAGCGTTTCTACACCGCGCAAGGCCCGATCGGGCAGGCGCTCCCGGCCTGGCAGGTGCTCAGCCGGCTGGGTGAACAACTCGGCCTGGGGCGTGCCAAACTGAGCGCGTCTATACTGATGAACGAAATTGCCCAAAACATCCCCGCATTTGCTGGCATCAGTTACAAGGCGCTGGCGCATGTCGAACTGCAGTTCCCGTTGGTGGGTGGCGACGATGTGTATTATGGCGGCACAGCCTATCGCAATAAAGGCGGCCTGGGTGTGCAAATCCCTGCCGCAGCCGATAACGGTGGCGCGGTCACGACGGGCAAGGTTGAAAAACTGGCAGCGATCAAAGCTGGTGGCGGTCAATTGCTGGTTGTCCCCGCGACCCGACTCTATAACCGGGAACGGGTCTTCCGCAGCAGTGAACTGGTGCATCCCCGTGTGCCGGATGCTTACGTCGCCATGAACGCGGCGGATGCCCGGAAACTGGGGGTCGAAAATGGCGATATGGTGAGTATCAGCGCCGGTGGTTCAACGCTCAAAGCCCGGGCGCATGTGAATGGCGCAGCGCCACAAGGGGCGGTTATTCTGCCGCGCCACCTGAGTGACACACCCGCACCGCTGGCGATTACCACAGGCGAAGTGAGCAAAGCATAAGGTTAACCAACTATGATTCTGAAGCGCATCTTAGCTTTAATTGGGTGGGGCATTGTCGTGGTGCTGGCCGCACTGGCCGTCCTGACGGTCATTAATCACCCTGACCCGCCGCTGACCCTGGCGGGCAAGGTCGTCGTTCTGGCGGCTGGTATTGGCACATTCGTCTTCTTGTTATGGCGGGTGGATTTCAATACTGCGCTGGTCGGCCTGATCTTGTTCAGTGTTCTGGCGATTGCGGTGGGTAATTTTGATACTTTTGTGACTGGCGGCTACCAGGCCACCGTGCAGGGGCTGGAGGGTGTGACCGCCGTCCCTGAAGATGTGAGCGCCACTGCTAACATTGTGGACTGCGCGGCGGACGCGGGTTGCCAGATTATCCACCCGATTATCTATACGGTGATCGTCTTCTTCGTTGCCCTGACCGGCTTCGTCTATACCACCTTGCTTGAACGACGTTTTCTCGCGTTTTTGCAGCAGCGTATCGGCCCGAACCGGGCTGGCCCGCTGGGGCTGTTCCAGCCGGTTGCGGATGCCCTCAAGATGATTTTCAAAGAGGATATCCGGCCTTCCGGCGCTGAATTTGCGGTATGGTTCCTCGCGCCGGTTATTAAGGTTGTGCCGGTGCTACTGGTGCTGGCGGTCATCCCCATCGGTGGCAAGATCATTGTTCCCTGGTTCGCCCCTTCACTGGGCGACGTCTGGTTCCGTGTGCCGCTGCATCTGACTGACCCGAACGTGGGTATCCTGTGGATATTGGGGATCACCAGTTTGGGGACGTATGGTGTGGTGCTGGCGGGTTGGTCCAGCAATAACAAATACGCCATGCTGGGCGGCCTGCGCGCTACCGCGCAGATGATTAGCTATGAACTCAGCCTGGGGCTGACGATGGCAGTGCCGATTTTGCTGGCAGGCAGCATGAGCCTGGGTGACATTATCAACAAACAGGTGATGGTTTGGGACTGGTACGTGTTCCAGAATCCGCTGGCTGCGGGCATCCTGATTATCGCGCTGCTGGCGGAAGTCAACCGCGCCCCCTTCGACCTGCCGGAAGCCGAGCAGGAACTGACGCAGGGCTTCATGACCGAATACAGCGGCATGAAATTTGCTCTGTTTATGATGGCCGAATATTTGGGTATGATCGTCGTCAGTATGGTGATTGTTGCGCTCTATTTCGGCGGCTTCCAGGATGGTTTTGGCCTGGTGCAGCGCCTCCCGATTTTGGGGCCGCTCGTCATGATTGGCAAAGTCTTCCTGATGCTGGTCTTTATGGTGTGGGTGCGCGGGACACTGCCGCGTATCCGCTATGACCGCCTGATGGACTTCGGCTGGAAGATCATGCTGCCGCTGGCAATGGTCGCGGTATCCTGGACGGCAGTCGCACTGGTTTTGGGTGATGCTTTTGCCGACCCGATGGCCTACGGTGTGGCCTCCGGTATCTTCTTCGTTGTAGTACTGGCGGGTGGCTACCTTCTCTTCTCCCGAATGGCCGGGGTTGAAGGTGAAGCCGATGCCGATGCCGACCCGATAATTACCGGCGAACGTTCCGGCGTGGGCTACGGTATTCTGCAATTGGTCGGGGCGCTGATCGGGATTCTATTCGGATTGTATAACTTCCTGATAAGTGCCGTGCGCGGGCTGGTCAGCCTGCTGACAGGTGGCGGCGATGGGAAATCCCCGGCAGCGAAATCAGGCGGAACGGGTGATTAGGTGAGTGAGAGGGATTGTAAACCATGAATGTATTGCGTGGATTTGCGACAACGTTCAAGCATGTATTGGAAGAACCAGTCACGATTCAATACCCGGAACAAAGCATTGAATTTCAGGAGCGCTATAAAGGCCGGCACGAACTGCATCGCTATGACAACGGCCTGGAAAAGTGTATCGGCTGTGCGCTGTGCGCGGCAGCTTGCCCGGCGGATGCGATCTGGGTAGAGGCCGCCGAGAACACTGACGAGGCGCGGTTCAGCCCTGGCGAACGCTATGCCAAGACGTATGAAATTAACATGATGCGCTGCATTTACTGTGGCTATTGTGAAGACGCCTGCCCGACCGAGGCGATTGTCCTGGGGCATGAGCACCGCTTGAGTTTTACCAGTCGCCGTGAATCGATCTTTACCAAAGATGTGCTGCTGGTTGAAGCACCGGAAGGCACACAGGCGACGCCACAGCGGGTTCGCCCTGGCACCTTCGATCGGTCAATCCCGGATATGGAAGATCCACTGTAGGCCGGGTGTCGTGAAACATGAACAGAGGGGCGCACTTGGCTGCGCCCTTGTGTTGAAGGATAGTTGAAGGTGAAAAGCCGAAAGCTAATCGCGGACGCGCGGAAGCAGGCCTCAGTTGGATACTTTTGCTGGCACCTGGCACCTTTGACTCAAGACTCGGGATTTTTACACGGTACTCGGCACTAAATATTTGAAGTCTGAGGCCGTTTGCGCTAAACTGCACAAGTATTCCAACCAAGACCCTACCATAGGGGAACGTCTGATGATTGAACCCATTTTATTCTTGATTGTCGCATTTGTGGCGATAACCGCCGCAGTGATGATGCTTATCACGGAGAATGCGATTCATAGTGCTTTGTTCCTCATCGTGAACTTTGCCTGTGTCGCTTTCTTCTATCTGATGCTGGATGCACCGTTCCTGGCGATGGTACAGATTGCTGTCTATGCCGGGGCAATTATGGTGTTGTTCCTGTTCGTGATTATGCTGCTCGGCGCGGAGAAAACCACACCTAAAAAGGTTAACTATTTCTGGCTGCCGGTGGTCGGTGTGGTATTGGCATTTGCCTTCTTTATTGTGGCCTTGGCCGCGATAGACCGGGGGCAGATTGACCTGCAACCGCCCGCCCAGCCTGCGCCTCTGCTGCGGGTAGTACATGCCGCGACTTATGTGGATGCGGTAGACGTGTATGTGAATGACAACCTGCTGGCGGAGAATTTGCGTCTTACGGACGAACTGCCCTTTGTGGAACTGTCAGCCGGTGATTACACTCTGCGGATAACAGAGGCCGGGACGCAGAACACGGTCTACGAAGGGCCGGTGACACTGGCCGGGAACGAAGAAGGCATCCAGACGGCCTATACCGCCGTACTCTACGGTGCTGCCAATGCTGCCCCGGTTGTGACGGTGATCCCTACCGACCTGAGCATGATTTCGGATGACCAGGCGCGGGTACAGGTGTTCAACGCCTATATGGAAACCCCGGCAGTCAATCTGTATGATCTGGGGCTGGATAATCGGTTGGATACGCGCAGCGACACAATCGTACTGGGTGACCTGGCACAAGGCACGCTCTCCCCTGTACTCGAACTGCCGGAAGGTCAGGTAGAGTGGAGTTTTACTGACCCGGCCAACAGCGATTTTCGTCTATACACCCTGGCTGAGTATGCCCTGGAGCGTAATACCGCCCCGCTGATTGTGTTGGCTGGTGAGCTGGACGCTGCCGGGCAGCTGGGGGCGAATGGCCGCGTGATTGTGCAGGCGGATGCGACCAGCTATGCGGCAGACGCGATGACACCTTTTGGTGAACCGGTCAATATCGGCCAACTCCTGTTCACCCGCTATTTACTGCCATTCCAGTTGGTGGCGCTGCTGCTGCTGGTGGCGATGATCGGCGCGATTGTGCTGGCGCACCGGGATATTCTGAAGACATCCCGCGAGCGGAACCTGCGCCGCCGGGTCAGCCGCCCGCTGACCAGTGTGATCGCCGCGCAAACCGGCCACGATGTACTTGTCTCGGAAGCAGCCGAAACCCCGGTTGAACAACCGGAACCGGCGGGCGACTAAGCTGAAGGAATAACCAGCATGTCTGTTGATATTGAAGTCTATATCGCTTTAAGCGCCATTCTCTTTATTCTGGGCGCGATGGGCGTCCTGGTGCGCCGTAACGCGATCCTGGTGTTCATGTCGGTTGAATTGATGCTGAACGCCGCAAACCTGGCGCTGGTGGCGTTTTCCCGGCTGTGGGGCGGCGCCGAAGGCCACCTGTTCGTCTTTTTTGTGATGACGGTAGCAGCGGCGGAAGTCGCGGTGGGGCTGGCGTTGATTGTCGCCATCTTCCGCTCCAAGCAAAGCATTGATATTGATGAACTACACCAGATGGAAGGATAACGCGGTCGTATGGAAAATTTGCCGCAACTTGTACCGTTAGTGGTCTTTATCCCCCTGGTGGGTATGATCATTAACCTCTTGTGGGGGGCACGCCTGGGAGAAAAATGGGCGGGTTGGATTGGCTCTGGGGCCGCCATCCTCTCGTTCCTGGTGTCGTTTCTCCTGTTGACCTACCTGACAGGCAGCAACTACCAGTCGGTGGTCGTGAACCCGCCGTTCCTGGATGGTTGGCTGCGTATCGGCTCGATCAACCTGGAAATTCCCTGGCAGCAGCGCGTAGACACGCTCAGTGTGACGATGATGCTGGTGGTGACGGGTGTCGGGTCGCTGATCCACATCTACGCGCTGGGTTATATGCACGGCGACGAGCGTTTCCCACGTTTCTTCGCCTTCTTGAATATGTTCCTGGTGTTCATGCTTATCCTGGTCACGGGCAACAACTTCCTGATGATGTTTGTCGGCTGGGAAGGTGTGGGGCTGTGTTCCTACCTGCTGATCGGTTTCTGGTTTGATAAAGCGAAGGGTGTGGGCTGGAAGAACAGTCTGGCCGCCCGCAAAGCCATGATCCTGAACCGTATTGGCGACTTCGGGATGCTGATGGGCATCTTCCTGATTTTCTGGACATTTGGCACGCTCGACTACTACAAGCCGGGTGAGATCGCCAATGTTGAGTACCAGGAACACCTGGTCGCCCAATTAACTGGCGAGCATGGTGAAGCCGCCGCTGTTGAAGGCGAAGCCGCTGCCCCCGCTGAGGGCGAACACGGCGCGACGACAACTGAAGGCGAAGCTGCTGCCCCCGCTGCTGAGGGTGAACATGCTGAAGCGCCTGTCGCTGAGGGTGAGCATGGCGAGGCCGCTGCCCCCGCTGCTGAAGGCGAACATGCGGTTGGCCCGGCTATCCCCGAATATGTCAATAATGACCATATCGCTACTGATCAGCTCGGCGTGTTTGGCAAAGCACAGCGGATGCTGGAAGACAGCGCTGAAGTCAACTTCGGCGTGGTATCGCTGCCGATTGAAACGGTGCTTGTCCTGATTACCTTGTTCCTGCTATTGGGCGCGACGGGTAAATCGGCGCAAATTCCGCTGTTTGTCTGGCTGCCAGACGCGATGGCTGGCCCGACCCCGGTGAGTGCGCTCATTCATGCCGCGACGATGGTTACAGCCGGCGTCTACATGATGGTACGCAGTAACGTTTTGTACCACAATGCGGAGACAACCTCCCTGGTGGTCGCGCTGATCGGCGCGACGACGGCGCTGGCCGCCGGGTATATCGCTATCGGTCAGTGGGATATTAAACGTGTGCTGGCTTACAGCACGATCAGCCAGCTTGGTTTTATGGTGGCGGCAGTGGGTATCGGCGCGTATGGCGCGGCGATGTTCCATCTCGTGACCCATGCGTTTTTCAAGGCGCTATTATTTTTGGGCAGCGGCTCCGTTATTCATGGGGTTGAACACGGCCACCATGATGTTTCACACGGCCACGACCACCACCATGACTTTGACCCGCAGGATATGCGGAACATGGGTGGTTTGCGGAACAAGATGCCGATAACATTCCTCACCTATCTGGTTGGAACGCTGGCGCTGGCCGGTATCTGGCCGTTCGCAGGGTTCTGGTCAAAAGATGAGATTCTGGCTGATGCCTGGCTCTCTAACACGGCGGGCGGCTATGTGGTACTGGCGATGCTGGTGATTGCGGCGGCATTCACGGCCTTCTATATGTGGCGGCAGATCGAAATGGTCTTCTTTGGCAAGCCGCGCACCGAAGCCGCTGAACACGCCCATGAAAGCACCCCCGCCATGCTGTGGCCGCTGGTCATTCTGGCCTTCTTCGCGCTGTTGGCTGGTTTCTATAATGTGCCTGCCAACGCCGGGCCGTTCACGATCTTCGGCTTCTTTGAGTGGCTCTTCGGTGGCGCACACAGCTTCACGGTTTTCCTGGAGCCAAGCGTCGCTTACGCGCACGCGGGTGAGTTCCAGGGCGGGATTGCGGCTGTTGCGCTCATTCTGGCGGTCAGCGCGATTATCCTGGCGCGGCGCATTTATGGGGACAATAAGTCCGTAACTGCCGATAACACCGACCCGCTGTATGTGAACCCGGCGACCCGTCAGATTTGGAGTCTGGCGAATGCCCGCCTGTACTGGGATGAAACCTATAACCGTTTGCTGGAGCAGCCGTTTAACGCGGTTGGCAATTTCCTGGCGCATACGCTGGACTGGACCTTCTGGCACGATTATGTCCACGAAAAGGTGATCGGCAGGGGCTTCAATGCCCTCGGCGATCTCCTGAGCAACCCGGTTGACCTGGGCATCATTGACGGAATCGTCAACGGGCTGGGGTGGTTGGTGAGTTGGCTGGCCGGGGGTTTGCGCCGGATTCAGACGGGTTATGTTCGTACCTATGCAATCACATTATTACTTGGCGTCGTGCTGGTGATTATTATCCTGCTCCTGCCGATGTTACAGAGTGGCTCGTAGGGAGCGGTTTGCCGCATCCCCTGAGAGGAGAACTTTAGATTATGCCTGAAGTGAGTTCCGCACTTTCTTTGTCAACGGTGGTGTTATTTATTCCCATCGTCGGCTTCTTAGCGATCCTGGTGTTCCTGCGCGAAGAGCAGCACACCGAACAGATTAAGTGGACGGCGCTGGGAACCAGTCTCGTCGCCTTTGTGGTTTCGCTGCTGCTTTGGATCGGCTACGATGCCAGTGTTCCTGGGCTGCAAATGGTACAGCGCAATGACTGGCTGCCATCTGCCGGAATCAGTTTTTACGTCGGTGTGGACGGGCTGAGTCTGCTGCTCATTATCCTGACGACGTTTATCATGCCGCTGGCGATTTTATCCTCGTTCCGGGTGCATGTGCTGGAGGAGCGTGGTCGGCAAAAACTATACTATGGCTTCATGCTGCTGCTGGAATTCGCCATGCTGGGCGTATTCATGGCGCAGGATTTGTTCCTGTTCTACGTGTTCTGGGAAATTACGCTTGTCCCGATGTATTTCCTGATCGGCATCTGGGGCGCGGAACAGCGCATGTACGCCGCCGTGAAGTTCTTCCTGTATACGATGGCGGGTTCGATCCTGATGCTGCTGGCGATTCTGTATGTCGGTATCCAGGCCGGGACGTTTTCGCTGCCCGACATTGTGGCCGGTATCCAGAGTGGCGCGATTGCCTTCCCGATGGACGGCGTTCTGAGCAGCACACAGTCATTCCTGTTCCTGGGCTTCTTCATCGCCTTTGCCATCAAAGTTCCGTTGTGGCCGTTCCATAGCTGGTTGCCCGACGCCCACGTACAGGCGCCGACAGCCGGTTCGGTCATTCTGGCGGGCGTGCTGCTGAAGCTGGGCACCTACGGTATCGTGCGCTTCTGCCTGCCACTCTTCCCGGAGGCCAGCGTCGCCTGGGCGCCGTATGTCGCCGTACTGGCGATTATCGGCATCATCTACGGCGCGTGGGTGAGTTATGCCCAGAAGGACGTGAAGAAACTGGTCGCGTACTCCTCGGTGAGCCACCTCGGTTTTGTGGTGCTGGGTATCTTTGCGCTCAACGCGCAGGGCATCCAGGGCGGCATCCTGCAAATGGTGAATCATGGTATCAGCACCGGCGGCTTGTTCTTGCTCGTCGGGATGCTTTACGAACGTCGCCACACCAAAGCGATGGACGCTTTTGGCGGTATCTGGAAGGCCATGCCCCTGTTTGGCGGGTTGAGTCTGATCGTTGTCCTGAGCAGCATGGGGCTGCCGGGCCTGAACGGTTTCGTGGGCGAGTTCGTCATCCTGCTGGGTTCGTTCGGCAGCAGCGTCCTCGGCCCGCTGTTCACGCTGTTTGCTACGCTGGGCGTCATCCTGGCCGCCGTCTATATGCTGTATATGTTCCAGAAGGTCTTCATGGGCGAGCTGGACAAAGAGGAAAACAAGAATCTGCCGCAGCTGCACTGGCAGGAATTGGCTGTGCTCATTCCGATCATTATCGCCATCTTCTGGATTGGCCTGCAACCGCGCCCGTTCTTTGATACGATGGACGCCAGTGTAAACCAGGTCGTTGAGCAGGTGCATCCGTATGTGGTTCAGGCGGAAAACACGGCGATGCTGACGGTAGACGAGTTCGTGCAGACGGCAGCCGTCCGTTAAGGGGGAACGATGTTTCAAGTACCGACTATCGCCGACCTCAACCTGGGGCTGACGCTTCCCGCACTTAGCCTCGCGCTGGGGGCGTGCATCCTGCTGTTGCTAGACCTGTTTGTTCCCAGGGAACGTAAGGAGATTACGGCCTGGCTGGCAATGGCCGGTATCGCCGTGAGCTTCGTGCTGAACCTGGCCGGGTTCAATGAGTCCGGCACGGCTTTCCTGGGGACGTTCGCCGCTGACCAGTTCACCGGTTTCCTGAACATCGTTATTCTGATTACCGCTTTCCTGGGCGTGCTGTTGAGCCTGGATTACCTCAAACGGGCGAAGATTGAACGCGGCGAGTATTACGTGCTGCTGCTCCTGAGCGCCGCCGGTATGATGTTCATGAGCAGCGCCAATGACCTGATTGTGGTGTTTATCGCGCTGGAACTGTTGAGCATCCCGCTGTACATCATGGCGACCTTCCGCGCTCCCGACCTGAAGTCGGAAGAGAGCGGTATGAAGTATTTCATCCTGGGCGCGTTCGCCGGGGCGTTCTTCGTCTATGGCGCGGCGCTGGTGTACGGCGCTACCGGGACAACCAACCTGCCGGAAATCTTCGCGGCGGTCAACGGGATTGTAGCCGCTGGCGGTTCGCAGATGTTCCTGCTGCTGATGGGGACAGGCCTGATCTTAGTCGGCCTGGGCTTCAAGGTGGCGGTTGTGCCCTTCCACATGTGGACGCCGGATGTGTATGAAGGTGCGCCGACTCCGGTCACGGCCTTTATGAGCGTGGGCGCGAAGGCGGGCGGTTTTGCCGGGCTGCTGCGGATTATGGTGGTGGCGTTGCCGGTGTTTGTACTCAAGGACGGCCAGACTGCCGCCGCCTGGCAGCAGACATTCTGGCTGGTGGCTGCCGCGACGCTCATCCTGGGCAACATCGTGGCGATTGCCCAGACCAACGTTAAACGGATGCTGGCCTATTCGTCTATCGCCCATGCCGGGTATATCATGATGGCGGTGGCCGCCGCCGGGACTGCCGGGGTCGCTAACGAAGCGACTCGTGCCGCCCTGCTCTACCTGATGGCCTATATGTTCACCAACCTGGGCGCGTTCGGTATCGCGCTTGCCATTGAAAAAGATGATGGCAGCGATACCGGCGTGGATAATTTTATCGGGCTGGCAAAGAGCAAACCGGCGTTGGCGGCGATGATGGCTGTGTTCATGCTGAGCCTGACGGGTATCCCGCTGACAGGCGGCTTTATCGGCAAGTGGTTCGTCTTCAAGTCGGCGCTGGATGCCGGCCTGGTGCCGTTAGCGATCATCGGTGTGCTGACGAGCGTCATCAGCGCATTCTACTATGTGCGCATCATCGTGAATATGTACCTCAAGGACGGCGAGGGCGACCCGGCTGCCGGTGCGACCCGGTATGTCAACTGGGCGATTTACGTGGCCTTCGCCGGGACGCTGCTGATGGGTATCTTCCCCTGGATTGCCACCAACCTGAGCGATACGGTGGTGCTGGCGGTGGAGATGTTTGTACGGTAAGTCCCTTTACTAGCTACAGAAAACGAACCGCGTCTCGATGTGAGGCGCGGTTTTTGATTCGGGGGTAGCCACCTTGAGCCTCTCCGAGTCGTTACCACAGCATCAGCGGATAATCTGCCCGAACGCGATGTCATGATCATCTAAATCGCGCACACCAAATTCTCGTGTGCCCCAGGGCGTCGTGTAGAGTGTATAATCAATGATCGCGCCGCTGGCCTGAAATTCCGCGTAAATGGCTGCAACATCATCCACCCAGAAATAGATATTCCACATCTTCTCCACGATTTTCCAATGCGGAACCAGTGGTTTTGAAGCATCGGCCTGTGCCAGCATGACCGTGATGCCGTCCCGACGGATGATCGCAAAGTTGGTCGGTTCACCGTACAGCGTCTGATCGGTAAATCCCAGTTTAGTGGCAAAGTAGGCCGCTGACTGGATGACATCCTTCACCAGCAAAATCGACGCACTGGCGGTGATTTTAGCTTTTGACATCATTCTTGCCCTCGACTATTCAACGATAAATGGCATTCTAGAATAGAACAAAAATTCTGCATAGTTCGTATTTTCTACAGGTACGTTTCCGATTCGTGCTATCATCTGACAGGGTATATAAGAGCGATGCGTATGATTAAAAGACGGGTTCTTGTCTAAAGATGTCTGCATTCCGGTTTCGCTGGTGGGATTCTCATCTTGCGCGGCGCGGTTTTTGATTCGAACGGTACAATTTTGTGGTCTATCAACCGCCTTTTGGCCCGATTTCAAAGCCAGAACGTGATCGGAAGAAACAGGCATCAAATTCTAGGAAAAAATTGACCTGACCGAGAATGAGCGGCACGTTTTCCGCACGAGTCCAGGCAAAAACAAGCTTAACCGGCGAAAAAGCATCAACTATAGCTTGCAGTATGATGCCGCGTGCTTCATAGTTTGCCAGATTCCCGGATAATTGAACTGCTGTTGGCTGTTCTTCCCACATACATCCTAATTCTAACCCCAGTGTGTAAGGCAACACGTTGACATCCGCGCCAGTATCAAGTAACCCGTAGGCGGCGTGTTTACGTCCACGAAATTCCAAGGCGAGCGAGAGCAATGGACGTAAGGCTGTTTCCTGAGTTCCGGGAACAGCGATATAGGGAAAATGCCGACGGTTAGCCATTTTGCGATTGATCTTCCTCTAACATCTTGAGCAACGTTTCAGCAGCTTCCGGAGCGTCGTAGGGTGACCAGACTTCATAAGTCGCGCCGGATGTGAAGAATGCAGCCTCTTCGGCGGCTAGTTCTCCGGCCAGTATCTGAATCACCTGCAATTTATCTGCCCGGTTTAGTTGGTGGAGTTTTTCAAGAAGTTCGTTTGAAATCATCTTTACACTCCTTGCCCTCATTTTCTTACCCCAGGTGACTTAAACCCTGTACTTTTGATGGTACACTACTTGCGTTTCTTTTGACAACGATATCCGGGCGGGTTTGCGCTGACCATGAAGCCGACAATCTGGTTTCGCGGGTGGGTGATTTTACTGGTCGCCGGGGTGCTTACGCTGCTGCTGGCGACTGGCCGCTGGCTACTGGCCGTTGGCTGTTGGCCGCTGGCTACTGGCTACTGCCCATCATCTCCGGCCATGCGCTGTTCCTGACGTACGCGTTGTTCACGACCCGGATGCCAGTGGCACGGTGGTCAGCCGGATTGATACTGTTTCAGGTAATCTATCTTAAGGCGCTGGTCTGGTACGACAGTACCCTGATCGGCGGAGTGCTGTTAGGATTAGGAGCAGTTTATCTCTACCGGCGCATGACATCTTCTGAGCACAAGAAAACAAACCGCGTCTCGGTGTGAGGCGCGGTTTTTGATTCGGGTGGGATGGCTGTTATGCATTGACCGCCAACAGCCAGCGGTAAGCAGCCACTAGCTACCAGTTACACGATGCGGAAACCGTCTTTCAACGTGCAGCGGCGCAGGCGGCTAAAGCTACGGCAGGTCGTCATGCCTTCGCCCGTCGGGCTGGCAATCGTGAACGAGGTGAAGCCCTCGCCATTTGCGCCCAACCCGGCGATGCTGGGGCCGTTCTTCACGAAAATCGAACAGTCTATCGCCCGCGCCATGTGTGTCATGTGGTCTACATGCTTGCTGTGCATCACGGCGGTATGGCGGAAACCGTGCTCTGATTCAACGGCGAGGTCAATCGCACTGTAAACATCCGGCATGGGCACTACCGGCATAATCGGCATCATCTGCTCCGACCACACCAACTGGTGATCCGGCTCGACTACCGCGACGATCTGGCGGACTTCACTCCCGACGTTAATGCCGATTTCCTTGAGCAGTACGCTGGCGTTCTGGCCGATAAAGGCCTTGTTCATCACGCCCGGTTTGCCGGGGCCGCGATCTTCCTCAAAAATGGACTTCATCAGGCGTTTAAGCTGCCACGAAGTAATCAGGTAGCCGCCGTGCCGCGTCATGGACTCCACCAGGCCGTCCAGCACCGAAGCAACCACAATCGTTGTTTTCTCCGTGACACACACCAGATTGTTATCGAAGCTCCCGCCGCGTACCACATCGCGCCCGGCCTGTTCCAGATCGGCGGTTTCATCCACCACTGCCGGGGGATTACCCGGCCCGGCGCAGACCGCACGTTTGCCGCTCTGCATCGCCTGGCGCACCACACCGATACCGCCCGTGACGGCCAGCAGGCGCACCTGTTTGTGTGTCATCAGGGCCTGCGCCGATTGTATTGTCGGCTCGACCACGCATGTCAGCAGATTGGGCGGACCGCCCGCGCTCTGAATCGCCCGGTTGAGCAATTGGATCGTGTAGGCGCTGCACTGTTGGGCAGAAGGATGCGCGTTGAAGACGACTGCATTCCCGGCGCTCACCATGCTGATACTGTTGTTGATGACGGTGCTGGTTGGATTGGTGCTGGGCGTAATCGAAGCGATCACCCCGTATGGGGCGTACTCAGTTAATGTCAGGCCATCATCGCCCGTCCAGGCTTCGGTATTCAGGAATTCCGGGCCGGGGGTCTTATTGGCGACCAGGATGTTCTTCTGTACTTTGTCTTCCGCCCGCCCCATGCCGGTTTCTTCAGCGGCGAAATGCCCCAGGACCTGGGCGTGCTCCCGCGCTGTCGTTCGCATCGCCGCGATCACGTGCCGCCGGACTTCCAGCGGCATATCGTGCAGTTGTTCAAAGGCCGCCGTCGCTGCGGCTGCCGCGCTGTCCGGGTCGGAGAAGAGGCCGTCACCTGGCCCCGCAGTTGGTAGGACGGGGCGTGCCGGTCGTGCCGCTGAATCGTAAGGAATATCGGCATCGCCGATTTCGCGCATCACATTCTGGATAATATTGTGAATACGGGCGTCGTCTATCGGTTGTGAATCAGTCATGGGATCAATAAACCTGTTCCTGGTGGATCGGAAAGTGTGACTAAATTGTACCGGATTTTTGGCAGGTGGCTATTGGTTAATTCCGGCTGCGGACGTTTTGATTGCCGGGAACGCCAGTTTGAAGGTTGTCCAGCCGGTCTTCATATCCGAACTCACCGAGAAACTGCCACCCTGCGCCAGCGCCGCCCGGTAGGTAAAGGGCATCCCCATTCCCACGCTGGTACGGGTGCCGGCCTGCCGCTCCTCCCATTGAGGAGGCTGCTTCAAGAGTGAATCGCCAAAACGCGACTGCACCATGCGCCCGGTATCTTCAAAACGAATCACAATCTTATCATCTTCGGGCTGAATACTCACACGGAGGGTGTCATCACGGGTCGTGAATTTCAGGGCATTATCGAGAATTGCCCGCAGCATCCGTTCGACAAGTTCCGGATCTATTTTGGCGTGCAGCAGCGTGTCTTGCGGCAGAGTTGTCTCAACTTTCAGTTTTTTGGTTGCCAGCGCATAGGACTCGGTGTCCAGCACATTGCGCAGCAGGGAAACCATGTCGGTATCTTTGGTGTTGGGTGCGTAGGTGTTGAGTTCTAACCGCCGCAGGTCAAGCAGGTCGTTGACGAGGCGAATCTCACGATTGGCGGCGTGCAGCACACCCCGCAGGATGTCTACCGTGCCGATCAAATTCGGGTCGTCTTCATACAGTGAAATCAGCAACTCCATTGCACTGATGACAATGGTCATCGGGCTGCGGAGGTCATGGCCTAACAGCAGCATGACGGATTCGAGGATTTCCGGCTTGATGTCACTGAGCGCATACTGGCTGGGCTGCGGCGTGGTTGCTGCGTCTTTGGATTCCATAGGTTATTCCAGAACCTCATAGACCATCACCTGTTCCTGCCGCCCACGGATCTTCTGTGAGCCAATCGCAGTCACGCGGATATGATCGCGTATCCGGTCATATAATGCGCTGCTGATGAGGATTTGCCCGTTGGTGCTGAGCTGCTGCAAGCGCGATGCCAGGTTTACTGTGTCGCCCACTGCCGTGAAATCCATGATTTCCTGTGTGCCGACATTGCCGACCACCGCCATGCCGGAATGGATGCCAAAATTGATATTCAGCCGGTACGCTGGCTCGAATTGTTCGTGGAAGCCCGGCAGCGCGTCACGGATACCGATAGCGGTACGGACAGCTAACAGCGGGTGATTCGCCTGAAAAACCGGGGTGTTGTAGAGTGCCATGACGCCATCCCCGATGAATTTATCTACAGTTCCCTTGTTTTCCTGGATATACTTGACGATCAGGGCATGGTAAGCATTCAAAACACCCAACAGGGTTTCCGGGGGCGCATACTCAGACATGGGCGTGAAGCCTTGTAAGTCGGCAAACAGCACGGTGATATCCTGGAACTGCCCGCCGAGCTTAACCTGGTTCGGGTCTTGCAGCAGTCGCTCCACGACCGATGGCGCGACGAAACGCTCAAAGGTGTGGCGCAGCATTTCTTTCGTCTCGCGCAGCCCATCGGATTCAGCTTTGGCACGCAGTCGGGCGTTCACCCTGGCGACTAATTCGCGCGGGCTAAACGGCTTGGTAAGGTAATCATCCGCGCCCGCCCCCAGCCCGGTGACGCGGTTTTCAATGTCGCCCAGCGCCGTCAGCATCAGGATCGGAATCTGGGCCGTTGCGGCATCCCCTTTGAGAAGCGCACAGACTTCAAAGCCATTCTTGCCCGGCATATTCACATCCAGAATCATGAGGTCTGGCATGTGCTGCTGGGCTGTCTCCACCGCCGAAGGGCCGTCCACTGCCGTGACTGTTTCGTGACCCACGCTCTCAATAATATCCTTCAAAAGTTGGCGACTGTTGCTGTTATCGTCCGCGATTAGAACTTTCACCGGAATACCCCATATTTTTGTTGTACACCCCCGCCCGCAATGGCGAACGCGGTTATTTATCCAAGCAACTTGGTGATTTTGCGTGCCAGATCACTGATATTGATTGGTTTGGAAACATAATCATCACAGCCAGCGCTCAAAGCGCGTTCCCGATCACCGACCATCGCATGGGCGGTCAGGGCAATCACCGGAATATGCGCCAGGTCGGGCTGTTTCTTAATTTCCTGGGTTGCTGTCCAGCCATCCATCGCAGGCAGCGATAAATCCATCAGAATCAGGTTGGGTTTTTCCGCCTGTGCGGTTTCTACCCCTTGCTGGCCGTTCTCCGCCTGGATAACATCGTATCCCAGAGAGGTCAATACATCCACAATAAGAGTCATGTTATCACGATTGTCTTCTACCACCAGAATTCGGCTCTTACTCATGAACCCTGTTTATCTCCCCAGCTCATTATCTGTTGGGGCGAGACGCGAATTCCCGCAACCCTGCCTGCCATTATAACATTACTGATTCTAAATTGCTTGTGACTGACAGTCATAGGGACTACCTGGGGTACGGGGTATATGCTTTATGCCGGGGTTGGGGATGATGGCTCGTCCGGCGTAGCCGCGGCGCGGGCTTTGGCACGGTCTAAACGCCAGCTTTCGAGGAAGATGAGTGCCACACCAAAGACGATGGCATGGTCGGCCAGGTTGGAAACGTTGCTGATGACGCCGGGAATCTGGTAGTGGATGAAGTCAATCACGACGCCGTATTGCAGCCGATCCAGGGCGTTGCCCAGCGCCCCCCCGACGACCAGGCCAGTCGCCAGCCGCGTAATGGCGGCATCGTCCGGGATGCGCGGGTAAAAGAAGACCATGCCGATCACCGCGATGATGGCGACCACCAGAAACATGTCGCTGGCCTGGGGCAAAAACCCGAAGGCCGACCCGGCATTATGGCTACGGGTGATCTGGAACAGGCTGCTGATGGCCGGAATCGGCTGGTAAACCTCACCCAGGCTGAGGTTATCCACAATCCAATGTTTACTCACCTGGTCAACGGCCACAACCAGGCAGATCAGTATTGCCAGTAAGAGCCAGCGGCGGACGGCAGGGCGCATATTGTTTCCCATAACTGTGTAGCCAGACTGCGTGATTGTACCACCAGCGTCCACAAACTGTTACGGCGGATTCGGGCCTTCCAGGGCAGTATAATACGCAAAAAAGGAGGGATACAAACATGACCGTGAAAACCTACACCCTGCAATTCCCCACACGGGGACATGCCCATGTGGTGGATGTGACCGGCGCGGTGCAGAAGACCATCCGGGAAAGCGGGCTGATGGCGGGAATTGTGGCGCTGTTCGTGCCGGGCAGCACTGCCGCCCTGACGACCATCGAGTACGAGGACGGCGCGATCCATGATTTCCAGCGGTTGTTCGATGAGATCATCGCTGCCAACCGCGAATATGCCCATAACGAACGCTGGGGAGATGGCAACGGCCACAGCCATGTGCGGGCATCCCTGCTGGGTCCGTCGCTGACCGTGCCGTTTGTGGATGGGTCGCTGCTGTTGGGGACATGGCAGCAAATCATCCTGGTGGATTTCGATAACCGTTCCCGCCAGCGGGCGGTCATCGCCCAGGTGATGGGCGAGTAACCGGATAATCCTGGCTCTATTCGGACTGACAACGACAATCGTCTTCCGGCTACAATGGTGACGTTCACTAGATTCACCAGGAGTCTGTATGTTATCCCGCCGCTTATCCAGCTTACCTTCCACCTGGCTCATCATCGCCGCGTTCGCCGCGATTTACGTGATCTGGGGATCAACCTACCTGGCAATCCGTTTCGCCATCGATTCCATTCCTTCATTTATGATGGCGGGCACCCGCTTCCTGCTCGCCGGGGTGCTGCTCTATGCGCTGGCACGGCGCGGCGGCGCGGCCAGCCCCAGCCGCATTCATTGGCGCGGCGCGCTCATTCAGGGTGGGCTGATGTTCCTGATTGCGAACGGCGCGATTGTGAAGGCCGAACATGTAGTGCCGTCGGGTGTCACAGCCCTGATTATTGCGACTGTGCCGCTGTGGGTGGCGCTGCTGGGGTGGTTGTTTTTTCGGGAAGGACGTCCCGATCTGCGCCTGGCGATTGGGCTGGTCATTGGCATGGGCGGTATCGCGCTGCTGGTTGTGCCGGGTGACTTCCTGAGTGGGGAGCATGTTGACCTGGGCGGAACGCTGCTGCTGCTCATATCGGCGTTTTCGTGGGCAACCGGCACACTGTTTTCGCGGCGACTGCCCGCGCCGAGTGCCCCGTTGATGGGCGCGGCGCTCAATATGATGGCTGGCGGTGTGCTGCTGCTGGCACTGAGCCTTGCCAGCGGGGAGTTTGCAACTTTCGTCCCGGCAGCGGTCACGACGGAATCGCTGGTCGCGTTCATATACCTCATTACCTTTGGCTCGGTAGTTGCCTTCGGCTCGTATATGTATCTGCTCTCCGTGGTTGCGCCCAGCCGGGTAGCGACTTATGCCTACGTGAACCCGCTGATTGCGGTATTCCTGGGCTGGTTCCTGGGGGAAGAAGACCTCACCGTGCGGACTCTGGTCGGGGCAACCGTTATCGTGACCGCCGTTGTGATGATCACCTCGCGGCGCAAGCGGAAGCTCGCCCCGCCCCTGGTCGCCGTATCTGAAACTCCGTTGGCGGTGGTTACATCCTCGCTAGGCGAATGACAGCGGCTACAGCAGCATATCTCGCCGCTTGTGGAGTGTCCTGATGACTTCACGATCCGCCTTGCCAAAACCGTAATTGGCGAGGTTTTCCGGCCTGACCCAGGCCCAGTCCTGCACACCCAGCGCCTGTGGTGGCCCGGAAAGGTAGCGACAGGTGTAGGCGTGCAGCGTGATTTTGAAGTGGGTGAAAGCGTGGCGCACAACGGTAAATAATTCCCCCACCTCAACTTCAATTGCCAGTTCTTCTCGCAGTTCCCGTTGGAGGCAGGCGGGCAGCGATTCATCCGCTTCCTGCTTGCCGCCGGGGAACTCCCATAGCCCACCGAGAAGGCCGTCCGCAGGGCGCTGGGCGATGAGCAGTTCGCCCCGGTCATTCCAGATCATTCCGGCAGTGACATCATAGTGTGGCGTCGCTGCCTTTGCCTTTTTGACCGGGCGCTGCGCCTGTGTGCCCTTGGCAGATGCCATGCAGTGTGCGCGAATCGGGCAGTCCGCGCACAGGGGATGGCGCGGTTTGCAGACCGTTCGGCCCAATTCCATGAGTGCCTGGTTGTAGTCGCCGGGGCGCGCCGCGGAAATCCAGCGTTCGGCCTGTAACCACAGCTCGGCTTTTACCGCCGTCTGGGTGACATCGGCATCCAGGTCGGTCAGGCGGGCGAATACACGAATGACATTACCGTCCAGCACCGGCACGGCCTCCCCGTAGGCGATGCTGGCAATCGCCCCGGCGGTGTAGCGCCCGACTCCGGGTAACTGCTGTAAGGTTTCAGCGGTGGTGGGGAACACCCCCTGTAATTGGGTGGCGACAAATCGGGCAGCTTTGTGTAAATTGCGAGCGCGGCTATAATACCCTAAGCCCTCCCACAATTTCAGCACGGCATCCAGCGGCGCTTCCGCCAGCGCCTCGACAGTTGGGAAAGCCATTAGAAAACGATGATAGTATGGGATGACCGTCTGCACCTGGGTCTGTTGCAGCATAACCTCGGATAACCAGATACGGTATACATTCTGAGTGCCGCGCCAGGGCAGGTTCGCGGCGTGCTGGTCGTACCAGGCGAGCAATGGTAGGGTAAAGGGAGCGCTCATCAGCGATTTTCAGACCATGTTCAAAGTATTCATTAACGACACCCCAATAATTGGGTTGTTCAGGTGATGCTAGAATATAAAATGATAGAAGGTGCCGAGTTAGCTATCCAGACGGCGGGTTTAAGCCCGCTGCGCTACAGGGAAATATTTTTCGGATTGTGTAAACCCTGAAATAAATATCCGATCCAGGTTGTCGGGATTATCATCACGAGTGGGTACACCCTGTCGCAAGTTTAATGTCAGCGCGTTAAATCAACAAGAGCCGTCGAAACGAGATCAGTCTCATGACCCTACGAAACAAGCGTTTCATCATTCCATTCGAACATGGTCAGGCCGCGTATGCCGTACATGTTTCCCGCCGCTTTGACCCAGCCTGGGTCGCGAAGTCGCTCAATTTTAATGAACCGCGTCCGGCGATCTATGTGACCGGCGGCGCCAAAGAAATGTCCGAAGAGGATATGTATGCGACTCGCCGTATCATTGAAAAAGGGCTGGCACGGTTCGCTGAAGAACAGGGCGCGGTGGTGATTGATGGCGGCACGAATGTTGGCGTTCCGGCGCTGGTGGGGGATGCCCGCCGCAAGAACCGCTACCGCTTTCCCTTGATCGGTGTTGCGCCATTAGAACTGGTGCGATACCCCGGTTATGAAAACGACGATGGCGGGCCGTTGAATCACGGACATTCACATTTTGTGTTGACAACTGGCGATGAGTTTGGCGACGAATCGGACATGATTACCCGCCTGACCTATCAGCTTTCCGGCAACGGGCAGCTACCCGCGTTTGGCGTGCTGATAAACGGGGGTAAAGTCACGCGGGAGGAAGTTTACGCCCGTACTACATCGGAAAAATTCTCCTTCCCCCTGTTTGTGATCGAAGGGACTGGACGGTTTGCGGATATCCTGGCGCGGGCTTTCCATGCTGGTCAAACCGATGACCGCCAGATCAATGCCATTATCACCAAGGGCAAACTCTCCGTTATCTCGATCAGTGATGGCCCCGAGCAGTTTTACGAGAAGCTCATGGCATATACACGCAGCTACATTCCTTCTGTCTCTGCCGATCAGCAGCCCGAAACAGCATAGCAGGACTCCTGAATACCGGGTGAAAAGTAGAATGTGCTTATTGGGGTGGCGGCTCGCCTCGCACATCACACTGAACGCAAACCCCCGCCGGGTGTGAGGAGGGCGGGGGGGATTTACAGGCCGTGTCACTTGTGAGGAGTAAAGCACCGGATAGCTAACAGCCTGTGCGCGATTTCTCGGTAATGACCGCCGGAATAACGGGCTCAGGTTGCGGCGTCTGTAACGTCCTGACCCGTGCCCACATTCCCCGAATCATCTGTAAAAAGGTGCGTTTTGTTTGCCCAGCCAGGACTGCTTCGGCCATTCGCGCCTGCTCTCGCTCCCGTATGAGTTGCGGGTGACGGTATTTGAGGTGGTATTGCATATCCCGGTAATCCATAGCAACCTCGTCTGATACTCTCTGAACCAGCGATACGTGTTGTACACTATCACTGTATACGCCCTGCCCTCCAATGTGAATTGATTTAGTGATTTCTAAAACGATAGGCCGCTAAAATACTTTATACTATGCTTAAGATGGGAAAAGTGCGTAGAGATTGAGTGACGACCTATGATAAATATTCACCTGACGCCGGATGATCTGGCCGATATGCGGTTTGCCTACAGCCCACTGGTGGAACTGGCAACCAGCTACCGCATACTGCACGTTCCTAAGATGCAGAGCCACTACCTGCGCTGGGTAGATGAAGCCCAGCGCGCCCTGTTCGATACCGACCTGCCCTATATGCGTGCGTTGTTGGGCTATCCGGGATATATCCCCGATTTTCTGACGCCCACGCCCATGACAACCAACCAATCGGTTGAAGATGAAATCACCGGGATGCTGAACACGCCGCCAGAAGTCGTGCGGGGTAATATTCAGACCCTGATGGCACATGCCGACTGTGTTGATCAGCAGTTCGTGGATGTGTGGCAGAACTTTCTGAACTACCCACATGAATCGCTGCTATGCCTGGTGGATGAGCTGCGCTTGTATTGGTTGCGTGTGTTGGCGCACCACTGGCCGCGTATGAAAACCGTGCTGGATGGCGATATTCTTTACAAAGCACGGCAGTTAGCCGTTGGCGGCCCGTCCGGGTTGTTCGCGGACCTGCACCCGGATGTCACCTACGAACCGGGGCAGTTGCAGGTCAATAAAGGGCATTCCAGGGCGGGGGCGACCTTTGAAATGGACCTCACGCTGAACGGGCAGGGTATCCAACTGGTTCCGGCGATCTTTTCCGCCTCGAAAATCCACTGGCAAATTGTCCCGGAGTGGCATCCGATGCTGATCTACAGTCCGCGTGGCGCAGGGCTGTGGCGGCAGGAAGTGCCGGGTGTGGATCAATCCCTGGAGTTATTACTGGGGGCTGGCAAGGCGCGGGTGCTGCAAGAACTGGAGACACCGGCGAATACCGGCGAGATCGCCCGTAAATTGAGTATTACCGCCGGGGCGGTTTCCCAGCACCTCTCCCGCCTGAACCAGGCCGGGTTGGTTGAACCGCACCGCAGCGGCAAAGTCGTGTTTTATCACCTGACGCCGCGTGGGCAGCAGTTACTCGTCCTGTTTGACGCAACGCCATAGCGGCGCTGGTTTGCCCTACTGTTTGGTCGATATCAGCGTCGCGGATGTCACCATCTCCGCTGGCGGGCTGATGACGACTTCCGGCAGCGACGCCCCGGCCAGTAACCGCACCATAATGTTCAGCAGGGTTTCGCCATGTGATGTTGGTGAAATCCGGGCCGACCCACGCATAAAATAGCCGTCGCGGATATATTCAAGCGCCAACGCTTCCGCATCTATGCTGGTAATCATCACTGAATTGGGGTCAAAATCGGCGTCTTCCATCGCCTGGATCGCGCCGAATGACCCGGCATCGTTGATGCTGACGATCACATTAAAATGGACATCGGTGTCAATCAGCTTTTTAATGGACTCGTAGGCAAATTCACGGGTTGCCCCTCTGAAGCGCCCAACAATTGTGGCATCCGGTGCGAATTCCAGTAAACCGGCCTCTAACCCATCTGCCCGTTCGGTGATATCCTGCCGGTCCGGGAAATCGAGGATAATCACATCGGCCTGACCATCCATTTCATCCTGGATGATCTGCCCGGCCAGCTGCCCCGGCACCAGCCCTAACTCGTAGTTGTTGCCCCCCATTAACACGCCGCCGTAGCTGGGGATATTGTCACCAAAAATGACCAATGGTAATCCAGCGGACTCCACCGACTTGAGGCTCTCAGACAGAAGTTCCACATCCAATGGGCATAGGATTAGCGCTCTGGCACCATCCGAGCGTGCCTGTTCGATTTGGGTCACCTGACGATAGTTATCGGTTTGCGGGTCGTATACTTCCATTCGGAGTTGATAGCGGGTTGCCAGGTCATGCATCGCCCGCGCCAGGGTCGCATGGAATTCCGAGTCGCGGGTGCAGGCGAGGTACGCGATAAACCCACCGTCACCCAGGTAAGCGCGTGCCGCTGCAATTTCATCCTCATTGGGGATACTGACCTCGGCTGCCGGGCCACTCTCTCCTTTTAGAATCGTATATGGCCTGCCTCCGGTGGGTTGTGCAGGACGGGTTAAGAGTGCAATCGTCAGGAATAGCGCCACTACAACGAGCATAACCACTACTGCGACCAGTGGACGAATCCGCTGTAGATATGCAAAATGGGATTTCTCCGGCGTATTCAGCGGGAGTTGGGGTAGCTGTGGCACGGACTGTTCTGAACTGCCGGGCAGCCCTACCGCCGCGCTGAAAGCCTGGGCCAGCTCTACCGCGCTGTCGTAACGGTCTCCGGGGGCTTTGGCAAGGGCGCGTAAAATAACGGTCTCAACTTCCGGGTTGATGTCGGCGTTGATTGTACGTGGGCGCGGTGGCGCTTTTTCCAGTTGCTGGTAAATGACCGTCACAATGTCACTGGTCGCCGTGT
This sequence comes from uncultured Chloroflexota bacterium, assembly GCA_937974245.1. Classification (GTDB taxonomy): domain Bacteria; phylum Chloroflexota; class Anaerolineae; order Aggregatilineales; family Phototrophicaceae; genus JACKCG01. The sequence goes on along the minus strand of CALJKV010000043.1, from coordinate 7,784 downwards.
CAAACGGCAGGCGGCCAACGACCAGGTTATACAGGATGACTCCCAGGCTGTAGATGTCAGTGCGACGATCCAGCGGGTCGCCGCGCAACTGCTCCGGTGACATATAGGCGGGGGTGCCAACAACTGTGCCGGAAAGTGTCAGATTTTGTGAACCCTGGATAACTTTTGCCAGCCCGAAGTCAGTCAGGTGGGCGTGGCCGGCGTCATCCAGCATAATATTACTGGGCTTCAAATCACGGTGAATGATGCCCTTCTGGTGGGCATAGTTCAGCCCGGCAGCAACCTGCTTGAGGATGTCGGCGATACGTTCCAGCGAAAGGTCTTCGTTCCGCATCACCTGGGCGAGGGTGCCGCCCTGAAGCCAGCGCATCGCCAGATAAGCGTAATCACCGGCGATTCCGTAGGCATAGACCGGCAGAATATGAATATGCTCCAGTTGGGCGATAATCGCCGCTTCGTGGGCAAACCGATTTCGGAATCCGGCTTCATGGTCATTGTCCAACCGGATGACTTTGAGTGCGACCAGGCGGTTATTCACTGAAGGTTGTGCCGCCAGGTAGACCGAGGCCATTGCGCCTTCGCCTAATTTCTCTTTGATCTCAAATTCGCCAAGTTTTTGGCCGATCAGGTTTCTGCCAGACATCACGATCTCAATTTCAGATAGGGGATCAATCTCTTATGGATATTTTCAGAGTGTAGCATATTGACGGCTGTTTAGAAAACACAAAAAACTGGGCAGGAAATTTGGGCGCAATCTATTTAAATCATGATCGAAATGCGGTATGATTGCAAACAGATAGATGGGGATATGGTGTCTCCGTCGTCATCAAAGTCCTTCCAAAAACATGGATAAGGAGTTTCCAAAATAATGAAGCAAAGAATCGCTCTTTTACTGCTGGTGGCCGTTCTGGTTGCCCCGCTCCTGCCGGTTGCCGCTCAGGATAGCCTGATCGAATCGGTCTGCCTGGTAACCGATGTAGGCCGTGTAAATGACGGCACATTCAACCAGTTCGCTTTTGAAGGTATGCTGAAGGCCGCTGAAGATTTGGGCCTGGAGACCACCTATATTGAAACACAGTCTCCGACAGATTATGAAGCCAATATCAATACTTGCTTGAATGACAATTACGATGCAATTGTGACCGTTGGTTTCTTCCTGGCTGATGCGACTCTGCAATTTGCTACGGAAAACCCTGGCACGTATTTTATCGGCGTTGACCAGTTTGTGGCTGATGGCCCAGAAAACTATGTCGGCCTCCAGTTCCGCGAGGATCAGGCTGGCTTCCTGGCCGGCGCGCTGGCAGCTCAGATGACCGAAACCGGCGTGATTGCCGGTGTGTACGGCATTGATGTTCCGGCAGTGATCAAATATCGTCATGGCTTTGAGCAGGGCGCGGCCTATATCAACCCCGATGTCGAGGTACTGGGCGTTTATCTGTCCAGCTTTATTGACCCGGCGATGGGCTCTTCGGCAGCTGCTCAGTTCCTGGGTGAAAACGCGGATGTGGTCTTTGGCGCGGGCGGCCCCACCGGCTCCGGCGGTATCATTTTCGCCGCTTGTCCGGCGGATAACTGCGAAGGCGCGGCCAAAGTCATCGGCGTTGACCAGGATGAATACTTCACAACCTTTGGTGAAGGCGAAACCCCCGGTGCCGAAAACCTGATCTCCAGCGCTCTGAAACGGGTGGACAGTGCGGTTTATGTCGCGCTTGAAGTTTTGGCGAATGGTGGCGAGGGCTGGATGGGTGGCAGCAACATCATCATGTCGGCTGAAAATGATGGTGTCGGCTTCGCCCCGGCGCACGACTCCGACGTGCCGGAAGAAGTGACCGCTGTCCTGGACGAAATCCTGGTTGGCTTGAAAGACGGCAGCATTGAAACCGGCATTGATCCCGTCACGGGCGAACTGCTGGACATGATGCCGGAAGCGACTCCGGAATCCAGCGGCTAGTATGAACTTTTACGGTGGACAAGGGGCTTAAGCTCCTTGTTTAGCGGGTAATGTTGAGGGGCGCGGCGGAATGCTGCGCCTCTTTTGATTCGGGATGCCTGAATTTCGCCCAAATTCAATGTTTTATGGCAATGTTTCGTGTCGAGTGGCCGGTTTTCTGTCATAATAAACATAACCACGACAAGCAAGCACACGAGGCCAGTAATGATTGACCCCAAAGTTATTAAACAGTTGAAGAGCAAGGATGCAAACAAGCGGCGGCAGGCGATTGGGATGCTAGCGGACAGCCGGGAAATGGCCGCGCTCAAACACCTGGAAGATATTGCTCAGAACGACCCGGATGAAAAACTACGAAAGTTGGCGGTGCGGGCGCAGGATCATCTGCGGAAACAGGTGGACAAATCCCGTCAGCGAGCGAATGCTGTCGCTGCTGGTGAAGCATCGTCCCTCCCGGTGACCGTGACCGAAAAAGACAGCCAACGCGCCCGTTCATTTACCGAAGAAGCCTTGAGTCTGTATATCGAAGGTGACAATGCGAAGGCAGCCCAGCGTTTAGTTAAGGCGCTTGAAGCCAACCCGAATCTGAGGAATGATAATTATTTCCTGGGTATCGCCGGTAATGTGCTGGAAGTCCCCCAGGAGCACGCGCTGGCTGTGCTGGCCGATGGCGGCAAACGAGCTGACTTTATCTCGCAGAGCAGGCGCGGCAAGGTGGAAAAGCGCAAAAAGGAACACCGTGAAACCGCTGAGGTGATGGGGTGGTCGTCGGTATCGTTTGACCTGGGGATTTACGGTGTGGTGGTTGCTGTGACGACGTTTTTAATGCCATTTGTATTCACCCAGTTGATTGGTCGGGCGATTGAATACCAGACAGGTCTAACCGTGGAGGAACTGGCGCAGGAAAGCATCCAGTTCGGCGCGACATTTTCGGATTTGAACCAGTGGCTTTCGGGTGTCGGGATCGTCGTTTTCCTGGTGACTGCCCTGGTGCTGGCGCTGATGAGCATCGTGGGAATGCTGATTTATACCGGTGCGCTGCATCTGATCGCCACCAAGATGCTGCGCGGCGTCGGTACAATGCCCTTTATGTTGTCGAAGGTCGTGCCATTCTACAGCACCCTAACCGGCATCATGTTCATCTGGTCAATTGTTGCGATGGCGCTCTCCGCAACCGGCGCGGCACTGATCGGCGGTATCTGTATGCTGCCGCTGGGCCTGTTCGTTCTCTATCAGATGTTCCGGCTTGGTGGGCGGATTGGTGAAGCCTATGACTTCGGCGCGGGTAAGGGATGCATGACGCTCATCGTTGCCAATATCATCATTGGGTTGATTTCCACGATTCCAGGTCTCATCGCGCAGAACCTGATCGCGCAGGCGATTCTGAATTCGCTGGGGGCGGCGTAATCCGTCCACCGGATAACTTATCAAGGAGACACCATGACACAAATTGGCATCATGATCGAAGGGCAGGACGGGACAAATTGGGAGCGATGGGGGCGCATTTTGCAGGCCGCCGAGGACTTTGGCTATCAATGCGTGTTTCGTTCCGACCACTTCACCAATACTGCCGCGCCGGATAAAGACTCGCTCGAATTGTGGGTATCCCTGACGTATGCCGCCACGCAAACCAAACGGATTGAGTTCGGCCCACTGGTCACGCCGGTCACGTTTCGTCACCCGGCGATAACGGTACGGATGGCGGCGGCGGTGGATGACCTCAGCGGTGGGCGACTGGTGCTGGGGTTGGGAGCAGGTTGGCAGGAGCGCGAACACACGAAATTCGGCGTGCCGTTCTATGACTTCCCAACCCGTTTTGATATGCTGACCGATGCGATGGAGATCACCACCCGACTGTTAAACAACGATGAGCCAGTGACATATAGCGGGAAGCACTTCTCATTAGATGAAGCCCAACTGCTGCCACGCCCGCAGCGCCGGGGCGGGCCGCCTATCCTGATTGGGGGGCGAGGGCCAAAGCGGACTCTGCCACTGGTGGCGCAATACGCTCAGGAATGGAACGCCGTGTTTATCCCGCCGGACGAATATGTTGAACGGGCGGCACTGCTCGATCAACTGCTGACTGAACGGGGACGCCAACCGGGTGGTGTCAAACGCTCGCTCATGACACAGGTTGTCTTTGCCCCGGATGAGGCTGGTTTAGACGAACGGCTCTCCGCCCGGAATGTGACCCGTGATGAGTTGATTCAACGCGGACTGATTGTCGGCACGGCACCGATGCTGGTTGACCAGATCGGACAGTGGGTCGAGCGTGGGGTCGAGCGGTTTATGTTGCAGTGGCTTGACCAGGATAATATCGCCGGTTTGGAGCAGATTGCCCGCGATGTGCTGCCGCAATTTCATCAATAAGTGATATTCTATATGTGGAGGAGCGTATATCGGAGCGCTTCTCCACTGCCCGAGCGCAGAACAAATCCCACTTTAAGGAAAACAACTGATGATTGATCTCTCGCCCGATGAATTTCGCCAGCTTGGGTATCAGGCCATAGACCAGCTCGCGGAGCAGTTGGCGGCTGTGCGCGACTTGCCGACCCGCCAACCGGTCCCCGATGATCTGAGACAACGTATTCTGGGGCAGCCTTTGCCCGAAACCGAATCCGACCCGGCAGAGCTGCTCAATATGTTCGCCCGCGATGTGCTGCCCTATCCGATGGGTAATGGCAGTCCGCGTTTCTTTGCATGGGTCAATTCCCCGCCCGCCCCTCTGGGTGTATTGGCGGAGTTGCTGGCCGCAGGGATGAATCCCAGCGTGGCGGGGGGTGATCATGCGGCTACTTATATCGAACATACTGTACTGAACTGGCTCAAAGCGATTATGACCTTTCCAGCCAGCGCAGGCTCCGTCCTGGCTAGCGGCGGCAGTGTGGCAAACCTGATTGCGTTAGGCGTCATGCGCCATGTCAAGACAGGTGGGAGCATTCGCGGGCAGGGTTTCCAGGAGCGAACCCCGCCGATGGTCATTTATACCTCGACCCAGGGGCACGGCTGTATCCAGAAGGCCATTGAAATCCTGGGTTTTGGTAGTGCGTATCTGAGAAAAATCCCGGTGGACAGCGGTTATCGCATGAATCTGGATGCACTCAGGGCGCAGGTTCAGGCGGATCGCGCTGCCGGACTGCTGCCGGTGTGTGTCGCCGCGAGCGCGGGGACGGTTAATACCGGCGCGATTGATCCGCTGGATGACATCGCTGATCTGTGCGTGGCGGAACAACTGTGGTTTCATGTGGATGGCGCGTATGGCGGTTTGGGCATCCTGGTCGAACCCTCACTCTATAAAGGAATAGAACGCGCCGATAGTCTGGCTATTGATCCGCACAAATGGTTGTACATGCCGGTTGAATGCGGCTGTGTGATGGTGAAGGATGCCCAGGCGATGCGCGACAGCTACAGCCTTGTTCCCTCGTATCTGCGCGATGATACCGCCATGCCCTGGTTCAGCGAATTCAGCATCCAGCAGACACGCGGGTTCAAAGCTCTCAAGCTGTGGTTGGTCATGCAGCAGATTGGTGTCGAAGGCTACCGTGAACTGCTAAAGCATGATATTGTGCTGGCGAAATCCTTACAGGCGAAAATACGGGCACGGGATGATTTTGAACTGGTGGCTGCCGGGCCGTTAAGTGTGACCTGTTTTCGTTATAAACGACGGGGAGTAGAGGACTTAGACGGCCTGAACAGAAAGCTGGTCGAGACCGTCCAGCGCGAGGGTAAGGCTTTCCTCACCACAACCGAATTGAACGGGCAGTTGGTGCTGCGCGCCTGCATCGTCAACTTCCGCACCACCGAGGCCGATCTTGACATCCTGCTGGACGCGATCGCAGAGGTAGGGGCGCGCGTGTCAGCCGGTGACTGAGAACACCGGGATTCGCGCGGGCGTATGTTGCCACTCAGGATGTTTTGTCAAGCGCCTGTGATGAGGGGTTTTGGGGTATACACAGCTTGATTTGTAGGCGGATTTCGGAAAATTAATGAATTATTCCGATATGGGAACTTCTGTTCTGCAATTTCTGCGGCTATAATGAGGTGTGCCTGTTAAAAAAGTGGTTTCCGCTGTTTGTGATGAAAGCGATACATTATGCCCGACCGTAATCCTGTTTATGTTCGTGCGACTACTGAAGAGGAATCGCCTTATTTTGCGAATCGCAGCAGTGCTGAGGTGGTGATTGCCACGCTGATTCAGGCACAGACAGATGGTTGGGCTAAGCTGCATGGCTTTGTTGTCCTGCCGGAAGCGCTGGAAATGGTGGTAACGCCCTTGAAGCATGGGATCGCCAGTCTCGTTGCCCATATCCAGGCGGAGACTATTCCACTCTTAGCGATCATGCTGCCGAATGCCGTGCAAATCTGGGAACGTCGTTTTATGCAGGTGTCGCTTACTTCCCAGCGTTCGCTGGATGCCCGCCTGGAAATCCTGCTGCTTTCGCCGGTTGCGAATGGATTGGTGAATCTCGCGCGAGCTTATCCCTATAGTTCGGCTAACCCGCGCTATGCAACCAGTATGACCGTGTTTGCCGGGTTTGCGAACGAAACCGATACGACAGAAGCCAGCAAAATAAGCCCGATGGCCGTATCTGCGCGGCCCCCGGTCTTTAAACAGAGTGGGTAAGTTTGCGGGCGTAATCCCCGGTAAAATCCAGTAGATTGAGGATGTCGCGAACGTGCTGGGTGATATCGGCGGCCATCATTTGTACGCTTTTCCCGTTGAGATGGCGCAGTTCATGCAGATTGGCTTTTTCATCCAGGCGGATCGCTTCGGCCCAGTACTCCAGTTCAACCACATGCTCTCGTAAGGCATCTATCACCTGCTGGATATAGGTGATGTAGGTGTAATCCAGCGGCAGTGTCTCACTCGAATCCTGAATAATATCCAGCATCCGCGTTGTGTTTGTCCGCATATCCACAAACAGATCACGCAGCCGGATATACTCCCCGGCTTCTCCGCTGCGGCGCGGGGGCAGCCATAGGGAAGTTGTCGCCGGCAGCCGGTGGACGACCTGCGTATACACATGCATCATGGTGTAGGTAACACTGATCTTATCCCTCAGCGCCCGGTTTAGCACCTCACGTATAAATGTTTCCGGGGGATAGTTTGTCCATCGAGCGCGGGTTTCATCGTGTAGTAGAGCCATCTCTCATGGTACCTTTCGTAACACCAATCCATCTGTTACCTTACCCACCTGGCCTATCATGCAAATAAAAATCAAACTAATTCATAACGTGAGTGCGCTTTATATAGTGTAGCATGAGTTGTTTATCATTTAATTGAGGTTGGGTCGTTATGGTCTGGCTGTCTTTTTGATTCTGCTGTCAATTTGGTGTTGACAGGTATGTTTGCCGGTGGTATCCTTCCGCCTCGTCGTTACTGACAAACCCACCTTAACAACCATAATATCTGAAATCAACCTACGGCCTGACTGGATATTCAACATCCCACTGTAGTCGCTTTTTACAGCACATAAGCAGTGGGGTTTCTATGTGTCTCGCAGGTTCGAGAGTGCCGACAGATATAGCCTTGACAGGCAGGTATGGTGGGGGTATCCTTCGGGACATGAACACAACTTAACAAGTTACGTGACGCAGGCTTCTACAACTGAATTTCAGTTATAGCCAACGCTTCAAGTCGGCACGCTGGGTTTTATCCCAGATTTATCCCAAATATCCCAAATGAGTTTTAAGGGGATGTGAAGGCGAGTGTTGACAAGTTAGTGAAGGGTTGGTATTCTGTGTCTACATACGACGCAACACACCTCCCATTGTTCAATGGGCGGGGCGCAGGTTAACAACAGAAGAGTGCAGACGGAAGAAAACAGCAGAGATG
>CALJKV010000042.1 GCA_937974245.1 uncultured Chloroflexota bacterium | reverse complement strand
TCAGGTCGTCCGAGCGATAAAGACGCTCGTGGACGAGGGCCATCGAGCGGATGCGATTCTGACTGTCTTGGTACTGCATCTGGATAGCGGGAGCATCTGTCGCAGTGGCCTGCAAATTGAGCAGGCTGGAGATTATTTGCAAGTTATTTTTGACGCGGTGGTGAATTTCCTTCAGCAGTATTTCTTTCTCCGCCAACGACACCCGTAATCGTTCTTCAGCCTCCAGCCGTTCTGTGATATCGCGGGCAACGTTGATTGCCCCAATAACCTGTCCATTCTGGAAGACAGGGCTGGAGCTGATTTCTGCAGTTCTTATTGTTCCATCTTTGGCAATGAATTCATATATTGCACCTTCGAGACGTTCCCCGCTTAGAACACGAATAGCTTCGGTAGCTGCCTTCTCGAAATACCGAGGGGAAAGGAGTGGAATTTCTTCCGGGTTTGCTAAACACTTCCCAATCATATCTTCAGATGCGTAGCCCAGAATTCTTTCAATACCTGGTGACACCGACGTGACTCGCAGCTGGGTATCAAAGGAGTAGATCACATCATTGATGTGGGTGAAATGCAGCCGGTATCTTTCCTCGCTCAGCCGCAATGCTTCCAGGACTGATTCGCGTTCCGTAACATCGCGTGCATTAACGACTATTCCCCTGACGGCAGGGTGATTGAGCAAGTTGTTGATGACGCATTCGAGTTTACGCAAGCCTCCATCCGCTTGATGAAAACGTGTGACTATAGGAGCTGCCACCCCCGGATTCTGAGCTGATGTGCTTAATGCTACTAAGAATGTATCGCGCTCATCGGGATGGATGAAGTCAAATGTGCTTTTCCCGACAATCTCGGTCGTATTAAAACCAAATGCCCGCATAATGGATGGGCTGACGTACCTAATCAGTGCATTTCCGTCGAGTATGATCACAAAATCTGTGGCATTTTCAGTCAGCGCGCGAAAATACTCCTCGCTCATCTGAAGTAGAGCCTCTGCCTGTGCCCGTTCCGTCATGTCCCGCAATACAATTACGCGACTGGTACATTGCCCGCGCCAATCGTTCAAGTTGGATCGGCGCACGTCAAAGACACGCTCAAGGTCTCCTACCCCGAGGCGGACTTCACCGCTTCTTCCTGGCCGTTGCGACAATGTGTCTACCTGTCTGCCCCATTCAGGCCACGATTCTTCCAGTGTCTTGCCGATTACTTGCGCAATCCGGTGACCGATAATTGCCTCAGCTGCCGGATTCAAGTCCATTATGCGGTTTTCGATGTCCAACACCAGAACGGCATCCTGCATCGTCTGAATCACACTGCTGCGGGCGACCGGCACGATATCGGCGCGCCGTGCCCAAACAAGCGTGATAATGAACAAGGGCACCGAAACGGTCAGTGCCAAGGGGGTGAGTTTTAGGGGCTGGACTGGATTCAGCCGGCTCCAATCCAGAATATTGGCCCCCACGGAAAGCGCGACACCCAGTAACACTACGCTGCCTTGCCAGCGGAATGCCCTGGAGCGCAGCAGTTTTTGGAGGAGCATTAGCGTGCCCAGAATGATGAGCATATAGCCATAGACGTAGAAGAAGACCATCATGGGGCCAGGATCAGGCACAAGGTCTGCTGCCGAATCCCTGAATTCGAGGTGAGCATTCGAGACAAATAACCCGTGATACTCGTTGGTGAGCAATACGATCAGGATAACGACCGAGACAGCTACCAGCGGCCCAAGCCACTTTATGGTCAGATAGTATTCACGCTGTGTGAATTGTAATGCCAATACGAGCCACAAGACCGGGATGGGCACCATCGCGAGATACTCGAGCTTGGTCCAGACCAGGGCAGTCTGCACATCGGTACTGGAAATCTCCAGCGCATTTGTCAGAATCCACAATGCCCCACACCACAACAGTAATGCGCCGGTCGCCGCGGTGGGGCGCATCGCGCGCAAACGCCATCTCGTGAATGCAAGTATCGCGATCCCGATTGCGATCAGGCTAAGAAGCTGACTGTAGATTGATTGCAGATAGGACGACACGAGCTTACCTCTCACTTCCAAGCGCAAGTTGCACGGTTTCCAGCAACTCCTTGGCCTCGAATGGCTTAGTGAGAAATGCGAGGGGTGACAGCCTCTCAAGGCTCTGCTTCGTGTTGATATCCGAATAGGCGGTCATGAATATGATTGGGACAGCGAAACGGGAGAGAATCTGTTCTGCTGCCTGGATTCCGTCCATAACGCCATTCAATCCGATGTCCATGATGATCAAGTCTGGCTGTATATGGTCGGTGAATGCGAGGGCTTCCTCTCCGGTAAGTGCTATTGCTGGTACTCGGTACCCCATCCGCCCCAGCCGATTCTTAATATCCAGAGCAACAATTGCTTCATCTTCAACAATTAAGATTGTCGCACCGGTTATCATACCTGTCCTTCTTAATACTATCCTGAACCTGGAAATCGACTTTTGAACAATGATTCAAGGTTATGACGTTGCCCACTGTTGATGCGAACCTATCGGAATTAGCGAATATCTCTTAACTTGTTGTCATTGGTCGAATTCTGTGCCAACCTGTTATAAACCAATTTTACGCCTTGCCCGATATTTAACAATTGTAATTTTGTGAATATCTCATATAGCCCAACTCAGCACAGTTGAACACCGTGTTTGCCTAAAAATGAAGACACACCCCAGAAATCGGTTGGTGTTTATATCCACCAGAGCACCACTGGAGATGCGTGAAGTATTGTGCACCTTTTTTAGTTGTCTCGTTCCTGACACGGTTCATCCCCCCTAACTACCAGTTTTAAAATGATTTGTATTTTTATATCCTGGGTCATGTCACAAGCATTCTGTATGCCCGATTCTATGCTGAACTGGTATAAAGTATCCGCAGTCCAATTCGGATCCGTTGTATCGAAAGTGACAGAAGCCACAAACGTTACAGAATTGTAGTTTACTGACAGAATAGCGACCGCGTTGATCCCTTGCCTCAGTTTGTAACTACTTGGATCGCTGACACTCCCCGACCCGATTGTGTCCTTCATTGGCTGGGTGAATTGCACATAAATCGTATTTGAACTTAGTGGAAATCCCACGGAGCCATGAGGAGGCGTCACGCTTTGCACAAAACCATCTGGTAATGTCCCATCATCTGGAAGTGGGGAGGAACACCCAGTTTGTTGAGTTGGCGTGGGTGTCGCCGTATGAGTAGCAGTTGGTGTCGGTGTGTCAGACGGTGTGAACGTCGGCGTGGGTGTATGAGTGTCAGTTGGCGTCAGAGTGTCAGTTGGCGTATGAGTTGCCGTTGCAGTCGCTGTCGGTGTCATGATCGCGGTGGGTGTGGCTGTGCTGGTTGGTGTTTGCGTTTCGGTTGATGTATTTGTTGGTGTCGGTGTACTTGTCAGCGTGAGAGTAGCCGTGACAGTCAATGTTTGGGTGCCGGTTGCTATTTCCGATGGTTCCGCTGTATAAGTCGCAGTTGGCGTGTGGATAGCCGTTGGTGTCGGGGTCGCGTTTGGCGTGGACGTGACCGTGCTGGTCGGCGTGTGCGTTGCGGTTGGTGTATTTGTCGCAGTCGGCGTTGCTGTTGGCGTATTGCTGGCGGGAAGTGTTTTCGTATTGGTCGGCGGGACAAAAGGCGGTATCGTCGCGGTTGGTACGTGTGTTGCCGGCTTCATCTCTGTTGATGCGAAGGTGGGCGAGGCGGCGGGCATCAACAGCGTTGGTAATTCGACGATAGGAGTGGATGTTTGCGTTGGGATACCCGGCTCTATAGCCTCAAGTGTCCCAGTGGCTGTTGTCGTCATCGTGACAGTAAGCATTGCTGTAGGGGTTTGCTGTTCAATAGGCTTGTTAATGGATGTTGATGAAGGTGCCAACGTGGGCGGCTGTGTCAGGCTGACATCCTTTGGCATTTCGGCCAATCCGGGCAGTGGATAGGCCGTAGGTTGTAGGCTAGTGATCGGTGTAACTGAGTTCACTGGTGTCCGCAATTCCGTTACCAGGGTTGCCATACGGGCATCAATATCATCCTCTGGAATCCGCTCATCTCGAATTGTATCGGCAATAATCTCCAGGCGATAACCGGCATTGGGAGCTGAGAATACATCCATGCTATAGTCCGCCTGTAACGTAGAGTGCATCGCAATGGAAACGAACTTCCAATAAGCCATTCTCGGAGTGTTGATGGCAAGCCACAATGAACACAGGCAGAGAATTGCACAAAATGGCAGCATAAACAGCAGAAGCCACCGTGAGCCGCGTTTCCGGCTCTTTCGCTGATTATGGTGTGGTCGATTGGACAATCGTGCCTCATCCTAACAATGATTTGCTTCAGCTATTCAATGGACAAATCGCTTGCAGCCTCCAAAGCTACCGGTTCGATATGCTTACACCAAGCGGCATCCAGAATCCAAAGCTGCTGCCTTTGCCATAAACACTACTGAAAATCATTGTGCCCTGATTACGTTCTACAATCTTCTTCACCAGGTGCAGACCCAGTCCTGTGCCTTCAATATCACTGGTCTCTTGTGTTTTGACACGATAGAATGCTTCGAATAGTCGGCCTTGATTTTCTTGCGGAATACCATATCCGTTGTCCTCAACCGCAAAAACGGCTCTCGCTGCCTCTTTGCGCACGACGACTCTCACAGTACCTCCGACCTGCGTGTATTTGATTGCGTTGCTAATCAGGTTGCTAATCGCATGGTCCAGTTCCAACACATCGGCATGGACCATTATCGGCTGTGTTGATTGTTCTAATAGAAAACGCTGTTTTTTGCGCTGGGCATTTTCGTCATAGTTATGGAATTCATCGCGCACGAGTTCGGTCAGGTCTACCAACTCAACCAACCGCTCCACGTTCATCGCATCAATACGCTCAACCGAGAGTATATCGCTGGCAATATGTTTCAATTTGTTCGATTGCGCTTCAATGCTTGCTAGCTTATTCAGGACATCCTGGGGTAGTTCCTTACCGTACACACGAACCAGCATCTGAAGTGTAAGAGACATAACGCTCAACGGGTTGTTCAGATCATGGGCGGCGACACGGATCATGTCGGATTTGAGCTGATCTGAAGTCTTGATTTGTTCATACTCCCGTTGTAGATTGCGGAATGCCTCCAGCTTTTTGAGCCTCGTATTAATCGCGCCCAAGAGTTCAGCACGGGTATAGGGCTTGGGCAGATAATCATCAGCCCCCATCTCCATTCCCTGACGCATATCTGCGCGTTCTGAGCGGCAGGTCAGAAATATGAACGGTGTGTTGGCTGTAGACGGGTCACCCCGAAGATTTTGCAGAACGCCATATCCATCGAGTCGAGGCATCACAATGTCACATAGGATCAAATCCGGGGAAAGCGTTTGGGCTAATTCAAGGCCTGCAAGACCGTCTGTTGCCCCCTGTACCTCAAATCCCTCCGCCTCGAGTGTGTCGAGAATGTTGTCCAGAATAGGGGGATCATCCTCAATGACCAAAACCTTAATCACGTTTGCGCCTCCTTGAAGTCGATTCGTGGGATTTTGATAAGAAATGTAGTGCCATTGCCCTCTTGACTCTTTAATGCGACGGAACCGCCATGCAGATCGACCACCATCTTGACGATATACAGACCAAGTCCCGTACCAGGAATTGCGCCGGCATTGCTTGCCCTATAGAAGTGTTCAAAAAGCCGTCGTCGATCTGCTTGTGGAATCCCGATGCCTTCGTCAATGACCCGAATCCCAATTGATGTTGTTTGAAACGCCAACTCTATGTGGATCACGCCACCAGACGGAGAATATTTGATCGCATTTGACACCAGATTTCCGAGAGCTATTTGTATAAGATGGCCGTCTGCCATGACGAGATTTGCTTTATGGCGACACAGGAACCGGAGCTGATGATTTTGAGATGCGGTTGACCGCATGTTTTCAATGACGTCCTGACACAACCTGACCAAATCTACCGGCGCTGGGTCGAACTCGAGTCGCCCGCCCTCAGCTCTGCCAATTAACAGAACCTCGTCTAATAAACGTATTAAATTGTTGACGGATGTCTCAATTCTCCGATAGTGTTTATTGAGTTTCTCCGGTGGCGTGCGAAGTGAGTAATGCTCGAGATATTCACTCGATGACAGGATACTCGCGAGCGGGGTGCGAAACTCGTGTGAGACCATCGAGACAAAACGGGACTTCATTTCACGCATATCTCGCTCATGCTTCAACGATTGCCGCAGCTTAATTTCGCGCAGACGACGTTTGGTCCCATCGCGCATACTCGCAACCATATGATTGAAGGCTTGCGCAAGGATGGTCATCTCATCGTTAGTAGACAGATTCACCATTGCGTTCAGGTTTCCATGTGCTACCTGACGCGAGGCATTGACAATTCTTAAAAGCGGCTTCGTGATGCGATTAGAGACAAGAAGGCCAACACCAATCACAATAAAAAGGCCAACAACCACCAGCACAACAAGTTGCAGGACGGTTATTTGGCTAGCGCTAATGAGAAATTGTGGTGGTAACGAGACTCCCATCACGCCGATATCTTCGCCATCTCTTACTTCCCAGGATGACAGAATTTCTCGATAATTAATGCTTCCAATGGAGATATCCCGAATCAGGCTTTCATTATCCAGTCGATTGAACACGCTGTTTATCTGCTCAGACCCTAAATTGATGTCCTTAGTAGCATCGATCAAGAAGTGTGAGGAGGCGACGGGATGACCATCAAGGGCGTAGAAGGTTGTATGGGCCAGCGTTTCCTGTCGGAACTGGCTTACCAGTGAATTGAGTGACTTGCCCACGAGAATGGCACCAACGACATCCCCGGTAGGATTAATTACTGGACCTGCGATATAAAAAAATCTCCCCCAGGGAGCATCCATCACGTCAGCATATTTATCGCGCCCCTGATCCAAGCGGCGCTGCAGGGCGTTTTGCACAAATAGCCATTGCCCAAAAATCGTATCCCCTTGGGTGAACTCGTACCGCTCAACGGCTTGACCGTCCCGATGCCGCATTGAGAGAACAGCCTGCCCTTGGCTATTTACAATCTCAATCGCCTCTTCGTGGTTATTTATGGCAACTGGAAGCGCTAAATTGCGCAATCGCTCAGTGTCCCCCGACACGATCGCTGCTGGCATGTCCTGGATATTTGCCAGCAGACGCAGTGTTGCAAGCCTCTGTGTTTCTTCAACAACCATACGATCTGAACTGAGCTTACCGACCTCGATCAACTGATTGGTAAGGCGTTCATCAAGGGTGCTTAAGATGACCTGCCTGCCCAGATAAGTTCCCACCGCTGCCAGTAATACGGCCAGAATCACATAAGGAACGGTTATCTTTATGCTGACAGGAATCCAGACTCTGGGTAAAGCTGTTGTGAAAGACGGTTTCGCACCAGAAATCAAGGGATTTGATTCAATAGATTGTGCGGGAGTTGCAGGACTCACGACGCTGCGCCCGTTACTATGAGAGGGCCCTTCCGTTATCGCAGCTGCCCGCTTTCTTCCGTAGGCACAGAAATATTCGACCAGCCACGCATTTCCATTTGGATGTAGCTGTCGCGATATGCTGGCTAACCGATCAAAAAAAGGGGAATCTGCAAGTACAACTTCGGCCGCCTGGAAGCGCAAATCCTGCAGTTCTTCTCTGGTCATATCCAACGTGGCAAACATGGGGGGTGTTTGTTGCAGGATAACGCTGGCAGCTAGCTGCGCAACTTTTGCTGGTAGGTTGGGCTTTTCATGGGAGTGAAGGTTCGATTGAAGATGTTGTTCGCGGAACTGCTGAATCAGCGTAACTGCTTGTCGCGTATCCACAAGTGTGAAACATTGGTCAAGGTCGCGCCGAAACGCTCGCATCTCACGATCATGCACAGTTTTCGATTGAGGTGCCTTATTGGGGTGACCTTGAGTATGCTTCTGATGCTCTCTCTTTGCTTGTACAACCATTGCGTATGACCATGGTTTTGAAATGGATTGGGTTTGTTATCAGTCCAATACATAAGATACCGAAACTTTCTCCAACCCCATTTCCTATAAGAGTTCCCAGCGAAATGTGCTCATGCGTTATTCCTTATTCCGCCTGCCTTTTCGCATGATGTGTTACCCCAGTTACTCTGCCCGATTTTAAATATTACAGTGAGTTAATCGTCAACACATTGTATAGCTGAAAACAGCATTTGTTCACAGTGAAGCATAAAGAATTTGTGAATTTGATCTCCAATGTGAAAATGCTGGCAGTTGCAGAAGTCCAAAGGGTTTCTTCGAGCAGCAGATAGTTGATTTTAGGAATTCTGAGATGTAAGCCGAGCCTGTTTCAATTCTTGCTACATGGATTCTTGGACAAAATCATGGCAGCTCCTGGAAGTTATGCAGTTGATAGAAGGATTATAGGAATTCAGGACTGACATCTCCCACAAAACCCGGTTGAACTAGGTAAATCCATTTTTCTGCTGCGAAAGGTCGCAAGCTACTACAATTTTATACGCTCCAGGTATCCGACTGCTTCTGAAATGGAACAGTGTGATAGAATGAGTCAGAATGTTTTTGTGTCAACTTCCTAGGGGATGTAGGGTTCAATGTTTCCACAGCTATCCTTGATAACCCGTAGGTTACAACGTGAACTTGCATTGGCAACATGCCCCCATTCAGCTGTTGAGGGGGAAGTTACTCGATATAACGCCCGCATTTTGGCCTCACTCACGCTACTCATCCTCCCCCTGCATGTTCTTACTGCACTGGCACTGTTTGCTGCTTATGGCCCTTTGATTCACAGCGGGAGGCTGGTCTTGGCCTCCCTGCTAGTTACCCTGTTCATCTACCTCCTCAGTCGTACGCGGTTTGTGGAAACTGCTGTCAATCTTTTTATTATCGAATTGCTCGTGATCGCTATTGCTCTACTTTATATCAATGCCGATGCCTATTCGGCAGTTACAGCACTCCTGCCCATTTATATCGCCAGTATGTTTCGGTCTGTAAAACGCCTCGCGATCACGGCGACGATAGCTATCGGAAGTGCCTATGTATTGTCACAACTGATTCCTGGAAATTGGATTGAACTCTTTGGTGTATTAAACTTGCTTGTTGTCACGACCATCGTGATCATAATCCGATCGAACCTCCAGTGGCGAGCGGAGTCTGAGTTGCGGCGACGCAACAAGCAGCTCACTGAAAGTGAAGCGCGGTTTCGGGCGGCAATTGATGCAAGTCCTAGCATCTTTTTGTTGTTGCGAATGGAGCGGGATGGCAAGCGGCCGGTGCAGGAAATTATTGTTGTGGATGCAAATCTGAGGGCTACGGAATTATTCCAGATCACTTATGGTGAGATGATCGGCCAGTCGATTTTGCAGGTTTTTCCAGAATCCTATCGACAGCATTTTCTGCCCCTGTTCCGGCAAGTTGAAGATAGTGGTATACCAATATTGAATGAAACCGTGATACTCCAGAACGCCTGGTTCGAATATCAGATTATTCCCGCGGGGAACGAAATTGCTCTAAGCGCAACAGATATTACCGAGCGCAAGTTGGCAGCAGAAAAGACCGAAACCTCGTTGCACGAAAAAGAAATCCTGCTGAAAGAAGTTCATCATCGTGTCAAGAATAATTTGCAGGTCATCTCCAGCCTACTTAACCTGCAATCCAACTCCATTGACAATCCTCTCGCTCTCGCGCGGTTTCAAGATAGTCAGAATCGTATTCGCTCAATGGCACTGATCCATGAGCGACTGTACCGCTCGGATGATCTCGCCCGCATTGATTTCGGTCCTTACCTGCATGATCTGGCGGGCTCGCTGGTACAGACCTATCGAAGGCAAGCTCAGCGTGTGGAGCTCAGGATGTCGACTGTCCGGGTATTGCTCGATATCGACACCGCCATCGCTTGTGGCTTGATTGTGAACGAATTGGTGTCGAACGCATTAAAACATGCTTTTCCAGATGGTCGCTCAGGTCAGGTTGGGGTCGAGATACAGGAAGACAGGGAACTGGAGCAATTCCGGTTGGTGATATGGGATGATGGGATAGGTATTCCGGAGGACCTGGACTATCTGAAAACAACTTCGCTGGGCTTGCAGCTGGTCAATAGCCTCACCCGACAGATCAAAGGTTCCATTGATCTGTGCCGCGTGAACGGCACTAAGTTCGACATCTGCTTTTCTGAATTGAGCGCAAACGAGCAATAGCGAAATGACTTGAACAACAGTCACAATCGCCGAAGACCAGATAGCAATGGCCGATTATGAACCAAAATGCTCTTCTATTCCAATAATCCGCCTTTGGGTTTTGTGGATCGTCGCTACACGCTAAAATAGAAATCACAGACCTGCATAACACAACAGAGAATGCTCATGCTTGCACGCGTAAATGCCTGCGCCATCGTTGGTCTAGATGGCATCATCGTTGATGTTGAAGTGGATTTTAATCCACGCGCTGTGCTGCCTTCCTTCACCATTGTCGGCCTGCCCGATACGAGCATAAAGGAAAGCCGGGAGCGAGTCAGGTCGGCCATCAAGAATTCAAACCGCGCCACATCCCAGCGGTTACGTGGTGGGTTTTCCCCAGGAATTGATCTCTCAGGAGGAATGCCCCGAGATCAAAAGCAGCATAGGCGTGAAGAACATGGTTTCGGATTGCAGTTTCCGAACAAAGGTTATTTGGTCAACCTATCCCCGGCAGACATCCCCAAACACAGTACGGCCTATGACCTGGCGATAGCCGTTGGCGTGCTGGCGGCCACCGACCAGATTCCGCTCACGGCGATTGACCGCGCCCTGTTTATCGGGGAGCTGTCGCTGGATGGCGGCATCCGGCATGTGAAGGGCGCGCTGCCGATGGCCTATGCCGCCTATGAGAACGGCTTCACGACAATCTATGTCGCGCCGGACGATGCACCCCAGGCGGCGCTGGTCGAGGGCATTCAGGTCATCCCGGTGCAGTCATTAGGGGAACTGGTCGAACATCTCTACGGCCTCAACCCCATTCCACCGTTTCAGGTAGACACGGCTTCGTCGCTGCTGGCGGCTCAGGATACCGATGGGGTTGTGGATTTTGCCGACGTCAAGGGGCAGGAACACGTCAAACGGGCGTTGGAGATTGCGGCGGGCGGCGGCCATAATGTGCTGCTCACTGGCCCACCCGGTACCGGCAAGACGCTCCTCGCCCGTGCCATGCCCGGCATTCTCCCCCGCCTGACCTATGAGGAAGGGCTGGAAGTCACGCGCATTTACTCGGTGGCCGATATGCTCAATAGTGACTTCCCGCTGGTGCAGGTGCGTCCTTTCCGCGCCCCGCATCACACGATTTCACAGGCCGGGCTGATCGGCGGTGGCGCCATCCCGCGTCCGGGAGAAGTGTCCTTGTCGCATCGGGGTGTGCTGTTTTTGGATGAGGCCGTTGAGTTTTCCGGCAAGGCGTTGGAAGTGCTGCGCCAGCCAATGGAAGATAAGATCGTCACCATCAGCCGGGCCAGGGGGACGCTCACGTTTCCCGCCAATTTCCTGCTGGTGATGGCGCGGAATCCGTGTCCCTGTGGCTATTATGGCGACCCAGTAAAGCCCTGCACCTGCACACCCACTATGATTACCCGCTACCAGAGCAAACTCTCCGGCCCGCTGCTGGATCGCATTGATATTCATGTGGATGTGCCACGTGTGGAGTACGACAAACTCATGGGTGACGGCAAAGGTGAGTCATCGGTGACCGTGCGCCAGCGGGTGGAGGATGCCCGTGAATGGCAGCGCCAGCGTTTCCACGACCTGCCTGGGCTGTTCGCCAACGCCGACATGGGGCCGGGAGAAGTGCGCGAGTTCTGCACGATGGGTGCGGACGCCCGGCAGCTGCTGGAACTTTCGGTCAAGCGGATGCACCTGAGCGCCCGTGCCTACCACCGCATCCTCAAACTCAGCCGGACGATTGCCGACCTGGCCGCCAGCGACATGATACAAGTCCCGCACGTGGCCGAAGCAATTCAGTACCGACCCAAGACGGCGGGGATGTCATAACAGAGATTATCTCGTGGATAGTCTGGCGATGTACCCACTCCATCATGATGATGACTAAAGGTGGATACGAATGTTATTTGTGCACTGGAGTTTCGCCTTTTTCTGGCTTAAAAGTGGAACTCGACTTTCGCCGGAAAGAGGACATTACGGTAAAATCGCGGTTGGCCAGAAGTTGATCCGAGCGTTGGATCGGCGTTCAAAAGCACAAGGCGGTGCTTAACAGCGAAAAATTGATTAGCAGATAGAAGGGGAAACGATGACCAGAGACGCATTTCTGACTGCCCGCTGGAACAATGGGTTTACGCTGGGGCTTGGCCTCATATTCTTCTCCTACATCGCCGTCGTTCTGTTCGCGGCGGCTCTGTCAGCGGGCGATGCTTTTACGGGGCTTGTATTGATCGGCTGCCTGTTCTGAATTTTTACCGAGGGGCACCTGACCATGCGGTTCGTATGGGAAAAGAGGCAATCAGGGAACAGGAATACCGTCAAACCGGGATGCGCGACTCAACTTTTCAGGTTGGTCTACAATGCGGCGTGGATGCTGCCCATCGTGCTGACCTTTAATGGGACACTTGACTACACTACCGGGTTTGCTGCCTTTACTACGGTCTGTATTGTCAGGCTCATCGCCAATCTATATGCGAATAACGTCCTCAACGCGCAGCAGTTCGACGCCTTTCTGTTTCGGGCGTGAATTATCCTGAGAGTTATACAGGAGCAATATCCTTGAAAGCCATAGTATTGACAAAATACGGATCACCAGATGGGCTTCAGCTCACACAAGTCGAAAAACCGACTCCAAAGGACAATGAAGTCCTGATACGAGTGCGTGCGACAACCGTAACCGCCGGGGACGCTGAGATTCGAACGCTCAATTTCCCAATCTGGCTTATGCTTCCCATCCGTCTATACGTAGGTTTCATCCAGCCAGGAAACTTCATTCTCGGACAGGAGCTAGCCGCAAGCTTGCGCGATGGTGTTGCAGAGGGGCGATGCCTCGGCGGTGCTCGGCTATGGCAAGGATCCACGCCTGGCTCGGGCGCTCGACCTGATCCGGGAGAAACAGGACGCCCAGGGACGGTGGGCGATGGAATATAGCTACACCGGGAAAACCTGGGTGGACTTCGGCGCAAAGAAACATCCGAATAAATGGGTGACGCTGCGTGCTCTACGGGTGCTCAAAGCCGCTGCATGAGAAGTGTGCTCCGCACATCTCGATGGGGGCAGGGACGCGGCCTGCCTCGTCCGAATCGTGTGACACGTCGCATCACTTCCCGATTGAATGCCTCGGTGTGACATTCCCAAACTTTTGATAAGTTTATCTTCTCCCCATTCAGTTTACGCGTCCCGTAGATTTTCCTCCATTGAATCGGGACAAGGTCACTTCCGGTCCGGCTCATAGATGAGCGCCGCAACGCCGGAACTGAGCGATCTGGCTTCCACAAGTTTGAGCGTCGCGGTGGTTTCCTCGCTGAAGAGACGCCTGCCTTTGCCCAGCACCACCGGGTAGACAAGAAGCCGATAGCGATCCACAAGATCGTGCTGAATGAGCGTTTGCACAAGCGTAGCGCTGCCATGAACCACAATGTCCTTACCGTCTTGCCGCTTGAGTTTGGTGATTTCCGCCACGATATTGGCTTTGATGAGCGTCGAGTTGTTCCACTCCGCTTTGTCCAGTGTCGTGGACACCACGTATTTGCGCACACTGTTGAAGTAGGCGGCTCCTTCATCCTTGCTCTCCGGCCAGGCCGCCGCAAACCCCTGATAGGTCACGCGCCCCAGGAGCAAGGCATCACTGGCCGAAGTCTCATCGCCCTTGAACTTGGCGATATCGTCATTCCAGTAGGGCATAGTCCAGGCTGGTGCTTCCACGACGCCATCCAGCGATATGAATGCAGTGACGACGATGTTCCTCATGGTGGTTACCCTTTCATCCTTTGTCGGTCAATGGCGATATACCGATAATCCAGGTTGACGGTTATGAGCGCCTGATAGGCCCAGTCAGTCTACACTGCAAGGCTTTCTCTCCGCTAATTGAGATACGTTCATTATACTGTTATCTTCCAAACAAGCTCGGACACCAGCGGGAGTGAGGGGAAGCACAGGGCTTTTGCTATTCTCACTTTTGTTCACCCCAGGCTCTCGCTCAGTGTCACCGGGGCAAGCGGGGCGTCCTGCGCCAACAGTGCCAACGTGGCCTCTAATACCCGCCGTTGTTGAGCGGCATCCCCTGGTTTACCGAGGGTCGCTCCCCGTTCCAACTGGGTAAATGTCGCTCGTGGCGGGACGGTGGGGCGCGTCCGTCCGGTATTCCAGGTTGTCAGGGTCGTCGCGATCCCTGCCAGTTCCAATCCCCGCGCGATCAGCCCAACGGACTGAGAACACAGCGGTCAGGAAGGCACCAGCAGCGCCGCCTGCGCGCCCATCTCCTGTGCCAGCGCCAGAACTGCCGGGGTCAGTTCATCCGCAATACGGATCACATCTGTCAGGTAGCCGGAATAGCTGATAACCGTCGGCATAACTTCGCCAATCACGCCCGTTTTTTCCAGGTCACGCAGGTGGCGGAGCGGCAGCAGTACCTGCGGGTCCGTATTCACTGCCGTATGATCGTAGTGGTCGTGGGCATACGCCAGCGCATCGAATGGCGTATCCAGCGGGAAGGTACGGAGTGTGTAATCACCATAGGGGTGTGGCGCGTCAAACGGTTCCTGAGTGTCTTTCAAATAGCCACCCGCCGACGAGATCAGCACCAGCCGGCTCTGGCTGAGGTCAATGCCTGGAGTCGGTGGCAGCGGGTCGTTATATGGACGCGGGTAGAGCTTCCAGTCGAATTCGCCGGTCTGCTGGTGATGTGCCAACCAGCCCGCTGTGTAGTCCTGAATCCAGCGTTCGGGGTTATCCAGGATTGCCATAGACCATCCTTTTGTTGGAATGCCGGTAGGGTGCTGTGTAAAGAAATCGCGGTACGAACTGTCTATGTTTAAGACTTACGTATTTGGACGGCAGGTATCATGCCCGCCTATGTACAGGAAGAAGATTATCACAAAGAAGCGCAGGTATGCCACATATTGACACCCTGTTAGACCAACTCGATACCCTACGGCGGGAATGTGAAGCGGCAATGCTGGATTACACCGGCAGCGCAACGATGTGCCAGATACACAAAGATGGTCGTGTAACCGGCGGGCTGAAATACCAGGAAGGCCGGTTGGTCGTCCTGGGGAGCGTCATCCGGCAGATCAGGCAGCTCGCCCAGGATGACTCGCTGCCCGGTTTACTTGACGGTAGTCTCACCGCGGAAGCCGCCCGGTGGTCGGCACAGTTGGCCCGTTACCAGGCGGCGGAGCGTCCGGCAATCATCTGGGTGGCTTACAGCCAGGGAGGACTGGATACCGTCCAGGAAATCCAGCACGGCCTGCTGGAAACCAGTATTATGTCTGAACAATGACAATAATCACGCTACCCGTCAGCAAAGGGACGTACATACTTATTCTGCGCCTGGACGAACCCGCCCACCTCACCATCGGTAAGCGAGGCATATTCGCTTTCCTTGCCGGGTGGTATGCCTATGTTGGCAGCGCCTTCGGCCCCGGCGGACTGCGCGGCAGACTCAAACACCACCTTGCCCCGGTGATAAAACCCCACTGGCACATAGACTACCTGCGGCGGGCTGCGCCAACTCGTGAGATATGGTATCTCGTCAGCGAGACGGTTTACGAGCATGAATGGGCGGCGGCGCTGGCGTCCCGCTCCCATGCGGCGATACCCGTTCCCCGCTTCGGCGCATCCGACTGCCGCTGCCAAACACACCTGATTCACTTCCCCAAACCCCCAGATTTTGCAGGATTCCAGGATGACACCGGCCAAGCCGTCCAGCGATGGTATAGCGGCGGTTAGACCGTCCACGATTCATCCAGCAAATTGCCAGCCTGTCGAAATGAAAATACACGTCAGCCAATTCATTGATTCTGCACAAGGCAGGCTGATTGACAATCGCCCCGCAGTCGCGTTATGATTGTTGCATACGCAACAGTTTTATGTGCAACAAAATGTTATTTGATCCTTTTCTTTCTGATGAAATTGAAGCTGGCACCACTGCCGCCAGCCTGTACAGGCTGATTCATGATGTCTACGTGCTGCTGGACAACGCAGACCGTAGCGTTCTGGCACAGTTCGATCTGACCCCTTCGCAGTACCGCGTCCTCATGCTGCTGCACCCATCTGATGGACGCCGTCTCACCGATCTCAGTTACCGGATGCTGTTTGCCCGCAGCACGATTACCCGCCTGATGGACCAGATGGAAGCTGCCGGGCTGGTTCACCGCGTAACAGACCCGGATGACCGCCGGGCGCAGCGCGTCGCCCTCACCCCCGCAGGCGCAGATTTGCGCGAACGCGCCTATACCGCCCACGAACAATACATGACTGAGTGCTTTTCCCGCCGTCCCGCAGCGGAGCAGGAACAACTGATTCAACTATTAAAGCATATGCGCACCTCGTTGCGCGTTCATCTGAACATTCAGGATACCTGAAAGGGGGTGGTATCAGACCAGAGAAAAGGCTGTCCTGGTTCATTACATCGGTGCGGCTACCGGGTGTTGAAACCCCTTGTCCACACCACACAATGTTCGTTCTAGATGCATCATCAATCACCCAATAATACTGTTTAGGAGGTAGTCTTACATGAAGCGGTTTGGTTTTGTGGTTCTGTTGGCGGTATGCCTGACGATGGTCGTCGGCGCGCCGGTAGCGGCTCAGGACGGGCGTCCTGACCTGCTGATCTGGGCGGATAATACCCGCGAAAAAGCACTCACCCCATTGGTCGAGCAGTTCTCGGCGGAATTTGGTGTCACCGTGCGCGTGGATGAGATCGGCATGGGCGATATTCGCGCTAATTTGCCGGTGGCTGGCCCTGCGGGTGAAGGCCCGGACATCATCATCGCCGCCCATGACTGGATTGGCGAACTCGTGCTGAACGGCTCGGTTGTCCCAATTGACCTGGGCGACAAAGCAGCGGAATTCAGCCCGGCGGCGCTGTCCCTGTTCACTTACTATGGCGAACTGTACGGAATGCCCTATGCCGTCGAAAATGTCGCCTTCCTCCGCAACACGGACCTCGTGCCGGATGCGCCCGCGACCTGGGATGAAGTCAAGGCGATCACCGAAGAACTGGTCAGCTCCGGCACCAGTGAATTCGGCTACCTGATTCAGACCAACGACGCCTATCACTACTTCCCGATCATGAGCGCCTATGGTGGTTACGTCTTCGGGCTGGATGAAAACGGCAACTATAACCCCGAGGACGTGGGCATTGACAGCGCAGGCGCTATCGCTGCCGCTGAATGGCTGCAAAGTATGGCCGAGGCCGGCTATCTCGTCGCCGACGTGAACTATGATGTGATGCATGCCAAATTCGAGAGCGGTGAAGCGGCTATGATTATTACCGGCCCCTGGGCGATGCCAGAGCGTATCCGCCCATCGGGTATCCCCTACGCCATCAGCGATCTGCCTGCCGGGCCTGCCGGACCGGGCCGACCATTCATCGGCGGCCAGGGCTTCATGATTAGCGCCTACAGCCAGAATCAACTGCTGGCCGAAGCCTTCCTGCTTGACTTTATGGCGAACAGCGGGCCGATGCAGGCCATGTATGATGCTGACCCGCGTCCACCCGCCTATCTGCCGGTTCTGGAATCGCTGGCCGACCCAGACTTTGAAGCTTTCCGTCATGCTGGGCTGGTGGGCGTGCCGCAGCCATCTATCCCTCAGATGTCCTCGGTGTGGGGCGCGTGGGGCAATGCCCAGCAGTTCACCATCACGCAGGAACTTGACGGTGCGACAGCCTTCACCGATGCTGCCGCGCAAATTCGTGACCTGATCGCCGGGCGTGTCACTGGCGCAACCACCTCGGAAACGGGCGAATATGTCGGGCTGCCTGGCACTATTCAAGAGGCGTTGGGCTGCCCCGGCAACTGGCAGCCGGAATGCGAAAACACCCGCATGGTCGTGGGCGAAGATGATGGAGTCTGGCAGGCGGCCTTTGATCTGCCCGCTGGCAGCTACGAATACAAAGCCGCCCTCAATGGCACCTGGGACGTGAACTACGGCCTGGGTGGCGAAGCAGGCGGCGCGAATATCGTCCTCAACCTGGACGCCGACACCAATGTTGTCTTCCTGTTCGACCCGATTTCGCACTGGGTAACCGACAGCGTAAACTCGCTCATCGTGAGCGCCCCCGGCAGCTACCAGGTTGCCCTCGGCTGCCCCGGTGACTGGGCGCCGGACTGCCTGCTCTCCTGGATGCAGGACGCCGATGCCGATGGCATTTACAGCTTCAGCACCGACGTGCTCCCGGCGGGCGACTATGAAGTCAAGGCCGCGCTCAACCAGAGTTGGGATGTCAACTACGGCGCGGACGGCGAAACAGGTGGTGCCAATATCCCCTTCACTGTATCTGCTGACAATGAGCCTGTCACCTTCTCGTTCGACAGTTCAACCAATCTGCTGACCGTAACGGTTGGCGGCTAGTCATGCGTACTGCGCTGGCACGTGCTGGGGTCTCTACCGGGGCCCCAGCCCTGTCCTCGTCACCGGTAGGCTTGATCTTGCGGCTGCTGGCGCTGGCCGTCATTGATGTTTTCGCCCTGCTGCTGGCCGTCAGCATCGGTGGTGATGGCAACCTCTTCCTGGCGCTCGCTATCGCGGCAACCGCTTTGATCGTCACTGTGATTACCCTCGTGCCGGGGCTGTGGCCGCTGCGCTGGATGTCCCCTGCCCTGGCGTTGATTGTTCTGATGGCGCTCTACCCAATGTTTTACACGCTGTACGTGGCCTTCACCAACTTCAGCGACGGCCACCGCCAGAGCAAAGTCGAAGTCGCGGAACTCCTGGCACAGCGTACCTATCTCCCCGAAGGTGGCACGAGCTACGCCTGGACGCCCTTCGGTAATGAAACCGGAGACCGTTACGGCCTGTGGCTGGTGGATGCCCAGGGTAATACCTTCTTCGCGCTCCCCGATCAACCGTTACAGTCGGTGACGCCCGGCGTCAGCGGCTCTGGCCCGTATGACGAGGCCGGGATCCCGGCGCAGATGGATGGGCTAATCGTGCTGCAAGGTGGCGAACGCTTCCGGGCGCTGAACACTCTGCAAACCATGCAGTTTGGCGACCCGGCCAGCCCGGTTGGCATCAAGAGCCGCAACGAGGCCGGGGCATTCGTCTCGAAATGGGTATTCGACGCGGCAGCCAACACGCTGACCGACATGGAAACCATGATCGTGTACCAGGCGGATGACAGCCAGGGGCAGTTTGTCGCGCCGGACAGCACCTTCGCTCCCGTTGGTTACTGGGTGCCGATTGGCCTGAACAATTTCGCCCGGATTACCGGGTTCTTCAGCGGGTTGAGCAACCTTGGTCCACAGTTCCTGAACTTCTTATGGCGGTTTGTAGTCGCTGTCGCGGCGGGCTGGGGTGTTTACCGCTTCTTCGGCAATACTGACATCATGGAAATCTGGCTGGTGCGGCGCGTGGTCGTGCCGCTGCTGCTGCTGGCGGTCTTCGCCGAGCCGATGTTGAGCCTGTTCGATACCCTGCTGCCAGTCCCGCTGTTCAAGGTGTTCGGCTGGACGGTGGCCTTTGCCCTCCTGTCGGTATTGACCGCCTTCTCACTAGGGCTGTTCATGGCGCTCATCCTCAACCGGGATTTTCCTGGTGTGAAAGTCATCCGGTCACTCCTGATTATCCCGTATGCCATCCCCGGCATGATTGGGATTCTGATCTGGCGCGGCATGTTCAACTCGAATGTGGGCGTCATCCCGGCCACGCTGCGGGACATCTTCGGTAGTTCCCCGGCATTTTTCAATGACCCCGGCTGGGCGAAGTTTATGATTCTGCTGGTCAACCTGTGGTTCGCCTATCCCTACTTCATGCTCTTGTGCAGCGGTGCGCTGCAATCCATCTCGGCTTCAATCTATGAAGCGGCAGAAGTAGATGGCGCGAATGCCTGGCATAAATTCTGGAGTCTGACGCTGCCGCTGCTGCTGGTGGCGGTTGGCCCGTTATTGATCGCTTCGTTTACGTTTAATTTCAATAACTTTTTGATGATTGAAGGGCTGATCGAAGGCGGCCCCCCCATCGCGGGGACAGTCGCTCCGCCGGTCGGCCATACCGATAACCTCATGACCTATACCTACCGCTTCGCATTTTCCGCCGGTGGCACGCGGGACTTCGGCTATGCCTCAGCCATTGCGGTGATGATCTTCCTGATAGTCGGCACATTGACTCTGTTGCAGTTCCGGCTCACCCGGCGCTGGGAGGAGGTTGGTGAAAATGTCTAACATCGGGACAGTTTTGGGACGTTTTCTCACCAGTCGGGCGGCGCGGGGAATCGTGATCACGCTGGCATTGATCTTTGCGCTCTTCCCGGTCATCTGGATCACTTCGGCATCATTCAACCCCACCGGCTCAATGTCCAACCAGACGCTCATCCCGTCCAATGTCAAGAACCTGGATGACCTGCTGACGAACTACCGGCGGTTGTTCGATGACCCGCAGGTTCCATTCTGGCGCTGGATGTTCAATTCGCTCTTCATTGCCGCGATTTCCACGGTTCTGACGCTGCTCATCACCTCATTGAGTGCCTACGCCTTTTCGCGTTTTCGATTTCGGGGGCGGCGCAGCCTGCTGCTCTCAATCTTCCTGGTACAGGTGTTCCCGAATCTGCTGGCGCTGGTGGCGCTCTACCTGATGCTTATCCAGATTGGCAAATATGTGCCGCTGCTCGGCCTGAACTCGTATGGCGGCCTCATCATGATCTACATGGGTGGCGGGATGGCGGTCAATATCTGGCTGATGAAAGGCTTCTTTGACACTATTCCCCGCGATATTGACGAATCGGCGCAGGTAGACGGCGCGACCCACTGGCAGAGCTTCTGGTATCTCATCTTCCCGCTGGTACGCCCGATCCTGGTGGTTGTCGGCCTGTTTGCCTTTGTCGGTACATTCAACGAGTTTTTGCTGGCGCGGGTGATGCTCAACGAGCGCGAGACGTGGACGCTCATGGTCGGCATGTTCAGCTTTGTCTCCGGCGGGGAATTTTCCAACGATTGGGGTGTGTTCGCCGCTGGGTCGCTCGTCGCGGCGGTGCCGATTGTGCTGCTTTACCTGTCACTGCAACGTTATATCGTGAGTGGCTTAACTATCGGCGCAGTAAAGGGGTAGCCCATCGTGGACTTCATCTTCGGCACACTGGCAAGTGATGGTCTTAAGCTGGTACACCACCGGGCTTTGCAGCAGGGGGTCCAGCACGCTTACCGTAAAACCCCACGTGACCCGGAACCCGGCCAACCGGTAACGATCACCGTCACTACCGGCCAGAACGTCGCCGCTACACATGTCGCCTGTTACTATACGCTGGATGGCAGCATGCCCAGCGGGAGTCGCGGCGTGGCAGTTCACGGCTATGGCCTGCCCCTGGAACAGGTCGAAACGACCTGGGATACCCTCTCGTGGAGCTATGTCACCATCTGGGAGGGGACTCTGCCGCCACAGCCTGCCGGCACAATCGTTCGCTACAGCATCGGCGCGTGGGATGCGGGCGGCGCGGAAATCTGGGCGGACTGGCCCGATGTGCAGACCACCGCCGAACATGCGTCCGGTTACTTCTTCCGGGGTGAACCACTGCCGGATGACCTGGTGTATGGCGACCCGACCAAAGCGACGGTTTTCGCCTATCATGTGGACACGCTGCGCGTACCGGAGTGGGCGCGGGAAGCCGTTATCTACCAGGTGTTCGTAGACCGCTTTTACCCCGGCGATGGGCGTAAATGGCTGCAAACCACCGACCTGATGGGGTTCTGCGGCGGTACGCTGGAGGGTGTGGAGCAGAAGTTAGGCTATATCGCCGACCTGGGTGCAACCTGTATCTGGTTGAGTCCCACCTGGCTGAGTCCAACTCATCACGGCTACGACATCCTGGATTACAGATGCACTGAACCGCGTTTGGGGGGCAACACGGCACTGCGTTCGCTGGTAGACGCGGCACACCAGCGTGGTATCCGCGTGCTGCTTGACCTGGTGTGTAACCATATGTCGTACCAGAACCCGATCTTCCTGGAGGCCAGGAGCGATCCAACCAGCCCGTACCGCGACTGGTTCACCTTTGATAACTCACGCATTGGCTACCGGACATTTTTCACATCGGCCTCCATGCCGCAGATCAACCTGGCGAACCCCGCCGCCCGTGACTGGATGCTGGATATTGCCCGCTACTGGCTGCGCGAATTCGACGTGGACGGCTACCGGCTGGATTACGCCCTCGGCCCCAGCCCGGCCTTCTGGGGTGACTTCCGCGCCGCCTGCCGTGAGGTCAAGCCGGATTCGTTCTGTTTTGGCGAGGTAGTGGATGCGCCTGATATGCTGCGGCAGTATGTGGGGCAGTTGGACGGCGTGCTGGATTTCCACAGCAGCGAGGCGCTCCGCAAGACGTTCGGCTGGAAAACGTGGCCGGAAGCCGACTACGAACGGTTTGCCGCCCGGCATACAGCCTATTTCCCGTCGGATTTCCTGCTGCCGACTTTCCTGGATAACCACGACATGGATCGTTTCCTCTTCATCGCCGGGGGGGATAAAGACGTGCTGCGTCGGGCTGCCGCCGAACAGATGCGCCTGCCGGGGCCGCCCATCATCTACTATGGTACGGAAGTCGGCCTGAGCCAGAAAGTGGGCACAAAAGGCATGGGGCTGCACACCAATCGCGTCCCTATGGCCTGGGGAGACGATCAGGATACGGCGCTGCTGGCGTACTACCAGGAATTGATTCAAGGGCGTAAACGGATGGCTTTTTAGATCGCAGGGATGCCCTTTTGTGTGTCCGCCGAAGCCAGAGGGCATTTCCCGGCAACAACGTAAGTCCTTACAATGCCGCTTCCCAGTAGGGCAGGTCGTAGCCGGTGCGGCTGAAGCCGAAGCGCGTATACAGGTGCTGCGATTGCGTGTTGCTATCCTGGGTGTTGACCGTCATCGTGTAGACGTAGCGACGGAAGAATCGCTGTAAGACATCGCCCAGCAGCGCCCCGCCAATGCCTTGTCCCTGCTGGTTTGGCACCACCGCCAGCCGTGCCAGGTGGGCACCATCCAGGTAGAGGGTGCTTAACTGGTAACCTACCGCCGCGCCATCCAGCAGCGCAAGGGTACAGGTGGGGGCGATACGGTGTGCCTGCCGCATCTCATCAGCCGCCAGCTGCCAGGGCGGGGCAAACGCGGCATGATCTACCCGCACCAGGGCGTCCACGTCTCCCGGTTCGGCAGCGCGGATTTCCACCAGGCTCGGACGAGGCGGTGGGAGTTCGTTCCCGCTGCGTGCCAGTGTGACGACATGCTCGATGTACCGAAAACCCAGCGACTCCAGCCGGGGTTCCAGCCAGTCATCCATCATCAGCAGGCCGACCCGTTGGACAGACAATCCGCGTAACTCGGCGGCGATGGCATCCCACATCACCGTTAGCAAATCCCCGTTTAACCGGTCATCAAGCGCCGCCAACCGCACCCAGGCGGCATGATTGAGCGGCTGCGACGCGGCCAACAGCCCGACGAGCCGCCAATTCTGCCAGGCCAGCCGCATAATCGGTCGGTGCTGCGATTCGAGCCAGTGCTGGGTTTCATGCCAGTCAAGGTGGGTGTGTACCTGCCGGGCGCGGAAGAGCAGGTCGTGCACGGCCCGATAGTAGCGCCGTTTATAGTGTGTGATGGTGAAAGCGGTCACGTTACCTGCGATTCATACGGGTGGGATAATCCGGTGCAGTCAGCGCGAAGACAAAACAACGGCGCTTATCCATCAGTCGGGTACGGATACGGGCATCGAGGGCATCAAATTCCTTCGAAGTGGTGATGACCGTTGCCAACCGGGCAATATAGCGGTAATCGAGAATCTGGAACAGCTTCTCCCGCGCCCAGGGCGACGCATGTTCCGTCCCCAAGTCGTCCAGCACCAGGAAAGGCACATTCCGCACCATCTGGAAACGCTGGTCAAAGCTCACCGGTGTGCCGGGATTAAACGTCACCCGCAGGTAATCCAGCAGATCCGGCGTGGTGACAAAAATCACGGTGTTGCCCTGCTGCTGAACGAAGTTGGCAATCGCCGCCGCCAGGTGCGTCTTACCGGTGGCATACTTCCCCGAAAATACCAGCCAGCCTTCCGGGTTCTGGACATAATTCTGGGCGACGCTCCAGGCCCGTTCGAGATTGGCGGATTCTTCCTGCGACAGCCGTGAGCGGGTATCGAATGTCTCGAAGGTCATATCTTTGTACAGGTACAGGCTGGAAAGCTGATCGTGCCGGTTGGGGATCGTCGTGCGGTAGTCGGGCGCGATAATCCGGGCGTGACGGATCATGCCCGCATCCAGCAAACGGCTGCGAATGCGCGGGTCAATCGAATCCAATTCGATATTGGTCGTGACGACTGTGGGCAGCCGGCGGGTATAGCGGTGGTTGAGAAGCTGGAAGAGTTTTTCCCGCGCCCACCCGCTGGCGTTCTCCGTCCCCAGGTCATCCAGGATGAGCAGCGGCACGCTCCGTACCCGATCAAACGTTTCGTCGTAGGCCAGATCAGACGAAGGCGCATAGGCGCTGCGTAGGTGGTCGAGCAGGTCGGGGACAGTGATAAACAGGACTTCATCACCATGCTGCAAACGCTGATTGCCGATAGCCGCCGCCAGGTGCGTTTTGCCGGTGCCATACGTGCCTTCCAGCAGCAGCCAGCCTTCCGGTTTTTCGGCGAAGTTGCGGGATGTGATGACGGCGTGCCGCAGCGAATTGGCCTGCTCGCCCTCTAATGTCTCTTCGTGGACAAAAAAATTATCAAAACCTTTATCGGCAAACGAATCCAGGTTGCTCAAGCGCCGCAGCCGCTCCAGGCGATCGGTATCGCCTTCTAACGGGTTGTTCGGGCAGCGGAACAGCTTGCCAAAACGCGAGTCAGCTACCGGCACTTCGTAGCGGACAACGCCCAGACCATAACACACCGAAGGCGTCTGGCCGCAGATGCGACACGGTCCGGTTTCTGCCTCAATGTTCGATGAAGTCGGCGTATTTTCCTGAGATATAGGGATTCCCATTTTCGCCAGACTCTTTCGCAGCGAGTCGTCCATCTCTGCCGTCCTTTTCCCAGCCCTTCAGCACCGCTTCAATATACCGCCAATTCCGCGCATTCGCCTCAACCGCGATCTGCACCGCCTCTTCCAGCCAGTGCGGCGGGTATTCCTGTTCGGCGGCCTTGAGTGTATCGGCAATCATCGGCGTCAGCGGCCCGATATTGTCCTCATAGAGTGTATAGATATTGGGGCGGGCCGGCAGGATTTCAATCGAGTCGCCTTCCAGCGGCTGCCACTTCCCGGCCTGAACCTGCATGACACCGCTGCGGCCTCGCGGCGTATTGGCGAAGTAGAGCAGTTCACAGCCAGAGTCGCGCCGCAGTTCGACACACAGCAGCGCCCCCCGTTCCACCGCCCGCGCCAGCGCCGTCTCCAGCAGGGTTTCCGCTGCCGCCTGTGGGTCAGTCACCGCCAACCCACTCATCAAAGCAGCATTCTCGCTGAAATCACGGTAGCGCAGAAAACGGAACATCCCCTCTTTCTGCCGCAGCGCCCACAGCGAAAACAGCACAACTTTCAGTTCGCCCAGGTCATCAATCAGCGGCAGTAAATCGCTGAAGAAGGGATTGGGCAACCCTGTCTCTTTGACGATGCCCGGCGGGAAGCCTTCGTATTTTTGCATTCCGTTCATCCGTTAGTCTTTGTGAAAAGTAAAAAGTGGAAAGTATGACGTTCACGTGTACACTTCAACACTTTCTACTCGGTACTGGCACTTTCTACTCAGGACTCAATAACTCATATCCACGCTGCGTTCGGCGGCGTTGAGGAACTTGGTCAGTGTCTTTTCATAATACAACGAAATCGTCCCCACCGGGCCGTTGCGGTGCTTGGCAATGATGACATCCGCCTGGTTGGGGAACTCCGTCGCTTCGTTATAGACCTCATCACGATAGAGGAACATCACGATGTCCGAGTCTTGCTCGATACTATTATGAGCAATAATATTACTAGCCAGGAAATTACTATTGCCCGGCACGGTCAGATCGTAAACTTCCGTTTCGCCATCCGGCTCAATTGTGGTGATCTGATCCCAGTAGACATCACTTTGGGCAAGTAATGCCAAGGTATCTGATTGGACAACCTGCGAAAGCCTCCCGGCACGTTCTCTACTCACGTTTTGTTTGTATAAACTTGTTCCGTAGTAGGCATTTCCAAGTTCCGCCTGCATTTGACGACCAGTTATGCCCGCCGCTTGCATCGCAGGTACGGCATAGCTTCGCCAGATAGTATATGGAATGACATCGCGATTCGTGTTTGCTGGATAGGTATCTACATAATGTTGAACTTCTTCCAGCGTACCATTCTTGTAATTCCCGACTGCCTGGATGTATTGAGCAAATAACGCTAAATCATCACGCCCTGTGACAATTACATGGTACTGGTCACGCCCTTTATCATGTTGGCTCACAGGTTTCAGACGAGCATTAATGCCAAGCCGAACTAATAGAGCCTGTACATCCTGTGCGAGTCTGTCACTGCTGCTGGCGTAATACACAGCCGGATAGTACCCCTTTGTAGTCCTTCTCATCTTCACGCAGCCGTCCGTAGCCCACAAATGGCGCAGGAACAGTGCAATGGCTTCACGGGGCTGGGCGAACACTTTGTCAGGAATGTGTTTTTCGTGTGAGCGAGGGCCAAAGACGCCTAATTGTTCCAGCCATTCCGAAATCGGGTTACGAACGCCGTGTGTGATCTTGCGGGTGGTGGGCAAAAAGACCAGATACCAGTTATGGCCGGTTTCCCGATGGATACGCGGTTGTACATCGCTACCAAAGACCTCGCTTGCCAGATGCGAGACAATTTCCGCGAGGTCATGTTCGCGTGTCGTATACTGAATAGCATGGTTCGGCAGCGTGCAACCATCTCCGATTAAATGGCCGAGCAAGGCAAGTTCGGCATTACTCATCGTTTGCTCGGTCGGGCTATCCAATAAACGTGGCAGAGCGATGTGATCGTCAGCGGTGAGTTCATCAAGCCGTTTCCAACCTGTAATGGTCAGGAATTTGTGGTTGGCCGTCGCCCGGATCGAGCGCCCCAACTGGGTTGTCAGCTTGTAGACGGGTTTCACGCCGGTACAGAAGGCGTTCGAGACTACGCCGGGTTCAAGTTTCCAGGTGCCGGTATTCAAACTCATCACCCGGAAACCTGTTTTGCCGCTGAGTTCCTTAATCGACACGTACTGGCCGCTATCCGGCAGATAGACCAGGCTTTCTCCCGCCAGACAGCCCGACTCGCGCAGGTCACTCAATACCGGGCGCTTATCCTGGCGCTGTTCCACCGCGCGTGAAAGCTGCGCCGCCGAAAGCACGGGCACATTCAGCTCGCGTGCCATTTCCTTCAGGCTGCGGCTGATGTAGCTGATCTCCTGCACACGGTTGTTGCTGTACGAACCGCCGGCGTTCATCAGTTGCAGGTAATCCACTACCACCAGGTCAATGCCGTGTTCCCGCGCCAGGCGCAGGCACTTGGTACGCATTTGCAGCGGGTTCAGCGCCGGGGAATCGTCAATGAAGATGCGGAAGTTGCTCAGATTACCTGCCGCCGCCACAAATCGCTGCCACTCCTGCGGGCTGATGTTGCCACCGCGCAGACTCTGGGTGTTAATCCCGGCTTCCATGGAAACCAGGCGCTGCACAATCTGATCTACCCCCATTTCCAGGCTGAAGATGGCGATCCGCGCCCCCAGTCGCGCCATATTGATCGCGGCAGAAAGCATGAAGCTCGTCTTGCCCATACCCGGCCTGCCTGCGAAGATGAGCAGGTCGGGCTTCTGGAAGCCGCCCAGCAGTGTGTCCAGGTCTTTGAAACCCGATGGCAGCCCGAACGACCCGCGATTCCCACCCTGCATCAGCGTTTCGAGCCGCTCCCAGTACTCGTCAATCGCCTGGCGCATCGAAACCAGGTCTTTATTCATGCGGCGTTCGCTCACATTGAACAACTGGGACTCCGCGCCGCTGATGACCTCTTCCAGCACCAACTGCTCGTCCAGTGCCAGCGCCTTGATCTGATCGGCGGCCACTAGCAGGCGACGACGGACAGCGGCCCGCTCTACGAGGCGGCCATACGCTTCGGCATGCACCGAGGTCGGGGTATTGTTAATCAGGTAGGTGAGGTACGCGCCGCCGCCGATTTCTTTCAGGTAGCCATAATCACGCAGCGCCGCCTGCACGGTAACATACTCAATCGGCTCGCTGATCGCAATCAGCCGGTCAAAGGCCTGCCAGATATACTGGTGACGGAGCAGGTAAAAATCATCCGCGTGCAAAAAAGCGGCCACCGCGTAATACGAGGAGGGATTCAGCAGAATCGCGCCCAGGACGGCTTCTTCGGCCTCCTGTACATACGGGATAGCGGATTGAACAGGGTTTGTCATGAGCCTCTTGTCTATTGAGAAACGAAACGGCGCGTTCTGAACAAAGGAAGCGCACCGCTTGAAGGTCTTAGCATATCAGCCAGGAGAAACAATCCGGGCCAGTTAAAACGAATGCACCACATCACAAAACTCGGTGAGGCTTCTTAGCCACACTAGTCTACTACTGCATTTTGTCGTGCAGGATTGTCCCGAAACCGGACATCACAACCCGGTATGCCCAGCTGGGTGCTGTTCACACGAGACTGACCTCGCTGCCCTACACGTAACCGGATTTCCTGGCCGTTCAGAAAACCAGATTATTCCTCATCATCCAGTTCGTCCATATCCAGTGTATCCAGGAAGTCCGCGAAGGCGCTCAAGCGGCTTTCGTCCACAGCCTCGCTCTCACCCGCCGCGCTGCTATCCAATTCATGCTCGACATCTTCATCCGGGGGCGCGGCCAGCTTATCCATCACCATATCGGCAACAAAAATCGGCACACCACAGCGCACCGCCAGCGCGATTGCATCGCTGGGCCGGGCATCAATTTCAGTCTGTTCCCCGGCAACTTCCAGGACAATCCGGGCATAATAGATGTCTTCGCGCATGGCACTAATCAGGATGTGAACCACCTTGCCGCCGAGTTCGGTTATCACAGAGTGCAGCAGATCATGCGTTAATGGA
Source organism: uncultured Chloroflexota bacterium (assembly GCA_937974245.1). Lineage (GTDB taxonomy): Bacteria > Chloroflexota > Anaerolineae > Aggregatilineales > Phototrophicaceae > JACKCG01. The sequence continues at coordinate 3,241 of CALJKV010000042.1, read as the reverse complement.
CGTGGGGAGGGGACGTTCTGAAGCCGGATGTTAATGGCCTCTGCTTCACATGGGCCAATCCAGATCGTGAGGTAGCGTTCGGCATTGATGTCCTTCAACACCACCACCCGATGCTGCGACATCAGACTTACACGGATACTATCAATTATCACTTCTACCATAACCTAAAGTCCCTGAATGCCTGCCTGCTATACGATGGTTCGTTACAGCGATTATACCCTGAAGACGCTGTACAGCAACATAGACTTTGTGAGCAAGGGCTGAAACTCTTCGTATTGCAAGAAAACAAAATTCCACTACAATTGTATGTTTAGTCACAATCATCCAAAATCGGTGGTGATTCACACACTATCAATAGTGAAAAATCCCAATTGAAACCCAAAACAGGACTTTCGTGACTATTGGGGACTGGATTATGGATAGTGCGTGTCCCAATTCCTCTAACACATATAGTGGGGGTTGTTGCTTTGAAACGAGCATTCAGTTATTTCATGGTTCTTGGCATTATACTGGTTTTAGTGCCTATCACGCTGGGAGCGCAGGTTGAAGCACCGACCTTCCAGATGGAAATTACAGGTGTCAACGCTTCACTACCGCCGGTTGTCACCGTAACAGCTACGGTATTAGACAGCCTCGGTCAGCCGGTCTTTGGACTCAGTGAAGCCAATTTCAAGATCGTCGGGGAACTGGCAGATCGCGCCAATATTGTCAGTGTCGAAAATATCACCGACGACGACCTGTCATTCGGAGTCGTGCTGGCAATTGATACCAGTAGCAGTATGGCCGGGCTTCCCTTGCAGCGTGCGCAGGAAGCCGCCCGCTTGTTTATCAATTCGATTGGCCCCAATGATCCGGTTGCCATCGTCACATTTGACAGTCAGGTCTATCTGACACAAGACTTCACAACCGATAAAGCCGCGCTCCTCCGTGCGATTGACAACCTGGCATTTGGCGGTAAGACTGCCCTGTATGATGCCGGTGTTGAAGGTGTGAATCGTGCCGCCGCTTCTGACCTGCCCCGTCGCGCCGTCATCCTGTTAAGCGATGGTGCCGAATACGGCGGGCGCAGCGCCAACAGCCGGGGGGCAGCACTGAATGAAGCTCTCAAACGCGGTGTGCCGGTCTACACGATTGGCTTGGGTTACGGTTTTGACCGGACATACCTGACCGAACTTTCCAATGGTACTAACGCGAAATTCTTCGAGTCACCGACCCCGGATGAACTACTGCAAATTTACCAGGGGTTGGCGAACACGCTCCGCAGCCAGTATGTCATTACGATTAACGCCCAGGTACCCGGCGACGGCCAGGAATACCCCCTCACGATTGAAGTCACCACCGATGAGAACGTCGCCACTGCGACAGCGATTCTGCGAGCACCCATCCCGGTTCCGCTGGTCTCCCTGGCTGATCTCCCGGCGGGCGCAATCAGCGAACCCGTGAATGTCACCGCCGACATTATCGCCGATGATGCCATCACCTCAGCTGAATTCCAGGTGGATGGCGCGGCGGCTGCTACGCTGACAGGCGAACCCTACAGCTTCCTGATTGACCCGGTACTGTTCCAGCCTGGAACACATACCCTGACTTTCACCGCTGTTGACAATAGTGGCGATGCCGGTACGGTCTCCGGCGCATTTGAAGTGGCGGCGCTGCCCCCACTGGTCACGATCACCTCGCCCTTTGTGGAAGGTGTTGAAATCACCGAGCCAGTAACGGTTACGGTGGATGCCAGCGGCCAGACCCCGGTGACAGGCGTTACCTTCAACCTGGACGGCGGCGCGGGCGAAACCTTGAATGCCGCGCCTTTCTCCACAACTATTGACCCGTACCTGCTCGCACCAGGCGCACATACGCTGGGTGTACAGGTGACTAACGCGGGAGGTGCTGCGGTTGAAGAATCGCTTAACTTCAGTGTAGCCGCACTGCCGCCGGTCATCCAGTTCGCCGGGTTATCGGGCGGGCAAATTCTGACGAATACCGCGGAAATCACGGTTGAAATCCTCAAGAGTCAGGGTGCTGTTGCCAATGTTGTAGCGATGGTGGGCGATGTCCCCCTCACCGGCATAGCCGAAGGGGCGGTAACAGCTTTTACCGCGAACCCGGTTGAACTCCAACCTGGCTCACAGCTCTTGACCATCACTGTGACCGATGCCAACGGCCAGCAAACCAGCCAGACGGTCAATGTTGTTGTGGCCGCGCTGCCGCCGGAAATCACGATCAGCGGCCTGGAATTGGGCGAAGAACTCAGCGAAAATCGCACCATCACGATAGAAGCTGGCGGACAGACCCCCATCACGAATGTATCCTACACAATAGATGGGCGTGAAGTCGTCGCGCAAACTACAGCACCGTTTAGCTTCGAACTGGATATCCTGGCGTTCGGGCCAGGGTCGCATGTGATCGCCATTACCGCCGCTAATGCAGGTGGGCAGAGCGCGACAGTAGATAGCACCTTCCGCATTGCTGAAGGGCCGTTTATGACTTTGACAGCGGCGGCGATGCCCACGAACACACCCGTCCCAACCAATACCCCACCGGTAGAGGCCACGCCATCCGGGCAGCCTGAGGCTACCGCAACGCTTGAACCAACGGTTGACGTGCAAGCTACCGCCGATGCCAATGCTGCGCTCGTGGCTGAGATGATGACCAAAGAAGCCGTCTCCCAGGAAGACGCCCAGGCTACTGTGAACAGCCAACTGGCGGCCACAGCTGATGCCCAGGCCACCCTGGATGCGCGGGCAGCAGCCAATGCGCTGGCGACAGCCAATGCCCAGGCCACAACCGATGCGTTGGCAGCGGTTAACGCCCAGGCCACTGTAGACGCGGCCGCTTCATTGACCGCGCAAGCGATCGTGAATGCCCAGGGGACGGCGGATGCACTGGCGACCACCGATGCCGCAGCAACCATCAACGCGCAGTCTGTCACCGAAGAACCCACTGACGAACCAACGGTTGAAGCCACTGCGGTTCCGCCCACCGACGAACCAACAGAAGCACCACAACCGAATGCGTCGGTCACGCCGATTGGCACCCTGACCCCGGAAACCGTACCTGGTGAGGGCGCGGACACGATGGACATTGTGCCGATTGCCGTTGTGGTGATTGGCCTGTTAGTCCTGTTGCTGGTCATCTTCCTGGTCTTGCGTTCACGCCGGAAGTCACAGCTGTAATTGTCTCCTGATTGTGCACAGATTCCATCAGCGAGGGTGGGGAGCGATCCCGACCCTCGTTGTTTTTT
>CALJKV010000041.1 GCA_937974245.1 uncultured Chloroflexota bacterium | reverse complement strand
TCCCTACTCCAGTGTACTGTCTTTTCCTCAAGTCCACTTTTTCGGGGTCATTCCACAAATGCTCTCTGGTCCAGTGGATTATCCTCGACTAGCAATATTCTCAGCGGCATTGGTCTTCCTTTTCTAGTCACTCTTTTCACTGAGTGACCAGTAGGTATGGATGGTACGTACAACTTCGACAAAGCGCGAATAATCCACCGGTTTAAGCATATAACCCGATGCGCCCAGATCAAACGAATCAAAACGATCTTGATCCTCCTGTGATGTTGTTAGGACAACTACTGGCAAGCGTTTGAGTCGCTCATTCTTTTTCAGCACACTGAGAAATTCAATCCCGTTCATCTTGGGCATATTTATGTCGAGAAGGATAATCGCAGGGAGTGAGTTCTGATCGTTAGTGAGGTATTCCAGCGCCTCTTCGCCATTAGATGCCACAACCAACGGGTTCTCAATCTTCAATTGTTTCACAGACCGTTTGACGGCCATCACATCAACGTGATCATCTTCGACCAGCAATATGGGTTTTTCGTCACTCACTGTTGACCTCCTGCTTCTGGAATTGTGAATACAAACTCAGTACCCTGACCAACTACCGATTGGATTAGAACCGTTCCACCATGCATTTCAACGATTTTCTTTACAATGGTTAGACCAATGCCCGTGCTCTCAAATTCATCACGCGCATTGAGTGTCTGGAACATCTGGAAAATCCTGGTAAAGTATCGTTCTTCGATACCAGGACCGTTATCTTTGACACGAAACTCCCACAGCCCGTCTATCAGCTTGCTCGATATTTCAATATGCCCCTCGGGCTTATCCATATATTTGATAGCGTTACTCAACAGATTCTGAAAAACTTGCTCGAGGCGCACATGACCGCCATAGACAGTTGGCAGGGGATCATTGATGATGATTTCAATATGATCGGGAGGTGCCAGTGACATAATAATGTTATCGACGAGCTTCTGTAAGTCAACGTTCTCCCAATCATCCTCGATACGTCCAACACGCGAATAACGTAATACGCCCTCGATGAGGTTTTGAAGCCGACCAACCCGTCGTTGCAATAATGTCAGCAGTTCCTGTCCGTCGTTATCGAGAACTTCCACATAATCTGTAGACAACCAGTCTGCAATTGAACTAATGCCACGTAACGGGGCTTTGAGATCATGTGAGACAACATAGGCGAAATCTGCTAGATCCCGATTTGACTGCTCAAGCTTGTTATGTAGCTGTTGGCGTTCAGTAATGTCGGTAATAAAGGCTAACGCGAGGATGCCTTCCTCCGTTTCTGTGTAGCTTAAGCCAATCTCAATCGGAAACACCGAGCCATCTTTGCGCCGTCCCAGGAGCTCACGACCCGTACCCATGGCGCGGGCTTCGGGCTTGGAGAAGAAGCCCGACCTATGCGTTTTGTGGATATCCTTTAGTGGTTCAGGCAACAATATTTCAACACGCTCTCCTATCAAATCATCCTGATGATAGTTGAACAGCGTCTCAACCCGTTCGTTTGCTAAAACGATCTGACCATCTTTATTGATGACAACAATTGCCGCTGGTGCCGTCTCAACTAAACTCCGAAACTGTTGCTCACGGTGTCTCAACTGGCTTTCTGTTTTCTTCAGCACCTTAACCTCATGGCGCAATTCGATCTCAGTCATAACCGATCGTGCTAATTCACGAACGGTGTTAATGTCATCATCGGTCCACTTGCGTGCCTCTGTATCAATAACACAGAATGAACCCAATGTTTGTCCACTTTGTGTGGTTAAAGGCATCCCCAGATAGCTGATCACTCCCAGATCCGGGATCGCGAGATTATCCTTTACTAATGGATGTTCAGGCGCATTTTCCACAATGAGCGGTTCGCCCGAAACGACGACATGCTGACAAAATGAATGTGTAAGTGGCGTTTGGCGCATGGATGCCCAGGGTTCAGCTAGTCCAACGAAACTCTTAAAAAACTGCCTTTCATCATCGACAATCGACACAAGGGCCACCGGAGACGGAATCAGCCTCGATGCTAATCGAGTCAGACGGTCGAAGACTTCTTCGGCAGGCGAGTCAGTCAAATCCAAATCATGTATAGTCGCAAGTCGAGCTGGATCTGAAAGTATTTCTTGATAGCGATCTTGCTGCTTTTGTATAGTCATATGGCAGTCCGTTAAAATAAGCTTGGTTTCTTCCCTTGATTATACTGTATGCTTCTTCATGCACCATAATAAATGGACAATGCTTCCGAATTACGTCTATCCTAAGACATCTGATGATGGACAGATCGCAATGCGTCAAGCCTTGAATTAGTGTACATTTCACTAAAGTGAATTTGTGTGTCTCAGGTGTCTCAACTGGCTCTACCGTAATTATTATACTTACATACCACTTCTGACAGGGGGTAATTTTTCTGAAAACGAGTAGAAATGTATGTCTCAGGCTGTGCCACCTGTGCCGACTGAGACACACAACTATAAGGTGATAGCTTCAGCAAAAAAAGAAAAGACTCCTCTATAGTAGAAGAGTCTCAACTGTCTCAACTGCCTCACCCTAATTTCGGGTACTCATGCCCTCATTTTTGCGGTTTAGATAGCTCCTGTCTCAGGCGGCTCAAGTGTCTCAACAAAGGATTCGGCAGTCAGTTGCCAAAATCGCACACGCCCACCGCGTACTCGCTTCTGTGTGCTGAGATTGTTCGGTCCCGGTATCAAGATGCCATCTTCTTTCAGTTGCATCCCGATGGCGGTGGTATTGAAATGAATCGCCTGCACCTTGTTCACTTCTTTGAACGCAATTTCGGGGAGTAAGTACACATAACGATCATCACTGTATCCCACAACCGTCACACCAGATGGGTATTCATGCGGAGTCTGCATGTTGTCGTCAATGACAACCTGCCCACCAGCCAATAGCTGGCCCAGAAGAACGAGAAAGACCTCACTGGCCCGTTCTTCCCGCAAAGCGCGAACATTCTCGACAATGACATCCTGCCATGCGGGAAGCAGATAGTCCTCATCCATCTCCTGCACGAATTTGGATAGCAACTGATACACCGTCACCAATACAGCCCAATTTTTTACGGCACGATCATGATGCCCATTTTTACCGAGTTTGGCAGTCAACTGAGCGTTGTAACCACGCAAATTCTGGCTGAAACGCTTGGAGATATCCTCGACCAGATCACCGATCTCTAACTGTCGGGCAATCCATGAAGCAAAATGTGCTGTGAAACCGGGCAAGTTATCGCGTAATGCTTCCGCTTGAAGTAATGCCTTGCCTTCAGGGTCACGCTGTTTCCATGGCGGAATTTCCAGCGACATCATGCGGGATGCCACCGACATTTCACCTTCAAGACTGGTTTCACCTGTCGAAAGGATCAATCCACGACAGGGTTTTTCACGCCTTACCTTTGCCTCACGGGTCAAGCGTCCACGCCCTAGATTTCTGGAGTAGGATTGCAGAAAACGGGTAAAGGTGCGCGTATCAGCATAGATGTCCTTGTAGTCATCAACCCAGTAGAGTGCGTCAGATAAGGGATAACCGAGCATTTCAACGGTGTTGATGGTATCACCCCACTGAGCAGGTGGCGTGTCACGGCTGAACTGCCCATAGAAACTACTCATCAGTGATGCGATTTCTGACTTACCACTGCCCGAAGTTCCAACCAGATGGATAGCAGGTTTGGTCGCCATCTTCGGGAAGAAACGCTGAATCATCGGGAGTAATGCGAACGAGATCAGACAGGGTGCAAGCTGAGGTGGCAAAACCTTCGTCACCGCATCAAAAGCCTGCAAGCTCTCCTGCCAACTGCTTGCCTGCAAACCGTAATCCCGAAGGCGTTGATCCAGTTCAACCGATGGTGGTTCAGCCAGTTTCCCCTTCGCTGTAACGCAGTCCGTTGGCGAGACATATACCCATCGACCATCGAGTTCCATCCAACCCATGAAGTTATAATGGCGATGCGTTGGAAATTCACCCGATAACTGCACAATGGCGGGAACAAGATGCTTCGACATGCCTGCGCGAACCACATACTGCGACCCGGCACTTGCTCCGATGAAACGGCGCAAGGCAACATCATCGACAAAGACATCACCGGGAATTTCCAGCTTTTTCACCGATGATCCGCGCTGAAGTTCAATGGTAGTTATATGTGCTTCTTTGCCATCATCGTCAATCTGACAGGTTTGATAGAGTGCGGTGGCTACCCAATCGGTGACAGTCTTTTCCGTCGTGCCACGATAAGTCTCTTTGCGATAGATGATCTTGCCATCCAGCATGATATAGCTTTCGGTATCGACATACTCCTGCTGGTGCTGGCGTTCGACTGCCTTCTTCTTTTCCTTATAGAGTCGGTCAATATCGCTGATTTTCAGTCCATCGCCACAGACAGTCTTGAGACGCTGGCGTTCCTCAGCCCACTCAACCGGATTGAGATGGATGCAGGCTTCAACCGCTTCCACAATCTGGGCAGTGGTGGGACGTTCGGGCTTCTGCTCGACCTGATACTGTCCCACAAGTTGCTGAACCACCTGACGCGCATGTTGTTTCGGTAATGCGATGGGTTCTCGTGCTGGCTGACTGTAGGCACTGGCAATCGTTGCCCGTGCTTCTTTTTCACGACTGGCAGTATTTTCTGAGCCATTACCATCGGCAACATGACGGGCAAGCAATTCACGTTCTGTATCGCTCTGACTATACCCTGCGTCGCGCATCTGACAGGCTGCGGCGAATAACTCGGCATTGCGACTGCCATTGTATGCACCCGAAGCGAGATACTGTTCGGTGCGTGGTGGCAGTGGATGATGTCCGTTGCCATTGGTCGAAAATACAGGCGTATAGCTGTTCTGTAGCTTGGGTTTGACCTCCATCCACTCGAAGTTGCTAAATGAATAACGGCATTCTGGATGCCACGCAATTACTTTCACCAATGCGTTATTGCGGGCAGATTTGGTGTTAATGCTGTTTGGCAATCGCATTATGGATGCTACGGATTTGACATAGTTTTCGTCGCCATCCAGTGCCGTGAACATGCCTTGCATGATCTGGCTGATTTTCTGCTTATCTTCATCAGTTTCGAGGATGAATGGTTCATCGAGCAACCAGTAAGCGTGCCAGCCACCGCCACTATCGACGATGATGGATGGTGCAGGCTCAAAGTCGCACAGCTTTACCATGCCTTTCTCGCGCTTTTGCGGGTCATCATCACAATCAATATCAATCCACATGGCAGGAAGCGTCATCGCGGATGCCACACTCCCTTTTTTCTCTTTCCGCAGGCAGGGTGCGAAGAACACGCCAAAGCCCTCAGTATTGAGTTTATCTGCCTGCTTCAGCACAGATTCCAATTGTTTTGGCTTGTTGAGTTGTGTCCAGAGTGTTCGGACTTCACCCGTTTCGGGATGAATGCAACGCAGTTCCAGCCAATGTTCCCCTGAAGATTGCGGGTACAAAACACTCAGGAAGTCATTTTGCGTGACCGCTTGAATTTCGTGACTCGTATTGTTGCTTGTCGTTTTCTGTGTCATACTGTTTGTATTCCTTTTATGTGCACAGGGGCTTGGGGTGAAACGTTTCGTCGGCGATCACCTTCAGCTCCTGTGTGCGTTTATGGTTAAAAGTCAATCGTCGGACGTAGTTCTTCATCACGCTGGATGGTTTTTGCGTCTGCTTGTAGTCTTTCCTTCATATATTCAGCGGCTTTCTCCGCTTCACTGTGTTCCAGGTCAGGCATGAGTGGACGGAATTGCAGTTTCAAGCGTCCTTCACGATTCTCGAAAAATCCGTAAAAGCCTGCTGCGCTAGTATTTTCATCCGTGCGACGGATACCCGCCCAGACAGGATCACCGCCCCACATGCCATGTGTTTCCTCTATAGTGGCAATCTGTTCCTGCTGTTCACGGATTGAGGTTAAGTCGTCGTAACGCTGTTCCCAGTTGCGTCCTGCATACCTGTCCATGAGGTCTGCCATCTGCTCCTGTGTGATGTCGTGTAGCAGGTCGATATGATTGACCTCCCGATTACGCGAGAAATATAGCGGTTTGCGTCGTCCCTCATCGGCATCGTAGTAGGTTCCTGGCAGGACAACGTGGGTATGCGGATCATGCTGATTGGGTGATTGCTCACCGTCGGTATTTCGGTGATGCGTGACATATGAATATTCAACCCCTGTATCAATCCCACGTGCATCGAAAAAGCCTTCAACGGTGCGTTCGGTCAATTGCTTCACAAAGGCTTCGCGCTCCTCATGGGGAACCATGCGGATTAAATCGGGATTGGGATTCACGATAAGGCTGAACAGCAGGACGTGATCGCTCTGGTAGCCTTCACAGGTATCGGCAATCTGGGTCACCGATTTGCCCATACCATGATCGACCCAACGTTCGACACCGCTGACCTGCGGTACATAGTCATCGCGGCTGTCGCGGTATGTCAGATAACCCAGCAGGTTCTTCATGCGCTTTGTTTCATTCTGAGTTGGTTTCTTGTAGCGTACATTGGTCACACACATCTGTTTGCGATCCATATTCTATGCCTCCCGTCGCTTGCGGAAAAATCCAACCATTTTTTCCAACAGGTCGTTCTGTCGTTGAAGCTGCTCTTCGACGGCATCCAATCGCCCTTCAAGTTTGCGTGTGATGGCTGCCCGTGTTCCGGGAATATCATCTTGATGAGATAGATACAGGTTGACAGCATCGCGGATAACATCCGTTTTGTGTTGCATCTCGCCCTGACGCGCACGAACACGCAGAATTTCTTCCAATCGGCGCATCTGCTCGGCGGTGAAACTCACCGATAGGCGCTCGCTGTAACCATCTCGTTTTTTGTGTTTACTCAAATTCCACCTCCTGCATCTGTTGCTTCAAAGCTGGTGTCGGACGGAAACGTCCATAGACCCGGCGCAGTCGTCCGTATTTACCCAGTGCGCCACCGGCTTGCATGTCCTGCACCTCAATACTCAGTCGCCCAACATCTGGCACGATGATTTCCTTTCCATTCAATAGTTCTTCTGACCAGACTTCGGTCAGGATTTCGACCACCTCTGCTACATCGCGTTGGGTGCGGTGAGGCAATCGTCTGGCGATTTTTGCGATCACATCACGGTGATACATCTGTGCTCCTTCGCTCGATTTTTGTGTCATGCAGTCACGTAGCGATCTGCAAAGTCTTCCTGCGGAAGACACCATCACCACAAACCGCGAAACCTATCGCGGGTGTGGTCTGTCGGACTGGTAAACCAGTTCGACAGGTGCGGCGTGTGCCTAACACCGCCGCACGGGTGCAAGCGCGAAACTGCGCTGCACCAAGCCCCTCTGGCGTTGAAGAGCCAGCATATTTAGCTGGCTTTGTTACCCTGAAGAGCGATGGACGATGTACGACGGTCTTTTTGGGGTGGATGGCTATGCCGTCCACGCTCGAAAGGGTAACACCTGCTCGCACATCATCTGCGTCAGTCACTGTGGCAGACGTGCTTGCTGTACTACACTCCAGAAGCACGCTGCCAACGTTGGAGAGAACCCTTAGCTGGCAATCCCGTGAGGATCGACCTCGACCGTTCCCCGGCGTTGTGATGTGGCGGCTGTCATAAAAACGTTGCACTACGAGTGCCCTAACAAGCGCACAGCCGATCCGCGTCCAGTGTGACATTATTCGCCACTTAACCGAGGAGGTTTTCTCATGCACTACCTGGGCATCGACTGGGCAACTGAAAAGCACGACTTGTGCCTCATGGCTGATGATGGACGTGTTCTGAGCCAATTGGTGATTTCGCATGACATGAAGGGGTTCAGCGAACTTCACGCTGTTCTTCAAGCACTGCCTGACGTTCGTATCAACATCGAACGATCCGATGGTTTGCTGGTGGATTGGCTGGTTCACCAGGGCTATGACCTGTTCATCACACCACCACATGTCCTGGCGTATCGCCGCCCGACCCGCGTCAAAGATGACAAGGGCGATGCCTTTCTGCTGGCATACTTGCTGCGGCTCGGTGACCCGGACTGCCGTCCCTACAACGCTCAAAGCAAGATTGTCATGCATCTCAAACAGCTTGCTCGCACCTATGACCGTGTACTCAACGAACAGCGACGCTTGTCCAACCAGATGATCATGAGCTTGCAGCAGTACTATCCCGTTGTTTTGACACTTTTTACCAAGGTGAATACGCTCATCTCGTTGGCGTTTCTGGAAAAATATCCCAGTCCCAAAGATGCTGAAGCCTTGACTTATGACGAGTTGGAACAGTTCTTTCATGAACAGCGTTACACGCACGGGAGAAAACAGCGGGATTTGATCTATGAACACTTGCAGGCACCCATGCCCCATGCCACGGTTGAAGCAGGCTATATCGCCCATGTGCAACTGCTCATCCCACTGTTGCGAACCCTGCATCACCAGAAGCAAAGTCTCATCAGGCAGATTCAACGGGTCTTCAAAAGCCATCCCGAAACCGATTGGTGGCTGGCTTTTCCCGGTACGAAAGGACCACTCACTGCTGCTTTGATGCTGGCGTGGATTGGTGATGCTCGTAGCCGTTTCCCAACCGCTAATGCCCTGCAAGCCTTTGCTGGCACGGTTCCTGTTACTCGGCGTAGCGGTAAAAGCCGTTCGGTACAGTTCCGCAAAGCCTGTTCCCATCCGATGCGACGGGCAGCCGATAACTTCGCTCGCCAGAGTCGCCGTCATTCCGGTTGGGCAAGGGCTTATTACCAGCAGCAGTTGAACAGTGGCAAATCGCGGGCGCGGTCCAACCGTGACCTCGCTAACCGCTGGTTGAAGATTGTCTGGACACTCTGGCAACGCGGCGAGTACTACAACGAAGCTACGCACGTTGCCAACCGGTCGCGCAAAGGACAGCTTCCCGTACTGGCTGAAGCCGTCTGACAGGCTGTTTGCTTCACTCAACCCATCTTGTTTATCCCCGCGCTGTGGCTTGTTCCAGAGCGTGCTTTTTGATTGTTTTTGTTTCGTTTTATATTGGATTTCCACCAATTTCTCACTTTCTTCTTGACAAATTAAAAACGTCTGGATTGAGGGGGGAATATTTCCCATTGAACCTGACGGTTCTCCCCTCAATCCGTACCCTGTTGGGCACAACCCAACAGGGATGGAATGCGCCAGCAGTCCATATCGTCGGACACGTTGAAAGGGCTACCATGTGGCACGCTTCATGCGCCGTGTCCGACGCTCGCTCTCGGCATCCGTTAGGGCTGGATCATCCTGTACAACCACCTGCGGCGATGCTCTTGGCGGGTTCTGTCCTACAGCAATCGGCTGAACATTGTTTGCTACATGCTGGATGACTCGCTCCAGATAGGCAGGCATATCATTCAATGCATCTTTGATCCACAGCGTATCGCGGCGCACTTCCATCAGTTCTGGCAGGTCGATGATCGGTACTTTCGGTTTACGTCGGACACCCAATTGATCGCGGATGAGGTCACGCATGGCATCACTGCGTTCCCCTTCTTCAATGCCTTCCCACCAGTCGAGAATATCTTGATCGCTATCGTAGTAGGCTTTAAAGGCAATCAGCTTGAAACTGCGTTTGCTCTTTTTCTTCTTCGGCATACTGCATCCTTCCTTATATAGGGGTTTTACGCGGTATACACATCGGGCATACTCTGTAAAACCCCCGTCCAGAACTAATCTTCGCGTTGGGCAAAGTTGGCGTAGTAGAGATAACCTCTGGCATTCGCCATCTGTGCCTGTGGGACTAATTTCGTTTGCGGATAGGCTTCAACGACCTGCTCATAGACCAGCTCTGCGCCACCACCCGATAAATAAATGACATCGACGGTTGTACCACGTTGCCACTTCTCACTCATCAAACCGAGCGTCGCACTGCGGAGAGGGGAGAGCGCATCTTCGACCTCACGGCTGTAATCCACAGGCGTACCACTGGCGGTAAAAATCCCCGTTCTCAAAACCTGCTCAACGATCTTATAGGGCATCTTCTCGCGGTAATCTCGTTCCAGCATGGTGCTGATTCTTTCCTGTGCAGTGTAGACTCCACCCTCGATACTGCCGCTTTCCGAATCCACAAACTCACCATCGTCATCGAGGGCAATGTCAACGGTGTAGGTTCCGACATCAACAATGCCCGTTCGCATATAGGTGTGATGCACATTGATGTTTCCATCTGGTGTTAACATCTGGCTATACGCACTACCATATGGCTGGGGCATGACTCGCACTTCAGTGACATTGGCGATGACCTCACAGACATCGGTCTGGATGAGATGTTGACCGAGCAAAGCTTCTTTGAGTTCATTCGCATCTCGCATGTGATCGACGGGTAAACCCGAACTCAGTCGCAGATGCACAACATCCCGACCCCACACCCCTTGAACCAACTTGCCAATCGCCACTTTTGCCAGACGCAGACGGAAGGCATTGCCCATCCGTTTTTCATTGGCAGTCCGTCCCCGCAAGCGCAGTAGTTCACCGGGTGGAAGCTGTGCCAATGCCAGATCGCCTACGAACCACTCGCCTTCATCATCTGTAATCTGGTCGCCCGGATACTTCTGCTGGATCGTTTCCTGCTGGAATTTGATTTCACGGGCATGACCCATCACCGATGGGAATCCGAATGAGCTTTCATCGGTGACGACTTTCACCACACCATAACCAATGTCCAGCCCGACGGTCAGAACGCCGTTGCCGTTGAGGACAGAGGTGTTTTCTTGTTGCTTCTTCTTCGTTTGCTTTGCCATTGTTCTTTCTATCTCCATATCTAAGGCGGAAGTCTCAGTCATTGGACTGATCTTCCAGATGTGCAAAACGCGACGCAAACGAGCCATTGAAGGCACGCGCTACGTCGCCTAAGTCAAACGGCATAACTACTTGTTGAGTTGGTGATGTATCAGTGGATCGAGTTGATCGTGCAGACGGCCATCATCGCCCTGATCCAGGCGCTGGCGATCGGCTTCTTTCTCGCTGGCGCTGCCACCGGGAGCGCCCCGGCCATCGTCGGCATCGGTTCGATCAGCCTGGTATTCATCGTCATCACGATGTGGTCGGGGATCAAGGCGGTCTGGAACAGCTTCAACCGCCTCTTCAATGCGATGGGGCAGGCGGCGGGGGGCGTCCTGCTCTCACCCGGGTCGGTGACTTCGGCAGCGCTGACCGGCGGAACGGCACTGGCAGCGGGCGTGGGTTCGAGCGCGTTAGCCGGGATGACCGCCCTCAACAACGGGGCGACCGGGGCGCAGACGGCAGGGTTGATGCTCGGTGGGTTCAGCAGCCTGAGCGGGGCAGCGCGGACGTTGACGCACCTGCCGGGGGTGCGCGGGACGGCGCTGGGCGAGGCGGCGGAACAATTCACCGAAGGGGCGGCCACCCGCCAGGTGGCGCGACACCTCCCCCTGATCGGACGGGCTGCCGGGCCGCTGGTGGGAGCGCTGCTGCTGAGCGACCGTGACCCGGATCACGCCGAATACGATGAGCAGGGGCGAGTCCTGTCACGACCGATGCTGCTCCCGGCGGTGGGGGAGGCGCTGGAAAGCTGGACGACCCCGCACGGAGCGGCACGGAGACATGCATCATCCGGGGCGGATGCGGCGGAGTGGTTTGAGGATGAGAATGGCGATCTGGTGGCGGCCTTCACCCCGGCGGCGGCGCGGCGAACGGGAACCTTTACCCCGGTTGCGCCGGTGAGTACCGGGGAACAGGAAGGCAGCGACTACGCGGCGGAGATGAATGAAGAGGAGATGGAGCGCCACGTGTCGGATGCCCTGGGGGCGGCCACCGGGCTGGGATCGCCGCTGGGCGGCTTGATTGCCCAGGACGAAGCGGGCGAACCGAACGGGACAAGCCGTCTCGACCTGGTGGCGGCGCGTCTGGAAGCCAGTGCCGAGGCGCTAGCGAACGCCGCCCGTTTGCAGATGCAGGTCATGTTGGGCCAGATGAAAGTCACCGGCGGTGGGGATGTGGCTGGCGTGATGGGTGATGTCATCCGGGGCATCCAGGCCGAACGGACGCAGAACGGGGAGCCGGTCGCAGGCGGGACGGATTACCTGACAGTGGCTGACCGGATGGCGCGGTCGGTCGGTGTGCTGCCCCTAGAGGATGGTCAACCGCCGGTACAAAACGACCTGGGACGGTTCGGGTTGTTCGCCGACCAAGCACTGCGGCTGGGGCTGTCCGGCGAGCAGGCTGAGACGGTCGTCCGCGAAGTCAAAGACTCGCCCGAAGGGAAGCTGACCGATGAGACGCGGACAGCGCTGGTCGAGCAGGTGCGGACGGACAATAACCTTTCCTACGACGACGCCCGCGACGAAGTGAACCGGTTGGAGCATCATGCCGCCCTGCTCCCCAATGAGATCACGGCGGTCGGGCTGGCCGCGGTGCCCCCGGTGACAGTCGAACCGGATATCACCGTCGCGCCGCAGGTGGACGTGACCGTTGAAGCCGGGGAACAGAGCAGTGATGCTGCCTACGACGATGCCATGCGGCGCGAGTCGGCTCTGGGTGGCAGCGGCAGTGTGATCGGGGGAGGGAACTGATGGACGTACTGCGCTATCACACCATAGACGAACTGCAAGCGTTGTCGCTGGGCGAACTCCACACCCTGTGGGAACTCGTGCCAACGGATCGCCAGCGGGCCTATAAAGCCGCCTACGAGCGCGAAGTCCGCACCGCCGGGGCGGTTGGCTCGGACGCCCTCGAACGCCAGGTCGCGGTCGAACTGCTCAAGCGCTACGCCGACTCCGCCCTGGTGCCGGTCGGGTCACGCTGGGCGCGCACGCCGGGTCGGGTGCAGGATGCCGCCAGAGAGAATGTCGTCCTCGATGCACCGGAAGATGACATCAAGCCTGCCGCTGGCAAACCATCCTCAAAGGTACTCATCGCCGGTGGCCTGGTCGCACTGTTGTTCTTCGGCTTCCTCTTCACGCGCCTGCTCGGTGGCAGTTCGTCCGAACCGGTGGGGATCACGCCGGAAGTCAGCCTGACGCCGACCCCGGCGGTCAGCCCCACCCCCACACCCCTGGCGCTCGAAGACCAGGACGAGGTCATCCAGGGCGGCGATAGCGGGCGGACGGTTGCTTACCCGGTCAATCTCCAGGTCATGCTCACCGATGGCACAGCGCCGCGCCTGTGGGTCGTCCAGCGCCGCCGCGTGGCCGCCTCCGAGTGGAACTTCGACCCCAATCCCGACACCGCCTCGTTTGTCAGTGGGATGTCGGTGCGTCCCGTCATCGGCATCCCCTGGTCGGAGGAAAACGCCGCCTTTTTCGACCGCATCGGAGCCGGGACCGACTTCCTGCTCACCCTGAACACCGGCGCGGCGCTGCATTTCACCTTTGACGACAGGCGCGAGGTGCGGCGCGGTGAGACCGGTATCTTCCGCCAGGTCGGGCCGGGGCTGGTGCTGCTCCTGATCGGCGAAACCGGCGACGACGGCCTGCCGACGGCAACGCGCACCCTGGTCACGGCCACCTATCCGCCCGACCAGGAACTCGCCCGCGATGGGCAGGTCATCGGGACGAATACGCCCCTCCGGGAGGGGCGCGTCGGTGACACGCTCGCAGTGGGTGACGCGGCGGTTACGCTGCGGGATGCCCGGTTGGTGAATGATTCGCCCGATTTGCCAACTGACATGCAGGTGCTGCTCTTGGATGTGGATGTCACGGCGGGAACGGAGCCGATCGAGACCACAACCTGGCGTGTCGAGTTCGTGGATGCGGCGGGCGCGATCTATCCCCTGAGCAGTGGGTGGACTGGGGATGCTGCCCTGCCCGCCGACGTGCCGCCGCTGTCGTCGCTCCCAGCGTCGTTGGCGTACCTCGTGCCAGGGAGTCTGACGAACGGGCACTGGTTGGTGACCGACTCTGCCGGAAACGGCGTGTCCTTCGCGCTGACTTTTGCCGCCCCGCCGGTAGCACAGCCCTACGATGGTGTGGATGTCCGGCTGGTGAGTGTGACGCACGTCGAAGGCCAGATTACGACGCGCCTCCGCATCTACAACGGGCGGGGAGAGACGCTGCATTTCACGCCGGACGACATCTGGTTGGCGCTGGGCTACGCCGCTGACCCGCCCGGCCCGCGCAACCCGGCGGAAGGCTTGACCCCGTTCGACCTGCTGCCGGAGCAGGCCGTTGACCTGACACTCACCTGGTACTGGGGCGGTGAGCCGTATGCCAGCCTGGGCGTCGGCGCGTGGCGCTTTGCGGTGCAGGTGGTGCGGTAGTTAGTTCCTGTCCGACGTAAAACGATAACAACAAAATCTGGTAGCTCATGTGCAAATTGAGTGATAAGAGCGTCGGTGCAGGGGTGTCCTATTAGGATGCTCCTATGGAAAATCACCCGTTTTGAACATGAGCCAATCTGGTATTTCGCCTCTCTTATGGCCTTGGAGATTGTAATTGACAGAATCTTCGGATTCTGGTCTCATATGTCCACCACAAGTGCCACCCGCATCCCTGCATTTGAGAATGCGTAATTCTCTTCAAACGAAATACGTGTAACACTTCCAGGGTGAAGTCCTCGGTGAGCATCCATTGAGGACCCTCGCATCACACGCATTTCACCTAATGGTCCCCTCATTATTTGTTTTTCTCCAACCTTGGGTTCGCGCTCGATCCTAGGTTGGTATGGATATGGTCTCATTGGGCTTGATGTCCATTCCCAAACGTTTCCAACCATATCTGATACTCCGTAAGGGCTGTCACCATCAGGGCTAAATGTTCCTACCGGGGTTAATACTCTGCGGTTACCCTCGATGGTGTTACATCTCCTGAAGTCACGTTCATCTCCCCAAGGATAAGCCTGTTTTCTTTTTTGGTTGGGATCCCATGAGGCGGCCTTTTCCCACATTGCTTCAGTAGGCAGAGTAAGCGGAAGGTTCATTTCTTGAGCAACCTTATTTGTCCACCTCATTGCTGATGTCCAACTGATATTGTGAGCAGGAAAGTCTCGCATTACTTCCTGAGATGAAAACAGCCTGCCCGTCTTAAATTCAGTCTCGGTTACTGGTATTTTGCGTAGCCAAAAACTAGGAACAAACACTTCGTGTTCTGGGGGCGCGAAATATATCCCTTCATTTTTCGAACCCATCAGAAACCATTCTGCTGGAATAAAGCAAAAATCATTTGGGGTAAATTGTTCAAGAATTGAAACTGCTTCTGGATTTTGCATGTTTGCGAGACAAACCAGGTGGAGTCTGTCAATCTCACCAAGGTTTCCCGGTTGAGAACGAGCAAGTTCAACTTTTATAGTATTCAGCATCTTAGGTGACTCAAGCCAACCTAAAGCCCTGGCAAAGATTTGATTGGGTTGCTCTTGGAATTTTCTATAAAGAGCATCTTCTAAAACAGTAAGATCATCAAATGGGATACGCGCTTTTGTTAGTAGACGAATTGCTGCATCTAGCAATAGAGAAATTTGGAGATGATCATCTGTCAAGTTGATTATCTGAGCTAATTTGGCAACCAAACGAAGTGACGCAAAAACCTCTAATTCAGCTTGAGAATCATTTAGCGTCGTTTCGCTGATTTCATCAATAATGATATTTTCGACAGAATCACATGCTGCTGAATGTTGCTTTACACGTGCCGCCCAATAATTAAGAGTATTTGGTGTATTTTGGTTCTTAAGCTTACGTACAGAAAGATACAAAAACTCAATAGTGGAAACATCCAAATCATCTAAATCGTCGCGCAAACTATCGATGTAATGAAAAGCCGATTGATCAAGTAAAAGCCCAAAAGCGCGCCAATTTTGCACTGACCGTGCTACCAGGGCTTTGACCTTCGATATTCCTGTCTCCAAGCCTATATCAAACTCAGCGGTTTTATATTCGCTCTGGGGAAGACTTTGAACAAGTTTATGAACTGCTTCTTCAAGTCCCAATTTTGTAACATCAATATGTTGATATATGCGAAGACGAAATGGAATTTCGCAAGGTTCCATGATTATTGGATGTATTGACTTCTTGAGATCAAAAGCATACTGCCATTCTGCCAGGACGTTTTTGGAAGACATTGATGACGGTGTGCAAATCACAATAAAATGTGAGCAATCCTCGATAGCCTTTTGTAGTTGATTATCCCAATCTGAACCGGAAGGTATCCGCTCTACATCAAGCCAGCAGTCAACCCCTTTATTTACAAGATGATTGTATAAATCACGCACATCAGCCTCGTCCACACGCGAGTAACTAATGAAGATATGGCTTTCCATTTACTGATCCCTCAATATCGCGATTGTTGAACAAATAATAAAACTCACATAATACCATTCTAGCATTTGCTCTTAAGCCAAACCACCATGTTATTTAATTTGCGTGATTCTGTAAATTCGCCAATTTGGTTATCAAAACTGCTAAGCGAAAACTGTAATTCTCGTCAGGTCATGATGGGCGACTCTGCTACGCTGGAGTCAGCCGGTTGGGGGAGCAGACTCCGTGCCAGATGACCCCACACTCTGAGTTGACCAGCGTCATGGCGCACGCCGCCTCCCACCCACCGGCTCCATCCGTACTCGCTAGTTGTCAGGAGCTGACCGCTTTGAACCTCGGTGAATTCATCCAACAGTTGTTCAACGACATCCGGGATGTGGCGCAGATCATCGCCCCCATCGCCGCTGTCATAGGCTTCCTCGGGCTGGGGATCATGTACATGGGTTCCTCGTGGCCGATCGTCGGCGACTGGAAGCGCGACAATCCGAAAGCCGCCAACCAGGTGGTCATCGGGCTGCTCTTCGTGATCTTCGCCGCCTCGGTCACCACCCTCGTTACCTTCACCGCGCCCTAACACCCTCACCCCATTCGCGGCGCGAGGCGAGTCTGTTCTTGCTTCGCGCCTGTTCTGCTGAAAGGATGTGTATGGCTGCGGATTTTAAAGCGCACGTGCTGCGGCGCGACGAGAAAGGGTTCTTCGGCATCCCCTTCAAACGCCTGCTGCTGGCCGGGGTCGGCGGCGGTCTGACCTACACCCTGGGCAACCTGATCCTCCCCGGTTGGTCAATCCCGCTGGGGGTGACGCTGGCCCTGCTCACCCTCATCCTGACCGGGATGCGCGGCGGACTGCCGCTTTGGCAGCGATTGCTGTATCGCGGGCGCGGCTCGCTGCTCTTAGCTGCCGCCCGCGATCCGGGGAGCGTCTTCGGGCAAATGGCTGCCGCGCTTGAATTGCCGCTGGACGTGGTGAAGCTGGACGCGGCGGTGATCTTCGCCCCGGCGCAGCCCGCCAATACGGTGGACATGCGCGAGTGGGTGACCTTCGCCCGCGCGGCGGAGGCCGATCACGACGACGGGCTGGTGTTCGTGGATGCCCCGATGACGGAGGCGCTGCGATGAGTGTCCGCACCTTCCTGATTGAACCATTCGACATCATGCTGCACGCCACCGAAGATGGGGTGCAGTCCTTGCAAGCCCGCTTTTCGACCTGGCTGCGGACGCTGCGCGACCCGGCGCGGTTCGTCTGCTGGCAGATGCCCGCCACGCTGGATGACAAGATCAGCCTGCTCAGCCGCAAGGCACAGGATGTCGATGACCCTCAGCGGCGGTCGCTGTTAATGGAATACCGCCGCCACTTCGAGAGCCTGAACGACAGCGCCGAGTACCAGCGGGCGCTGTGCGGCATGGCACTGTGGAGCGATCAGAACCCGCGTGCCTTAGTGGGCGGGATGGCATCGGCCTTCGAGACGCCGGTGGCGGAAGGAGCCTGGCCGGCGCTGTTCGCCGGAGGCTACGAAATCCGGGAGAACCCGTTCTGGCATCTCGCGCCATCAGGTCGCCCAGGTGGTCGTCCGTACTGGGCGATCCTGACCAGTTACGAGTTTGCCCCGGCGACCTGGAACTTCTTCCGCCCGCTGCCGCCGCTGCTGCGGCTGAATTTCCCGCTGGCGCTATCAATCGACATCCCCAAGACGTATGACCGCAACGCCGCGATTGACGCGCTGGAAGGCATCATCCAGGCGTATCAGGTCCATCTGGCCGGGGCGAGTGGTGAGGACAGTCGGAGTGTGCAGCGCATCGCCGACTGCCGCCGGGCGCTGGGAGAGATCAACAATGGGGATGCCCTCCACCTGGTGCAGCTCACGGTCGCCATCGCCGCCGATGACCTGAATACGCTCAAGGAGCGGGTGCAGACAGTGGTCAATGAGACGCGCGCCTGGTTCAGTCTCCGGCAGGAAGTCGGGGAACTGCTGGCGCGGTCGGTCGGGTTCTTCACGGCTAGACGCACCAAGGAGATCAACCTGCCGACGACCACCTGGCCGGTGACCTCGCGGGAATTGGCGGTGATGCTCTCGCCGCTGGGGTACCGCAAACTGGCGGCGACCGATGGCGTGCTGCGCGGCGAAGCGGTCGGGGCAGCGTATCCGGTGTTCCACAACTCGTGGCGCGACAAGCGTGCCACCCACGAAATCTGGGTAGGCGTGAGCGGCTTTGGGAAGACATTCGGACTGAACTGCTATCTCACACGCGAGTACGCTGAGAACGGCATCCCCTTCGATCTGCTCGAGCCGATGGGACATGGACGGCACATCGCCGACGCTTTCGGGCTGCCCTGGTATGTCATGAGCGCGAAAGCCACCAAGCTCAACCCGCAGGACGTGATGTTCCCGACGCTGATCGAGCAGGTGTCACACGTCACGCGGATTTACGAGACGGTGCTGGGGCGTTCACTGTCGGGGGCACAGCGCGAGAACCTGGAACGCGGCCTGCTGGGCGAGGCGCTGGAGACGACCTATCGCGGCTTCCCCGACCTGAACCGGGTGACGCCCGATCTCGCCCCAACCTGCGATCTGGTGTGTGATGTGCTGTCGGGGCTGGGTGATAAGGACGCCACCCGCCACATTGCCAAAGGCCTCGCCGACGAGATTGCTGGCCTCTGTACCGGCAGTGGCCCCTGGGCGGGCTTCCTCAACGGCGCGACCAACGTCGATCTCTCACGGGGCAATCGCCAGACGGTTGAGCCGCGCGTGTTCAGTTTCCACGAACTGGAGAGCGACCCGATCCTGCAGGCGCTGGCCTACACCCAGGTCCTGAGCGCCATCCGCCGTGACAGCCTGATCGACGAACAGCCGCGCATCATTGCGGTGGATGAGGTCTACCGCCTGATGCGCCATCCCTCGCTGCTCGACTTCCTGA
>CALJKV010000040.1 GCA_937974245.1 uncultured Chloroflexota bacterium | reverse complement strand
AATGATGAGCGGCGGAAAGTAATATGGCGCAAAGTTGTTGAGCCACGCCAACCACCAGACACCATCCCCGATAACCACTCTCAAAATAAGATAGGCTGCCAACCCAAAAGCATAGCACCAGAGCGCGACAATCAGCACGCTCCGCGAGAGTGAGCGTGCTTTGGCAACGACTAGCTGAGATGTCAGTGAATGCACCGTGAGCGCCTGGTCCTTTATGAATACACCTGAACGCCATTGTACATGCTCCCAAACTTGAATAGAAAGGACAAACTGCATGGCCCGTACCGAATCGAAGGCCATCATGGGCTACCTGCCCATCGAGGAGCACGGCTTCCGCCCTCGTATGGTGGCTGTCACGTCGTAAATCAGAATGCTATCCTCGGAATGGAATAGAGGTTTCATCGGCATTGCCTGGAACGCCAGGCGAGGGTACATCCCCTTTGTCCGCGTCGTGACATCAAAGGTATGACTTGCACGCCCTTGGGGAGTAGGGCGCTTGCAGTGGAACACTAGGAGTGAACGATGATGTAGTCTAAACTTATAAGCAGAGTTCGCGGCAAATGACCTAAGATTTACTTCCAGATTAGTTCGAGCAAAATGGAGGCTGTATGGGACAACCTACTTATAATCAGATGTATCCACTTCGTGCGACACTGCGAACGGTTATACGGATTACGATGGTTTGCGGTGCTTTGCTGGCTGTTGGCCTTCTCGTCGCACTGCCGGAAGTTGTAGCACAGGCAAGAGGAAATCTGCTGGTAGGCGTGTTGATGCTGCTCGCTATCCTGGTTTGCGCTCTTTTTGCCTGGGTGATGTATGACCTGGGTTTTCGCTCTTACCTGGCGATTTCGGCACAAGGCATCCGGTTCCGAGCCTATGGTATCACCGGCGAAACGACATGGGACAATCTCAACGGCTTTCGCAAGCTGGATTATGGTAAGGCGATGACGCTGGTTATCACGACCCGTCGCCCGATGAATAGATCGAGAAGTTGGATTTACTGGCTGCTTTTCTTCTGGTATCCGGCTTATGTTGCGGATAACGGGACGTATATTCCCCTGGCGGAGTTCATTCAGGACAGCTACCATTTGTCGAACCTGAAGGCATTCCAACGATCAAATATCGGCAAGCTGTTGGCTGAGTATGCTCCGCAAATCTTCACGGAAGACAGCGTATCAAAATAAGGCGATTTTGGCACGAAACCAACTGCCTGGCGATGGAATGCTCAGGAATGTGTCGCGTTTGTTTTCATCGCCGCGCCCCGAAAACAGTCCTGAGACCACATTAACCAACGAACAAGGGGCACAAGGCCCCTTGCTCGATATTCAACTTGACTGAAGTGACCGGTTACTTCCCAATATCGCCCCGTGTATCTGCTGTCCCCACATGGAAGACCATCACATAGTCCCCCGTCGCGCCCTCATAGCTGCTCACCAGGAAATTGATGAAGTTCAGGTCCGCGTCTTCGGTCAGTTCCAGCAGGCTGGTATCCACCATCAGGTAAGAGTCCAGCGGGCCACCGGGCAGTACACCATCTACAATGCTGACACCATATTCGTCCAGAGTCGGCCCCTGTGTGTAGCAGCTATCCGTGCCGGCATCATCACATACGAAGGGGATATTGTTCTCGTCTCTGATCACATTGAAGTCAGCGTCAATGCGGCCCAGCAGCGGATCAACGCTTGATTCCAGACTTGCCAGCGCATAGACAATGATCGGGATTTCGGTCTCAACCATCGCCGGTGTGACCCGCACAGCGTAAGCATCGCCCGCATTATCCGCCGGGGTCACGGCCATGCCTTCCAGGATCAGGATGAATTCGCCGCGAGCATCGCCATAACCACCTACCACCAGGGAAATCGTCTGGAAACCGGAGGAGTCATTGTGGTGAAACGTGATCTGCGAACTGGTGCTGGATGAATCCACTTCCCCCGATGATGGCAGATAGGCCGCATAGCTTGCGGCTTCGCGTATGTCATCGGCACAGATACCGCTCATGTCTTCACCCAGCACCGCCAGCACCGGGTCAAATCCGTTCACACCAATCGCGGTGGCCGTATAGGTGAAACCAGCCCGCATCTGAACTACCTGGAACTCGATCCCATTGGTGAAACTGACACCATTGTCGCAGTTGACGGTAATTTCCCCGACATCTTGCGCCATAGTCGCCGAAACCCCAATGAGCACAACTAACAGAATGGCAAATACGATCTTCTTCATGGGAAACACTCCTGAATGCTAGACTTGCCTGAAGGTAAGGTTCTGACGGACATTACTCCGATGAGTTCCGCATCCACTTTTCCAAATAGGCTGTCAGATCGGCCAGACTCGTGAAACCGATGCGCTGGGATGTGCGCGGGTTTTCCAGGCTGATCCGCCAGGGTTGATTGCTGCCTTCTTGCCACAGCAGCAAGATGAAGTATTGATAACGCGGTTGTTGCCTACGTCGCCCGATTTTCATCTTTGCTCACAGTGCTGGTAGCAGCTTCTCTCAAAAGTGCTATGCTTAAATTCATAATAGAATCCGATCATTTAGAAATCATTTATTGGGAATTGGCTATGGCAAACTCGTTGGAAATTCGTCTGTTGGGCGGACTCCAGCTCTTGCAGGACGGTATTCCGCTGGAAGGTTTTGTCTCGAATAAAGTCCCGGCTCTGGTGGCTTATCTGTCCATGACTCAGCGCCCACTTTCCCGTGACATCCTCGCTGCGCTCCTTTGGGGCGAATTGTCCGAGGCAGATGCTCGTAACAACCTCCGTCAAGCACTCTCCAATCTGCGTCGCGTGCTTGAACCCTACTTCATCATCACTCGTGAAACCGTTACTTTTAACCACCAGCAACCTTATTGGCTGGATGTGGAGCACTTTGTCCGCATCACTCAAAACGCAGCTACTCCGGGGATTGACCACCTGATTCAAGCAGTATCCTGGTATCAAGGGGATTTCATGGAAGGTATTTTCCTGCGTGAAGCACCCGATTATGAAGATTGGATGCTGGCACAGCGTACCCGACTGCGGGAGTTAGCTGTACAGGCACTGCAAGAATTGGCAGAGTACCACTACGAGCAAAGGATGTACGATCAGGCGCTGGTATATGCGGCGCGATTGCTGGCTCTCGATGCCTGGCGTGAGGAAGCACACCGGCTATTGATGCTCATCCAGGTTCGCAGTGGACAGCGCAGCGCGGCTCTGGCTCAATATGAAACCTGCCGCTCTATTCTGGAGCAGGAATTAGGGGTTGAGCCAGCAACGGCGACCAAAGCCCTATACGAACGGATTCGGACAGCACAGGATACACCGCGCCATAACCTACCCGCGACCGTGACAGCTTTTGTGGGGCGACATCAGGAGATGGATGGGATCTGCCGCCAACTTACAGCCTCGACCTGCCGGTTACTGACCATTACGGGATTGGGGGGGATGGGCAAAACGCGCCTGGCATTGGCCTGCGCAGATGCATTGGTTGATCACTTCATCAATGGGGTGAGCTATGTCTCTCTGGTGACGACTACGCCAGATACATTACTCTACGATATGGCGACAGCACTGGCGATCCCCCTGGCAGATGTACGTGACCTGAAGATCGCGATCTTCGATTATCTGAAGGGACAGGAACGGTTGCTGGTATTGGACAATGCCGAACACCTGGTGGCAGCAACAGGTTTGTGGGGCGATCTGCTCAAAACCGCGCCGGATGTTAAGCTGCTGGTGACTTCGCGTGAGCGCCTGAATTTGCAGGGTGAGTGGGTCTATGATCTGCACGGTCTGGATGTGGTAGCGCCTGAGAAACAAGTCCTTTCAGATGAATTTGACGGCGCGTTAGGCCTATTTGTCCAGGCCGCACTGCGTTTCCATCCAAAATTCGAACTGAAAACGCATGAAGTGGCAGCAGCGACAGATATTTGTCGCCTGGTAGACGGAATGCCGTTGGGTATTGAGTTGGCCGCAGCCTGGATACGGACGCTCGATGTGGTCACTATCGCGGCGCATATCGAACAGGGGATGGATTTCTTATCCAGCCGTTACCGGGATGTCCCCGCCCGGCAACAAAGTTTACGAGCGGTATTTGAGTCATCCTGGCAGCAGTTATCCCCTATCGAAAAGGGTGTTTTTCAGAAATTGGCGGTTTTTCGGGGTGGGTTCACATTGCCAGCTGCCGAGGAAGTCACCGGAGCGACGGCGGTATCCCTACTCAACCTGGTAGACAAATCACTGGTGCAGCGGAACGCTGAGGGACGCTATGACCTCCATGAGGTTACCCGCCAGTTCGCTTATGAGCAATTACAGATATCCGGGGAATATGCGCATACCCGCGACGCTCACACCACTTTTTTCTTGCGCCAGGTGGAAAACCTGTTTGACCAGCTACAGGATGAGCGTCAGGCTAAAGCCGTAAACTGGATGAAAGCCGAACTACCCAATCTGCGTGCTATGTGGGCATATGCGTGTGAGCAGCGCCGGTGGCAGGATTTCAGAGAGGCTGCGCACGTCGTCTACAGTCTTTACGAGCGTATTGGTCGCTATGAAGAGGGCATATCCCTGATAAATCAGCTGCTTGCTGCGCTTGGCCCTGGCAAGGATCAACCGCTGATACGGGCTTTTGCCTACAATCGGCGCGGTGGTATGCTGTGGCGGCTGGGACGGCTCCAGGATGCGCTCGCATCTTTTGAAGGTGCGCTCCCGTTTACGGATGGTGGAACCTCACAGGCTATGGAAGAGCAGGCCAATGCACTTCATATGATTGGCACCATGCAGATTGTATTGGGTGACTATCACCAGTCGGTTGAACCTTTAGCGAGTGCCCTGAAAACATGGCAAACGCTGAACAATCCTTTACGTGAAGTCCGAGTTTTGCAGAATCTGGCAGCAGCGGAGTGGGGTTTAGGTGACCTCGAAAATGCCCGACACCATTACCGGATCTGCTATGACCGTTTCATCCAACTGGATAACCTGTCGGGTGCGGCAATGATTATTGATAATCTGGGCGGATTAGAATTGAATTCCGGTAATCTGGATCTGGCCTTGGAACTGCGCCAGCAAGCGGTCAGATTGATTCAGCCGCTCAATAATCATGCCAGAGAACTCAGTACGCGCAGCAACCTGGCGGATACCCACTATCTGCGTGGCGAATTGCAGCTGGCATGGGACATTTTTCAAGATATCCTGCCTTCCGTTCGCCAGTTGGGGGCTGCCAATCCCCTGCTAGTCGTGATCCTCAGAGATATGGGGGTGATCCTGCTCGATAGGGGAGATCGAGAGTCTGCTCATGTGCATGTTCAGGAAGCACTTACCGTGGCTCAGGTAACAGGTTCAACTGCACTCATCCTGGCGGCATTAACAGGGTTTGCTGCATTCTTCATAGAGACGGAACGCCTGCACGACGGCACACAATTGGGCCAGTTTATCCTGGCGCACGCAGCCGCCGACGACTATACCCGCCTTTGGGCACGGCGCGCGCTGGAGCGTGCCAACAAGCATCTGAAAGCAAGTCATGGGGGTGTGACATTGATGGACTATCCAACTACTGTGGAATCATGGTCGGCTTTGGTGCTGCGGTGAGTTGGGTTCAATAAGTATCCGTTCCTGTAATGATAATCGGGCACAATTCATGAACTCTCCTGCCATTTTATCCCACTTCTTTATGGATGGCGCACCAATCTAGCCGAGAAATACTCAATAAGAAGAAGCGATAGTGCAACGATCTGAAACCTCCTTCCGTATAGGGTGTTACCGGTTATTCATTTATAGGGAGAGTGAATCATGGATCGAGCCAGTATTCTTATTGAAGCTGATGAACTTTTAGCAAAAATAGACGATAGCAATCTGCGCATATACGACGCCACTATCATGTTCTTCAGAAAAGACACCGATGTCACCGCTTTCGAACAGTATCAAAATGGTCATATCCCCGGCGCTGCCTTCTTTGACCATCAGCTATTCTCGGATTCTACTAATCAGTATATGTATATGGTGTTGCCTGAAGATGCGCTTGCTGAGCAAATCGGCAAATCTGGCATTGCTAAAGAATCAGAAGTGATTTTCTACGGCATCAACATGCTGCCCGCCGCAACTCGCGCATGGTGGTTACTGCGTTATGCCGGCCATAACAATGTACGTGTGCTGAATGGCGGGTTAGCCGCCTGGCAAGCCGTTGGTGGTAAAGTCGAAAAGGGAACAAATCAATATCCACCGGCTGTTTATAAGTGCAGTCTCCGCCCTGATATGTTTGTCAACAAGGATGATGTTCTGGCGGCAATGAACGATGTGACTGTCAATACAGAATATACCTTACCCGTCGAAATGTATGGCGGGGCTTACATTCCAGGGTCGTCCTTCCTGGATGCATCTAACTTAATGAAGGAAATGGGTTCATTTAAGTCTGCTGATGATATCGCATCCAGGATCAAAGTTGATCCACGGTATAAACAGACGATTACCTACTGTGGTGGTGGTATTGCGGCGACGGTCAACGCAATTGCACACTTGATGGCAGGGAATGAAAACGTTGCCGTCTATGATGGCTCCTTGACTGAATGGATGGGCGAAGGATTCCCCACCGCCAATCTTAAAGACGAAAAATAGAAAGGGTCTAGTATCTGCCTGTGGGGCTTAGTTAGGGTAGCGAAGCTGCTGTGAAGTGCAGTTTCTTGAGAAATGATTAAGCAAGTATTGCCTAAAATGCGCAAGCTATACTGAAATCATCTGCTTCAAGAACTGCACTTCCTGAGTTTGACATGCTTTCGCATTCTGTCCTTTGTGCGCCGCTGTTGCAGGTCGTTTTTGCTACCCTACAGGTTGACTCTCCCCCGATAGGGCGATTAGATAGAAGGTCGGATTATGATTCGTATGGCCTCTGCCGTACGCATTTCTTTGAGAAATGTGTCAGGAAGATAGACAGGCAAATTGGGCGTCAGGCGGCGATAGCGACGAGCCCATAAGCGCTGTTTGCCCTGCCAGATTTCGATAGTGGATTTTTCCAGTGGCACAGCCACACGTAAACTCAGATGATGGTTCGGGAGTGCCTCGTTATCAGGCTGAATCACATGGGGAGACACCCACCGGACAGCGGAGTCAAAGGTAATGGGTATGAGGTCGGTATCGCGCCAGATCTGAGTTTGCAGGTAGTTCACGACTGACTCGGCAACATAACGCCCGCTCAAAGCGGCCAGATCGGCAGTATCTGCGGCATGAAGCAAATTGCCTGCCGCGAAGACGCCAGGCACCGATGTTCGCAGCAGGGAATCCACCTGTGGGCTTCGACTAGGCGAGTCCATTGTGAGATTACCCGACCGCGCCAGTTCGTGATCAGGAATCCAATCGCCGGTAAAGACCACCGTATCACAATCGAGAATACGTTTTGCCCCAGTGTTCACGTCGGCAATTTCGACCCCCTCAACACGCTGTTTGCCCAGTATGGCGCTCATCCGCGTATTGGTCAGAAGCGGAACGCGCCAGCGATCTGCGCCAATCAGCTTATACGCCAGAAACGACTGATGCCGGGGTAAATCGGTCAGCATAGCGATCACGTCCAGCCCCGCATGTTTGAGGGTCATCACCGCAGAAAAGCTGACATGCTCCGCTCCGACAATTACCGCCCGTTTGCCGACCGGATGCCGCTGTAAGTAGACCCATTGTTGCAGCGCCCCTGTGGTGAAAATCCCGGCAGGCCGCGCCCCTGGCACTAACCGCGCAGAACGTGGTCGCTCGCGGCATCCGGTCGCCAGCACAATCGCCGCCGCCTGGATGTCGAGGACTCCCGATGGCCTGGTGGTACGGACACCGGTCGCACCGCGCCATTCTGTAACCATCGTGTTCGTGAGGATTTCAACACCCGCTGCCTCAGCCAGTTGTACATTCCTGCGGGCATAATCCGGCCCGGTCAGCACACGGCGCACATCACGAAGGCCAAAGCCGGTATGATTACAGTGTCTGGGAACGCCGCCGGCCTGCGATTCGCGATCAACGACCAGAACACGCTCGACGCCGCTGCGCCGCAGTGCAACTGCTGCCGCTAGGCCCGATGGCCCGGCTCCAATAATGAGGACGTCAGGTTGCTGGGTCATGCTTGTACTCCGGTCAGTTTCTCGATAGATTGCCCGGTTTCCTCGGACAGCAGTGCCATCACTGCCGCAGAACAATAAAAACCCTGGCAGCGACCTAGTTGAGCGCGTGTCCTGCGTCGCAGTCCGTCGCTATCACAGGCGGGAATGCGGCTGTGAAACGCATCACGTACCTCACCTAATGTGACACGCTCACAAAAACAAATCACCTGACCATAGGATGAATCGCGGGTGATCATCGTCTCGGACTGGTAGGGTCGGGGAAACGCCTCACCAATATTGGGCATACGAATGGCTTTGAAATCCGCCCGCAATATCAATTTCAGTCCGACCTCGCCAAGTTGGGTGACGATATACTCGGCGATACCCATTGACGCGGATAACCCTGTCGAGCGAATACCGCCTACACAGATATAACGTTGTTCTGGGTGAACATGAATTTGATAGTCGCCATGTTCGGTAGCGGCACGCAGTCCGGCGTAAGTCGCCGTTACTTCTTCCGCCAGCAGTTCAGGCAGGATACGTTTGCCCTGCTGCATCAGTGCCGCCATGCCCTGGGCAGTTGTGCCGGTCGCTGTCTTATCATCCAGGTCTTCGGCGGTTGGCCCCAACATCACATTGCCGAATACCGTTGGTGAAATCAATACACCTTTGGTGATCTTGGTTGGCACAGGTAACAGAATATGGTTCACCAGCGGACGGGAAAGCTTATCGAAGACTATGAGTTCGCCCCGACGTGCTGTTACCGTGAATTCGTCATGCCCGAACAGACGATTGATTGTATCAGAATAGAGTCCGGCGGCGTTGATGACATAACGCGCCCGGATTGTCTTATTTGGAAGAATCAGCGAATGTAAACCATCCTCATCCATCTGCACCGCTTGTACGGGACTGTTCACGCTCAGATGGACACCATTAGCAACCGCCTGTGTTGCAAAAGCCAGCGGAGTGGTGAAGGGGCAGATGATGGACTCGCCTGGAACCAACAGGCCACCGAGCACGCCCTGCCCTAAATACGGCTCGCGCCGGTAGACCTCCTCGGTTGAGACAATCTCAACATCAGTCACACCGTTTTCATGAGCCGTATCACGCAGCTTTGGCAGCGATTCGTATTGCGCTCCGTCCCACGCGATGAGCAGCGCTCCCAGGGGTTCAATAGGAATCCCTGCTGCTGCGCCATAGTCGCGCAAAAGCTCATACCCCCGACGCAGTAACCGTTGTTCCAGGTAGCCGGGCTTGGCGTCAAAGCCGGTATGCAGAATAGCGGTGTTGGCCTTTGATGTGCTTTTGCCGATGTCATTCTGGGCTTCTAACAGCACAACCTGGAGTTCGTATTGTGCAAGTTCACGGGCAATCGCGCTGCCCACGACGCCCCCGCCGATAATGGCTACATCATAGATCATGCTGCTTGCCTGGTTTGTCATAAATCCACCGTTTGTAAGGCAAGAATCGCCCGGTCAAAAATACTGAGGCGTGACTCGCGGCGGTCATCGCCCCAGGTCGGTTCAAACGTTTTTGCGATATGCACCTGACGCACCACTTCATCATCAGTGTTCCAAAAACCACTCTGACGGGCGACGAGGTAGCAAACCCCTCGCCCGGTAGCCTGTGTATCGGCCAGGACATCAACCGGTTTGCCAAGCAAGTCAGCCTGGAGCTGCATCAGCGTCTGAATATGGGTCAGCCCACCGTCGGCACGCAATTGGGTCACTGGTAAACCGCTGTCGCTGGTCATCGCCCGCACAATTTGTACCACCCTTAGCGCAATTCCTTCTAGTACCGCATATACCAGGTGGGCAGGTTGTGTATCCAGGCCAATGCCGAGCCAACCGCCACGTAGTGTGCGATTCCAGTAAGGAGCGCCCAGTCCAATCTGCGCCGGGATCCATATTACCGGGTTTTCCTGAATGCCTGAACACAGGTTGTCAATAACCTCAGGTGACGTGATCATACCCATTGTGTTATGCAGCCAGTTGATACTCGTCCCAGCGGTAAAAATGCCTCCATCCAGCCCGTAAGTTGTCTGGTCGTCACGCTGCCAGGCCAGCAGCGTCAGTAATCCGTGGGCGCTGCTGACAGCACGATGGCGCGTATTCATGTTGATGAAACAACCCGTCCCGTAGGTCGCTTTGATCTGGCCGGCTTGCAGGCAAGCATGGCCGAACAAGGCTGCCGGTTGGTCAACAATGCTCGCAAGAATGGGTATACCATGCGATGATAGGTGGGGTAGACAAATTTCCCCGAAATAGGCCGTCGTCGGTTGTACATCCGGCAGCAGTTCACGGGGGATACCAAAGCAATCCAGGAGAACCGGATCCCACTGCTGAGTATGGATATTGTAAAGCAGGGTGCGCGAAGCGGTTGATGGATCAGTCACATAGAATTGCCCACCGCTAAATTTCCAGATAAACCAGGTATCCAGTGTGCCACAGCGCAATCTACCCTGCCGCAACTTCTCAACGGCTGCTGGCACATGGTCCAATAGCCATCGAATCTTGCTGGCCGAGAAATATGAATCTAACTGCAACCCGGTACGCGCCCGGATCTCCTGAGCGATCCGGGAATCGCGGCGCAGATTCTCAATGAAAGGCTGTGTGCGCGTATCCTGCCAGACGATGACATTATGCAAGGGATTCCCCGTCTCGGCATCCCACATGACGACGCTCTCACCTTGATTGGCGATGCCCAATCCGGCGATCTGTCCGGCCTGCACACGCGCCTGTTGCATAACCATCTCCACTAGCTCAGAGACGATCTGCCATAGTTCCAGCGGATCATGTTCTACCCAACCAGGCCGGGGAAGCAGTTGGCGATGTGCCTTATACGCCTGGGCCACAAAATCCCCATTCTCATTCATCATGCCAACGAATGTGCCCGTGGTTCCCTGGTCAATGCCAATTACATAGGGTTTGTGCATAGAAGAAAACCTACAGTTTGTTTATTGTCCCTCTTAATGATACATCATTCTCAGGGGCATGGCTTCACGCAGATTGTCGTTATGGAGCAAGAAAATCCTGACTGATTGTTTGAGTGTAATCGCACGGGCGATTCTGTCGCATTCTGTCCTTTGTGCGCCGCTGTCGCAGGTCGTTTTTGCTGCCCTACAGGTTGCACCTCATTGCACGTTTGTAAAAAGCATCCGATATGCCGCTGAATCTATTGACAAACCTTCAAATTGATGCTAATTTATAGAAAACCGGTTGCGCAACCGGTTTTCTGAAAGATTTGAGTTTCTTTTTTTGAAGGTAGTCTTTATGAAACGGGCAACAATACGGGACGTTGCTGAAAAAGCAGGGGTCTCAAAATCCACAGTCTCACACGTTATCAATGGCACACGCTTTGTCGAAGAAGAAACTAAACAACGCGTTTTGCACGTGATTGAGGAACTTGGCTATCGCCCCAGCGTTGTTGCTCGCAGTCTGACCACCAACCGCACCAAAACCATTGGCATCATTGTTTCGGATACCTCCAATCACTTCTTCGGCGAACTCATTCGCGGAATCGAAAACATCCTCAGCGCCCAGGATTACAGTCTGCTAGTCTGCAATACAGATGAGACTTTGGAACGCGAGGAACACTACCTGAATCTGCTGTTAGCACAGCAGGTAGATGGCATCATTGCGGCGGCAACCAGCCAATACTGGAAGGCGCTGGAACTGGTCGAAATGAAACACCTGCCACTTGTCTTTGTTGATCGCGCCTTTGAGGGTATGGATAGTCATTATTTCGTCGGCGTGAACAACTATACGGGTGCATATCTCGGGACGCAACACCTCATCCGCTGCGGCCACCAGACAATCGGGGCTTTGGCGGGTTTTCAGAGGCTCTCTTCCATGCGTGAGCGACTGGCCGGGTTCAGGCAAGCACTGCAAGACCATCATCTTCCTGTACATGAAGAATGGATCGTTTCTTCGACCCTGACACCTGAATCAGGCAGAGAATCTGCAACGCGGATTCTCTCGCAACCTGATCGTCCAGAAGCATTATTCATCAGTAACAATTTCCTGAGCCTGGGCACATTGCTGGCGCTCAATGATCTTGGCTTGAACTGCCCCAGAGATGTTGGCCTGGTGAGTTTTGACGATCATCCCTGGGCAGCGGTCTCCAATCCACCGCTCACTGTTGTTCGCCAGCCAGTGCTGGATATCGGGGAAAGAGCAGCGCAGATATTGCTCTCACTACTCGATGGGGATGAAGTTGATGAATTCAAACATCTGCTGGAATGCGAACTCATTATTCGGAAATCGTGTAGATAGACTCTCTGACTTACGTGAAAGCGTGACTCCTCATACGGAGACAACGTTCACTAACACATCGGCTAAATGGAGGCTTTTTAGGGAGGGAGATGCCATTCAACGAACGCGGAAACACAAACATCTATGAAATGGTTAGCTTCAATAAATTCTAGGAGAACATAAGATGAAAACCGCTCGTATTACGTTTATTCTCGTTATCGCTATGCTGCTTTTTGGGACTCTTGGTCTCGCTGTAGCACAAGATCAGCCCACTGAGACCTATGGCATGGTTGTCTTCCTGCGTGGTTCAGAATTCTTCAACTGGGCATACGCCGGTATGCTGGATGCCGCCGCGCGGCTTGGACCGAACGTCCAGGTGCAGTTGCTCGGCCCGGCTGAATGGGATGCTTCGCTGGAAGCCCGCGAAATTGAACAGCTCATCGCTCGTGGTGTGGACGGCATTATTGCTACCGCCGGTGATGCGCAGACGATGAACTCGGCGATTGATCGCGCCATTGAATCGCAAATCCCGGTTGTCCTATTCGACTCTGATGCCCCGGAAAGCCAGCGGTTGGCCTTTGTCGGCACTAACAACTACAACGCAGGCTGCGAAGCCGGCAAAGCGGTTGCTGAATGGCGCGGTGACGAAGCTGTCGTCGGTATCTCGACTTTCCCCGGCCCCGACCACCTCGCACAGCGTGTGCAGGGCTTCCAAGACTGCCTGACAGCGGCTGCTCCTGGCGCTCGTGTTGCTCAGATCGTTAATGACGAAGGTAAAGTAGACCGCGCTGAAGCTGCGATTACGGCTATGCTTCAGGCCAACCCCGACATCAATGTGGTATTCGCTGCTCATGGTAACCCCGGCCCAGGCGCTGCGGCTGCTGTCCGCAATCTTGGCCTGCAGGGTCAGGTGGACATCATGGGCTTCGACTTTGGCCTGCCCGTCCTGGAGCTGATTCAGAAGGGTGAAATTCGTGCAACAGTCGGCCAGAACCCGTACCTGATGGGCTATATGAGCCTGATGCTGGCCTACGGCGCGCGTCATGAAACCGAAGTCACCGCAGGGACCGGCTTTGGCCCGTATCCTGGCCTGGTTGACACCGGCGTGCAAATTCTGGGGCCGGATGATATTGCTCCGTTCCTGAATCCGCCGAGCTTTGAGTAGTGTAGAAGGCTATATAAACACAGAGGCCGCGTAATCTCTGGTTTGTGAGATTACGCGGCACACCACAATCTGCACGTTTGAAACTTGGGAGAGCTTAGAGCGTGCAGATTGTAGGCCTAAATAGTAATGTATGTGCGAGAGAAACTGCAATAGGTAGTATTCTCAGAAACTGGAAGTCTAAGTATGACGCAGTCATCTGAAGCCCACCCACCCGCAATCGGTGTTCTACCCAGTTCGTCGCGATTGTCGAAACTTTTGCGCGGGCGAACAACCGCTCTGGCGCTATTATCATTGGCACTCGCACTGGTTCTTAGTATTCTTTCCCCACAATTTCTGACCTCAACAAACTTGACAACAATTGCTACCGGGATGATATACGACCTGTTGATTGCTTCAGGTATGACCCTGGTGTTAATCCTGGGCGGCATTGATTTATCAGTTGGCTCAATT
The DNA here is from genome assembly GCA_937974245.1 of uncultured Chloroflexota bacterium. GTDB lineage: Bacteria > Chloroflexota > Anaerolineae > Aggregatilineales > Phototrophicaceae > JACKCG01. The sequence continues at coordinate 70,355 of CALJKV010000040.1, read as the reverse complement.
CTCGGTTTGACCGGCGTCATCACGACGATGGCGCTTCAGGATGGTGTGAGCATTCCTATCGCTGTGCTTATCGGATTGAGCGTTTCCGTACTATGTGGAGCGATCAACGGTTTCGCAGTTGCCTATCTGAAAATCGCGCCGTTCGTCGTTACACTGGGCATGATGTCTATTGCACGCGGGATAGCAACCGTATTGACCTCAGGCTATTTTGTCTCTGGGCTACCAGAAGCCTACCTGAGCATCGGGCAGGGAACTTTCCTGGGGATACCGAACCCGGTGTATATCGTCATTATCATATTGCTGAGTTTCCATTTTCTGCTCAAGAACTGGAAACCGCTCAACCAGGCCTACTATGTCGGTAACAACCCCAAGGCAGCACGGCTTTCGGGTATTCGCGTTTCGCGGATGCTGTTCGTCGGTTTTGTCATTAGCGGGTTGATGTCGGGTATTGCCGCAATCTTCATGACCTCCCGCCTGGCAATGGGTTTCTTTCAGTTTGGTCTGGGTTCAGAACTCACGGCAATTGCGGCGTCTGTCATCGGTGGGGCGAGTTTGAATGGCGGTTCAGGCAATATTCTCGGCACGTTTTTTGGTGTTCTATTGCTTGCGACCATCAACAATGGCTTTATCCTGCTGCAAGGCTCACCCAACTGGCAGAATGTTGTCAGTGGAGGGATTCTGGTTGCTGCCCTGGTCGTGGATGCCTACCGTCGCCGTAAAGAAGAACGCGAATAGGAACGAACCATTATGAATGCGTTACTCAAAGTAGAGGGCATTTACAAAAGTTTCGCCGGCAATAAGGTGCTGCATGATGTGTCGTTCAGTGTGAACGCGGGAGAAGTGCACTCTTTAGTGGGTGAAAACGGGGCCGGTAAGTCCACGCTCATGAATATTATCGGGGGGATTCACCGGCCCGATAGCGGCACGATTACGCTAGACGGACAGTCGGTGTCATTTAGCGACCCCTGGCAGGCAAAACAGAAGGGCATTAGCCTGGTACACCAGGAACTCAGCCTCGCTCCAAATATGGAAGTAGCCCAGAACATCTTCATCCGCCGCCAGCCAAGAAACCGGTTAGGTTTCATTCAATGGAAAAAAATGGTTGACGAAACCAGTGCCCTTTTCAGACGCATTGGTGTGGATATTGACCCTTCGAGGCTGGTGGGAGAATACAGCATCGCCATGCAGCAGATCATTGAAATTGCGAAAGCAATCTCGATGGATGCACGGGTAATCATCATGGATGAACCCACATCGGCGTTGTCGGGGAGTGAGGTGGACCGACTGTATACAATTGTGCGCGACCTGAAGGCGCAGGGCGTGGCAATTGTCTTCATCTCCCATAAGCTGACAGAAGTGTTCAAAATCTCGGACGAAATCTCGGTCTTGCGCGATGGTCACATGGTTGGGAATGTCCGCCCTGGCGAGGCAACACCACAAGATGTGATCCATCTGATGGTTGGTCGCAGTATTGATCAACTGTACCCACCTAAAGCTGAAATCATTGGTGAAGAAATCCTGACGGTCGAAGGGTTAAGCAATCCGCCACACTTTGAGGATATTAACTTCAGCCTGTGTAAAGGCGAGATTCTTGGATTTGCCGGGTTGGTAGGCTCTGGCCGGACGGAAGTCGCGCGTGCCATTTTCGGTGCAGACCGTACCGCAGGCAAAGTAACCCTGAATGGCAAACCAGTGGACAACCGATCGCCGCACAATGCGATTGAGGATGGAATTGCCTATCTGACTGAAGATCGGAAGACACTGGGTTTGTTCCTGACGATGCCCGTGCGTGACAATATTGTTGCTGCTTCGCTGGATCGTTTCCTCACCTCTTCGAGAATGCTCAAGCACCATGAAATCGTGGCGAAGTCTCGTGAATATGTCGAAAAAATGGAAATTCGCCCGTTTAATGATGAGGTATCTATCATCAGTCTAAGCGGTGGCAACCAGCAAAAATCACTCTTGGCGAAATGGCTGAGTTCAACTCCTAAAGTGTTGATTGCTGACGAACCGACTCGCGGCGTGGATGTTGGTGCGAAAGTGAAAATCCACAGCGATCTGCGTGCTTTGGCAAACCAGGGCGTTGGTGTGATTGTTATCTCTTCTGAACTCCCGGAGATTCTGGGGTTAAGTGACCGAATTGCAGTCTTTCGGGAAGGGCGCATCACGGCCATTCTCGACGGTGATGTGACCCAGGCAGAGGTAATGAAATATGCCACCCAATGAGGTAGCCACATCATCCGCATCAATTGAAGTTGAAACTAACTGAGAGAAATACTATGGCAAGTTTCCAAGCTGAACCCAGAGCAGGCGGCAGGCTAAAATCGCTTCTTTCCGTTGAGAACATGCAGATCATTGGCCTGGCAGTCGTGATTATACTGATCTCGATTGTGATGCAGTCAAACTTCCCGCGATTTTTGCACCCACTGAATATCGAGATCATGCTCGTGAATTTCATGCCGGAAGCAATCATTGCACTGGGTATGACTACCGTTATTATTATCGGCGGCATTGATTTATCTGTAGCCGGGGTCTATCCGTTTGCAGCAATTGTGGTCGGTAAGCTGCTGGTTGCAGAAGTTCCAGTTGCGTTGGCGATCATTCTGGCGCTCGCGGCGGCGGCGGCGGTTGGCTGGATCAATGCATTCATGATTAATACCTTCAAAGTGCATTCTTTTATCGCAACCCTGGCAACATTACTTACGCTGCGGGGTGTCAATATCGTCATCACCAATGGCGCGACAGTCTCTGGTTTCCCCAGCAGCTTCAAGGATATTGGAAGAGCGCGGCTCGAATCGGGCAACGTTCTCGATATACCTCTGATTCTGATTATCTTCGCCATCCTGGCACTCACGTTTGGATACGCCCTTAGAAATCACCCATTTTTCCAACAGGCCTATTTCATTGGTGGGAATAAACGGTCAGCACGCATGTCCGGGATTAAAGTCGAACGCTACATGTATTTTGTGTTTATGTTGAGCGCAGTCCTGGCCGGTCTGGCGGGGATTCTGGTCGCAGCCCAGTTCGGCGCTGCCAGCAACAGTTACGGCCAGAACATGGAACTGCGGGTCATCACCGCTGTGGTTATTGGTGGAGCGAGCCTCAGCGGCGGTGTGGGAAGTATCTCCGGCACAACATTGGGTGTGCTGTTCCTGGCAATTGTGTATAACGCCTTTGCCATGACGGGTATTTCGACCTACTGGCAGGATGTGGTGATTGGCATCATGCTGCTCACCGCCGTGTTCCTCAGTGAATTCTTGAAAAGAAGACGCATCAAGCGTTAAGCGAAAGAAAGAAGTATGCCCATGAAACAAGCTGTCATGACCGAACCGGGTCACATTCAGTTCTATGATGTGGGAAAACCTACTCCGAAAGACAATGAAGTCCTGATGCAAACCTGCCGCATCGGCGTCTGTGGCTCCGATATTCATGTGTATCATGGCCTGCATCCCTACACCAGCTACCCCGTTGTGCAGGGGCACGAAGTGGGCGGTGTGGTCGCCGCACTCGGCAAAAACGTTACCGGCCTCAAGGTGGGTGACAAGATCACCTTCTTGCCGCAAGTTACCTGTGGTGAGTGCTACCCGTGTACACATGGCATGTACCACATTTGCGAGTCGCTCAAGGTAATGGGATTCCAGACCGGGGGCGCGGCGCAGGAGTATTTCATCCTGCCCGCAGAGAACGTGTTGAAACTTCCAGACAGCATGTCGCTGGATGAAGCCGCCATGATCGAGCCGATTGCCGTCACCGTTCACGCATTGGCACGGGGCGGTGGGGCAGCGGACAAGCGTGTCGTTGTCCTGGGTGCGGGGCCAATTGGTAACCTTACGGCACAGGTGGCGCAGGCTTCCGGTGCGAAAGCGGTCATGATTACCGATATCAGTCCCTACAAGCTGGATAAAGCACGGGAATGTGGCATTGAGCATGTTGTCAACACTGCGCAGGGAGATCTGGGTGTGGCTATCCAGCGCGAGTTCGGTCCGGAAAAAGCCGACCTGATTCTGGAATGTGTGGGGATTGAAGCGACGATGACCGACGCGATCAATTCCGCCCGCAAGGGATCAACCATTGTGGTAGTTGGCGTGTTTGGCAGGAAACCGGCAGTTGACCTGGGCCTAGTCCAGGATCGCGAGCTGAGCCTGGTGGGGACACTGATGTACCAGAAGGCCGACTATGAACGAGCGATTGAACTGGTTGCCAGCGGCAAAATGGTATTGGACAAGATGATTACGCATCGTTTCCCGTTTGCTGACTACCTGGCTGCTTACCACGCGATTGAGGTGTCCAATGGCAATTATCTCAAGGTGATGGTCGAACTCGCGTGATATGGAGTGTTCGAGGAGATGCGCTGAACACTCCATAACTGTATCTCAATATGTAGGCCATCTTCATAACCTGCAACCACAATGGCTGTGACCTTTTATGTTTGCAGCCCATTTAGTTCGATTGTTTATGCATCTGGCGCAAGCCCAGGGGGTTAACATGCAACCTTTTGTCTACCATCAGCCAACGGAAATCCGTTTTGGCTCAGGACGCATTGAAGAAATTGGTGATGTAGTTGGGCGTTTTGGCAAGCGCTGCTTGCTGGTCACTACGGCGGATAGTCCGCTCAAGCCACTCTATACCCGCGTTCGAAGCCTCCTGGAAGCGGCTGATATCCAGGTTGAGCATTTTGATGGGGTCATTCCGAACCCGACGACGGATTGTGTAACGGCTGGCGCTACTGTTGCAAAGGCCTTTGGCGCGGATGTTGTCCTGGGGCTCGGGGGTGGTTCCAGCATGGATACGGCGAAGGCGATTGCCGTAGAGGCAACCCATCCTGGGACAGCCTGGGATTACCTGTTCTTCCGCCCCACGCAGCCCACTGAGAAAACATTACCCGTGGTGGCTGTATCCACGACCTCTGGAACTGGTTCGCAAGTGACCCAGGTTGCTGTCGTAACCAACACCGCCGAAAAAACGAAGTCGGCAATCTATAATTCCATTATTTATCCCCGTGTCTGTATTGTTGACCCGGAACTGATGGTGAGTGTGCCGTCTCATGTGACAGCTTGCACGGGTTTTGATGTGTTTTGCCACGCCTTTGAAAGTTATATCCATGTCGGTGGCACACCTTATACCGATTTATTGGCGTTGGAAGCAATTCGCCTGGCGGCTGAGAACCTCCCCACAGCGGTCGCGGATGGTTCCAGCCAGCAGGCCAGAGAAGCGATGGCCTGGGCGGATACACTGGCGGGATTGTGCATTGCCAATGCAGGTGTTACGCTGCCGCACGGTATAGGAATGACCATCGGCGGGCAGTGTCCTCAAGTCGCACATGGGGAGGCGCTGGCGGTTGTTTACCCAGAGTTCACCCGGTTCACTTATGCATCGGCTCCAGAGAAGTTCGCCGCGATGGGACGTATTCTAAATCCCGCTCTGGCTGGGCTTGACGATGACGCAGCCGCTGCGCAATCCTGCGAGGCTGTGGATGAATTCCTGAAGCGTATCAACCTGTGGCTGAGTCTAAAAGGCTTAGGCGTTTCCGTTGAAGATGTGGTTGCAATCGCGGATAACAGCCGCGTGCTTCCAGATTACAAGAACAATCCGCGCATCGCAGACCGTGACGAAATTTACAATATACTCATGGCAAGTTATGAGCGTGCTTGACATACAACAGGAGCGATGATTATGCTGAAATATCGTTTGACTCATCCGGAACTAATCGGGGCGCTGGCGGGGATGGGACACGGCAGCCGCATTATGCTGGCGGACTCGAACTATTCGGTGGACATCAATTCCCATCCTAACGCGAAGCGCATCTATCTTAACCTCGCCCCTGGCATGATTCCCATCATGGATGTTCTGGCCGTACTGCTGGATGCAATGCCAGTGGAAGCCGCCCATCACATGTTGATGGATGACGGGCAGGCCCCACCCATCGCGGCGGACTTTCGGCAGATGCTCCCGGCGCAGGTCGCACTGGAGTCGTATGCCCGCAATGACTTCTACGCTGCGGTGAAGGATGCGCATACATCGGTGATTGTGGCGACAGGTGAGCAGCGGTTGTTCGCCAATCTGCTGTTGACGATGGGATACATTCAACCTGACGGCATACCGCATTTCTAACTCTGTCGTACCGTTCACCGCTGACGAACGAAGGCAAGGCGGTATACCCCTGGTACGCCGGTGGTGGTGAAGGGAATCCCGGGTTGTAAATGAACGGGCAATCGGGTAGATGTTTGCTCAACACCTGCCAGATGGTGGTGAGCAGTTTGCGGGCGATGGCAGTAATGGCTTTCGCTTTACCTATGCGTTTCGCCAAGGGCGGATAAGCTCGTCCCGACTAAACTGCAAGGCATGTTTGAGGCCACTGGCAGTCAATAACCGTTGCACGATCTCGGCCAATGGTAATCGGATGACTTCGCGTCCCCTTGGGGCTAGCCATGCCTGGTGACACCGTCAAACCGTCGAAAGACGGTTTTCTGTTTATCTTGACCTTTTGGAGTGGTTGAGCCGCGTTGCAAAGTATCGTATTCCCACTGATGCTCATGCCAATTCGATTCGGGTTTGTTGACTATTGTCCCAAAGTTCTGTTATAATTAAACCGATTTAGTAAACCGGTTTTGAAGGGAAAGAAAAATAATACAGGGAGGTCGTATCGCCGAAAATAAAGCCCGGACACATTCTACAGGAAGATTTCACACGAGAGGCGCGGCTACAGGCCAATTATTGGTCAATAGCATTTTCCCATACGATTTATTTCATTAGCGATGGAGAACAATAAATGAAGCCCATAAAACTTTTTTCAATCGTCATGCTCGTTTTGCTGTTAGGTACACTCGTTATCCCCGCAGCAATATCGGCACAATCCCCGGTGGATCTCACTTTCTGGAACTACTGGGATGGCAAGAACGGCGAAGTTGTTCAGGGACTGGTAGACCGTTACAATGCCGAGCACCCGGAAGTGCATATTCAGAATGTCTTCATCGGCTGGGGCGAACTGCTGCCTAAGCTGCAAATCGCGGTTGCCGGAGGTGATGCACCTGATTTCGCCGCTGGCGATATGGCGTGGATGCCTTACCTGGCAAACTCCGGGGCGCTTGTCCCCCTGGACAGCTATGCCGAAGCCGCTGGGGTTGATCTGAGTGACTTCTATGCGGCGCTGCTGGATGTCAATGAATATGGCGGTCAGCATTTCGGGTTGCCTGTGAGCACGAACAATCTCGAACTCTTCATCAATCAGGACTTGTTCACCGCCGCTGGTTTAGACCCGCAAACTGCCCCCACAACCTGGGAAGAACTGGCTTCAATAGCGCAGACGTGTGCCAATCCCGCTGAAGGTGTGGTTGGCATGGAACTCTTCACTCTGCCGGGCGAGGGTCTCACCTGGCAGTTCCAGGTCTATCTGTGGCAGGCAGGCGGCGATTTCTTGAGTGAAGATCTCTCGCAAGCCGCGTTCAATTCTGAGGCCGGAGCGAAGGCGCTGAATTACTGGCTGGAACTGATTAATTCCGGTGCTTACACCCTGTCGGATTGGGGATTGTTCGGGCAGGGTAAATCCTGCATGGTGATGGATGGTGCCTGGATGGTCGGCATCTGGGCAGACACCGCACCTTTCCAGTGGACGACCGCAACCATGCCATATCCAGCCGATGGACAGCCCGCAACCAACATGGGGGGGGAGCATATTTTCGTGATGGCCGGAGACGAAGCCAAACAACAGGCCGCGTTCGATTTCATCGCCTGGTTCACCAGCCCGGAAATCCAGCTTGAGTGGGATATGGAAACCGGCTTCATGCCCATCCGTGCCTCTGTCGCCAACAATGAATCCTATCAGACATGGGTAGCGGAAAACGAACCGCGTCTCCTGCCCTTCGTTGAGATGCAGCAGTACGCACACAACCGTCCTCCGGTCGCCGTCTATGCCGAGCTTTCCGATGTGTTCTCCGGTATGCTCGAACGCGCCCTTTATGGTCAGATGAGTGTCGAACAGGCGCTTGATGCGGCAGAAGTGGCCGTCAATAGTTTGCTTCGATAAGCAACCGGAACAACATGCTCCACTGATTTTGAACCTTTCTGGTGGATCATGATGTTTGTCGGTGCCTGGTTCCGGGATGCAGACCGTTCTCTTGTGGGCGGCTGCATCCCGCGCTTTTCCAGGGACCGTAACCGGAGAATAGGCGAGATTATTGCGTATGTCTTTATTTCGGAATGCACATAGCCGCTGGCAGCGTGCGAACCGGCTGGGGGATCTCAATACGGCGCTCATCGCACTTGCGCCGGTCGTACTGCTGTTTGCGATTTTCAATATTTATCCCATTGTCTATTCAGGCTATCTGAGTCTGATGAAATGGGACGGGCTGAGCGCGGACCGTACCTTTGTTGGCCTCGATAATTACCAGGAAATCTTCAACTCTCCCATCTTCCTGAATTCCCTGATCGTTACGGCGAAATACGCCATCGGGGTCACGATACTGGGCGTCGGCCTGGCGCTGATTGTGGCTGTCTTGCTCAACTCCGTCGTTCGTGGTCGCACGCTGTACCGTACCCTCTACTTTATCCCGGTCGTCACATCTACGATTGCCATAGCCATTGTCTGGCGGCTTTTGATGGCGCCGGGGTTCGGATACGCCGATATCGTCCTGCGTAATATGGGTATCACACCGCCGACTCCTTCCTGGTTGCGTAACCCGACCTGGGCATTGTATATCGTGATCTTGGTGGGCACCTGGAAGCGCCTGGGCTTCAATATCGTGATTTATATGGCAGGGTTACAGGGGATTCCGGGTGAATACTACGATGCTGCCAAAGTGGATGGGGCTGGCCCGTTTGCCCGATTCCGATATATCACTGTTCCCCTGTTGTCACAAATCACCTTGCTGCTGGTGATCATGTCCATCATTGACGCCTTCCTGATTTTCGATGTCGTGTATGTGCTCACCGATGGCGGGCCGATTGGGACAACTGAAGTCATCGGGCTGCTGTTGTACCGCCAGGCGTTTCGCTATTTTGACCTGGGGAGCGCATCGGCGATCGGGTGGGTTATCTTTGCGATTGTGTTCATGGCAACGCTGCTCCAGTGGCGGTTATTTGGCCTGAAGGAAAACAGGACATGAGTGTATCAGAGCGCATTTCCAGTAGCGCAGCGACCTCTTTTGCCAGACATATCCCCTGGAGCAGCCTACCGATTCACGGCCTGCTGCTGGCTGGAGCAGTGGTGATGATTGTGCCGTTCATGTGGATGTTGACCCTTTCGTTGAAACCGGCGGAACTGACACATACGGAACCCTATCTCATCCCAACCACTTTTCAGTGGTCCAACTATACAGAAGCCTGGGCTGCGGCTTCATTTGAGCGATATTATCTCAACTCGGCGATCATGACTCTGGGTATTACCGTGGGGCAGGTGATCTTTTCCTCGCTGGCCGCTTTCGCCTTCGCCCGCCTGGAGTTCCGAGGAAAAGAAGTCCTGTTCCTGCTCTTTCTGGGGACGATGATGGTTCCGTTCCATGTCATCCTGATTCCGTCATACCTCATCATCAGGAATCTCGGCTGGACGGATACCTTCCAGGCGTTAATCATTCCCCGCCTGATCAGCGCTTTCGGTATTTTTTTACTGCGCCAGTACTATCATAATATCCCCAGAGAACTGGATGAGGCCGCGATGATGGATGGTTGCAGCCGGTTGGGCACCTGGTGGCGGATTGTACTGCCGCTTTCCGGTCCGGCGCTGGCAACCCTGGCTATATTCGCGTTCCTCTTTGCCTGGAATGACTTCCTCTGGCCGTTAGTTGTCACCAATGACCCGGATATGCGAACGGTTCAACTGGGGCTGGCGATGTTCCAGGGGCGCTACGGAACCCAGTGGACTTTACTGATGGCGGGAACCGTGTCGGCTACCGTGCCGACGATCCTTGCATTTTTGGTCGGCCAGCGCTGGTTTATCGCCAGCATCGCCCAGACGGGCTTAAAGGGTTAAGGATAATGTTCAACCAGTGGGATTCACCTGCCTGGTCACGCCAGGCTGTTTTCTACCAGATTTTTCCAGACCGCTTCTTTGACGGTGACCCGCGTAACAATCCAGAAGGAACTGTTTCCTGGGATAGCATACCAACACGTGAAGATTTCTTTGGCGGAGACTTGCAGGGCATCCGCGCCAAACTGGATTACCTGCAAGCACTCGGCATCACCGCGCTGTATACCACGCCTTTCTTTAAAGCCAGAACCAATCACCGCTACGACACGAGCGACTATTTGCAGATTGACCCCGTGGCTGGCACACTGGACGATTTCAAAGCGTTAGTGGCGGGCCTTAAACAGCGCGACATGCGCCTTGTCCTTGACGCCGTGTTCAATCACTGTGGTGATGGCTTCTGGGCGTTTCAGGACGTGTGTGAACGTGGTAGAGCATCCGATTACATTGACTGGTTTCGGGTTGAGCAGTTGCCGGTAGTAGAAACACCTGCTTCTTATCAGACATGTGGCGGTGCACCGTTCCTGCCCAAGCTCAATACGACCAACCCGGCGGTGCGCGACTATCTGATGCAGGTCACCCGCTACTGGCTGGAACAGGGTGCGGACGGTTGGCGACTGGATGTCCCCTGGAAAGTGCCGATGGACTTCTGGCGTGAGTTTAAGCTGGTTGCCCTGGCAGCTAATCCCCAGGCTTATCTGGTTGCCGAAGTGTGGCGCGGGACGGACGCCTGGTTGCATGGCGATACGGTACACGGCATCATGAATTACCGACTGCGCAGCTATATCCTCGATTACTGCGTCTATGACCATATGGATGCCGAAGACTTCGATTATGAAGTGACCGCGCTGCGGGTTGAACATGGCGCGTCGGCCTACTCACACCTGACGCTGCTGGGCAGCCATGACACCCCACGTTTGCTGACATTATGCGGTGGTAATGCGCAGCGCGCATTCCTGAGCGTTGTCTTCCAGATGACTTACATCGGTATCCCAATGATTTACTATGGCGATGAAGTTGGCATGACCGGGGAAAACGACCCTTTGTGCCGGGCGGGTATGATCTGGGACTGGTCGGCACAGAATCAACAATTCCAGGAAACTTACCGGATGCTTATTCACCTGCGCCGCAATCACCCCGAACTGGTGGAAGGTGATTTTGAAACCCTGTATACCTTCAATGGCGTATACGCTTTTCGTCGCTTCCTGGGCAATCAGTCCATCATTGTTGTAATGAATCCCCGCGAACAGCGGCACAATGTCCGCATTCCGTCCAGTGGGGCAGCGGATACCGCTGCTGCGTGGCGCGATCAGTTGACAGGAAAGATGCACACAAGTGAGGAAGGCTATATCATACTAGATGAGTTACCTTCCTGTTCTGCTTTGATACTGCTACCTGCGGGGGATTCATAGACTGGCATGGCAAAAGTGACCATCACAGATATCGCCAAACGCGCAGGGGTTTCCAAAACATCGGTTTCCTTCGCGTTTAATCGCCCTGAACAGTTATCAGAAGCCACATTGCAGCACATCCTGTCTGTGGCGGAGGAAATGGGCTATGACCCCGACCCAACTGCCAGTAATCTGAAAACACGTCAGACCGGGTGCATCGGTCTGCTGCTGCCCCAGCCACTGCCATTGATTGCGCGTAATCCCCACATGTCAGGGTTTATTGAAGGAGTCGGCACCACCTGCCATGAGGCAGGACTGTCCTTAATGCTGGTTCCTCCACTCAAAGGCAATTTAAGGCGGGCGATTGTACGGGCTGCTGTCGATGGATTTCTTACCCTGGGTTTGGAAACATTTCGCGCTACGATGGTACTTTTGCAGCAGCGGGGTACGCCCTTTGTGATGGTGGATAGCGACCCGGAACCGGGAACGGCCTGTGTAAATATTGATGATGAAGTTGGCGGTTACGCGGCCATGTCGCACATGGTCGGCCTGGGACACAGGCAAATCGCCATACTCGGTATTCGATCCGGCCACTATGGGCATTACGATGAATACGCTGGAACGGTACGCAGGCGTATCAACGGCTATTTACGGGCGGTGGCAGAAGCCGGGTTGTCCATTGATGGGCAGCATGTGCGCCTGATTGAATGTACCTGCGATATGGAAGGCGGTTACGAGGCTTTCCATACCCTGTGGCATATGCGCTGGCGTCCAACCGCCATTGTTGCCATGGCCGATGTTATCGCGATTGGTGCGCTGCACGCGGCACGAGAACTTGGGGTGAACATCCCTGGCGATATCTCTCTGATTGGCTATGATGACATCCCGGCCAGCGCGCTGACTTCGCCAGCACTCTCCACGATTCGGCAGCCGATTGTCGAGAAAGGAATGATTGCCGCCCAGCTATTAATGAAACACATTGATCAGGAAGAACCGGATATGGAACATGTTTTGCTGCCTGTTGAACTCATTCAACGCGATTCGTGTCGTGCCGTCACCAGCGACTAGCAACCATTTTTCGGAATATCGGCAAACTCGCGGCCCAAAACTCGCCGATTTGCCCGATTCCAGGCCGCGGCGACGCTCACGCCAAGCCGCTCGGTAACTTCCGGGTAACTGAAGCCAGCCTGTATCGTTAGTGCGTCGCTGTATCGCTCGTCATACGGTGCGCCAGAATAATCGGGATGAACGTCACCATTATCACAAACAGTGCTGCCACATTGGTGACTGGCCGGTTACGTGGACGTACAAGCTGGCTAAAGATCCAGATTGGCAGTGTCTCCTGCTGGCCTGCCGTGAAAGTCGTGACGATCACCTCATCGAATGACAACGCGAATGCCAGCATCCCGCCAGCCAGAAGTGCTGTGGCGATATTGGGCAGCACGATATAGCGAAAGGTCTGAAATGTTGAAGCGCCTAAGTCCATTGATGCTTCAATTTGCGAATGCGCAGTGCGCCGCAACCGTGCGACAACATTATTGTAAACCGTCACAATGCAGAAAGTAGCGTGTCCAACCACGATGGTCCAGTAGCCGAAACTAAAATCTCCCAGGCTGATAGCTGACCGTAACGCAATACCGGTGACGATACCGGGTAGTGCAATCGGCAGGAGAACCAGTAACGATACCGCCTCACGCCCGAAAAACGCACTGCGGTAAATGGCCGCAGCGGTCAATGTTCCCAATACCAAAGCCATTAGGGTAGCCACAACCGCTACCTGTAAGGACAGTCCGAACGCATTCCAAAAATCACTTCGACTGAACAATACCCCGACCCATTCTGTCGTCAGTCCGGGCGGTGGAAATCTGAAAGACGCTTCCTCGGTGGTGAAAGCATACAGGATGATGATCGCCAGCGGGAAATGCAGGAACAGCAGTCCCATAGCCGCAGCAGCTTTTAAGGTGAGGGGTGTGCGTCGCTCATTCGGAGATTGTGTTTTAGAGCGCATCGAATGCCCCTAATCTGCGGGCCAGAAGCAAATACGCACCCATGATGACGATTGGCACCATCGTGAAAGCCGCCGCCAGCGGGATATTGCCTGCTGTGCCTTGCTGGGCCAGGACTGCTGCGCCGATGAAATAGCTGGAATTGCCGATGACGTTAGGGATGATGTAATCGCCCAGCGTGAGCGAGAAAGTGAAGATCGACCCGGCAACCAGCCCAGGAAATGCCAGCGGGAAAATAACCTTGCGAAAGGTATAGCCAGATCGTGCACCCAAATCACTGGAAGCATCAATTAATGATTGTGGCACCCGCTCCAACGCCGTGATGATTGGCAGAATCATATAGGGCAGCCAAATATAAACGAAGACAATGAACATACCCAAAAATGAAAAGGAAAGTGAAGGGCCGCCAATGACCGGAATGTTCAGGATACTATCCAGAAGAGGCTTCAATCCGAGTACATTGAAGAACCAGGTGATAATACCTTCCTGCGCCAGAATTATTTTCCAGGTATAGACACGCACCAGGTAGCTCGACCACAACGGCAATAACACCGCCAGATACAGGATACCTCTGGTACGTTTTGAGGCGTAATGTGCGATAAAGTAGGCCAGCGGGAAAGCAATGATGGCACTGACAACGGTTACAGCCAATGCCATTAAGACGGTGCGTACGATGATATCCGTATTGGCCGGCGTAAAAAGCTGCTCGTAAGTTTTCAGCGTGAATTGACGTACCACCTGTCCTGTGAAGCCATCAATTGAGAAGAAACTCTGGATGAGCAACGCCAGCAACGATCCCAGATAGACAACGCCCAACCACAACATCGGTGGCGACAGCATCACCAGCAGTGAAAGCCGCGGGCGCTGATAGAAATAAGTGGAGATACGCCGGATCAGCGATGGTTCTCCGTGCCGTAAAGGGCGAGTCATCGAGATTTCTCCTGTGCAATCAACCGGCGATTAGCACTGCGCGGCCACGAGAGAGCCACTCGGTTGCCTCGTGCGCCAACCACATCGCCAGGGACTGGATCCAGATTCTGCTGAACGACAGTCAAGTCACCGCCACCATCAACTTCTACCAGATACCGTGTCGTCACCCCCAGATAAATCACATCACGAATCGTTCCTGCTACCATGCAAAAATCGGCACTGGATAAGCTGCGGTTTTCTTCGTCTTCTGGAGACATTCGGATTTTTTCAGGCCGGATGGAGAACAGATCAGGCGAACCGGTCAGTTGTTGTGCCAGACCCCCACTCAGAATATTCGATGTCCCTACAAAACCGGCCACGAAACTGGTTGCCGGCTGTTCATAGATTTCGGCGGGCGAGCCCACCTGTTCAATTTTGCCATGGTTGAAAACTGCCACCCGATCGCTCATAGTTAGAGCTTCTTCCTGGTCATGGGTGACAAAGACGAAGGTGATCCCGATCTGTTCCTGGATGCTCTTCAGTTCAATCTGCATCTCCTGACGCAGTTTCAAGTCAAGCGCGCCCAGTGGCTCATCCAGCAGCAGCACACGCGGATGATTGACTAACGCCCGTGCCAGTGCCACGCGCTGGCGCTGACCACCGGAAAGCTGCGATGGCTTGCGCCTGGCAAGACCCGGAAGGCGCACAAGTTCCAGCATCTCATTAACGCGTGTCTCGCGCTCTTTCTTTGGTACTTTGCGCACCATCAGACCGTAAGCGATGTTCTCTCCTACGTCCATGTGTGGAAATAGCGCATAGTCCTGAAACACGGTGTTCACATCACGGTCGTATGGAGGTGTTCTGGATACTTCTGCCCCATAGAGCCGGATGCTGCCTTCGGTTGGCATCTCGAACCCGGCGATAAGGCGCAGACAGGTGGTCTTGCCTGACCCGGACGGCCCCAACATCGAGAAAAATTCACCGTCGTACACCTGAAGGCTGATATGATCGACTGCCTTTACCTCGCCGAAGTAGCGACATACATTGGTGAACTGTATTGCCACTTCACGATCAACGTGTATGGCACTCATGTATTTCTGACCATTACGTGTTTAGTGATCTTGTAGTCAGATACCGCCTCTGCCGACAAATCCTTTCCAAATCCGGACTGTTTGAAGCCGCCATGTGGGGTTTCT
Source organism: uncultured Chloroflexota bacterium (assembly GCA_937974245.1). GTDB lineage: Bacteria > Chloroflexota > Anaerolineae > Aggregatilineales > Phototrophicaceae > JACKCG01. Next base: position 54,895 of record CALJKV010000040.1, on the reverse strand, counting down.
GAAGCCAGCGGGATATGGTCGTTAATCCATACTGTGCCAAACTCCAGGTCAGCAGCTATTCGCATCGCACGGCCAACATCTTTTGTCCAGAGTGATGCCGCAAGCCCATAGAGGACATCATTACCCAGGTGAAGCGCCTCTGCATCATTGTCAAAGGCGTTGATCGTCAGTACGGGGCCGAAGACTTCACTCTGGATAATTTCTGATTTCTGGTCGGCACCAACAATCACAGTGGGCGAGAAGTAATAGCCACTATCAAAGCCTTGTGGTATGGAGCCACCCGTTAACACACTGGCTCCTGCGGCTTTGGCCCGTTCCACATATCCTTGAACACGCTCGCGCTGGACACCGGAAATCAGCGGCCCCATAAAGACATCGTCTTCAAAAGGCATACCTATTTTGATGGCACGCATAGCCTCTACTATGGCCTCGGTAGCGTTATTGATCTGGCTTTTGTGTACATAGACACGGGTCGCGGCTGTGCAGTCTTGTCCCGTGTTGAAAGTTGAAGCGATGGTGGCGGCGGAAGCAGCAGCCTCCAGATTGGCGTCGTCGAAAATGATGACCGGAGCTTTGCCCCCCAATTCGAGGTGGACACGCTTGAGCGTTTCAGCAGCGGTCTTCATAATCTTTTTGCCTGTGCCGGTAGACCCGGTCAGGCTGACCATGCGCACCAGGGGGTGTTCTACGAGAGCTTGTCCGGCATCATTGCCCCCGGCGACTACATTGACGACACCGTCAGGTATCCCAGCTTCTTTCGTTAGTTCAGCCAGCATAAGTGAGGTTATCGGCGTCGTTGGCGCGGGTTTAAGCACAACCGTACAGCCTGCTGCCAGAGCTGGCCCCAGTTTCCATATCGCCATCAGCAGGGGATAGTTCCAGGGCGCGACCTGCCCAACAACGCCAACCGGTTCCCGGCGGTAAATGGATGTGAAACCTTTAGCATATTCACCCGCAGAGTAACCGTGAGTATCGCGGGCGGCGGCGGCGAAAAATCGAAGGTTGTCCACACCGAAGGGCATATCCGCGCCCAGGCTGACAATCCCATAGGGTTTACCTGTATTCATGGATTCTGATCGAGCAAACTCTTTCATCCGAGCCGCCAGTAAGTCAGCCAGTTGCCATATCGCTACTGATCGTTCACCAGGAGTTAATTTCGACCAGCGACCGTCATAGAAGGCAGTATGTGCCGCCTGTACTGCCCGATTGATATCGGCGGCGCTCCCTTCTGCTACTTGACCAATGATATTTCCCGTTGACGGGTCCTCAATCGAGCGCGTTTTGCCATCTTGGCTGGCTGCCCATTGTCCATTAATCCAATGTTGGTAATCCATAAAAATCCCTCGTACATATTTTTGTCTATAGATAATCCGATAAGAGGCTGACACAAACACGTACTTCTCTTGCTTCGCTACCGGTGATAGATGAAAAAAATTGTGTAAGCGAAGCGATCTTAAGGCAGCAGATGGGTATTGGATGGGGTGAGACACGGCCAACACGGCCAGTGTCCCACCCCCCAGTTGATACCGCTTGTGGATTAGCGTCCGCCAATGACTCCGATATAGGCCGATACCCACTCGTAGTAGGGTACGCAGATTTCGCCGCGTCCATCCTGACAGGTGGCAGTTGGTGTACGCCAGAAGTCAATGCGCTCGAATTCATCCATACCGTTGACAGTACAACCATCAGGCCCAAGCAGTTCGTTACCATCACAGGCCGCCGGCACCGATGGTACGGAACCGAACCACGCCGCCAGGTCGCCCTGCAGTTTGGGATTTAACGAATGCTCCAGCCACAGGTAAGCACAGTTAGGATGCGCGGCTGTCGCGCTCATCATAGTCGTATCTGCCCAACCTGTCGCCCCCTCTTCGGGGATGACACTGTCAATAGGCGCACCCTCGAACTTCAACAGGTTAACCTGGAACGGCCAGGAACTGGATGCGACAATACCTTCATTCGTGAAGTCATCAATCTGGATGAACGCATCATGCCAGTAACGCGCTACCAACTCGCGCTGCTGCCGCAGCAGATCCAGCGCCGCATTGAACTGATCCCGATCCAGCGAATACACATCGGTGATGCCCAGTTCGGGGTTGTGTGCTTTGAGGTACAGGGCAGCGTCGGCTACATAGATCGGGCCGTCGTAAGCCTGTACACGTCCCACATTCGATTCACCATCAGGGAGCGTCTGTTCTTCAAAAATTACGCTCCAACTGGTCGGTGGTGTGTCTCCGAAGGCATCGGTGTTGTACATCAAGACATTCGATCCCCACTGATAGGGCACACCATAGTGTTCCGCTGTACCGTCGCCATCTTTATCAACCGTGAACCAGGGTGCGTTCTGCAGCCGTTCATCTACTGCTGACCAGCTCGGAACCAGCTCAGTATTGATCGGCTGAACACGATTCCCGTAGATCAACCGCAAGCTGGCATCACCTGACGCCGTCACCAGATCAAAGCTGCCTTCATTCATCAGGGCCACCATTTCATCGGAAGTCGCTGCTACTTTCACCGTAACCATGCAGCCGGTTTCCGCTTCAAAATCTGTGACCCAGTCAAAAGCAGGATCGGTTTCGCCACGCTCAATATAGCCGGCCCACGCTACGATTGACACTTCGCCTTCGCCATCACCAAGGGATGTCATCATCGTACTATCCTGAGCTGCTACCATCGAAATGCCGACTAACAGAATGACCAAGAGACTAAGTGCAAAAACATTCCTCATTATTCGTTACTCCCCATTTATAAAGAACTATTCGAGTGTCTCCGGCGTGCTATTCCGAAGATAGCAGTCTTTATACCATAGGAACGGATATTTGAGCAATAATCGCGGAATGCCAGTTTTATTGGCAGTTGTGTTGCGGTCAAATTTCGGTTATTGGTGGCTGAACTGTGCGAACAAACTCCGTTCTGGACACACTCAGATTCCAAAGTGAGAGGCTGCTTCACAGGCAATAAGATTAGGGAACTGCTGTTTCCCCCGCACTATACTTTATTCCAATGAGCATAGGATGGATTCGAGTTCAAGAGGCAGACGATGATGCGGTCAGAATCCGCTGGACTCCCAGCCGGGACGATTCCAGATGATTGAGCAAGGTTGCGTTCAGACGTTCCGGTGACCCGTCCCGGATAGCATCCAGAATCTGCCGGTGTTCAAAATGGATGGCCTCAAAATCGTGTGGTTCAAAACGGGTGGACAAGCGTGCGAGCTGGATATGAACATTGGTTTGCTGCCACAGCGTAACCATGTGTGGCGTACCGCCACAGATGACAAGACGTTCATGCAATGAGCGATCCAGTTCCAGGTAATCATGGATTACACACTGCCAGCCATCTTTCCTGGCAAGGGCTGCCAGTTCGTCCATCTGGATGCCGATTTCGGCAAAGAAATCATAATCTTCAGGAGTCAGGTATTTGTAAAGACAGAGTGCCACATAAAGCTCAAAGGCACTGCGGATCTTATAGTCTTCGTTCAGCTTTTCCGCGCTGATTTCGGTGACGAATGTGCCCCGTCGCGCCTGCACTTGAACCAATCCCGCCACTTCCAGGCGGGTCAGGGCATTTTTTAATGGGGTCCGGCTGACCTTCAGACTTTCTTCCAGTTCCGCCAGATCAAGCCGCTGGCCGGGCGAGAAGTCGTAGCGGAGAATTGCTTTCCTGAGTGCCTCATAGACTGTCTCATTCAGGTTAGGAATAGCAGCAGGTTGGAGGCTGGGAGTATTTCGAGACACTTGTCAGATGATCTCCAGATAGACGCCAAACTGAAATTTCAGTTTGCCCGGTTTTATGCGCAGAATTACCTGTAAATCATAATAGATTCCCAGGTGTCTGTCAATTATTACTTACAGATCACATTTCAATTGAGTGCTGAACTGGCTTCAAATCGGGGTTTTGCGGCGGGAATCAGGTTCAAATACCCTGAACTTGCGATGGTTATACAGAACACGCAGATGATTTGACAAACATCTGTTTTGCGATATGATTGCTTGTAACTGAAATTTCAGATTTCAAATTAATTGGATTATTTAAGGTAATACACTCTCAAATGCGAAAAATTGGTATTGAAATTTTTTATTGGATTGAACGCTGGATAGACGACCAGATTGCTTATTTCCCCAGAGCAAAGAACTGCGGTTTTGACAGCGTTGAAATCTCTTTTGTTTCCGGGCCGGAAACCATTGATGTCCCCCGGATGCGCGCAGAATTGGATCGGCTTAACCTGGGCGTTTTTTGCAGCACAGGGTTGAGTCTGCAGACGGACATCACCAGCCCGGATGACAGTGTCCGCGCCGCCGGGATTCAGTATCTGCGGCGCTGCCTGGATACCGCTCAACAGTTGGGCAGCCCCATTCTGGGTGGTGTGACCTACGCTCCCTGGTTGCAATTCCCCAAGACGCGCGATCTGCGCCCTTACCGTGATCGCAGCGCCGCCGCACTCAAAGAAATCGCCCAAATCGCCGGTGATCTGGGCATAACGCTCACGCTGGAAATCCTCAACCGCTTCGAGACTTTCATGTTCAACACTGTAGCCGAGGGACTATCGTTCCTTCATCAGATTGACCATCCTGCCGTGAAACTGCAACTCGACACATATCATATGAACATGGAAGAGGATGATCTGGCTGCCGCAATTCGCCAGGCCGGAACTCACATCGGGCATTTCCACTGTGCGGCCAGTAATCGCAAGTTGCCAGGGCGGGGGCATATCAACTGGGACGCCATCAAGACCGCATTAGACGCAGTTAATTACCAGGGGACGATGGTCATTGAGACTTTTCCCAACCCGAATGTTGAAACAGGTAGAACCGTCAACACATGGCGACCCCTGGTGGGTGAGGACATGGACGCTGATGTAAAAGAGGCGTTGGCGTTTCTGCGAGAACATGTTGCTTAACGTTGTGACCCGGAGTGGATTACTGGATTTCGCTGATCTTTGGCGAAAATGACTACAAGATAGATGTCCGAACCTAGTCAGAGGGGGTATGTGCATAGAATAACGTGAATCGATCATCGAGAAAATGCTTTCAGAGAAACATAGTCTATTAGAGGAGATAAATGGTGTTTAACTCAAGGCGTATCAAACTAATTTTTGCGATCACCCTGCTAAGCATCCTGACCCTGGTCGCTATTGGCGCAGTTATGGCACAGGATGAACTTATCGGCGAAGTTCCCGGTTTTGCGAGCTGGGAAGAAGTACTGGCAGCAGCCGAAGGCACTACCGTTAACTGGTGGATGTGGGGCGGCAGCGACAAAATCAACACTGACGTGGATACGGATATCGGCCAGCGGGTACAGGAATTGTATGGCATTACGCTGAACCGCGTCCCGAACGGTGCAGAACTGTTTGTTGACCAGGTATTGAACGAAGCCGCAGCCGGTGTTGAGCAAGGCGCTATTGATCTGATGTGGATCAACGGTGAGAACTTCCGCACTCTGGCAGACGCCGAGCTACTCTATGGCCCCTGGTCGGAATTCATTCCGAACGCCACTTATGTTGATTGGGCAGACCCTGCTCTCGCCTATGATTTTGGCTATCCGGTGAATGGCTATGAATCGCCATGGGGTCACGCTCAATTCGTGATGGAATACAACACGGCGCTGGTCGGTGAAGAACCGCCCACAACCTTTGAAGACCTGACAGCCTGGATTGAAGCGAACCCTGGATTGTTCACTTATCCCGCACTTCCTGATTTCACCGGTAGTGTGTTCGTGCGACACGTATTCTACTGGGTCGCCGGCGGCCCCGAACCATTCCTTGGGGAATTCGACCAGGAAGTATTTGACCAGTATGCCCCCGCTGTGTGGGAATATCTGAATTCAATTGAGCCGAATCTGTGGCGTGGTGGCGAAACCTATCCTGAGGCAACAGTTATGGATAGTATGCTGGCGAACCAGGAAATCGCGTTCAGCATGGGTTATGGCCCGGCTGATGCCGCCAATAATATCGCGCAGGGTATCTACCCTGAGACGATTCGCACTTTCGTGTTTGATACCGGAACGATCTCCAACAACAACTTCGTTGCGATCCCCTTCAATTCCCCCAATCCGGCGGGCGCTATGGTAATCGCCAACTACATTCTTTCTGAAGAATTCCAGTTGAAACTGGTTGACCCGGCGCAGTGGGCCTGGTTATCGCCAATTTCACCTGCCGTGTATTCAGAAGAATTCCAACAGGCGGTTGCTGATATGGAACTGCACCCGGCGACACTGTCTCCGACTATCCTGGCCGCTGCTGCGCTGCCAGAGCCGAATGGGGACTGGGTCACTGCAATTGAAGCCGGATGGATTGAGAACGTCCTGGAAAACTAAGCACACACACAGAACCACGCAGGATGGCCGGTAAAGGCCGGCCATCCTGTTAAAGAGGAGTGGCTATGAATCGACTCAAGCTGATGGAAAAGCTGAGAGTTCCTATGATGCTCTTCCCGGCAATTGCCATTATTGTGGTGTTGTTCGGCGGGGGGATGATCTCAGGTGTGGGGCAGAGTGTCGGCTATTTTCCAGTAATCGGGCTGAATAATTTCACGCTTGATTATTACCGCGATGTGCTCACCGATGATGGTTTTATTACTTCGCTCTGGCTCACGTTCCGGTTAGCCTTTTTGAGCACGTTGTTTTCATCCGTTCTGGCTGTAGCGTTTGCGCTCGTTCTGCGGCACACTTTCCGGGGCAGTCGCTTGCTGACCCTTATCTACCAGGTGCCGATTCCAATCCCACATCTGGTTGTGGCAACCGGCATCGTCCTGTTGGTCAGCCAGAGTGGTCTGTTATCGCGCAGCTCGGTCGCGCTAGGGCTGACACAGACTCCGCGTGATTTCCCGGTCATGGTATTTGATACGGCAGGGGTCGCCATTCAGTTGACGTTTTTATGGAAGGAAGTGCCTTTTATCGGGGTCGTTGTGCTGGCAGTGCTGAAGAGTGTTGGCCCGCAGTACGAAGAAATCGCACGCACGCTGGGGGCGAATAGCTGGCAGCGGTTTCGTTATGTGCTTTTCCCGCTGATGCTGCCGGGCATCCTGTCAACTTCAATTATTGTATTTGCCTTTGTTTTCGCCAATTATGAAATACCGCTTCTGCTCGGTGTCCGGCATCCGACCACACTCCCGGTTATGGCATTTCGAAACTATCAGGACCCTGACCTCGCCTTAAGGCCCCAGGCTATGGCAATCAGCATGATTCTGGCGGTCGTTGCCATTTTCCTGCTGGTGGCATATAAGCGTCTTGCCAAATACGCGGTCGAGTCATAACGCAAAGAGGACATACCGATGCAAAGAATGTTTCGCTGGATAGCCATCATCGCCATTGTATTGGGCGTGGCGCTGCCGGTCATTCCACAGATTATCTGGTCACTTGCGCACCGCTGGTTATTCCCTTCACTTCTGCCAACGGAATGGAGTATGTCATCCTGGGAATATGTGTTTTCCCCTTCATCCCGAGTCGTTGAAGGATTCATGAACAGCCTGGAAATCGCCGTGTTCGTATGCATTCTCTCAATCCTGGTGGGGTTGCCAGCGGCGCGGGCCATCGCCTTGAACGACTTTAAAGGGAAGGGCATTATTGAGTGGCTGCTGATGGTGCCGATTATCGTGCCGGGTATCGTCTCGACACTGGGTATCCACCAGTTGTTCATTCGCCTTCACCTGACGAACACATTTATCGGGGTCAGCCTGGTACATCTCATCCCCTGTATTCCCTATATGGTACTCGTCATGGTCAGTGTGTTTTCCAATTACGGCACTGAGCTGGAAGACACCGCGAGGACGCTGGGAGCCGGGCCGATCCGCGTTTTCCTGAATGTGACACTGCCCGGCATTTTACCCGGATTGATGGTTGCCACAATGTTCACTTTTCTGATTTCCTGGGGGCAGTACATCACGACTGTGCTGATTGGTGGCGGCACTATTGTCACCTTACCGGTGGTGTTATTCCCCTTTATCACCGGCATTAACTATTCCAACGCAGCCGCTATCAGCCTGGTTTTTGTGGCTCCGGCTATTCTGGTGCTGATCTTCACCTCTCGTCAATTGGGTCAGGACTCAGCCGTGATGGGAGGATTTGGACGACTATGACCCACGTAATGCTCAAGGGATTAACCCGCCGTTTTGATGATGTAATCGCAGTGAATAATCTCAATCTTGAGGTGGAATCCGGCGAACTAATCGCTTTTCTGGGGCCCTCCGGTTGTGGCAAAACCACTACATTACGGATGATTACCGGTTTGCTGCTGCCTTCGGAAGGCGACGTCCAATTTGATGGAAAATCCATGGTTGCCGTCCCTACCGAGAAGCGCGGCGCGGTCATGGTGTTCCAGAAGCACCTGTTATTTCCAACGATGGATGTTGCCAGGAATGTCGGCTTTGGCCTCAAGATGGCGGGCATCTCTAAAAAAGAGATTGACCGCCGGGTGAGCGAAATGCTGGAACTGGTGCATCTGCCGGGATTTGAAACGCGCCGCCCGCATGAGCTTTCCGGGGGGCAGCAGCAGCGGATCGCCCTGGCACGTGCCCTGATCGTCCGCCCTAATGTGCTCCTGCTGGATGAGCCGCTGGCGAACCTGGACGCCAATCTGCGCCTGGAGATGCGTGAGCTGATCCGCACGATTCAACGCGAGATGAATATCACGAGCATCTTTGTGACCCATGACCAGGAAGAGGCGGTCATGCTGGCGGATCGTATCGCCCTGATGTTTGATGGCGTCTTGCAGCAGTTTGATGTGCCAAAGGCGTTTTATGAGCGTCCCAATTCTGCCGAAGTCGCTCATTTCTTCCGCAATGATAATTTCCTGGCAGGAACCCGGCGTGGCGATTGTGTCGAGACCGGTCTGGGTAGCCTGGCGATACTGCCCGATCATGTCACGCAGCCGGATGGCAAGGTTGTGGTAACTGTCCGTCCTGAAGACATCTATCTTGCTCCCACCAGCGACGAAAACCTCATTCATGTGAAGGTGTTGGCACAGGTCTACATGGGCACATACAAGCAGGTTCAGCTGGATGTGGACGGCAACAAGTGGCTGGCACATGGCCCGGCAGACCTTGACATCCGGGAAGGCGATACGATTCCGATCCAGCTACCGAAAACCCATATCTGGCTGTTGCCACCCGCAAACGGAAAATAACATGCAGAAAACCGCGCTGTTCAAAAAAGTGTATGGCTGCATGTTAGGTGGCGCTATTGGCGATGCGCTTGGCGGCCCAGTCGAACATATGACGCCCGAAGCTATCCGCGAGACCTATGGTGGCAACCTGGATCGTTATGTGCCCTATAATCGCCCCCCGGCTCATCATGCCCAGTTTGCTGAAGGGGATGGTATAGGCGCATATACTGACGATACACGCCTCAAACACCTGCACTGTCAGGCGATTTTCCGGGCAGGCGGCAAACCCCGCCCCGGTGATCTGGCGCTGGTGCTGGCAGATGCGTACCATCACGCGCCGGACTCCATGCACGAAGGTTTTGTCGAAGAATATTATATGCAGGCGCTATGGGGTGAAGACAAAGTAGCCTTCGGAGGTGAGCCGACCAACGGCTCCCTGATGGCAAACTCTCCGCTGGGCCTGATTACCGCGTGCCGTCCCGATGAGGCTTACCAGCTTGGCTATGATTTGGCGTTCCTGACAGCCGGATATGCCAGAAACAGTTCCGCCATGCTGGTCGCCGCAGTCGCGGAGGCGATGCGCCCAAGCGCGACGGTAGATGGCATCATTGATGCGGCTCGTACTGCCCACCAGCGCTTTTCCCGCCGGCGGGAGGGCGGTCACTGGCACAACACCGAATGGCGCTACGACCCGAACATCCAGTTTCTGGATAAGGCACTGGAAATCGCCCGGCGCGAACGCGATGTCTTCGCTATCCGTGAACCTCTGACGGCTATTCTTGAATGGGGACACCTGTTTTCCGAAGCCATTCATACACTGGTTGTCGCTCTGGCGATGTTTGTCGCGGCAGAGGGAGATGTCAAACAGTCAATCATGGGTGCAATCATGTATGGGCGCGATAAAGACAGTTATGCCAGTGTGGCCGGTGCGCTGGCCGGGGCTTTCAACGGTGTTGACGGAATCCCGGTGGAGTGGATACAGCCGGTGATCTCCGGCAATCCTGCAGTGGATATGCACGACTATTCGGTGAAACTCACGGAGTTGATCGTGAAGGATTACGAACAATCCCGCATCAATATAGGCGACCTGGGGGCGCTGCTGTAAATATCCTTCTTTCATCAGAGATTTTAGGAGAACCCACCGTGCCACAGTTTCCACAGCTCACACAGGCCGAAATGCGCCAGCGCCTTGAACTGCCGTCGGGTAAAATCCGGCTGCTTATTGACACCGACACCCATAACGAAATTGACGACCAGTACGCTATCGCCTGGGCGCTGCTCTCGCAGGATGTTTTTGACATCGAAGGCGTGGTGGCCGAACCGTATTCGCACCGCCATCATCGCAAGCCGCTTCTGGCAGCCTACGACGCCCTGAAGCAGAACCTGGGCACGGATGCCGGCACAGCCATGCCGGATATTGCCATGCGTTATGCCGTCTCGGCCCGTCGCATGATCGAAAATGGCATGAATCCCCACGATATTCGCTTTGTGGACCCCGACGAGGGCATGGAACTGAGCTACCTGGAGATACTGAAAGTGTTTGACCTGCTGGATGAAGATACGTCTGGCAGAGTCTTCCGAGGTTCTCCTGGGTATCTGACATCGCCTGATGAGCCGATACGGAGTCCTGCCGCCGAGTTCATCATTGAACGGGCGATGGCGGATGATGAGCGCCCGCTGTATATTGCCGCGATAGGTTGCTTAACCAATATCGCCTCGGCCATCCTGATGCAGCCGAAAATCATCAAACGGATTGTCATTTTGTGGACGAGTTCGTATCCATCCCATGTCGAGTTTCTTTCCCACATGGCATCCCTTAACCTCATGCAGGATGCTATCTCATCGCGCCTGCTGTTTGATTGTGGCGTGCCGCATGTATATCTGCCCGGCTATTACATTGGCGAGCAGTTGAAGTTATCCCTGCCTGATATGGAACGGTGGGTGAAGGGGAAAGGAAAAATCGGGGACTATCTGTACCATCTGTATACCCATAATCCCATCCACCCGATGATCGGCGTTAACGAGTATTTCGGACGCACCTGGATTATCTGGGATGTTATCAATATCGCCTGGTTGTTGAATCCGGATTGGGTGCCTTCGCACCTCGTTCACTCGCCAATCCTGACCAATGACCTGTATTACAGGCGGGACGACAGCCGTCACCTGATGCGTGAAGCCTACGGTTGTAACCGGGATGAGATTTTCCGGGATTTCTTCACCAAGCTGAACCGGGCGCCTTAGGAGAATCATCCATGAAAATACGGATGCCTTATTTCCCGGTTGGTTCCAGCTACTATCCTCCTACGCATGACAGCGGTGACTGGGAGCGGGATATACAGAACATGCGCGCTGCCGGGTTCAACATGATGCGTACTGCGGAATTGATTTCCAGTTGGGACTATATTGAGCCACGACGCGGACAACCGGAATGGGACTGGCTGGATCGCACGTTTGGGCTTGCCGCCGCGCACGATATTCAGATTGTCCTGGGTACCGGGTCTTGTAACCCGCCAATCTGGATGCTGGAACACTATCCTGACTTACAGCGGGTTTCTCGCGAGGGCATGAAATACCCGACGAACACGGTATGGGGCTGGGCCTGTGTGAACAATCCCGGCCTGCAAAATGAAGTGACTCGTTACCTGAGTCTGCTGCTCGAACGATACAGCCAGCATCCGGCACTGTACTGCTGGCAGATTGACAACCAGATCGGGCATATGACGGCCTTCACGGAAGCCGAACATTCGCATCCGCGCCGTTATGGATACTGGTGCTATTGTGATCACTGCACGCGGCTGTTCCGGGAGTATGTCCGGGCGAAGTATGAGGATATTGACACGCTCAACCATGCCTGGTCGTGGGACCCGACGCACTACCGATATTACGACTGGCACCAGATCACACCGCCGCGTTCAATGCCTGCCGAATGGGGAAACAATACGGCATGGCTGGATTTTCGGGTTTTTGTCCAGCAGTCCATCGCGGATTTCGTGCGCTTTCAGCATAATCTGATCAAAAAGCATGATGACACACAGATCACCATGCACAACCTGTATGACTGCCTGCGGCCTGACCTGGGCGCGCGTAATGAACCTAATCACTGGGATATCGGCGGCATTACAGATATTATCGGCCACGATATTTACCCATCTGAGCATGATTTTCGGAAAGACCCGGCATTCTCATCCTGGTTTTTCGATTTCGCGTATTCCGTTGCGCGACATAATGATAAAACCATGTGGGTCCCGGAGCTTGAAAGCGGGCCGATTGGCGGCTTTTCTGCCGGGCCAAACTTCGCCACCACCGGGAAAGACATCAAGCGTTTTAACATTAACTGTATCGGGCATGGTGCCAAGTGTATGCTCTATCAGGGCTACCGGGATTGGAACTTTCTCCCGCTGACCTGGGGGGCGCTGGTGGATTTTCACGGCGAACCCACTGAACGGTATCATGCCGCCGCCGAAATCTGCCGCGTTATCAAATCGCACGAAGATTTCTTCTTGGATGCGCTGCCGCCCGCCGCGCAGATTGCGGTTTATCACAGTCACGAAAATGTCATCGTCCTGGATGGACAGGCCAATGAGAAATTCCTCTATCGGGCTTTACGCGGGACGCATACCGCTCTGTGGGAAGCGGGCTACACCCTTCAATTTGTTGAGCCCCGTTTCCTGAACACGGCAACGGCAGATTATCGGGTGATTTTCCTGCCCTTCGTTATGCACCTGCCGCAGGCATCCGCGGATGCCCTTTCTCGTTACGTCGAAAACGGCGGCACGCTGATCGGCTGTGCCAAACTGGGCCACGTGGACGAAAAAGGGTGGGTCTGGAATGATCGTCCCGGCGCTGGTCTGACGGCATTATTCGGCGCAAAGGAGACCTACATCGAGGTACAGCGCGAACCGCATGACCGTATCACCCTGGTCGTCAAACCAGAAAATCCGCTTTTTGCCGGGATTGACGCCGAACGCATCACTGGATACTGGCACCGTGAAGAATTCGACCTGCAAGATGACGTGGAAGTCCTGGCCCATTTTGCGGATGGCACGCCCGCAATCATCCGGCGGCAGCATGGCAAGGGGCAGGCGATTCTGATGGCGACTCACCTGGATATGGCTTTCTGGGAATATCGGGACCCGGCACTCCGGCAGTTTTTCGATAACCTGATGCGCTATTGTGGCGTTCACAAAGATGTCTTGCTGGACAGCCCGCAGATGGACTATGCGCGGCATTACGTGGATACCCACCTGCTCACCCATGAAGGCCAGCACGCCGTCCTGGTCAACAATCACGGCACAGGCACAGTTGACTTGACCATCACGATTCCAGGGATCAATCCGGCTCGTGCCACTGACCTGTTTTCAGGTGCGGGTGTGCCGTTCACTACCGACGATGGCGCCCGATTCTCCATCCAACTCCCACCGGAAGATGGCACCATCATCATGCTGGAATAGAGGTCTTCATGGCTGAATTTCGTTCCATTATGGATATAAAGGCAGAGGAATGGCTAGGGGCGATGGGACTCGCGCCCCAGGACGTGCCGGATGTCATCATCGTTGAGGGCAGTTGGTGGCGGGCGCAGCGCACTGGATGGCGGTTGGGTTATCTGAGCGATGTGTGCGAACTCAAGTTCCCGGATATTTTCTGGGGACGCTGGAAAGACCGCAAAATCGGCTTCTGCATGGCCTACGGTGCGGCACGCACCGTCGAAATTATCCATCTGTTCGGCGTGTTGGGGACAAAACTCGCCGTGCAGATTGGTACCTGCGGGGGGTTGCAGGCGCATCTCAAGCCGGGCGATATTATCCTGCCGGACGTGGCGATATGCCGCGAAGGCGTGGCGCATATGTACGGCACACCCGATGCCGTCCTGGGATCATCACAATGGCTGGAGACGGCGCAGAGACAGCTTGAATCTCGCGGACACACTACCTATCGTGGCACGCATGTCACGTGGTCGTCACTGTTTACCGAGACCCCGCAGATGATGGAAGCCTGGCACAAAGCGGGTTATCTTTCGGTTGAGATGGAAACGGCTACCACATATGCCGTTGCCCGGCATTTCAATATGCCTGCCGTTTCGATGGTCGTGGTCTGGGATGACCTGACACGCGGCAGACGATTTCTCGACCCGCTGCCGCCGGGCGGTCAGGAAGCGCTGGATAACAGCAATCAGGCTGTGTATGAGGTTGCTTTGGAACTGGCCGAGCAGGTTTAACTCTAAAGGATACTCATGTTAGATTCTCTCCCGGAAACCTACATCCCGCTGCTGCCGGAAGTCAAGGCGTTTCTGTCACAGCCGGTGATGCCCTATATGGGTGGTCGTTACGTTGCGCCGCGTTCGGAGCAAGTTTTTGAGACATACGACCCTTCTTCCGGTCGGCGGCTGGCACAGGTCGGGCGCGCCCAGAAAGACGACGTAGATGTAGCGGTCAAAGCAGCCCGTGCCGCATTCGATACAGGCGACTGGTGGCTGAAGATGTCCCCGGCGGATCGCTCTAAATGTATCTGGCGGCTGGCGGAACTGATCGAAAAACATGCTGCTGTGCTGGCGCAGCTCGACTCGCTGGATAATGGCAAGCCCTTTGAGACGACGCGCACCGTAGATATACCGCTCTCGGCAGATCACCTGTATTACTATGCCGGATGGCCGCGTCAGATTGAAGGCAGCACCATCCCGGTCAGCCAGCACACGATGTTTAACTATACCCTGCGCGAGCCAGTCGGCGTAGTCGGGTTAATCTCCCCCTGGAATTATCCGTTATTGATGGCGACGTGGAAGTTTGCCCCGGCCCTGGCAGCGGGCAACTGCGTCATTGTCAAACCCGCCGAACAGACTCCATTGAGCGCCCTGTATCTTGCCAGGTTGACCGAAGAAGCGGGTTTCCCGCCGGGTGTGTTCAATGTGCTGCCCGGTTATGGCGAAGAGGCTGGGGCGGCGCTGGTCGAGCATCATGGTGTGGACAAGATTGGGTTTACCGGCAGTGTGGAAGTCGCCCGCAAAATCGTGCAGGGGTCAGTCGGCAATCTGAAGCGTGTTTCATTGGAACTGGGCGGCAAAAGCCCGAATATCGTATTTGCCGATGCGGATCTGGAACAGGCAATCGTGGGGTCAACCTGGGCGATTTTTGGCAACAACGGCCAATCGTGTACCGCGGGTTCGCGTCTGTATATCGAACGCAGTGTATTCGATCAGGTCATCGCGGGTATGAAAGAGGAGACTCGCAAGATCAAAGTCGGGCCGGGGATGGGGCAGCAGCAGCCCGATCTCGGCCCGGTTGTCAGTGATGAACAGTTGGGGCGGGTCATGGGTTATGTACACGAAGCTCTGGAACAGGGCGCAAAGGCTGTAACAGGTGGTGTGCGTATGGGCGGCCTGCTCCAGGATGGCTATTTCATCGAACCAACTATTTTTACAAACATCACCGACGATCTGCGGGTCAGCCGCGAAGAAATTTTCGGGCCGGTGGTCTGTGCTATGCCCTTCAATGATGTGGAGGAAATCATTGGCCGCGCCAACGACACTGAGTTTGGCCTGGCGGCGGGTCTGTGGACAACCGATGTCCGCAAAGCACATTCACTGGCGAAGGCGTTAAGGGCCGGGACGATCTGGATCAACACCTGGGGCGACACCGAGGCAGCCTCTCCTTTTGGTGGCTACAAGCAGAGTGGTTATGGGCGTGAGATGGGTAAAGAGGCTATTGATCTGTATACGGAAGTCAAAAGTGTGTGGTTGAAAACGAACTGATGACACTAAAAACTCTCTCGATGGGTAAATATCGCGCTCTGCAGCGGGCCAGTACGCAGGATGGCCTTTTCAACATTCTGGCACTCGATCACCAGGACGCGCTGCGCCGTGTCTTAAATCCACAATCCCCGGCCACCGTTGCCGATTCCGATCTGATTGCCTTTAAAATGCAGGCGGTGAGCCTGTTGATTGATGATGTCAGCGGCGTACTGCTTGATCCCGTTTATGGCGCATTCCAGGCGATTGAAGCGTGTAATCTCGGCTCAAAAGGGCTGCTGGTCGAACTGGAAAAAGCTGACTACCAGTTGAATCCCATGCCGTTGGATGTCGAAATTGACCCGGATTGGAACGTCGCCAAGATCAAGCATATGAACGCTGATGGGGTCAAGCTGTTCTTTTACTACAACCCATACCAGCCTGACCATGCCGCCCGGCAGGAAGCCGTTGTCCGGCAGGTGGTGACGGAATGCACCTGGCTGGAAATCCCCTTTTATGCCGAGCCAATAATCTACCATGCGAACAAGTCACCCGCTGATATTCCCGGCGGGCTGGTTGCAGAAGCCGCCCGCAGGATAGCGAAGATGGGTGTTGATGTCCTCAAACTGGAGTTCCCGGTGGATGTGAAAAAAGAACCGAATCCGGCAGTCTGGTTAGAAGCGTGCGAAGCGATTACTACGACAATTGATACCCCCTGGGTTCTGTTGAGCGCCGGTGTACCGTTTAACGTTTTCGCGCGGCAGCTTGAAATTGCCTGCAAAGCGGGGGCTTCCGGTTTTATTGTGGGGCGGGCACTGTGGGGCGACGCCGCCATGATCAGCGACCCCGCTGCCCGGCAGCAGTGGTTCCGCGAGACCGGGCGCGCACGCATGACCCTGCTGAATGCCATTACCAGGACTTATGGTATTCCCTGGCAGAACTTTTACAGAGAGATTTTGCCGGCTGTTACAACAGACACATTCCGGCACTATCCCGAACTGGATGTGAACGATGACTGATCGAACGCCTATGGTCATTGGCGTTGGCCTGACACCCTTTGCCTCCAACCGGGAAGACTGTAACGTGCGTGACCTGGCGGTTGAAGCCGTGCTGGACTGTGTTCGAGATGCCGGAATCGAGAACCTGGACGCTGTCGAACATGGCCTGACGAGTTATGAGAGCGATCATTTTAACCGGCAGATGACGCTCGGCGCGATTCTGCATGATACGCTGGGCTTGAATCCTACGCCGAATGTGCGGGTAGAAGGGGGCGGGGCAACCGGCGCACTGGCGTTACGCACTGCCTGGGCCTATGTCAAAAGCGGCCTGTGCGATTCGATCCTGGTTTACGGCTGCGAAACCAACGGTAAAAGCATTGCATCGCAGACGGCCAATCAGTTATTCGCGCTTTCCGCCGATGTGGACTGGGAGATGATGGTCGGTGGAACCTATACGGCCTTTTACGCGGCCATGATGCGGGTTCACATGGAGAAATACGGCACAAAACGCGAGCAGTTCGCGCATGTTGCCGTCCGCAACCGCCGCAATGCCGCTGCGAATCCTTACGCCCAGAGGCCGATGGAGATCAGCATTGACGATGTGTTGAACTCCCGGTCTATCGCAGAGCCGTACACGCTGCTCGATTGCAGCCTCTTGAGTGACGGGGCGGCGGCGCTGCTGCTGGCAACCGAGGATTGGGCGAGGCAGCGCAGTTCACGGTTTGCAGAGCGCCCTCCGGTTGCCTTCACCGCGACCGGATGCGGGACGGACACCATGCGCCTGGGTGATCGTTATCCCCATTTGACTAATTTTGCCGGGAAACGCGCCGCCGCTCAACAAGCCTATCGGAGCGCCGGTATCACCAACCCGCTGGAGGAAATTGATGTTGCGGAACTCTATGACAGCTACAGCGGTGTGGAAATCCAGGCCGTAGAGGACCTGGGTTTCGTCCCGGAAGGCCAGGGTGGCCCGGCGGTTGCTGACGGCATTTTCGACCATGACGGAGCGCTGCCCGTCAACACCAGCGGCGGTCTGCTCGGACGCGGTGCGCCCGTCGGGGCGACAGGGATTGCCCAGGCGATTGAGGTGGTGCAGCAGTTGTGGGGCGAAGTCATCCCCGAACGGCAGATTCACAATGCAAGACGCGGCCTGACCGATACGCACGCTGGGATCGGGACAATCTGCGTTGTGAATATCTTTGAGCGGCAGGACTGATCAATGAGCGAATCGCGGGTGACCAGCCTGGTCGAGCGAAAAAACATGCAGGCAAAATGGACCGGCGAACGCGATCCCTGGGAGGCGTTCCGGCAGGTTGAAGTCATCACGCTGGAACTTACACAGTCCTACAGACACAGTCTGGGGAAGTATTCACGATTCTTTCTTGAACTGGAAAACGGGCGTTTTCTGGGGACACGCTGTCCAACCTGCCACAAGGTCTACGCCCCACCGCGCCCTCTTTGCCCGGACTGCCTGAGCATCACGGCATGGCAGGAATTACCGGGTACAGGCACGGTGCAGACGTTCTCGGTCATGCACTTTCCCTCGCTGGTCAATGACGATGTGCGCCGCCTGGAAACGCCGATCACCCTGGCTTACGTGCTGCTGGATGGCGGCTCGACCCTGTTTCCGCATGTGCTGAAGACAGCTCCGGAATCAGTCCATATCGGGATGCGAGTCAAAGTTGCTTATGCCGAAAGCCCTGTCCAGCACCCGATTCACTTGATGTATTTTGTGCCCCTGGAGGAATGATGGCACCGCGTACCAAGAAACTCATCAACCAGCCCGCTACGATTCTGAGCGACATGCTGGAAGGATTTGCTGCTGCGTATCCCGATATTGTCCGCCTGACGGATACTGGCCTGATTGTGCGTGCTCAACCGAAAGCTGCCGGCAAAGTCGGGTTGGTAATCGGTAATGGCAGCGGCCACGAACCGGCTATGATCGGCCTGGTGGGGCAGGGCTTGTTTGATGTCAACATACCGGGTGAAATCTTCGCCGCGCCTGGGCCGGGTCGTATTCTGGAAGGAATCAAAGCGGCAGATCATGGCGCTGGTGTGTTGGTCTGTGTATCGCACCATGCCGGTGACCTGATGAATGCTGAAATGGCGCTGGAACTCTGCGAGATGGAAGGCCTTGAGAAAGTGGAGATGGTCGTCCTTTATGACGATATTTCCAGCGCACCCAAAGGCCATGAACCGGAAAGGCGCGGCACTGCCGGACTGTTTTTCACCTGGAAGATGTTGGGTGCCTATGCCGAAACGGATGCGACGCTGGCGCAATGCAAAGCGATGGCGGAAAAAATCCGCGACAATACCCGTACCCTATCAGTTGCCATCACGCCAGGGACAAATCCCGTTTCCGGCGCAGTCATGTTCCAACTGCCGGACGACGAAATCGAAGTCGGTATGGGGGTACACGGCGAGATTGGGCAGGGACGGCAAAAGCTCGTGTCGGCTGACCAGACGATTAACACCCTGCTGCCCCCCATTCTGGAAGATCTGCCGTTTCGAGCTGGCGATGAAGTGCTGGTTTTCCTGAACAACAGCGGCAGCATGACCCAGATGGAATTGTTCATCCTGTACCGGCGGGTGGCGCAGCGGCTTCAGGAAGCTGGAATTCAGGTCTACAAGACCTACATCGGCCCATACGCCACGACCCAGGAAATGGCAGGTTTCGCCCTGTCGCTGTGCCGGGTAGATGATGAACTGAAGATGCTATGGGATGCTCCGGCTATCGGGGCAAATGTGAGGATTGTACAGCCATGACGATCACGACCCAGGATTTGCGCGGCCTGATTACTGCTATCAGCACGGCTATTGCCGCGAACACGACTATGCTGAATGCCCTCGATTCGCAATTAGGCGACGGCGATCATGGCACGACTATCAGCGCCGGATTCGCGGCAGCGGCGGAACAGATGGTGGTCGCGGTGTCTCCCTTTGATGTGCTGCGCCTGACAGGCATGACACTCATGAATCGAATGGGCGGCTCGTCCGGCGCGTTGTTTGGTACATTATTTATGCAGGCCGCCACGGTAGTTAAAGAAGTGGAAACAGTCTCACTCAAGCAGTTCGCGGCGATGTGGCAGGCCGGGGGCGATGGCGTGATGAAGCGCGGCAAGGCCGCCCCTGGAGACAAAACGATGGTTGACGCGTTGTCCCCGGCGATTACGGCGTTACATCAGGCTGCCGAAAAGGGCGAAACAATGGAGCAAGCCTTACAGGCAGCAGCAGCAGCAGCGGAACAGGGCGCGAAAGATACAGCGGGAATGAAAGCGCGATACGGGCGGGCACAATATGTCGGCGAACGCGCCATCGGGCATGTGGATGCTGGCGCGCAATCCGTCGCTCTGATGTTTTCTGCCATGTACAACTACTGGAAGGGCAAAGATGATGGCGAAGCATAAGCTGCGGGTTGCGTATGTCGGGCTGTCCCTGCCGGCCTATTTTGCGGAGAGACTGGATTACCGTAAGCGCAGTATTGACGGACTGCAAAAGCTCGCCGAGGCATGGGACTTTGTGTTCGTGCCGGTTGAAACCATCGTTGCCAGCGAAGCCGACGCCCTACAGGTCGCCAACTGGCTCAAAGATCAGCATATTGATTTCCTGTTGATCCAGAATACATCAATCAGCATCGGTGACCAACTCCTGCCGCTGGTGGATGTGGCCCCGCGCATTGGTTTATGGTCGCTGCCCGATCCGTCGCTGGAAGGAGAGGTACAGCTTCACTCGCTGGTTGCTCTCAATGAGCACGCCAGTATTCTCAAGCGGTATCTGCGCCACCGGGACATCCCGTTCAAGTGGTTCTATGACCATGCCGATTCGGAGATGTTCATGCGCCGCTTCAGCATTACCGTCCGGGCGCTGACCGCAGTTAAAAACATGGAAAACGCCCGTGTTGGCTGGATCGGTGGGGTATCACCCGGTTTCCACAACATGCTGGTGGATCCGCGCCGCCTGAACGAACGGCTCGGCTTGCGGGTCGGCGAACACGAAATGGCCGAACTGGTGCGCCGGGCCGAAGCCCAGCAACCCGCCGCTGTCGCTGCCATCGCGAAAGCGATGCGCTCCGCTGCTGTCTCTGTGACCGTCAGTTCAGATGTGGCGTTTGAACGGGTGACACGCGTCTACCTGGCACTCAAGGAAATGACTGAAGAACATGGTTATGACGCCCTGGCAGTACAGTGCTGGTCAAAAATCCAGGAACTATACCGGATTGTCCCGTGTATGGCGTATAGCTGGCTGGGCAGTGAGGACGGTATCGCCGTGTCCTGCGAAGGTGACTTGCAGGGCGCTATCAGCATGTATCTCCTGAACGTACTGAACGGCAGCAGCCAATCGTCAACGTTGCTGGACATGGCAGCACTCGATCCCCGGACACGCAGCATGATGATGTTCCATTGCGGGGTGACGCCGCGCCACTTTGCCAACGACGACGGCATTAAATGGGTGGATCATGTCATGCTGGGCCGTCACTCGGGTGACGCCCCCTATGGTGTCGCTGGGGACCTGATTTTCGCGCCGCAGGAGGATACGACCATCACCTATCTGGGCGACGATGGTTCCAGCGTGTTGGTGCTGCGTGCCAGCATTATCGAGCATGAACTCAAGGGTTTTGACGGCACACGTGGCTGGTTTGATCGGTTTGAACTCAATAAGGCCGTTATCGAACCCTGGGATTTAATTAATACGCTGACAGTGCGCGGGCATGAACATCATTTCGCAGTTGGGATTGGCGACATAACCGACGAACTGATGGAATTTGCGGCCTGGAAAAAACTGCGCCTCGTTGAACGTGTCCCATATGCCGACTATCTTCAGCTTGACGGCGTAAACGTATGATGGGGTCTTCCCGACCTGATGTCACCGACGACACACTCTCAGCACAGCAAGTCACGAATGTGGCGATTATGTGGGGGATATACGCGGCCTTTTATCTGGGTCGTTTGAATCTTAGCCCGGCGCTGCCTGCGATTGCTGAGTCGTTGAAAATCGGCCTGGGGGAAGTGGGAATCCTTGGCAACGTATTTTTCTGGTGCTACGCCGCCGGGCAGGTTATTAATGGGCAGCTTGGCAGCCTGGTCAGACCGCACCGGGTTGTGCTTGCCGGTTTACTGTTGGTCGCCGCCGCCAATATCGGCTTCGCCTTGCAGTCATCCCTGGGCATGATGATCGTGTTGTGGGGCGTGAATGGCTTCGCGCAGTCAATGGGATGGGGGCCGATGCTGCGTATTCTGTCCTCGCATATCACAGGCGGCCAGAAGCGCCGTATTTCGACGTTTTTCTCAATGAGTTTTCAGGTTGGGACGTCGGTTGCCTGGGGGCTGTCGGCGCTGTTGATCGCCCTGGGTGGTTTTCGCCTGGCATTTGTCGTGCCGGGAGTAATCCTGTTAGGTGTTGCGCTTTTCTGGCGTTCAACCGGACTGGATGCCGGGCGCGAAAGTGTCGTCCCCCAGCGGTCCAGCCTGACCGCCATATTTACAGATGTCCGGCGGCTCTTCCCGGCACTGCTGATTGCGGCCTCCACCGGGTTCGTTTACATCGGGTTTCTCATCTGGTTGCCGACTTTCATCCAGAGCAGCGACTTTCTGCCGGATACGATCAACAGCATATTGACGGCCCTGATACCGCTGGTGGGCATACCCGGTATGCTGCTTTCCGGGCGGCTCCTGGCGCGGCAGTCCAGCATATTCATGACCCTTGTCCAGGTACTGCTGGGGTTGTTCATCTGCTTGTGGGTTAGCAGCGCAACCTCGGCATTGATTCAGTTTGTCGCACTGCTGGGCGCGGTGATGCTGGCAAGCGGGATAGCGGCTTTATCGCTCACGACCATACCGATGCTGCTCGTCTCCCAGGAGCGTGTGTCCTCCGCCGGTGGGTTGATAACCGCCGTATGGAGTATCGCGGGTGGCCTGGCGGGGACAGTGGTAGGCTCATTGGCGGAGCGTTCCGGTTGGACGGCAGTCTTTTACCTGTGGATGGCCTGTACGCTGGCTGCCGTCACCGTAGCTTTGATGACATGGATGAAAAACAGACAGTCCCGACTATAAGGAAGAATCAAAATGGAAAACGCACCTTTATCCGGAATCCGCGTGATTGACCAGACTCAGGCTCTGGCCGGGCCATACTGCGGGATGATGCTCGGTGATCTTGGCGCGGATGTCATCAAAATAGAACGCCCCGGCGTTGGCGACCAATCACGGCAGTGGGGGCCGCCTTATATTCAGGATCAGAGCACCTATTATCTGGCTGTGAATCGGAATAAGCGGGGCATTGCGCTGGATATTGCCGCCGATGAGGGGCAGGCTATTCTGCGCCAACTGGTGGAATCCGCCGATGTGTTCATCACCAATATTGCCACCCGCCGTTCACTACAGAAATACGGGATGGATTATGACACGCTCGGCAAACTCAATCCGCGCCTGATCTATGCGTCTATCAGCGGATACGGGCGGACCGGCCCGCGCGCTGACCAGCCGGGTTATGACCTGGTGGCGCAGGCCGAATCGGGCACAATGTCACTCACGGGAGAAGTCAGTGGCGCCCCCATGCGTTTTCTGAGTCCCATCGCGGATTTGACGTGTGGTTTGTTCACCTTAATTGGCATACTCTCTGCGCTCTATGCTCGGCAGCAGACCGGCAAGGGGCAGTTCCTCGACCAATCGCTGCAAGAAGGGCAGATCACCTGGTTAGATAACTATGCAGGTGAATACTTCGCAACGGGCAAGAATCCCCAGCGCATGGGCAACCGGCATCCGCAGATTACACCCTACGAAGCGGTTCAGGGGTCTGATGGTGATTGGTTTATTCTGGGAGTGGGGTCAGATAATGTCTGGCAGTCTTTCTGCAAGCTGGTGGGGCGTGACGATCTGGCGACTGATTCACGCTTTGTTGAGAACGCCAACCGCGTCCAGCACCATGAAACTTTAATGCCGATTGTTCGGCAGATTATCAAGACCCGCCCGGCGGACGAGTGGCTGTCTGAACTGCGGGCATCCGGTGTTCCTGCCGGACGGATTAATACGATTGACCAGGCGCTCAGCGATGAACACCTGATCGAGCGTGGGATGATCGTCCAACTGGAACATCCTATGCTTGGTATGGTGAAATCCATCGCTACACCGATACATCTGTCAGAAACGCCGTTGGTCTACAGAATGCCCCCGCCACGCCTGGGAGAACATACAACCGATGTATTGCATGAGCTGTATTACGATATGGCGCAGATCAAAAGGTTGAAAGATCAGGGAGTCGTCATGTAATCAGTCTTCAGCACGTCGCAGTCGGCATCAACGGCGTATCTCCCGATATGTTGCTTATCATGAACGGACTTCGGGCCGCGACGTTCCCACAATGCCTGCTGCTAAACGTCAGGCTAAAGGGTGATAATTATCACTTTACATAATCCCATTAAAGACTATATTTATTGAAGTGAGGAGCACTTCTGGCGATAAATTGGGATGTGTCGTGTTTGTGTCTCACTATATGCACGTATGAATGATCCGGGATGTAATATCTCGTTTTTTTCGGTATTGATTGTCGTCGTTCAAAAAGACAGGGATTATCTGCTTCTTGATTTGTGAGCTATAAGGAAAATCGATATTGTCTTTTGCAAATGTTTTTTCTATACCAATAGGCAATAAGGTTTTACTGTATGCTCCCTTGCACCAGTTCACAGCGCTAGTCAATCAGGCAGCGCTGTATAGTATCCGCGACAGTCTGCAAAAATCCCAATTACCACCGCCTGTCTTACAACCCATTGTAGACCAGCTGGTCAAGCAACCAGTCCCACCCTCAAAGCGCACCGGCCCTCTGGATACCCCGGTATTTCTGGGTATTATCCCTACTCGTGGCTGCAACATGGCCTGTTCCTACTGTGATTTTGCTGCTCTCAAACAAGACAGCCCGATGATGACTTTCCATACCGCTCGCCGGGCGGTTGATGCCTATTTTGATATGCTGCGCGATTCTACAACCACCCAGGCGGCTGTGCATTTTTTTGGTGGCGAACCGTTTGTTGCTGATCATGTGATCCATTTTGTGGTTGGCTACGCTAACATGCGTGCAGAAGAATACGGAATGACGGTCAATTTCGAGGCTACCACCAACGGCTTATATAACACCAATCGCTGCCAGTGGATTGCCGAACATTTCAGCACGATTGTGCTCTCACTGGATGGCACACCGGATATTCAAGACCGTCATCGCCCTGGCATCAACGGCGCCCCACTATCTGACATCATCATTCGGAATGCGAAAATCCTCTCGGAAGGGCCGGTTGAACTGGTTATCCGCGCCTGTGTGACCGCTGAAACCGTAGTACGCCTGCCAGAGATCGCAGAATGGATTAGTCAGGAATTCCGCCCCAGCACAGTGTGCTTTGAAACCTTGAGTCTTTCACACGTTGCAGCGGATATTGCTTTCGCGCCGCCCAACCCATGGGAATTTGCGACCTATTTCGATCAGGCTGCCTGCATCCTGGCTGAATCCGGCATCGAAACTGTGATTTCCACTGCCGACCTATATGCCCCTCGGGTAAGTTTTTGCCCAGTTGGCAAAGACGCCCTGATTGTATCGCCCGATGGCGCGGTAGATACCTGTTATCTGCTTCAGAAAGACTGGGAAAGCAGCGGATTAGACCTGCGATTGGGGTGGCTCCGTGAGTCAGGTTTTGAATTATCGCCCGTCTCTATTCAACATGCCCGTGACCTCAATGTGGATAACCGCCCACTGTGTGCCGATTGTTTTTGCCGGTTCTCCTGTGCCGGAGGCTGTCATGTGAACCATGATACATCCAGACCACCCGGCCAGTACGATGATCTGTGTATCCAGACACGCCTGATTACTGTTACCCGACTGCTGCGACAGATCGGGCAGGATACATTGGCGGACACCTGGCTTGCTGACCGTGCCGCTGCGGAAGCTGCTGTCTGGCAGCCAAATGACCGACTGCTGTGTCCGGAGGTCATCTCGTGAACCGGCTCAGCGACCAGACTACGCTTGTAACCCCACCGAATGTGCGTTGGGTCAATGATAGGAGCGGCGTGATTATTATTGATGACCAGTGAGGTCGCGTCTTTAGCCTGCACGGCGTGGAGGCGGTAGTCTGGACATGGCTTACCCTGGCTTACTCGTACCCCAAATTGGTCACTACACTGGCGGAACTGCTCAATGTACTTGAGGCCGAAGCGCAAGCTAATCTAGGGGCATTGCTTCAGGGTTGGCAGGCTGCCAGCTTGCTGCATGTTCAGGAGATTGACAATGGCTAATATTGTGATCTCCGAAGTGTGTAACCTGAAGTGCCCCTACTGTTTTGCGAGCCAATTCCTGGAAAACGCTCGCACACACACCGAGTCCATCTTTATCTCCCCTGAGGATTTTGAAGCCCGGCTGGATTTTCTGGATGCTTCCGGCATTCCCGAAGTCCGCTTGATTGGCGGCGAACCAACGCTCCATCCGCGCTTCACCGAGCTGGTAGAACGGGCACGCGTACGCGGCAAGTCTATTGTGGTCTTCTCACACGGGCTGATGTCAGAACGAGCGCTGGTCTGTTTGGAGTCTCTCCCACCCGGCGATTGCACTGTTCTGGTGAATATCAATGCTACCCGCCATAGTGACCAACCGGATGAGCAGGAAATGACGCAGCGCCGGTCAACTATCGCGCGGCTCGGTCAGCGTGTGCAGCTTGGATTCAACATTTATTCGCCTCGCTTCCAACTGGACTTTTTGGTACCTCTTATTGAGGAGACCGGCTGCCAGCGTGCTATCCGCGTTGGACTGGCCCAGCCCATTCTGGATGGACAAAACGCCTACCTGCACCCGAAACAATATCCTTTTGTCGCTAGCCGGCTGGTCGAATTTGCCCGGAACGCTATGGCGCAGGGAATTCGGCTGGATTTTGACTGTGGATTTGTGCGCTGCATGTTTTCCGAGGCTGATCTGAAGGTTCTGGAACAGGCTGGCACGCTGTTCGAGGCACACTGCAATCCAATTCTCGATCTTGCTATCACCGGTGAAGCGATTCACTGCTTCCCCCTGACTGGGAAAGTGGCGCTTCCCGCAGGTTCGGGGATGGATGCGGGGCAGATGCGTGAGCAACTCTCGCGTCAGACGCGCATCTATCGAAGTGCAGGAATTTATAAAGAATGTTCGACCTGTCTCCATAAACAAAATGGCGTGTGCAGCGGGGGATGCCTGGCGGTGACGCTGCGTCGTTTTCAACATCCGGCTATCCGGCTGGAAGTGCCGACATCAATTCTGTCTATCCCCGGCCAGGGGTAGGCCATTTCACCGCGCTGATTATTCGGTTAGAAGCGTCCCGATAGGGGCGCCCTAGTGCAGTTTCCGTCATCATTGAAAGGATTTGAGGTTATGGATAAAGATAATAAAGACCCCACTATTCCCGACTCTGGCACTGAAGAACAACCGGAGGTCTATGTGGTTAGCCAGGGCAAAGAAGGTGTCCATTTCACCCGGCGCGAATTTATCGAAGTGGCTGGGGTGGCAACAGCGGGCGCAGTATTGATTTCCACTGTTGGTGGGCAGGTTCAAAATGTCCAGGCACAGTCTGCGAGTCGCACACCTTCACCGACGCCGACTCGGACACCATCACGCACGCCCACGCCACGCCCCTGCACAATTCGCACTGATCGAGATGATGTTTCGGTGCATGTTGGGCCTGGGCGTAATCGAGGTATTCGCCTTTTCATGCCACAGGATGAAGATATCCTGGTTATCGGGCAAGGTGAAGACCGTGATGGCAACCTGTGGTGGCAGATTGAACTTCCAAAAATCGAGCAGGCATGGGTGGCCGATGAAGACGTGACCACCCGGGGTGACTGCCTGGAAGTTGGTGTATCGCCTACACCCCCAATCGTGACTTCAGCGCCGCGTGAGACATCCACGGTCGGGCCAGTGCCGCCAACAGGGGAACCCGGAGCACCACCGGCTGAAGTCGAGGCCAGCACCTATACGGTTCGTGGTGTAACACGCTGGCTGCCGTGTGGATCACCGATTCCAGCCGGCGCAACCTGTATTTGTAATTGTGTTGCGCCAAGCTGTACCTGTGTTGGCAACTGCGGTTGTGATGGGGTGTGTAGCTGTGCAGGCAATAATTGCAGTTGCAACACCGTCCATTACTGGTATCCCAATTAGCATCAGGCTGGGGCGCATACTGCTGCGCTCTGCGAAACGATATGTGATATCCAATGGGGCAGGGGATATTACCCTGTCCCCGGCGGAAAAAAGAGAGAGGGAGCGTAGATGGAAATCGAAATTATTCCTGTGAGCGAATCTCCGGGAAAGTATATCATCTATAAACCACGTACCGGGCTGGCCTTCATCGGTAATCACGCGATGGCTACCATCGCTCAACGGTTAGCTGAGTCTCCCAACGATCAGGTTGATGTGTCACCGGATATAGATGACTTCCTCCAAAGCATCGGTTTCTACCTGCCTGATCCGCCTGAGCCACCTCGCCCCGAAGACAATTTTCTGCCGACTACGGCGGTGCTGTTGATGACCAACCAGTGCCAGCTACGCTGCACCTATTGTTATGCGGCGGCAGGGGAAGCTCCGCCAGAGGAACTGACACTTGAGTTAGGATACACCGCAATTGATGCCGTCTGCAAAAACGCAGAGGACACGGGTCGCACGGCTTTTGAAGTATCGTTTCATGGTGGCGGCGAACCGACTTTTAATTGGCGTGTGCTCAAAGCCTGCGCTGAGTACGCCCGTGAGAAGCCGCTTCTGGCACGGCTGACACTGACTTCCAACGGGATATGGTCACCGCGACAATGTGACTGGATTGTGAATAACCTGGATGGATTGAGCCTCTCGTTAGATGGCAGTCCAGAAACGCAGGACAATCAGCGCCCGCTGTTGCTCGGAGGCCGGTCATCCGAACTGGTCATGCGAACAGTAGCTGAACTCGATCGGCGTGAATTCGCCTATAGTATCCGCATGACCGCCACTGCTCCCTGGGAGCGACTGCCACAGGATATGCGTTATCTATGTGAAAACACCGGCTGCCGCAATTTCCAGGTTGAACCGGCATTCAATACCGAACGCGGTGGACATGGCGATTCCGATACCGATGATGGCATGGCCTTTGTTCGTGCCTATTTGGAGGCGCATGACATTGCGACCCAGCATGGACGTAACCTGATGTATTCCGGGGCGCGGCTCGGCCAGGTAACAACAACATTCTGTACTGCACCCTACAACGCCTTGATTGTGAACGGGGGTGGCGCAGTCGTCACCTGCTATGAAGTCGCCAGTCCGGCTCATCCCCTGTCGTCCATTTCAACAATTGGCTGTATCAATGATCGTGAAATTGCGATTAATACCGATGCACGCAGTCACCTGCACAATCTGATGGCGGAACGCCGGGATGCCTGTCGCGATTGTTTCTGCTACTGGTCATGCGCCGGGGATTGTTATGCTCGTGTGTTCGCTGACGAGCCGGACGGCCACCAAATTCGGGGTGTGCGCTGCCAGATGAACCGCACGCTGACCGAGCAATTGTTGCTTCGGCGGATGGTGGAAGGGAATGGTGTCTGGCAAAAGTCAGCTTCTGCGTCTGTTCCCCTGTACGGGATGGAAATGGAGATAAGCAGTTAACGATGTCTGATAACCGTTATGCTTTCGATCAATTTCCACGGGGCCGGCTCGTGTTTACCTACACACGCCGGGGGCTGTTGACTTCATTCCTGCAAAATGTTGAGGTGGTCGAAGCGCAGGAACAGGGGAAACGCACCCATACTCTGGCTGATCTGGGCAACTGGCCTGATGATGAATTGGGAGAAGTTACACCACTGGTTATACCAGGAGTAGAGATCATAACCAAAGATGGTTTTGTCTGGGGGCAGCCGCCGAATACCACAGAACCCATCTGTTTGTTTCCAATTGAGTCGCCAGCACGCATCGCCTTCAACCTGTTTAACGGCCTGAACTTCGTGTCCGAGGCCAGCGCTCAACTGAGTGTAGCGACAGGCTGGGATTATACGCATAGCTTTGCCTATACACGCGGCCTGTTTTTGTCGTTGGTGGTGGCAGGTATTTGCCTGCCCAGGTTCTAACTCTGCGCTTGCCATGATCGACTATCCCTTCATGCCCATCGCAGACTATCCTTTGTTTCGGGCTAATGAGAACCACCGCACGCTGTTTTATGCACCGGGATATGTCGTCACAGTTGCAGCCGAGAATGCCGACGCATTCGAGCGATATCTGGTTTCGGATGAGCCACCGCAATGGGCAGCCGTATCCGAATTACGCCGCCATGCCATACAAGCCGAGAAAAGCTGGCATGATTTATTGTCGCACCCCTTCACGCCTGTCTGCCTGACGCTCTACCTGAACAATGAGTGCAACTTACTCTGTCGCTACTGCTACGCCATGCCATCCTCACAGCACGCCCCCCGCCTCAAGCCAGAAGTAGTGGCAGCAGCAGCAGACATTGTCGCCCACAACTGTCTGGAGCAGAACCGCCCTTTTACGGTTGTGTTTCACGGTGGCGGCGAGCCAGCACTTGACCAGCCATTTGCCGAGCACATCCTCGATACAGTTGAAGCAGTCGCCGGGAGGTATGGCCTTCCGCTGCTGCGCTATATCGCCACCAATGGAACGATGCCCGAACAGAAGGCCGCATGGCTAGCGGAGCGGTTTGATATGGTCGGTCTATCCTGTGATGGTCCGCCAGACATCCAGAACAGCCAGCGCCCACGTCTGGGCGGTGGTAATACTGCCAAAGCAGTCGAACGCACGGCACAAATTATACATGCTGCGGGAAAAATCCTGCATGTGCGGGTTACAATCACCCGCGACTCAGCAGCCCGCCAGCCGGAAATCGCGGACTATATCTGCGCTCAATTACGCCCGTTGGAGATTCATGTTGAGCCAGTTTATCGGGTCGGGCGTGGCGTACAGGATGAAACTGCTTTGTACGACGCAGAAGGTTTTACCAGTGCGTTCCTGGAAGCGCGGGCTGTAGCTCGAAGATGGGGCGTGCCCTGGCTGAATTCCGGCAGCCGCCCCGGTGAAATTCATGGCCCTTATTGTCATGTCATGCGTGATGTTCTTCAACTGGTGCCGGGGGAGATCGCTACCGCCTGCCTGAAGACGACCGACCGCGCACAGGCCGATGCTGGCGGCTATACTATCGGACGATCAAACGGTCACGGCGCGTTTGCGATTGATCCTGAACGTATCGCGGCCATACGCTCATCCTTGGCGTTCACGCCGGATAGTTGTCAGGGCTGTTTTAACCGCTATCACTGTGTCCGCGCCTGCCCGGAATATTGCCCGGTGACGAACAACCAACAGCCTATCGAGAATTTTCGCTGCCAGGTTCACCAACGACTGGCAAGCGCCCTTATACGCGAAACCGCGGCAACGCTGCCAGTCAACGGTAATGGTATCGCTGGCGCACCGGTGCGCATGTCATGAAAGAAGGATTTCCTTTGAACGATATGACACTGTTTGATTCATTCTTTCTGGATGCGCCGACATCGGTGAATGTGGATGCTATCCGTTATCATTGGCAGTCCCTTGAGCCGCATTACAATGTCGGGGATTGGATGCTGCCACTGCCTCCCTGGCGTCATCATGGTTATAGCGACTCCGGCCAGGCGGCATGGAACATCCTGCAACACGATCTATCACAGACCGACTCGGGCAAACCGTTCTGCATCTATTTGCACACCCCTTTCTGCTCGCGTAAGTGTAACTTCTGCGACAGTTATTCCTTCAAGCTGGGCAGCCACCAGACGGAACGTATTCAGGACTACGTTGACCGACTATGTTACGAACTCCGCTTATGGAGTCGGCAGGGTAACTTGAGCCAGCGGCCTGTATCTACCGTCCACCTGGGCGGTGGCACGCCAACTTTCCTGGGAGGCGCGGCGCTCCGCCAGATTACGGATTGCTGTCGGGAGTGCTTTTCAGTATCCCCGGAGACGGAATGGGCGCTGGAATCGACCGTAAATGAACTCACGCCGGAAATCACTGACGTCCTGCATGAACTGGGCTATCGCCGGCTTCATATCGGCATTCAGACCCTTGAACCGCAGGTACGAGAAACCATCGGGCGGCTGCGGCATCCTGTGGCGGCGCTGGATGTGATCGAGCGCACGTTGGCGCTGGATTGGGTAGTGAGTGTGGATCTGATCTGTGGGCTGCCGTATCAAACACTTACGGGCTTCATGGATGCCATCGAAATTCTGATGGATATCGGGGTAAATGGCTTTTCGATCTACGAATTACTGGTTTACCCCCAGAACCGCCGCTGGTGTAAACAGTACGGTCTCACCGCCCCAAGTCGGCATCAGTTCAACTATTGGATGTTCGTGGCAGGGGCGCTGCTGCTGGAATCACGCGGATTCACCAAGAATCTGTTCAACCATTGGGCGGATACACAGGATACCAACATCTATTTCACTTTCCCGATACGCGGAGAAGACTTGCTCGCGGTTGGCACGATTGCTGATGGTGTGTTTGGAAATTATCATTATCGTCATCCGAGTTATGCTCGTTACATGAAACATTCTCAGGACGGGCTACCGGGCTTAGAAGGGGGACTGCGACACGATACCGCGTTCGACGTGATTCAGCCGTTTGTCAAAGGGATTCAGGCATCGAGGATTTCAGGCCAGGTGGTTCATGAAGCGAAGTCGAACTTTTCGGGTATGAGCGCCTTGATGGATCGCTGGATGACCTGCGAGCTTATCAATCACAACGGGAACGATGGCTTGAAACTGACTGCCAGTGGATCGTGGTTCGCTGGCAATCTCATCGCCGACCTTACGGCCTTCCTGGTTGAAAAACCAATCTTTTAGTGAGCAAATTGATCAGTTGTTTCACTTTTGTGAATGTATGTGCGCGGCTTGAGACCGTTGATTATCGCATCCAGACTGCTCAGGATTTCGCTCGGAAACAAACCATCTTGATGATATACAGTGAAGCGACTGCCTTCCCACATTGATTCAACCTGTCGCGCAACGGTCAGCAGCATCGTTGGGATGTCCGCGAAGCCCGGGATAGCGTGTATCTGTTTCAGAATACTGCCATCTCCAAAGATTGTTTCATCCAGCAAAATCAGGTCAGGACGCTGATAGTGAAGCGCCATCAGACCCTGTTCCACATCGTAGGCACGGCGCACTTCCAACGACCTGTTTATCATGCTGCATAAGCGTTCGATCAGCAACGCAAAATCCCGGTCTGAAAACAGAATCAAAATATGTCGGACACTGCCGAAACGTGCTATTTCGTGCATCAGGATATTGCTGGTGATTGGTTTGGTTAGACATACCGTGACTCCCCGTTCTTCTGCGACCCACGCCGCGCTGGGTAGCGTGCAGTCAATACAGGGAACACCCATCGCCAGCACTTCGGGTGCGAGCATCTCTCGCGTGTCGGGGCGGACATTACGGATCAAGGCGCGTGGGTGATAACTGATAATCATCTCGCGCAGTGAGTGTATATTGCGTACCTGGACCAGGTCGAAATCGGATATATGGTGTTGCAGCAGTGTGACCACCGCCGGGTCTTTTTCAAGCACGAGGACATAAGCGCGGGTCATTTTGTTGTCCAGATCACCTCCCTTTTGGGTGGGCACAGATTGTGTGTAGAATCGTTCAGAGATCGGCAGCGAGAAAGAAAAACACGAGCCAACCCCCTCCTGGCTTTCAACCCAGATGCGCCCGCCATGAGCCTCAACAAACCGCTTGCTGATCGCCAGGCCAAGCCCCAGGCCGCTGTTCTTCTGCTGTAGCGAAGTCGTCACCTGGTAGAACTCATCAAACAAATAGGTGAGACTCTCGGCGGGAATGCCTAGACCGGTATCCCGAATGCTAATCATCACTTCTTGATTAAGGAGTTGTGCCGAAAGCTCAATGACACCCGTTTCAGTAAAGCGGAAGGCGTTATTGAGTAAATTAAGGATCACCTGGCGGATTCGTGTTCGATCAATTTCAAGTGGTGGAAGTTCACCCTTGATATTAAGTTCGAGACGTACTGAATGCCCTTTAACCAGATGCTCAACGATTTCGATGCTGTCGCGCAGCAGCGGCTCCAGTTCGACGGTTTCGAGGGAAATGTTATAGCCCGTCATTTCGAAACGGGAGAGATCGAGGACATCGCGGATCATGCCAAGCAAGTGCTGGCTGTTGCGGTAAATCTGGTAAATGTCGCGGCGCAATCCCGGCGTCCAGGCCATATCGCCATAGACATCCGGCGATAGATACATCACCTCGCTGAAGCCGAGAATTAAGTTGATTGGCGTCCACAATTCATGGCTGATATTGGCAGCGAACTGTTCTTTTAACCGACGGGCATCCTCAGCGTGTTTGCGTGCCCATTTCAACTCAATCTGCATGTGCTGCTGAGTCTCGTAAGCAAGTTGCAGCGATTTCAGAGCGCGGCTTAATTCAGCCCGGTGCGTGCGTGTAGTTTCCAGCAGTTGTTGGCTGCGGGCCTGCATACCACTGTACCAATGGACTGCCGTAAACAGTGTATAGGCGCTCAACCAGCCTGAGCCACCCGCAAGTAACAGGGTTACATACAGTTCCAGCAGAGGATACGCCCGCCCGGAGAGTGTTGTCAGCAGCAGCACGGCCCCACCGATCATGACGACACTGATCAGACTGCCGTTGCTGACCAGCAAGGCGCTGATAAATATGGCGGGAATACCGAGATACGGCAGAAAAATATTGTCAATTATCAACATCGCCAGTAACAGGTTAAGCAGAATGCCGCTGACCAGGAGGCGGCGGGCAAAACGGGGGTGCTTGTCATTTGTCACCTGCGCCCCGCGCCCGATGACAATCGCCAGGAATGGGATGAGTGCTTGAATCAGCGGCAGGTCACGACGTACTATCAGATACCATGTGGCCGCCAGCCCCAAAATGATGACCGCATGGCTTAAACGCCACACCAACTGCGCACGCAGTTCTCCTAAACCGTCGCCAAAGTCGTTTGTGGACATTGTTTTTAGGCCTTGTGACTAGATCACTCCTAACTGCTCCATTGTTTCCAGAATTGTTTTCCAATTCGTGGGTTTCGCTACGAACGCCGACGCACCAAGCGAATAAGCAAGCTGGGGAT
The DNA here is from genome assembly GCA_937974245.1 of uncultured Chloroflexota bacterium. Classification (GTDB taxonomy): domain Bacteria; phylum Chloroflexota; class Anaerolineae; order Aggregatilineales; family Phototrophicaceae; genus JACKCG01. Next base: position 19,983 of record CALJKV010000040.1, on the reverse strand, counting down.
CATTAAAAACGCTGCATACGATAATTGGGATTCGGGCAGTGGGCGGGTAGGCCCGCAGCCGCTGTAAAACTTCCCACCCATCCCGTTTGGGCATCATGACATCCAGGATGACAAGCGCCGGATTGAGGTCTTCCACCTGCTGTACGGAGTCCTCCTGGTCGGTTGGGCTGACCACGACACAGTTATACCCTTCCAGAAAACGCCCAACCAGCTCAACCCAGCCTTCATTATCATCAATAATCAGAATCGTGGTTTTTTCTGGCATTGTGTGCAGCGTGACCTGAGCGGTATTGTCTGCTTGCAGCGCGAAGGTGATTTTCCAGTTGATGATCTGGGCGAGTTTGGTGATAACGGAAGTGGTATCACTTAAAGGGGATTGCACCGAAAAACGCAGAGTCAGTAATGCACTTTGGCGGTTGGATGTGATTTCGCCAGAAACTTTGCCAGGGAGCGCCTGCTGAATAGCATAACTCAGCATACTGACAAGGACTTGATGCGCGATACCGGGATCAGTAAACAGGGTAATCGGCTGTGGCGGTTGGTGGATTTCGATTTCGACATCGCGCTGCTGTGCCAGCCGTTCAACCGCTGCGCTGGCCTGTTGTGCCAGGGTCGCCAGATCAACCGGGCTGAAATTGATTTTTAGCCGTGCCAGTTCAGAATCAAATGAAAAGTCAGCGGATGCTGGGGCAGGGCCGGCTACCGGTGCTTCTGGCAGGCGTTTATCCCAAAGGGCGGCGGCCACACGCTCTTGCCCGCGCCGCAGGTCACGGTAGGCCTGCCGTTCCGATAAGCCTAATTCGATAGCGACTTCCCGCATCGTCAGGTTTTCAACATAGTACTGGTGGAGGATGTTGTACAGGCGGGCTACTGGCGAACGAAAGTGAGCGCGATCATGCGGCCTGAGGGATTCGATGACCGCCAGTAAATCCTGGCGCAGTTGGCGTCCCGCCGTTTTTGCGGATAAATCACCGTCTTCATCGTAAATGCGGGCCAGGGGATGTTGTTGTAAAAAAGCGAAATCATACAGATGTTCCAATACCTGCTTGACCTGCTCCACGAATTCCTCAAACAGCGTATCTCCTGCGTGGATTGCCGGATCACCTTCAGCCATTGGTTGTACCCCAATAAACGTCATATTTTAAAATACGGATGGATCAACCCGAAGGAATGTGCCGCATCCGGCGCTCGCTGTTCAGTACAAAGACCGGGCATATTCGATTCAGATTCGCCATCGCGCCAACAGGTTGGCAAAATTTTGGCACATTCTTGGCAGTAATCTACAGCGAAGATTAACTATACTTAAAGAAACTTTGGCGTTCGAAATTCACTCTAGCCCGCCATTTTAGCATATTTCGGGCCAGCCTTAAAGTCGGTGATGAATGCCCGCAGGCAAAGTGGGTGTTTTCGGCCAAACCGGTCGGTCACAAAATTTAGCAAGTTGTTGAATAAGGGAGTTTCTACATGAAAAAACGATTGTCGCTTGTTTTATTTATTGTGTTTGTGAGTTCCATTTTCCTCGTGCAGATTTCGCTGGTTTCTGCACAAGATTCGGTGACGATCACAGTGGCGGTCGTCAATAACCCCGATCAGCGGCGGTTGCTCACTCTATCGGATCAGTTCCATGCCGCTTACCCGAATATCAACGTGTCGTTCGTCATGCTACCGGAAAATGAACTCCGTGCCCGTGTGACAACCGACATCACCACCAATGCCGGTTCCTTCGACATCGTACAGATCGGCACTTTCGAAACACCGATCTTCGCGCAGAATGGCTGGCTCGCCTCGGTTGACAAACTGATGGCGGAATATCCCGACAGTGTGCAGCCCGACTATGCGGTGGACGACCTGCTGGAAGCGGTTCGTCTCGGCCTGTCCTATGAGGGTGAAATGTATGCGCTCCCCTTCTACGCTGAATCAAGCATGACGTTCTACAACAAACGCATGTTTGCAGATGCCGGCCTGGAAATGCCGGAACAGCCGACGTGGGACCAGATTCGTGAATTTGCGTGTGCCCTGCACAACCCGGACCAAAACCAGTATGGTATCGCGCTGCGCGGTCTGCCCGGTTGGGGCGAAGTCCTCGCGCCGCTGAACACCGTCATCAATACGTATGGTGGTCGCTGGTTCGACGAAGAATGGAATCCGCAGCTCGATCAGCCAGAGTTTGCCGAAGCGGTCAACTTCTATGTCAGCCTGCTCCAGGACTGCGGTGTCCCCGGCGCTGCCAACAACGGCTTCAGCGAATCGCTGACTATGATGGCGCAGGGCCAGGCCGCGATGTGGGTAGATGCGACAGTAGCCGCCGGCTTCCTGACGGATCCTTCTCAATCGCAGGTCGTGGACGATGTTGGTTTCGTTATGGCGCCCGTCGGTCCGGTTGACAAGGGCTACCACTGGCTGTGGAGCTGGGCGTATGCGATCCCGACGACCAGCCAGCACCAGGCAGCAGCGCTCCAGTTCCTCACCTGGTCAACCAGTCGTGACTATATCAACCTCGTTGGTGAAACCTATGGTTGGCAGACTATTCCTCCTGGTACACGTGCTTCAACCTACGAAAACCCGAATTACCAGGCCGCTGCCGGCGCATTCGCGAATGTCACGCTAAATTCCATCCAGACGGCAGACCCCACGGATGCAACCCGTGACCCGGTACCATATGTGGGCGTGCAGTTCGTCGGTATCCCTGAATTCCAGGGCTTCGGCACGGACGTCTCTCAGCAGATTTCAGCGGCGATTGCCGGTCAGATCACGGTTGAAGAAGCGCTCGCCAGAGGCCAGGAAATTGTGACACGGGCGATGCGGGACGCAGGTTACATTCCCTAAATCTTAACACCGCATAGTTTCACTGATGATAAAATCGTGGCAGAGGTCAATCACCTTTTGACCTCTGCCCGGATAATCCCGCAGTGCCCTAATAGTATTTCTTTGGCTGTGCCGTCCGTGTAATATGCCCAGCACGCATTTTTTCTAAGAGAAGCGATCATTATATGTCCACTTTACAGAACTCAGTCCCAACAACGGGGACGGCAAGACCCCCTGACAAATCATATCTGCGCCAGAAACTTGCCCGCCCGGCGATCATCTACCTGATCGTCCTGACACAAATTCCTGTAGTATTCACACTCATCTATAGTTTCTCAAACTGGAATTTGCTGCGCCCCGACCGTACACGTTTTGTGGCCTTCCAGAATTTCGTAGACTTTTTCACCAACCCCGATATGCCAGTCATCATCCGCAATACGCTGGTGTTTTCGCTTTCGATCGTATTGTTCTCGCTGATTTTTGGGATGATGCTGGCGCTCCTGCTTAACCGGCAGTTCCGGGGACGTGGTCTCGCCCGTACGTTGCTCATCACGCCATTTTTGATTATGCCCACTGTCTCGGCGGTGATGTGGAAGAATATGCTGTTTAACCCGGCCTTCGGGTTAATCAGTTCATTTCTGGTGTCCATCGGCGGCCCGCGTATTGACTGGATCAATACATACCCCATGTTTTCAATCGTTGTGATTGTCACCTGGGAATGGACGCCCTTCATGATGCTTATCCTGTTGGCAGGGCTTCAATCACTCTCACAGGAGTATATTGAAGCGGCACAGATTGATGGAGCCGGGCCGATTGAGATTTTCCTGTATATTATCGTGCCCCACCTGCGTCGCTATATCGAAATCGGTGTGCTGCTCGAAGTCCTGTTCGTCCTGAATATCTTCGGGGAGATTTTTGTAACTACCACCGGCGGCCCCGCGATTGATACCACAACACTCACGTTTGATATTTATAAAGAAGCCTTTCTGCGCTGGAATATCGGACGTTCGAGCGCCTATGGGGTCTTTGCCGTGATTCTCGCTAACATTGTTACCATCGTCTTTTTGCGGATCACACGCAGCGGCACACAGCAGAATAAGGAGGCCGCATGACAAGCCGAAAACTAGGCGGGCATTTCCTGTCCGTGATGACAGTCGTCATCGCCATTGTCGTCTTTTTCCCGATTTTCTGGATGGTGCTGACATCCTTTAAGACTGAGGCCGATGCGTTCATATATCCACCATTGGTGGTCTTCCAACCTACGCTGGAAAACTATAACATTGCCTTAGCGCAGTCAGGCTACTTCCGCCAGCTTGTCAACACGCTGGCAATTACGGGTTTTTCGACCGCTGTAGCCCTGCTCTTGGGGGTACCGGCAGCTTATACCCTGGCCTTCCATCCAACCAAGCGCAGCAACTTCACGCTGATGTGGATCATGTCTACCCGTATGCTGCCGCCCGTTGGCGTGATCGTGCCACTTTATATCATCTTCCAGAACCTGGATTTGTTCGATACCCATTTTGGGATGATATTGTTGTATACCGCGATGAATCTCCCGCTGGTAATCTGGATGATGCATTCGTTCCTATCCGACATTCCCTATGAGATTTTGGAAGCATCACAGATTGACGGGGTAACGCTGATACAGGAATTTCGCTATATCATTGTGCCGCTGGCGCTGCCTGGCTTGATGGCGACGATTTTGTTGTGCTTCATCTTCACCTGGAACGAGTTTTTCCTGGCCTTTAACCTGACGATTACGAAAGCCGCGCCTTTGTCGGTCTTCATTGCGTCTTTCAAAACCTCAGAAGGTTTGTTCTGGGCCAAGATGTCAGCGGCGGCGACGATTACCGCTCTGCCGGTAGTCATTGCCGGTTGGGTATCACAGAACAGCCTGGTACGTGGGCTGACGGCGGGTGCTGTGAAGTAAGCCGACTGTACGAAGTTGAGATTTTCGATTAATTTGCTGCGAAGGCGGTGCTGCCGCCTTCGATTGAGTATGTATGATAATCGCCGCGCCGTGCGGTGAAAATGAAAGTAAATCACAATGACACAAGACCCCGTATTGAATGCTAAACCAATTCTGGAACGATTCCGCCTCAATGACCGCGTGGCCGTTGTTACCGGCGGCGGGCAGGGTATCGGGCGGGCGTATGCCCACGCTTTGGGCGAAGCTGGCGCGGCGGTGGCCGTCGCGGATATTTCGCTGAAAACCGCGAGCGCGGTTGCTGAAGAACTACGCGCAAAAAACGTTGATGCCATCGCTATTCAGGTTGATGTCACCAAAGCCGCTGAGGTCCAGGCGATGGTGGATGCGATTATCGCCAAATGGGGCAAACTGACAATTGGCGTCAATAATGCCGGTATCGGACAGTGGGTGAATGCCGAAGATATGAGCGAAGCTGACTGGGATCGCCTGATGGATATCAACCTCAAAGGGATATTCCTGTGTTGCCAGGCCGAGGCACGTGTGATGCTGCCTGCCGGTTATGGCAAAATCATCAACATGGCGTCTATGTCGGGGCATATCTCGAATACGCCACAGAACCAGGCACATTATAATGCCTCGAAAGCCGGTGTTATCCACCTGACCCGCAGCCTGGCCGCAGAATGGGCGCCGCGTGGCCTGCGCGTCAACAGCATCAGCGCCGGGTATACGCGCACTCAATTAGTGGATGATCTGCTGAGTACGCCAATTGGCAAGGAGATGTTACCCCATTGGATGCGACTCACGCCGATGAACCGCATGGGCGAAGTCACCGACCTGCAAGGAGCGGTAGTCTACCTGGCAGCCGAAGCTTCCGATTTCATGACCGGGAATGATATGATTGTTGATGGTGGTTACTGCGCGTGGTAGGAGCATAAACGATGAAAGCGGCACAGATTGAGCGCCCACTTGCGGCGCGAGTTGTGAATATCCCGGAACCCGTCACTGGCGCGGATGATGTCCTCATCAAAGTCCATGCGGCGGGCATCTGTGGTACTGATTTGCACATCTTCAAAGGGGAGTACGAAGCAACTTATCCCTTAACACCCGGCCATGAATTCAGCGGTGAAGTCGTGGGTGTGGGTGCGAACGTTCGTAATTTCAAAGTCGGGGATCGGGTCACTGCCGATCCGAACATTCCTTGTAACCGGTGCAGTTACTGCCAGCAAAATGAGCCGAACCAGTGCCGTAATCTGCGGGCTATCGGTGTCACCCAGAACGGCGCATTTGCTGAATATGTTATCGCCCCGGAAGGCAATGTCTTTGACATTGGCGAGATGAGTTACTCCGCCGCCGCGTTGATTGAGCCTTTGGCGTGTGTTGTGTGGGGACTCAAGCAGGTTGAAGCGCAGGCCGGTAACAGCGCACTGGTGTTAGGGGCTGGGCCAATGGGGTGTCTCGTCGCGCAGGGGCTGCGGAGTGCGGGCGCGGCGCAGGTCGTCGTAACAGATGTCGCGCCCTGGCGCTTGACTATGGCGGAAAACCTCGGTGTATCCGCCGCCGTTCTGGCTGATGAGTCCCAGGCATCACGCTTGAAGGCACTATCGCCGGATGGTTTCGATATTGTGGTGGATGCGACCGGGATTCCCGCTGTGCTGGAAAGCACGTTCCAGTATGCGAAGCCACGTGGGAAAATCTGGGTGTTTGGGGTGACGCCTGTGGGGTCATTCGTCAAATTCCCGGCTTATGAGGTCTTTCGACGCGACTTAAAAATTATCGGTAGTTTTGCCGTGAATCGCACGTTCCCGCAGAGTATCGCGCTGGTGCAAAGCGGTGTGATCCAGGTTGAACCGTTGATTTCGCATGAACTGCCGCTGGATGAGTTTGGGCGCGGGCTGGAGTTTGCGGAAAAAGACCCCAAACGTATGAAAGTTCACTTTCGCATGGTGTAGCTGGATGACCTTCCTCCGGTTTGGCGGCCAGCTGAGGAGTGCAGCCCAAGAATCTGTCGTATGCCGCCATCGGGTTTCGGTGATCCTGTGGCGCTGGCACTTTGTAAACCCATCCGGCACACTGGTAGCAGGGACGGTACAGACAGCATGATGCGCGGAGACTAACCCGGGCCAACGATTACGCCTAAAGGTTTGTCTTGCACAATCATAACACCATGCAGAAAAACTACTGCTGATGTCATTGCTTTAGTAAAATCTTATAGACATCAGTTTTGCCACTTACTCCCTTAAGAACGACCTGTTCCTTAGTAACGTGGCAATTGGTTAATAAACCCGCGACCTCTGGATGGCTCTGTGCCAAGTGACTGACATATATTTCGCTGGCTCCTGCCAAACCTTGTATTCTCGCCGCTATATTTACAGTTTGTCCGAAATAATCCAACCGCTCATTCAGGGTCACGGCAATCGAAGGCCCACTATGAATGCCAATCTTGAGGTATAAAGGCACTGAAATCGTCTTATTGAATTCATCCAACCCCTGTAACATATCCAGAGCCGACTTTACTGCGTCCGATGGCGATAAGAAGGTAGCCATTACGGCATCACCAATCGTCTTCACGATTGCGCCATGATTATTGGTAATGGCCGTTATGAGGGTATCGAAGTGCTGGCGTACCAGATAATAGGCATTTAAATCTCCGATACGATCATACATATCAGTTGAGCCTTTTAGATCAGTGAACAGAAACGTGATGTCCTTAACAGCAATCCCCTCGTCAACACTCAGAGTCTCTGTGCGGAATAAATCACGAAAGGTCTGCGTCGTCAGCAGGCGTTTACCCGATAGAAAAGGGTTAAAACTGACATAAAACGACTCAAAGTCGGCGGGGTAGTGCATGATCCACAATGGGCTGCGCCTGTCCATCATATTGGTAAATTCAATCTGCACCTTACCGCTTTCAAGTTCGTCTGTCGCTCCAAACTGGAAGGTTGCCGCCGTCTGCTCAACCGTTCGCGGGGCCAGGGTGCGGCCAGCAGCATGAAATTTGCCGTCCGTTAAATGAATGGGAATGGCTTCCATATCGGCCTGATGTTCCTGCAAAAAGAACACCAGTGATGCGCGGTGGCGCAGGTCTTTTGCCTGTAACATACCGGGTGTGATTTCAGTCTCAACGACAACTCGTTCATTGGGTTCAACATATTTCATATAGCGGGTAATCAAATCCCCTACCTGCTGTAGTGTCATGCCATTTGGGAAGGGCTGAAGACCTTTGGCGAAGTGATACTTCAGATAATACTCTTCGATATCGAGTTGTTCCGGTTGATGAAACCGGATACTGCGCACCTGGGGCGAAATCGTGAACGCGATCTGGATATAATCGTCCAACGCAACATCGTTTTCTGCCTGGCAGAATGAACATTTGTAATGGGAATGGATACTCGATAATTCGCTCAGGCTTTCGACGACGTGCGCACAGAAGGCACACACCAGATGCCATTCCAGTTCGAATAAACCCAGCTTGGTGCCGTGCAGGAATAAATCAATGGCTTCCTGCTCATCCATATTTCGGTCGGTTGCGTACTGGATCGGATTAATCCGAAACAGGTCATAATCATCCGCCGTTCGAATCGTATTTTCCAGACGCGACACAACACGAGGGTTCCATTGATGTGCCTGCTCCAGTTGAGTCAGCTTATCTTCCAGAACCGATTCATTGATGATAATCGCCATGCTGTACACTCCGCTTGGGTGGATTTTGGGGACGATCTATTCGAGTAATTCAGGACTCATTATAGCCCAAAATATGAACCACTGGCGGACAAAACGCAAAGGGCCAGGAGTCTGGCAGTACTGGAAGGCCAAACGATTATGTTCGACCAGTTCCCCGCCCATACGTTTGCCATCCATTCCAGCCGTGACACCGGCGCGAGTGATAATTGCCTGGCATCATCTTTATCTTCCAGGGTTTAACGGTCGGCCTTAAGGATGTCCTTCATCGCTGGGGCTTCAGCCGAATTTTCATGCTTCTTCCCTTAGCTGTATAACCCTATGATAATATTTTGTGTTCTCACAGGCCGGGATCCCCTGCAACTCGACAACACCGATTGAATAGCAGGGTAAAATTTGACAGGTTCTGCAATCGCGTTATACTCAATCTGAACATTTGTAATGGACATTTGCTCACTATGACAAGAAACTATACTGCCTCCGACCATTTGCGCCTGATACACACCGTCGCTGAACTCTATTATCTGGAGGGCAAGACTCAACTTGAGATTGCCGATGTGATGGGGCTTTCCCGCTCGAAAGTATTGAGACTGTTGCAGGAAGCCCGTGAAGAAGGCATCGTACAAATCTCCGTCATCAATCCTTTTGAAAGCGTGGAAACACTCGCTAACACGCTCCAACTCAAACTGGGGCTTTCGACAGTCATCGTGGTAGCTGGGCAGAGCAATGAGCCAACACATATTCGCAAACGTCTTGGTTATGCCGCCGCCCACTACCTGGGTTCCGCGCTGCGCCAGGGTACAACGCTGGGCATCGGCTGGGGACGCACACTGTACGAAGTGGCGCAGGCTCTGGAAGCCGAACCTACCCGTGACCTCACCATTGTGCCGTTCATGGGCGGGCTGGGGCAGATCACGCCTAGTTTCCAGGTTCATGCGATGGCACGCACATTCAGTGAGAAATTTGGCGGCACATGGAAAACCCTCTATGCCCCGGCGCTGGTGGAAGATGCAGCGATTTATAGCGCGTTGATGGCTTCTCGGGACATCGTACCGATCACAACTCTGTGGAACGAAGTGGACGTTGCCCTGGTCGGCATCGGCAATATTGATCTGGGTGAAGATGTGCAGATGCTTTTTGCCGACTACATGACAGGCAATGTATATGACCGGTTGCGGGACATGAACGCGGTGGGCGACATCTGTATGCGTTTCTTCGATATGGATGGCAATGTCGTTAACAACGGGCTGGAACATGTCATCAGTATTGAATTAGACCGCTTGAAAAAGATTCCACACCGGATCGGCGTGGCGGGAGGGGCTGCCAAAGCCAGCGCTATTATCGGTGCCGCACGGGGCGGCTTCATCAACACCCTAATCACCGATGAAGCAGCCGTTCGCCAGATACTTCCTTTAATCGAAGACTAGATCAGGACACAAAGCAATGAGCGCTGCGAAAACGATCCGTATGAACCACATTTTTGCCCAGGATGGGCGGGCTGTGGTTGTTGCGATGGATCATGGTTTACCTGGAATGACACCTCTGGCGGGATTAAAAAAACCCGGACAGCTGCTTCAGCAAATCCGCAAAGGTGGGGCGGACGCGATCTTAACCACACCGGGGATTGCCGCCCATTTTGCGGCGGATGTCGGCAAGCTAGGGCTGATTATCCGCCTGGATGGAGGCGCGACCACGCTCAGCGACAGTTTTGGCGCTATGCACCTGATCGCGTCGGTTGAAGATGCCTTACGTCTGGGTGCGGACGCCGTAGCCGTGATGGGCTTCTGCGGCACGCCAGATGAAAGTGACAGCCTGCGAACACTTGGACAGGTGGCGGCGGAATGCCGGATTCTCGGGATGCCGCTCATGGCGGAGATGCTGCCATTAGGATTTATGGGTAAGCCTACCGTCGAACAGGTGGCATTAGCAGCGCGTGTCGGCGCGGAACTGGGGGCGGACATCATCAAAACCAAATATGTTGGCACGCCAGAAGCCTATGCCGAAGTGACAGAAAGCTGTTTTGCCCCGGTACTGGTACTGGGGGGTAGCGCGAAGTCACCGGATAGCGTGCTGACCGAAATTCATGATGCATTAGCGGCAGGGAGCGCGGGGGTCGCCATAGGCCGCAATGTATGGCAATCCGACACGCCCGCCGAGACCACACGTACGATTGTGAAAGCAGTTCATGGTTGAAGATTAAAGAAACCCGCATAAACGCATCAACCGTTCTTAATTCGAGAAGGGTAGATTCGGTGAGACTCAGGAAGATTGGCCTGATCGTAAATCCAAAATCAGGGCAGGGGGCAGCTCACAACCTGCGTATCGCACAGCGATTGGTGCAGGTGCTGCGCGTGGAAACGGTTTTGGCCGGCCCTGGATCATTGGGCGGAGAAGCGATTGCTTCAGCTCGTGTTCTGGCGATTCCATCACGGACAGGCCGGGCTGCTTCCCAGGCAGTAGCCGCTGCTGCGCTCCAGGAAGGTGTTGACGCGCTGGTCGTCATTGGCGGCGATGGCACACTGTCCGATATAGCTTTTGCCATTTACCAGGCCGGTTCCAACTGTCCTATTTTGGGGGTTGGCGCTGGCTCGATCAATGCCGGCGATCTGGTTACCTGTAAAGCGGCACAGGTTGATGACCTGTATGATTGCGATTTTCATATCGAACAGATCAGCGCTCTGGAAACCAGCCATAACGGTCAGGTGATGGCGCTGGCATTCAACGATGTCGTCATCGGTGCCACCATCGTCGGCACAGTGGATGGCGCATACCAGGATTTAGATGCCAATGCCTTCATGGGATCCCGGCAGATACCGGGTAAACCGCGTCCTATCGGCAATGATGCGGCGCGAGTGACCAAGCACAACCAACGGGGCGAGATTCTCGTTGGCTCCGGCCAGAGCGTTGGCACAGTGGTCGCGGGGTTCACCCATTATGAATGTTTCTTTGGCAAAGCGATCATTGGTGGCGCCGGGCTTTCATCGGTGGCGGGAGCGCCAGCAGGGTGTGTAGTCTGCGCACAGGCGCTGGTTTGTACCAGCCTCGACCTCACGGAACATCTGCAAACAGAGCCGGTTCATTCGACTTATGTCAGCTTGCTGAAGGACGATGTGATTCAGGTTACCGGGCTGGATTACCCGGCTGTACTGTGTGCCGATGGCAACCCGCTGGCTGCGCTCCGCCCGTCCGATACCAGCCAGATACGGATACGCCCCGGTGCAGTGAATGTACTCAGAATCGCTGCTTACGGCGAAAGGACACAATCTTAAGGATGTCCCCTCAGATCACTCCGTCAGACCTGAACCGCTCGGTAGAGGATTCTACCCTTGAGCGTGCCGCCGGAATGCTGGCAGGCGTTGCAATTGGCGATGCACTGGGAATGCCCAGCGAGTTCCTCACGCCAGACCTCATTAAGGAATGGTACGGCCGGATAACCCAGCTTACTATTGCGAACGCCAGCCACCCGCACCACAACCTGCCGGTAGGTGCAGTGACGGATGATACCGACCACACCATGCTGCTGGCGCAGATGTTGATTGACCATGAGAGCATTGACCCGCTTGAATTCGCCCGGCGCTTGCTGGAGTGGGGGCAATCAGCGCGTGTACAGGCGAACCGCTTCGTCGGGCCATCCACACTCAAAACACTGGCAGCACTCGGAGAAGGCAAACCACTAAGCGAAGTCCCGCGCGGGGGCACCAGTGTAGGCGCAGCGATGCGGGTTGCGCCGTTAGCGATTGTTTTTTCTGATCGTGACAAACTGGCAGAACAAGTCGTCGCGTCTTGTGCGGTGAGCCACTATACCCGGAATGCGATTTCCGGAGCGATGGCGATGGCCTTCGCGCTGGTGGCGACGCTGGAACCCGGCGCAGATATTCATTCGATTAGTGCTGCCGCCAAAGATGGCGCGGTCATTGGCAGAAACTATGGTGACTGGAGCTGGGCACCCCCCATTGAGAAACGGATCGATTACGTACTGGACTGGATCCATACCCTTCCCCAAGAAACCGTGCTGCTGCGTCTGTATGAACTGATTGGCGTGGATATGTACGCAGAACAGCTTCTACCGTGTGCTATTGGGCTGGCAGGGTTGGCCGATGGCGATCCGCAGCGGGCTATGCTGTGGGCAGCCAATCTGGGCGGCGATTCGGATACCCTGGCTTCAATGACGGGGGCTTTGTGTGGCGGGTGGCGTGGGCTGCAGGCCATCAACCGCGAGTGGCTTGCACAGGTAGAGACAACCAACAGCCTGGATATAGCGGGAACCGCGCACAGGCTCATTGTTATCCGGCAAAAGCGGCAGGAGAGGGAATAATGTTTTCGAATTTTCTGTCCGGTATCCTGAATTACGGGCGAAGAAATCTCAGTGAATTCAAATTCCAGTGGCAGACACCACGGCGGCGGCGTGATTTCCTCACCGGACTGGCTTTCCTTTCGCCATCGCTGATAGCCCTGCTAATCTTCACTTATATTCCTATCGCCTGGGCTTTTAACCTGAGTTTTACCAGTTGGGAAGCACGCTCGACACCCGATGCTTTTATTGGCTTGCAGAATTACACCTACACATTAAGTGAACCCGAATTCTGGAACGCCTTCAAAAATACACTTTACTTCAGCGCGATTAAAATCCCGCTCGATATGGTTCTCGCGCTGGGTATTGCCCTGCTGCTGAACCAGAAATTACGCGGGATTGGTTTCTTTCGTATGGCCTATTTCCTGCCGGTGATTACATCGGTCGTGGCTGTCGCCGCGATCTGGCGGGTGATCTATAACCCCAGTTTCGGACTGCTCAACAGTCTGTTGGAATCGCTGGGACTCCCGGCACAACGCTGGCTGCGCGACCCGAATCTGGCAATGCCTTCGGTAGCATTCGTCGCCCTCTGGAAGGGTTTGGGGTACGACGTGGTTATTTTCCTGGCCGGGTTGCAGAGTATTTCCCGAATGTACTACGAAGCAGCCGAAATAGACGGCGCATCCGCCTGGCAGCGGTTTCGTTTCATCACGTTTCCCCTGCTATCCCCGGTTACTTTTTTCGTGCTGGTTGTCGGCATCATCAACTCGTTCAAGGTCTTTTCCTTGATCCATGTACTTGCGCCGGATGGCGGGCCACTCAATAGCGCCGAGGTCATTGTTTTCTACCTGTACCGTCTGGCATTCCAGGAATTTAAATTCGGGCAGGCGGCGGCGGTGTCGTTCATTCTGTTAGCGGTGGTGCTTTGCATTACATACGTCCAGCGACGCTTTATCGAACCGAGGGTAAATTACGAATGACGAGCTATCGTACGGGACTCTTTTTCGGTCGCTGGGCCAGTTACATCCTGCTATCTACTGTCAGCCTGGTGATGATTTTCCCATTCATCTGGATGGTATTCACCGCGTTCAAGGGGAATCAGGAAGTTTATGTTTACCCACCGACCTTTTTCCCGCAGGAATTTCATTGGGACAACTTCAGTCATGTGCTGGAGACCGTGCCTTTCGTGCGGTTCTACTTCAACAGCCTGCTGGTGACGATCCTTATCACAGTCAGCCAGGTCATAACCTCCGCTCTGGCGGCATACGCTTTTGCGCGGATTGAGTTTTTTGGCCGGAACTTCCTGTTTATTCTCTACCTGGCAACCCTGGTAATTCCTAACCAGGTAACGATGCTGCCGCTCTTCCTGCTGGTCAGCCGGTTGGGTTGGATAGATACCTACCAGGCGCTGGTTATCCCGTTCCTGGCGAATGCTTTCGCTGTGTTCTTTCTGCGGCAGTTCTTCGCCGGTTTACCCCGCGAGTTAGAAGATGCTGCGCGGGTAGATGGTGCCGGTCGGCTGCGTATTCTCATGCAGATTATCCTGCCACTGGCACGCCCCGCGCTGGCAACAATTACCCTGTTCATTTTTCTCTCGGAGTGGGATTCCTATCTCTGGCCGCTGATCGTGACCAATACCCAGGCGATGCGAACGCTTCCTATCGGGCTGCGGTTCTTTGTCGAGGAGAGTGGCGCTCAGCTGAATTATATGATGGCCGGCGCATTGATGGCCGTTATCCCGATTATCCTCCTGTTCTTCGCGGCACAGCGACAGTTCATTGAAGGTATAGCTATGACCGGAACAAAAGGATAAGAAACAATTGGATGCGTTCTTTAGATCAACATAGGAGGTGCTTTGCCCGGATTTTAGAAAACCGATTTCAACCTAACTCATTGACAGTTTTCAGGAAAGGATTTTTATCATGAAGAAACTTGCGTTTTGGCTCATACTTTCGGCTCTGTTCCTCATGACTGCGGGGATGCTGGGCGTTTCGGCTCAGTCATCTGAACCGGTGACAATTTCTTTCTGGTACGCGATCAGTGGTACCCAGGGCGAGATGCTGCAAGCGTTGATTGACGAGTTCAATACAACCAATGAGTACGGTATTACCGTTGAAGGCACTTTCAGTGGTGACTACGGCGAAACCGCTACGAAACTCATTGCCGGTATTGAAAGTGGCGAACTGCCGGATGGCGGTCTGGTCGCTGCCGCGCCGCTGTGGACCTGTCGTGAAGGGAACTACCTGATCGAAGACTACATGAACGGCGACGAAGGCATCAATATGGAAGACTACTGGCAGGTGTTGTGGGACTATAACGCCTACGAAGGGCACATCTGCTCACTGCCGTTCAATAACAGCACGATGGTCATGTACTACAATCAGGACCTGATGACCCAGGCCGGGCTGGACCCCGCAACTCCGCCCCAGACATGGGATGAACTGGTTGCACAGGCGCAAACCGTGGTGGATGCAGTGCCGGGAACGATTGGCATCGAAGTACGCGATGAGGCCTGGTGGCTTAAAGGGCTGATCCTCCAGAACGGCGGCCAGATCATGAACGAAGATTCATCCGCGCCGCTGTTTAACTCGGAAGCCGGTTATGGTGCGATGGAATTCTGGAAGAGTCTGATTGACCAGGGCTTGATGCCCCCGGCACAGCATGGCGATTCTCGCGACCTGTTTATCGCCGGGCGTGTCGCGTTCTGGATGTCCTCCACCGGCAATATTGGCCGCGTGGCTGCTGGTGCCCAATTCGCCTTTGGCACGGACTTCCTGCCTGGCAACGTGAGTCGTGGGGCGACAGTGGGCGGTGCTGCGCTGGCGATGTTCCCCAGCGACGAAGCCCATGAACTGGCGACCTGGCGCTTCCTCAAGTGGCTCATCGCCCCGGAAAACAGCATCGCCTGGACACTGGCAACGGGGTATGTCCCGATCCAGACAGCAGCGGCAGAATCCGAAGAAGTGGTGACCGCATTTGAGGAACAACCCGCCTTTGCAGCCGGGTTTGAGCAGCTCGCGGTTGCCAGCCAGTACCCGCATTTCTGGGAAATGGGGACGATGGACGGCCTGCTGGCCGATGCAATCGAACAGGTTGAACTAGAACAGGCTACACCGCAGGAAGCATTAGATGCCGCCGCCGCCGCTTTGATCGCGGAGATGGGCAATTAACAGCAGTTGAAGGATCTCCTCAGAGGGCGGGCACAATACCCGCCCCTGGGGCATGTGATACCCTCGAATGATGAGACTTCAGAGGAGACGGGTTTTTGGACGGCAAACTAAGATTAGGTGTGAGTACGGCGGCATTTTTCCCACTTTCTTTGCAGGATACATTTGATATTCTTGCCCAGCAACCGTGGAATGGGATTGAATTGATGCCGCAATCCCCGCAAGAATGCTTCCCGGAGTTTGCGGATACGCTTTTTGAACTGAGCGATGGACGTTTTGAGTTCTGCGGTATTCACTTCCCCCAGATTCTCGCGCCTTTTCTCTATAATCCGTATCCATCAGCCTTTGCTTTCGGGCAGGAAATATGTCGTGGCCTCGGCGAACTGGCAGGGGCGCTGAAGTGTACGACGATTGTGATTCATGGCCCCTGGGCGAATATGTCCAGAGATTCTTTCCTGGATGCGACACTCGCCAATTTGCGACTACTGTGCGATAGCGCGATCCGTCATGATGTTGTCATCGCGCTGGAAAATACGCCCGGTTCCCCGGTGGGCAGTTCACCAGAAACCATGATCGCCTTTGCGAAGCAGATTGATCGCCGTAATCTGAGCTATACTTTTGACGTTACCCATACCTACCAAATGCAGCAGGACCCGATGGTCTATCTCCGTGACCTGCCATCTATTGCGCATGTACACGCCAGTGATTTTGACCTGGAAACGAATCAACGCCATACCCCACCGGGACAGGGATCGGTTGATTGGCCGGCAATTATCGGCGCATTATGGAGCAGGGGGTTTGCCGGGAATTTTATCCTGGAACTACTGCCCGAAACGATGAAACCAGATCCGGTGAAAGCTCTTCAGGATTGTACAGCGTTGCTCAATCCATTGTTTGAACGCTGGCATAATGAGTCAGAAACCTGATTTCGCAAGGCAGCACCATAACAAGGTCGAGAATTTATGAAAGCAGCAAGATATCACGGGCCACGCAGTATCACTATTGAGAGCTTGCCAGAACCAATCTGTGGCGACGGTGAGGTTCTCCTCACTATGAAAGCGTGCGGTATCTGTGGAACGGATGTAAAAACCTATGTTCGCGGCCACCCCCTTATCCCGCCGGGCAGCGTGCTGGGACACGAAGTGGTCGGAATCGTTGTCGAATCACAGCATCCTGTTTTTGCAATCGGGGATCGGGTTGTGGCCGCGCCGTATGCGCCTTGCCTGTCCTGCGAGGCGTGCCGTCGAGGTCATTACAGCCTGTGTGAGAATTTGTTCGAGTCCTCTATGGACCCCGGTGGATTCGCGGAGATGGTACGTGTCCCCAGGAGGATCGCAGATCAGGCACTGTTCAAGCTGCCCGATCATCTGGACTTCATGACCGCCTCGCTGACTGAGCCTCTGGCGTGTTGTATTCACGGTCTGGAAGCGCTTGATTTGCGTGCCGGACAATCATTACTCATTATGGGTGATGGCCCAATGGGGTTATTGCAGGCGGTACTTGGCAAGGCTTGGGGAGCTTCGCCGGTCATTCTTAGCGGTATCACACCGCATCGCCTGGATTTTGCCCGGCAAGTTGCGGATGTCGTGATTGATGTTTCGACACAGAACCTGGTTGATGAACTGAAGCAGCATACACCATACGGACTGGAAAAAATCATCGTTTCTGTCGGCAATGCAGATGTCGTGCAGGAAGCGTTACAGCTCGTGGCAAAAGGTGGCGCGGTGAACATCTTCGCGGGGATGCCAAAAGATGCCATGCTCACACTACCGGTCAACCGTATCCACTATGATGAAATCCGCATTCTGGGCACTTTTGGATTTGGCCCACAGCATTTCCGCCAGGCGCTGGATGTTCTGGCCCAAAGTGATAACGCCTTGATGAAGGATATGTTTACACACACGGTCAGCCTGGACGGCATTGAAGATGCTCTGCAAGCATCCAGTCGGTATGAAGGTATCAAGGGAGTGGTCGTGGTGTAGCAGATATTTTCTCTGATTAGCGACATCCCTCCCTCCTTTCTGAGACCGAGGTGGTCTTGGCCCGGTTTGATGGTCCTCAGTGCTTTATGCGCAGGTGAGGCGTGATGAGTAAACTGATGTGAAATACGGGTTACGGAAAGAGCAATACATCAGGACAATTCCCTTTCACTCACCGGGGTTCGAGATCTAAAGCGTCGAAAATGAGGAGGGTGTATGGCAGTTGGTATCGGCGCACAAAATTGGCTATTCGATTGAGCGAGGCCAGTACGGTGCTGCTGTGTCAGATGGTCGAGCGGGTTGCGGCCAACCCGGAGGGGAAGATTACCCGGCTTGAGCTACTCCCCCCGTTCTCATACCTGGGACATGTCAAAACGCGGGTACATCAGAACAATGGTAGTAGGGCGGTCAAGGGAAAAACAAAAACCAGCGCGATGGCTGGTCAATGTTCGAGTTTACTCTCGCTAAGTGACCCTGGTAGGACTTGAACCTACAACCAATTGATTAAGAGTCATTATGATTATGCCTCCTCAAAGACACCTCAAAAACTCTCCGACTAGCATTTTTTCCAGTCATCAGTTGGATGAGGGCGAAAATCTGTATGACGTTGCATATCAGATGCAACCGTGATAAGTAATTCGTTCAATTCTATAGCGATCTTTTCACGTTTTTCGGAGTCGTCCCAATCTGTCTGTGCAAAAGAACAAGTCTTTTCCCAAAGTCCTTCAAAACGCCTCTTTATTGTCTCATCAAGTTCAAGCTCATACACGTGCCAAAGAGTCTTCCGAACATAATCTTTCACATCATTAGGATCACTTACTTGTGCAATTGTTATCGCGAGAGTCAGATTGGAAGCTAACCAATAAATATTTCCAGTTCGGTGCTTTTTCCAATCTCTTGATGTACCCTTTTCTCTGTCATCCAACTCAGACTCAAGTGTCCCAATCTGTTTCGCCCTAGCAGCCTCTCTCAATCCACTCACTGCTCCAAGGAAAGTAGCCAGAGATTCATGTTCTTTAACTCCTCTAGATAAATCTATACGTTGTATCTTCTCTAGATGGTATGACAAATCGCTAGGCACATTAGATATATCTGTTTGGATTTTTATAACTACAGGTAGAATGTGTTTTCTTAATCGGATCGCTTCCCTAAGCTCAGATCGACAGTTTGAAGAATTGATAGCATCGTCTGATAGCAAGCTTATAAACAAGTCACATTCAGAAATTTCAGTAAAAATGCTATCTTCCCATTCATAGCCACCCGGAATCTTATCATCAAACCAAATGTGGTCATTAAGAAAAGCTCTGCTCAATACATTGATAACGTCATCAAGAAACAGCCTATCTCTATGGCTATAGCTGATAAATATTTTCACCATCGAGTTGCTCCACTTATACTAAACGATTGTAACCATCATCTGCTCAATAGCAGCACGGCAAAACAAAAACATAATTTACCCCGGTCTCAGTTCCTTAACTTTCGCCTCTGCCGGTTCGATCACCTTTTCACTGATTTCCGTGATAAGCTGCTCTTGGTCGCGGTACTGGTGAACCTCAAGTACCCAGGGATACCGTTTAATGTGTTCAAATAGCGCATATTCATAATCGTCAACATGAATGATTGGCTGCACGGCTACAGATGGCAAATTCGGCACAATCGTCTGTAACTCTGCCGGAATACTTTTAGCGTCAGTGATGTCGGCAATAATAAACCGCGCCATGTGTGCCAAAGTGGAAACCGTTTCGGTCAAGTCACGGCTAGAAGGTTTCTCAAAGTCAAACAAGATGGGGATATAATTTCGTTTGCGGAGTTCATCCCGAATCGCGTCTAAGACAACTTTTCGCTCATCTTGGAAACTTCCCAAAATAAGCACCGCTTTTTCCCCAACTGTGTCAATTACATCGCGCAGTCTTTCATTGTGGAGCAGAAGATAGATAAACTGTGCCACTTCAAGGTCGTCTACCGTGATTATAGGCTGTCCTTCTTGTGTGATAATCAAATCTTGTTGTATAGCTCCTTGAAGCTGGGTATCCCACACTGATACCCCATGTACTCTGCAATTGACTAACTTGGTTTTGGCTAAGCCAGAGGTCGAAAGTCGACCAACATCAGGTTAAAATGGGGGCATGAGCA
>CALJKV010000039.1 GCA_937974245.1 uncultured Chloroflexota bacterium | reverse complement strand
ATCCATTTTTACTTTGCTCAAACGCTTGCCTGCTTAATTTTCAGATGGGTTCTAATGATGTTGAACAGGCAGCGGCGGCCATTGAGGCGGCTGAGGGAATGCCGGATGAATTTGCGCAAATGCTGCGTAATGGGCGCGGTTAAGGTATGGCGATGGAAAGGGGTCTCTTACGGCGGGCGGGCGCGGAACTGTTCGGCACCTACGCCCTGGTGACGGCGGGCTGTGGCGCGATCATGGTGAATACGCAAACCGGCGCTCTGGGGCATACGGGTATCGCATTGACTTTTGGGCTTGTTATCATGGTGATGATCGCCGCTACCGGACATATCTCCGGCGCACACTTCAATCCCTCCGTGACCGTCGCATTTGCGCTGACACGGCATTTCCCCTGGCGCGATGTGCCGTTCTATGTCGGCGGCCAGGTGTTGGGGGCAGTATTCGGCGCTCTAACGCTGCGAGTGGTAATCGGTGATGTTGCCACTCTGGGCGCGACACTGCCTGCCGGTTCGGTAGGCGCATCCTTCGGCCTGGAAGTTCTGCTCACTGCCATGTTGATGTTCGTGATTATTGCGGTTGCCACCGATACCCGGGCAGTCGGCGAAATCGCCGCTATCGCCATTGGCGCAACTGTCGCGCTGGGCGCTCTGTGGGGTGGGCCGATCAGCGGCGCGTCCATGAATCCGGCGCGGTCAATCGGTCCGGCGCTAGTCGCAGGGGTAGGTGCAGATCAGTGGGTTTATGTTGTCGCCCCGCTCATCGGTGCGGCAATCGGCGGGTTCCTCTATCAATGGCTGCGCCAACCCGCAGTGCAACCTGCACCAGCCGAAGGTTTGGCGGATTAGTGTCTGGTGTTTAGCAGATGCGCGGCAGCAGTTCGCCCGCCGGGAGGTCTACCACACGAGTCCCGCCAATGCTGGTGCGTGCCAGCACGATATGCGGGTGTGTTTCGACGACCTTGCCGATGATGGCCGCGCCGCGTCCGAGAGGATGCGCCTGCATCGCCGCCAGGACTGCTTCAGCATATTCCGCCGGGAGGATAGCGACCAGTTTGCCTTCGTTGGCGACATACAGCGGGTCCAACCCCAGCATTTCACAGGCCGCCTGCACCGCCAGGTTGATCGGCACACGGTTTTCCTCGAACTCGATACCGACACCGGAAGCCGTTGCCAACTCGTTCAGCACGGCGGAGAGTCCGCCGCGTGTCGCGTCACGCAGCACATGAATGTCCTTCGTAACCGCCAGCATGTCCGCGACCAGCCCATGCAGTGGTGCGGTATCGCTGCTGATTTCTGACTCGAATCCCAGCCCTTCGCGCACTGACATAATGGTTACGCCGTGATCGCCCATTGTGCCACTCACGATGACGGCATCTCCGGGGCGTGCCCGGTTTGCAGCGATGTTTACGCCATCGGGGATTACGCCGAATCCGGTGGTATTGATATACAGGCCGTCGCCATGCCCACGATTCACGACTTTGGTATCCGCCGCGATCACCTTGACGTTAGCCGTTTCCGCCGCCGCCCCGAACGAGGTCACAATGCGCCCCAGGTCGTCCAGCGGCAGCCCTTCCTCCAGGATGAACCCGGCGCTCAGGTAAAGTGGAGTCGCACCGCTCATGGCGACATCGTTCACCGTGCCGTTGACCGCCAGTTCCCCGATATTGCCGCCGGGGAAGAACAGCGGGCTAATCACAAATGAGTCGGTGCTGACCGCCAGTCGGGGCGTTTTCCCCGCGCCGTCCAGGTCGAACACAGTGGAGTCGCCAAACTGGTTGAGCAGGTCATTCTGAAGCAGCGGGGCGAACAGATGCGCGATGAGGTCGGCCATCATCTTGCCACCGCTGCCATGCCCCATAACCACCGTGGGATAGTTGCGCAGCGGGGCAGGACACACCCAACCGGACAGGTTCAGCGGTTTATGCGCGTCACTCATGACTGTTTCTCCTCGGCCAGCGCCGCCTGGAAACGCCCATAGCGGTAATAAGCGGCACACGCGCCTTCCGATGAGACCATTGTCGCGCCCAGCGGGGACTGCGGCGTACATTCCTTGCCGAAGGCCGGGCATTCGTGAGGCTTCTTCAACCCCTGCAAGATCAAACCGCTGATGCACAGCGCCGACTCTTCGGTGGTGATCGTCTGCACCTCCGGGAAGCGCCGTTCGGCGTCGTAGGCCTGGAACGCTTCGCGCAGGCAGTAGCCGCTCATGGGGATCATGCCAATGCCGCGCCATTTGCGGTCACACAGTTGAAACACCTCGTTGATGATCTTTTGCCCAGGCACATTACCCGAACGGGTGACGGTGCGTGAATAGGCGTTTTCGACTTCGCCGCGCCCTTCCTCAAGTTGTTTGACCGTCATGAGGATGCCTTTCGCCAGGTCAACCGGCTCGAAACCGGTCACTACCATCGGCGCACCGTATTTCGCCGCCAGGATTTCGTATTCCCAGTAGCCCATCACAGCGTTGACGTGTCCCGGCGCGAGGAACCCATCTACCCGCACATCCGTGCTTTCCAGCAGTGCGGAAATGACCGGCGGTACCGTGACGTGCGAAACCAGCACCGAGTAGTTGTTCACGCCGAGAGCTTTGGCCTGGTAGACCGACATGGCGTTGGCCGGGGCGGTGGTCTCGAAGCCCACAGCGAAGAACACGACCTCTTTATCCGGGTTGGCCTGCGCCATCTTGAGCGCATCCAGTGGTGAGTAGACCATGCGCACGTCGCCCCCGGCAGCCTTCACACTGAACAGGTCTTTCTCCGAGCCTGGGACGCGCAGCATATCACCGTAAGAGGTGAAAATAACGTTCGGCATCGCGGCGATTTTCACCGCTTTGTCAATCAGTTCCAGCGGCGTCACACACACCGGACAGCCCGGCCCGTGAATCAGTTCGACTTCCGGTGGCAGGAGTTGATCCAGCCCGCTCTTGAGAATCGAGTGGGTTTGGCCGCCACAGACTTCCATAATGTGCCAGGGGCGCGTTACTGTCGCGGCAATCTCGGCGAGCAAGCGCCGGGTGATGTCGCCATCACGGTATTCATCCAGGTGTTTCATGGTTTACCCTTTTTGCTTAGCACTAAATGCGGCGATCACTGCCTGGCCGAGTGCCAGCCCACCGTCATTGGGTGGGACGAGCCGGTGTGTGTACACGGTGAACCCTGCATCCCGCAGTAATGGCAGTGTTTTGCCCAACAGCCTCACGTTCTGGAAGACTCCGCCGCTCAACGCCACTTCATGCAGACCATAACGCGCTTGCAGGCGCAGGCAGACATCGCGGATCATAGCGGCGACGCTGTTATGAAACCGTGCTGCAATGACGGACGGCGACAGCCCGGCCTGCCAGTCGGCCACCACACCCCGGATAACCGGCGCACTGTCAATCTGCGGGTTATGCATGCCGAAAGCATACGTGCCCGTTTCCATCGGGTCAACCGCCGTTTCTAGCTCAATCGCCGCCTGGCCTTCGTAGGTTGCCACCTGGCAGATACCTACCAGGGAGGATACCGCGTCAAAGAGCCGCCCCATGCTCGATGTGAGTGGCGCATTCAGCCCACGTTCCGACTGGATTCTAACAGTGCGGTGTTCGGCTGCGGAGAGCGCGGACAGTGGCGGCAGAGTGTCATCCGGCGAGACCGATGAAGCCAGCAGATAGCTGAGGCCAATGCGGGCGGGTTTGCGGGTGGCAGCGTCGCCACCGGGCAGGCGCACCGGCTTGAGATAGGCGGGGCGCTCAAACCCGGCGTAATCCGCAATCAGGAATTCCCCACCCCAGATCGTACCGTCGGTGCCGTATCCCGTGCCGTCAAAACACACGCCGATAACCGGGTGTTCTCCGGTCAAACCGTGTTCAGCCATCACTCCCGCGATATGGGCATGGTGGTGCTGCACGACCACCGCCGGGATACCCGCCTCTGCCACCCGTCCCTGGGCGTAGCGGGTTGTCCGATAGTCAGGGTGCAGGTCGTAGGCGATGATTTCCGGCGTGATGCGGAAGAGTCGCTCGAAGTGGGTTACGCCGCTCTCAAATGACTGCAAGGTTTCATAGTTATCCATATCGCCGATATGGTGACTCATAAAAGCGTAGGTATCCCGTGTGAGGCAGAAGGTGTTCTTGAGTTCCCCACCCACCGCCAGCACCGGCGGCAGATCGAAGGGCAGACGCACCGGGTAAGGCGCGTAGCCGCGTGACCGCCGCAGCGGGAGTTCACCATCCTCAAAGATGCGCATCACCGAGTCGTCAGTGCGAATGTGGATATCACGGTTGTGCATCAGGAAGGCATCGGCCAGCCCGGCCAGTCGCTCGCGGGCGTCGGCGTTATCCGTCACAATTGGCTCTTCGGAAAGGTTGCCGCTGGTCATCACAAGCGGCGGCAGACCCTCATCCATGAGCAAGACATGCAGCGGCGTATATGGCAGCATGACGCCGAGTGTCGTCTGTCCGGGCGCGACTTCCGGTGCAATCTGGGCGCTGTCCGCGCGGTGGTAAAGCAGCACAATCGGGCTGGCAGACGACTTCAGCAGCCGTGCTTCGGTTTCTGATACGGCACAGTGCTGCCGGATCATATCAAGGTCAGCCATCATGAGCGCGAACGGTTTGGCAGCGCGTCCTTTGCGGCGGCGCAGCTCAGCGACGGCAATCGGATTGGTAGCATCACACGCCAGGTGAAAGCCGCCCAATCCCTTAATGGCGACGATGTATCCCTGTCCTAACAGGGCAGCCGTCCCCCGGATTGCATGGTCGCCGTGCAAATGTCTGCCGTCATGTTCAAGCCACACCTCCGGCCCACACTCCGGGCAGGCCACCGGTTGGGCGTGAAAGCGGCGGTCAGCCGGGTCGTGGTATTCGGCGGCGCAGTCCGGGCAAAGCGGGAAATCTGCCATTGTTGTGAGCGGGCGGTCATAAGGAATATCTTTAATGAGCGTGAAACGTGGCCCGCAGTGGGTACAGTTGATGAAAGGATAGCGATAACGGCGGTCCTTCGGGTCGCGCAGTTCGCGGAGGCAATTATCGCAGATGGCGATATCGGCGGAGATGGGCTGGAAAGCCCCCTCTACCGCTGCACTGAGGTGGATTTCAAAGGCAGAGTAAGTCTCCGCCGCAATGTCATCCGCTGTTAGCCGGTCTATGCGTGCCAGCGGCGGCGCTTCAGTAGTCAGCGCGGCGACGAAGGCCTGCAGCGCTTCCGGTGCCCCTTCGGCACGGATATCTACTCCCGCGGAGGTGTTGCGTACCCACCCGACCAGCCCATGCCGCAAGGCGAGATTGTAAACAAAGGGGCGGAAGCCCACCCCCTGTACCACGCCGGTGATATGAATCGCTTTACCCATAACCACATTGCCCCTATTCGTCGCTTACCGCCGGTTCTGGGCGACCTGCTCGTAGAGCCAGTCCGTCCAGTCTGTCAGGCCTTCGCCCGTGACACACGAAATCGGGAATGTCTTTACACCGGGGTTGAGCATCTCAATGCCCGCGATGAAGTAGTCCATATTGAATTTGACGTAAGGCAGCAAATCCACTTTGTTGATGATGACGGCATCTACGCCCCGGTACATGGGCGGATACTTGTACGGTTTGTCATCACCTTCCGGGATGCTGGCAATCAACACGCTGCGATGTGTGCCGAGTTTGAAGCTGGACGGGCAGATGAGGTTGCCAACATTTTCCACGATGATGAGGTCCACCTCGTCAAGTTTCATTTCCCTGAGGGCGGTTGAGAGCATCACCGCATCGAGGTGGCAATTACCGCCGGTGTTAATCTGGATAGCCTGCATCCCGGCGGCGGCAGCGCGGTCGGCGTCAATCGTGGTGGCAATGTCACCATCTACCATGCCCAGGCGCAGCCGGTCTTTGAGTAAGTTCTGGGTCGCCACGATGGTACTGGTTTTGCCCGCGCCGGGCGACGACATGATGTTGATGGCAAACACACCCGCGTCATCCAGCAGGCGCTGATTCTGTACTGCAAGCTGATCGTTGGCTGAGAGGATTTCCTCAACAACTGATACTTGTATCGTCTTCATAGGTTAGTTTCCACTTATCTCCGCATCATTGGGGCCGGTGTTCGGCCTCGCTTCCAGCGATTCGGCCACATCCAGGCCTAACTCGGCGTCGAGTTCACCCATCTGGCGCAGCAGTTCCAATGTCTGGAAGGCTTCTTCTTCGTCTACTTTGCTGATGGCAAATCCGACATGAATCAACGTGTAGTCGCCCACCTTCGGGTCTTCCAGATAGGCGAGACACACTTCTTTGACAATCCCGCCAAAATCCACTTTGCCCATCGACAAACCAGCATGTTCATAAATTTCGGTGATTTTCCCCGGTATCGCCAGACACATCGGTTGCCTTCCTTTCCGTTCATTCGTGTTTCGTCGTTAGTCGTCGTCTGTTTCAATATCGAGCGCGTCCAGGCGGAATTCATCCCCGGCAGATACCTGCACACGAATGCTGTTGCAGTTTGGGCAGGCCAGTGTGCCTCGCTCCGGCAGATAGGTATGATTGCACTCAAAACACACCATGCGAGTCGGCACCCGTTGAAAATGCAGTGTTGCGCCCTCCGCTATCGTTCCCCGGCTGATGATGTCCCAGTAAAACTGGATTGAATCATCAATGATGGAAGAAAGATCACCAATCACCAGGTACAAGTGCGTGATACGCTCCGCACTGTTCTGGTTGCCATAGCGCAGCGCGATCTCCAAGATACTCTGGGTGACAGAAAGCTCATGCATGTTCTGGGCCTGACATTACTCCTCGCAGAAATGACGAAACATTAAAATAAATCACTATCAACAAAATTATAGTCGGTCTGGCGGTTAATGTTAGCTGAGGAATGTCACGCTGTCTGCTAACGGCTGTCACTGCCATCCCTGAAAGGTAGATGAGTGTTCACTTTACCCCGGGTAATGAATCCGCAAGAATATCCGATATAATGAGGGGTATCTTGTCCAAAGGTATGTGAAGCGTAAGGATGGTGTTGGATGAATATTCTCAAGCGGCGACAAGAAGAAGAACAGATGAAGAAAGACAAGCGTCTGCCACCCGGACAATCGTTGACGAATAAGTTCCCCGTGCTGACTTATGGGCCGAATCCACCGTTCGACCCGGCAACCTGGGACTTGCGTGTATTTGGCGAGGTCGAAAACGAGATGCGCTGGAGCTGGGCGGAATTCCTGGAAATCCCAACGGCGACGATCACCACCGATATTCATTGTGTGACGCGCTGGAGCAAGTTCGATACACAGTGGGAAGGTGTGCTATTCCGCGACTTCATGAACCTGTTCGGCGTCAAACCGTCGGCCAAATTCGTGATCGCGCATTGTGATTATGGCTATACCACTAATACACCTTTTGAGGCTATGCTGGACGACGATGTGCTGCTGGCGTATAAGTATGCTGGCGACTGGTTGGAACCCGATCACGGCGGCCCGCTGCGGACATTGGTGCCGAAACTCTACTTCTGGAAGAGCGCCAAATTCCTGCGGGCGCTGGAATTCAGCCCGGTGGATAAGCCCGGCTTCTGGGAGCGCGGTGGCTACCATAACACGGGCGATCCCTGGCAGGAGCAGCGTTTCCAGCATAACGGGCGGTTCTAGTCCGGGGCGCAGCGGGGTGAGGCGTATCATGAGCCTCACCCTTTTTGTATAATAGGCTCATTGTTCGCTATGCTCCGACCGGACTTACATGGATACGACCTTTCTATCGCGATTGAGCCGCCTCATTGAACAGCGTGTGGGCCTGGCGGCGAACGACCAACTTCGCGCCAGCCTGGAGGCCGCGCTGCCCGAACTGGTTCAGGGAACACCGGAAGCCTTTTTGCGCCGTCTGCAAACCGCACCGGAAACCGTTGCAGAATGGCAGGCATTGGTTGATGCGGTTACAATTGGTGAAACCTATTTTTACCGCAATCAGGCACACTTTCAACTCCTCACCCAGCGTATTCTGCCGGAGATTATCCAACAGCGTCGGCAAAGCGGCGATCTAACCCTGAATATCTGGAGTGCGGGTTGTGCAACCGGGCAAGAACCGTATTCGATTGCGATGGTGCTGCGCGAACTGCTGTTGGACGTGTCACGATGGTCTCTCAACCTGATTGGAACCGACATCAACGCCCATGCCCTGGACGCCGCCCACCAGGGGCACTATCGCCAATGGTCATTCCGGCATAACGACGAGGGGCTGAGGCAGCAGTATTTCAGCAAGACACCGCAGGGCTTCCAACTGCGCCCTGAAATCCTGGATATGGTGTCATTCCGCCATGCGAATCTGCTGGCTGGGCCACCACTTTCGCAGGCTGACGTGATATTCTGCCGAAATGTGCTGTTGTACTTTGATGAGCCGCACATTCAGCAGGCCGAAGCGATTCTCCTGGGAGCACTCAAACCTGGCGGATGGCTGTTCCTGGGGGAAGCGGAAGTCATTCACTCAGAGCGTGAGCGCTGGGTGACACACGTATTTCCGGGTACGGTGGTTTACCAGCGTCCGGCTCAGAAAGCGGAAGAACCGTTCACAATTCACACTGTGCCCGACGCACCCCGGGTGCCACCCTTCAGAACGTCGCCGCCCGCCCCGTTGGAAGGCTACACTGAAGCCGTGGCTGCGCTGCGTGCCAAGCACTATGACCAAGCGGAGCGCATTCTGGCGCGGCTGTTGGAGCAGCAGCCCGAACACGCTGCGGTTCACCTGCTGCTAGCGACCATCTTCGCCAATCGCCAGGCGCTGCCGGAAGCCCACGCGCACCTCGATACGGCGCTGCGGCTGGATGCGCTGTTGGCGGACGCCCATTATTTGCGGGCGCTGCTGTTCCTGGAAGCGAACGAGGAAAAAGCCGCCCAGGGGGAACTGCAATCCGCGCTCTACTGCCAGCAGGGTCATCCGTTAGCCGCCTCTATCCTGGGGCATCTCTACGCCCAGGCCGGGCAGCTTGACCGGGCACGGCGCACCTGGGAAGCGGCACGCCAGGTTCTTGCGGGACAGTCCCCCAATATGCCCGTTTCTGATATCAGTGACCTGACAACAGCCGGAATCGCCTCTTTCATAGACGACCAGCTTCAACAGCTTAATCAGCGCAGATGATTCGGTTATATTCATAATGGGCGCTATTCAGGTTGCAGCGTTCGAGCATGATAATAGCGCTTAATACCGCTGTTTAACCAACCCTGATCAGCGCCTGAACCCGCCAATGAGCGCCCGCATCTCCGCCGCGCCGGGGACATCCGACAGAACATCGAACCCGCGAATCGTATCCGGCCCGGTGAAAGTGTACCACCCGGCATACACCCGGTACTCACCCGGGGGCAGATCATCCGGTAGCGTGATGGTCACGAGGTCGAGCCGTTCTTCTCCGGCAGCCATCGTCCCCAGCGTGTGGTCATCCTGGGTGACGAGCGTTCCCGTAGAATCCACTACATGCACAAAGCGCACATCCTGGTCGCTGCGTGGCGTGCCGGACACCCAATGCATTGCGGCAGTGATTCGACTCGCGTCCACATCCAGCAGACCCGCGTTCAGGAGGCGTATACCATCGCTGAACTGCACGACTTCAGGGAATTCCACCGGGGTGAAGGCCATTTGCAGCGTACTGGTCAGTGATAGCGTCGGACAATACAGCGGTGGTGTGACCTGCGCCGGGCAGGGCGGGTCAACGGCCAGGGCAATCTGGTGATAACCGGGCGGCAGTGGGAACGCGAGGTGCAGCGGCATCTCACCGTCCACTACCATACGGTAGACCGGCGTGCCGTCCAGCAGCAGCACCGCCTCTTGCCCGGTGGCGTCAAAGGTGGCGCGGTAGTCCATCCAGCCCGATTCAGGCACATAGGCCGCGACATCCGGGGCAGTATATAGCGCAGTGAAGCCGGGCGGCATGTCCGTCTTCGGTGTATCGAACAGGGTATAACGGTCATCACGGTAAAACGGTTCGCCCAACCGCGCCCGCGCCGCCTCGTAGAGTGTCTCTTCCGGGTCGTACTGGCGGTGGATAATTACCACGTCCGCGCCGGCCTGGTTGAGCAGTGCCGGGTCGAGTGTCGCCAGCAGTGCCAGTTTTGCCGGACTAACGGGCGTGCGCCGCGTGACCTGCCCGGCGATCATCGGCAGCACGTGGGCGGTTTGCAGGTAGAGCGCGTCTTTGGCTGCCAGCACGTTATCCCACGGGAGGTTGAACACGGCGCGAATATTGCTGCGTTCTGACAGTGCCGCTACTTCCGGGGGGATGTCCGCTGGCATCGTGGGCAGCGGCCAGAATGACTGGTATTCCCACAATGTGAATGCCATGATAAGGAGGAGAAGGAATGATACCCTATAGGGCGTCCGTACCCGATTCAGTGCGTAGGATGGGCGCAGACTCTCTCTTCTCATACCGGCAAACTGCTTTTCCACCACCGCCCAACCGTACCCGGCCAGGACAGCCACCGCCAGCGCCAGGACGAACCCAAAACGTCCCGGCGTCCGCGCCAGGTTAAAGAGCGGCCAATTTTCGACCAGCGCCCAGGGCAGCGGAATCAGTGTCTGGTAGTCGCCCACACCCGTAGATACCGGTGTGTTGAACATCTTGAGCAGCGGCCCCAGCGACAGCCCCCAGGCAACCAGCGCCAGCAGCAGCCACCAGCGGGCGGCACGCTGTTTCCAGACGGCAACGACGGCCAGCAGCGCGGCAGCCAGCCCCACGTAGGCCGAACCTTCGACGATATTGACTCCCAGGACGCGGTGGGTATAGTCCCAGCCCCCGAACAGAGGGTGATTAAAGGACGGCGTGAGGATACCGAGCAGATCGGCGCTGAAATCCACCGCGCCGCTCTCGGTCGTATATGCGCTGGTTTCGACTATGGCGGAGAACACCGGCAGCAGGAAAACCAGCAGGATGGCGCTGCCCGCAACACTCACCATAACGACCCGGCGGAGTGTTCGCCAGTCACGTGTCGCCAGCGCCGACAGCGCGCATAACCCGGTCAGCGGCAGCAGCGCGTAGATGAGTTGCAGCGTATGGCCCAGGGGGACGAGGACGAACAGCAGCCCGGCCAGTAGCATCGAGCGTTTCCCGCCGTCACGCAACCGGAGCAAGGCGTAGGCGTACAGCGGCAGCGGCCACTGCACTAGCAGCCCGCCGTGTCCCCCGGCCAGATGCCCCTGCATAACCGGCGCGGACAGGAACACCAGCCCGCCCAGTAATCCGGCGCTGTGTTTTCCGGTGAGTTTCCGCAACAGGAAATACACTGCCCAGCCGTTGAGTGCCAGCGTGAGCAGGACGAACAGATTGTAGGCAGCGGGCAGCGGCAGGACGAACGCGAACAGCCAACCGGGGAAGAATTGCAGCGGGTCTGACCACAGAATCACACCTTCGATACCATCGGGGTAGCCGAGCAGCGGTTGGAAGAAGAGCGGCTGCCCGGTTTGCAGGGCGTGTTTCATCCACCATATATGGCGGGACATTTCGTGAGCATCGCCAAATGCGTACCCGGCGAAGGCGCTGCCCAATACCGTCACCAGCGGCCATGTCACCAGCAGGGCGACCAGCAGGAAGAAACCATACACGGCCAGATGGCGGCGCACGGGTTGGTCAACGAGTGTCACGGGCAAACCTCAGCATGACTATTTCCGGTGGGGCATATTGTCCAGCAAAGCAGGCCGAATGTCGAGCCATGACCAACCTTTTTGACAGCCTGCCCTGCCCCGCGCTATAGTTCCATCATGACTCGGACATAGGGAGTGTTATTACCATGATAAAGCAATGGCCGTTAGGGATTCTGCTGTTTGTTGGGCTGTTGACTGCCGGGACAGTATCCAGCCAGGAGGCAGCGCCGGGTTACCGGGTGGTGGCTTACTTTACGTCCTGGAGCATTTATGCACGCAATTATTTCGTGACCGACATTCCTGCGGATAAACTTACGCATATTAACTATGCCTTTTTTAATATCTCGGAGGCTGGTGAGTGCATTCTGGGCGATCCCTGGGCGGATGTTGAGTTTCCCTATCCGGGCGACGCGGACGGCGAAACCCTGCGCGGCAATTTCAAACAGTTGGCTTTGCTCAAGGAACAGCATCCTGGCCTGCAAACACTGATGTCTATAGGCGGCTGGACGTGGTCAGGGCGTTTTTCCGACACAGCGCTCACGGCGGAATCGCGGGAAAAGTTCGCCCGTTCGTGCATCGCGCTGATGACACAGTACGGTTTCGACGGCCTGGATATTGACTGGGAGTATCCTGGCGGCGGCGGGCTGGAAGGCAACACCACGCGCCCGGAAGATACGGTCAATTTCACGCTGCTGCTGGCTGAACTTCGCGCCCAACTTGACGCGCAGGGAGCGCAGGATGGACGGGGCTACCTCCTGACGATTGCCGCGCCTGCCGGATCACAGTACCGCCAGATGGAACTCGACAAAATCCACGACTACCTGGACTGGATTAATGTCATGACCTACGATTTTGCCGGGGGATGGAGCGCCCGCACCGGGTTTAACGCGTCACTGTACGGGGCGATCAGCGCCGATACAGCCCTGCGAGCGTACCTTGAAGCGGGGATTCCCGCTGCGAAGCTCCAGATGGGCGTGCCGTTTTACGGGCGTGGCTTCGCCAGTGTCGCGGATACAGACGATGGCGTGAACCAGCCGTTCAATGGACTACCAAAAGGCTCCTGGGAGCCGGGGTTCTTCGATTACAGCGATCTGGCTGCGAATTACGTGGGGACGTTCGAGCGCCACTGGGACGAAACCGCCCGTGTCCCCTGGCTGTACAGCGCGACTGATGGCGTGATGATTAGCTATGACGATGCTGAATCGCTGGTCGCCAAAGCCGACTACGTCAGGGACGCCGGGTTGGGCGGCGTGATGATCTGGGAATTAAGCGCCGACGATGATGCCAACACGCTCTTGACAACGCTATACGACTGGCTTAACGGCGGGGAGTGAGGCCTCACTGTTTCAAATCCGGCAGGGCCAGCACCAGCGGCACGGCAGCGACGCCCGCCACCGCGCAGATAACAAAGGCATTCGACAGCCCCATTGAGTCGCCCATGATGCCGATGAGCAGTGTGCCGAATGACCGCAACAGGAACGCCAGCAGCATGAAAATGCCGTTGGCGGTAGCGCGGCTGTCCGGCACTTGCTCTTGCACGATTGCCTGAATAACCGGCGTCACCGAGAGCGATGTGAACCCCAGCAGGATTAATACCGGCAGAATCAGTGGGCTGTCCGGCGTAAATACGGCCACGGCTCCCTGAAATGCCCAGAATGAGAGCGTATTGTAGAACAGCCCCGGCACCCCCAGCGCCGACAGAAAGGCCAGCAGCAGCAGCGAGGCCAGCACCGTCGCCAGGATAATCGTGCGTTTGCGCCCGATCCGGTCACTCACTGTGCCCCCGGTCAGCGCCCCGGCTACCCCGGCAAAGGCCCACAGCGCCAATGCCTGGGAGGACTGCCCCAGCCCGTAGCCACGCCCTTCCAGCAGAACGACCAGGAACACTGACAGCCCGGTGACAACAAAACTTTGCAGGAACATCAGGCCGCTGAGGGGGACGAACAAACGGCGTAAACGCGGCAGCACCGCCCGAAACGGGGTGCGCTGCCCACCCGACTGCGCCGAAATATGCCGCAGCCGCCAGTACAGTACCGCCGATGCCACCCAGCCGAAAATCGCCAGCCGCCAGATGCCGTCCAACCCCCAGGTAGTGATACCCCATACCACCAGCAGCGGGCCAACCGTTCGCCCCAACTCGCCCCCGGCCATGAACAGACTCATGCCTCTGCCAACCCGTCTTCCCGAAACCTGGCCGATCATGGCCGGCGCAGGAACGTGAAATGCCGAGACGCTCACCCCGGCGGCAAACAGCAGGATCGCCAGGCTCAAGTAGCTGCTCATCAGTCCCAGTGCGCTCATCAGTGTGGCGGTGACTGCCGGCGCGAAGATCACGAAATAGCGCAGATTGAGCTTATCGGCCATGTAGCCGATGGCGACATTGCCCAGCCCAGGCAGCTGCATAAATACCTGTAAAGCCCCGGCCTGAGTCAGTGTCATGCTGAGTTTTTCGATGAGCAGCGGCAGCAGCGGTGCGAGAAAGGCCGTGTAGGTATCGTGGGTAAAATGTCCGCTGACAATCGTCAGGATTTTTCCGGTCTGGAAGGTGTCTTGTTCGGCAGTCGGGATTGCGGGAACAGCCGGTATTACGCTGGTAACCGGCTGCTCAATGGCGGTCTGGGTCATGGTGCGTTCACTTTCTACGGTTAGGACAAAGCCCCATTATTGTATGCTAAAAACGCCGCCTTTGCGGATAACCACCGTTGAATTGGCATTATGCCCATTGCACGATGGATATGATGCCGCAATGATAGAGGGGAAACACACATCCCCCAGGGTATTATGCCACTGGGGGACGATGGACACAGGAGCGAACCGAGCGTGAACCCGTATGCCACTGTTTCTGTGTCTTTACTCGCTTGTTACTTCTCTCGTTCTTCCGCCGGGTCGAGCAGGGCGACTAGGCCGATTAGACCCCAATTAGCAAAGACCAGTGGGGCCAGGAACGGTGAGCCGCGTACGAACCGTTCCAGCAGGATACTGCCGTTGGCAATCAGATTGGTGTTCACATGCAGGGCGAACCCCACGATGCCCACCAGACACAACAACAGCATCGTTACGGTATAGATGGTCAGGTCGTTACGGCTGGGGCGGGCGATGAATCCCAGCACCGCCGCGACCACAACCGCAAATACTCCCGCAGCAGTCGGTATCCACACCCAGGGATTATCCAGATTCACGCGAGCATGATCCATGACACTGCTGATAGTGGTTGCCAGAATACCAATGCTGACGATGAAGAAGTAAGCGCGTGTCTTGCTGTAGGGCATCTGCACATGCGCTCTGCCCAGCAGCCGCAGCCTGCCACTGTCCACCGGGGTTTCTACCCAGGCAGCACTGATCCCCAATACACCATTGAGGGCAAAGAACAATGGCCCCAGGAAAGGCGGGGCCCAGATCAGCACGTTCACCGCTTCTCCGATGGGCGCTCCGCCACCGAGCAGATTTGCACGAACCAGGTGGAAGTAGCCTCCCATCAGGCCGACGATGATGCTGCCCAAAAAGACCACGTTCGCCAGCAGACTCGCCAGCGGGCGATTGCGGAACGCGATCAGCCCGGCCAGGAGCAGCACGACCCCGGCGGCGATACCGAAGATAATCGGTATCCACTCGTTAGGTTTGATCGTCCCGCTGATACTGTGGGCGAAGTAAATATCAATTCCGAGGAAAATCTCGGTAACAGCTGCCAGCAGCAGCATCACCTGGTCGCGGGTGAAGGGCAGCCGGTTGACAACGACCCTCGCAGGCGGAAAGACCGTTCCCAGATAGGACATGATCTACCCTCCTGACGATTCAGTTGTCTCAGTGCCGTTTGCTGCCTGTTCCAGCCGCTGCGCCGCTATCTCTCGTAGTTCCGCCAGATCAGACAGCATCTCATAAGCGCCGTGCCACTGAGTATAATCCGCGCCCTGCATCCATGCGCCGAATTTGGCGGTGCGTCCCCAATGATGCCAGAGTTCAAAGTAAGTGAAGTCCACCGGCTCATCGAAGGGGGCGGCGGTTAGCAGGCCTTGATCCTTCAATGGCTGCATGATCTCATCACTTTCCACCACACGGGCGTTGATCGCATCTACCAGTGCGTCACCATCGGTATAGAAGTCCGAGATAAACTGCGGATTGTGACATTCCCGGCACACGTTCTGCATCCTGACCGCATTATCCTGGTAGGATGGGCGGCGTTCGCTGATCGGCGCGAACAGATACCAGGTCAGCCGCTCGCCCACATCGTGGGTTGTGCCGCTGGCACCGAAGCCACTCATATGGCAGGTAGAGCAGGTTGGCGCGGGGAAGTCGTTCACGGTAAGTGTGCCCGGTTCAGCATCCCAGTTCCAGTTCTCGCCACCAGTAGCATAGGCGATCCCATGTGCCGATTCCTGGTAAATCTCCCACTGCGGATGGTCGGGGCCGATATGACAATTGTTGCAGGTTTCTGGTTTGCGTGCCTGTTCCAGGCTGAATTCGTGGCGCAGGTGGCATTTCTGACACTGTCCCACCGATTCATCAGCGGCAGGTCTACCAACATTGTGGCAGCTTTCGCAGGCGAACCGTGTGATGGCTGGCCCTTCCAGGGCGGCAATCGCGTTACGGGATTTATCCGGCGCGAAGCCACCTTCAGGGATAGCCGCGTATTGATCCAGCAGATTCTGAGAAAGTCCATCCGTGCCAAAGACCGCAACATAGGCCGGGAGACCGTGACGGCTGGCATTGTATTGTGCTACTTCTGCACCGTGGCACTTGGCGCACATCGCTGCTGAAGGCGAGGGCAACACATACGTCCCTTCATGCTCTACTGCGCCGGCATAATCACCATTCACCTCATGACAGTCTTCACACGTCACGCTGGCGGCGGCCATCGTGCTGTGCCCGTATTGTTCGACGATGCCGGGAGACGTATTGCGGTGACAGGCGACGCAGCTATTGTCACTGTTCGCCAACGCATCTAACGGCCCGGTATCAGGACTCACGGCATTACTCACGGCGAACATGACCAGCGCCAGACCCAACACGAGGACAACCGTCAGCGCTCCAATAACTAATACCCTCATTGAACCACTGGCAATGGTTTCTGATTGCGACATAAATCTATTTCCCCCGTTTCTATGTAACCAGCTAAGTTGTGAATCAAACACAAATTTAACCCGATAGCAATATTTTATCATGAAAGGGGAAATCAGTCTTGCAATTTAAATCATAGTCCGTAGGGGATCTGGCTGTAGAGTTGGTAAGCTACAGAGAGGAGAAACAGCGCGCTTCCCCCGGGGTATTGTGCCACCGGGGGGCGATTTGTGCAGGGGCGTGTCGGGGGCTATTCATCCCCCAACATGCGAATCAAGGCCATGCCGCCGACAACGGCAATTGCGGCGATACCGAGGAACATCACGATTTCCAACAGCGGGGGCTGCTCAACGGCCTCCACCACATCGCCATTTTGTGCCAGCGCCGGGGCTGCGAGTGCCAGTGTCGCCAGTGCCAGAACCGTCATTCGAGTGATTTGTTGCCAGGGGCGCATAAGAAGAATCTCCTGTAATGTGTTTTCGCTGCCAGTTACGCAGCGTAGAGGTGTGTATATCGTCTATTGTACCCCGTCTGTGCCCGGAAATACACAAACCCCCGGTTAACTGCCGGGGGCTTGCAGGTGGGTCTGTCTAGCGCCGCCGGATTATTCCGGTGAAGGCCCGGTCTGGGTCTCCAGGAAGGCGACCAGGTCAGCCATCTTCTGGAGACTCAATGTATCGGCAAAGGTGGCCGGCATGGCATTCGGGTACGCCGGCGGTGACAGGAAGTTCCCTGGATACAGGATGCTTTCCACAAAATACTTCTCAGGTGAGTAGCCGGCAAACTCCGGCAGAGTCAGGCGCGAGTTGACCACCCGGGTATACGTGCCTTCCAGGGCGGGCGCAACCAGTCCCGCACCCGCTACATGGCAGCCAGCACACGCCAGTGAGCCATTATAGAGGGTCTGCCCGGACTGGGGATCGCCAACGACAGTCGCTAACGCCTCAACCACAGCATTCACATCGCTGTTATATTCCTGGGCAATGCTCGGTTCAGTGGACACCCCCACGAATGTTGCCGGGTCTACTGGCTGAACGGCGAAGTGCCGGACGGCGAACAGGTCGTCCAGAGTCCAGTCCCGGTTCCAGTTCAGGATGTAGTTGGTGACGTCCTGAATCTGGTCATCGCGCAGCGGGCCACCGGCGGCCTGTGACCAGGCGGGCATTGCGCCCAATGAGGAGTATTTGGCGCTGGCCGGGCGGCCATGAACCAGGGTGGTGAAGATGAATGAGTCAAGCGTGCCGACCCAACCGAGATTCTTCGTCCGGCTGAATTGCAGGGGATCGTACCCCATATCAACTGCCGCTTGTACCTGGCTGCGTGCCTGGTTTGCTACGGCGTCCATCTCGGTATTGATGGCTTCCAGGCGAGCGTCAATCTCGGCTTTGCGGGCATCAGTGGTATCCGAATGGCCGCGTTCCACCTGGAGCGCCTTCTTCTCGGTGTTCAACTCGGAAATCTGCTGCGTCACTTCCGGGAAGAAATCATGCCCGAAAAGCTGGGGGTTATTCAGTCCGGGGCCAGCGCCCTGTACCCCACGCCCATCTGAACTGTGGCAGGTTGAGCAGTTGACGACGTAGAGTGCCGCCCCATTTTCGATCGAGCGGGCCAGTTGCAAATCCTGATAGGCCTGCATCCGGGCGCCCTCGTTGATGGCGACCCAGCCGGAAACAATCATGATCGCCAGAAAAGCAACCGTTCCGACCAGGACGCGATTTTCAATTCGTCCGATTAACATACGTTCAAGCATCGGCTTCTATCCTAGTTATTAAAGTAGGCCGAATTTTCGTGGATGAAGATGTGCATGACATTGAACCGGCGAATCGGTTCGCCCAGTTCGTTCAATACCAGCACCGGCTCACCGTTTTCGCCTAACACCGGTTTGCCGCCTTCCGTTTGTACTTCATTCCACGTAATGATGACATCCGCGCGCTTCAGGCCGATCTGGTTATCTGTGATAACCACCGCGCCCCAGGCATCGTTGAGTTCGTCGCTGTTGATTTCCAGCAGGTGAGCGAACTCTTCCATCACGGTATACAGTTCAGGCGCATCACCTGGTACTGGCCGGAAGGTGATGCTGGTGGTTTGAAGTCCGGCGGCGGTCAGTTCCGCTGCGATCTCTTTTTCCTCGGTGTTGCGCGTGATACTGGCGTCCGCGGTGAAGGGTTGTTCAATCAACGCGTTGAAGTCTTCTACCGCCTGCGGAATGCTATCCACTCCATACTCAAACTGGCGTGTGGTATAGAAACCCGGCTTCAATTCCTCAAATGGAATCGGCAAGAGCTTACCAATATGGTTATGCGCTGGCGGGAAGGTCAATTCATGCAGAATTTCCGAATCCGCCGAAGTTGAAACTGCGAATTCCGATAACCCCATATAGCTGAACCAGGCCGAAAGCGAAATCAGGGCTAGGCCAACGCTGATCATCACGCGGCGGTCAGCAAAGCGGCGGCTCTTGGTCACATCAAGGTAGGGCAGTACGGCAAGCCCGCCGATAACGATGCCGGGGAAGATGATACCCCAGAACACCTTGTCACCGAGTTTGAGCGCTCCTTGAATCCAGAGGAAATACCAGGGCGCAGTCGTACCGAGCGGCGTCACTTGCGGGTCGGCATGGTTTTCCAGCGGCGCATCGTAGAACCAGACACACAATACAATCAGAATCAGGGTTGTAACCGCAATCCACATGATTTCGCTGGTCAGCACATCGGGGATAAAGTAGACGCGTTTATCGAGCGGCACGCGCTTGGCGGTATCTTCACCCTTGTTCTCTTTTTGCGGCGGCAGGCTGTGGCCGTGCAGGATAACTTTGTAATAGTGGACGCCGGTAAAGACGAACAACAGTGCCGGCAGCGCCAGCACATGCACCAGGTAGAAGCGCAGCAAACCATTCGCCCCGATTTCCGGGCCACCTCGAATAAGCAAGTTAAGGTTGGTACCCACAATTTCCGGTGGGGTAGCCTCGATCATGGATGCGCCAATCGTCACCGCCCACAGCGCCAGCTGGTCCCAGGGCAGCAGATAGCCAGTAAAGCTCAGGAAGCCGGTGAGCGCCAGCAGGATGACGCCGGTAAACCAGGTGAACTGACGCGGCTTCTTGTAGCTGGCCGTGAATAGCGTTCGCATCATGTGGAGCGCGACGATCAAGACCATCGCTTCCGCACCCAGACGATGCAGGTCGCGCATCAACTGTCCCAGTGGGACACTGCCCAGGATATTGAGCATGTCGGAATAGGCAACCTGAGGCGATGGCGTGTACCAGACCATCAGGAAAATACCGGTAATGGTCTCAAAAAATACAAAATAAGTCGAAAGCCAGCCGAGGCGGAAAGTCGGGTATAAGCCGGTGACATCCGAATTAAAGTAGCTGGGACGCATGTGCAGCCAGAAGCCATCAGCATGTGGCCGCAAACGGGGATTTGGCCGCCGGCTGGGGGCTTCGCCGCGTATCGCCTCGCGCAGGTCCTGGATATTCAACCCTGCGGTCAGGCGTTCTACCGACTCATCCACCACCTCAAAAACGGCCTTCTTCAACCCCTTTTCCTTGACATCGTCAAGGAATGACGGAAAGGGAAGGACGGACATTAGCGTACTCCTCGTTCGGGAATATAGGGACCTGAATAAGACTTATTCATCAAGCCGGTCAGCGCTCTTATAACGAGAACCGGTGTTGATCGCAACGCTGGCAATCGTGCGGCCTTCTAACGGAATTGGCCCACCATCCGGGACTCCCTCAGCACCCGTCGTGGCGATTGTGCCATCATCAAATGTCACCGTTGCTTCAAACTTATCCATACTGCGCGGCGCAGGACCTTCAATATATTTGCCGGTACGCTCGAATTTCGAGCCATGACAGGGGCACTCAAACCGGTTGTTAGTTTCTACCCACTTCGGCAGGCAGCCCAGGTGCGTACACACGCCATACAGGACATACAGACCCCGGTCTTCGACATTCGACAACCAGAAGCGCCCGGCGGGAACTGACATCGGGATTTTGTTTGGTGCGGGGACTGTATCGCCGGTGATATTAAAGACACCGCCGAACTCGCCTTCTTTGAAACGAGGCAGTGCAAACCAGACTAATCCGGCAGCCGCCTCCCCTAACAGCAGGGCGATAGACGCGCCCCAGATATAGTACAGAAACTCGCGGCGGCTGGGCGCATCAACGCCAACAGATGGCATGTTGGCCTGTGCCGCACTTGCAGTAGCCATGATAGACACTCCCTCCTGAGAACCTATCTTCAAACAAATAGTGTACCGCAGCTTACCCCAAAAACCACATCTTCCCAACCCTCAGGAAAGACATGCTGATGAATAAAGGCCGAATCTAATAAGACGCAGAATCGGGAATCTGCTACACGAATGTAAAATATATCACAATCACAGGGGAGAGTCAAAATATTGTTTGTTTAAGATTAGGAGACGATAAGCGTCTTTTGGGTGGCATTTGACTGCGGCCAGAGGCGGGCCGGTGAACGGGTGCAGGGGAGCCTGCTGCCTCATGCCCCTGCGGGAAAAACAGTGCGTGCGGCCTGCTCCCAGAAAACTACATTGGGCGTGCCAGGCGGGTCGAAAGGGCGCGTAACTGTTCAAACGAAACCGGCTTGAGCAGCACGATATCGGCCTGATCTTCGACAGCCTCGGCCATGTGGGAGTTCGCTGTAGCAACAATCACCTGAAGGTGCGCCAACCTCTCATCAGCACGAATGCGCCGTAGCACCTCGGCGCCATCCATACGCGGCAGGTTCATATCCAGCACGACGATCAATGGTAAATCGCGACTGCTATCCTGCAAACGCGCCAACGCCATTACCCCGTCGGTCAGCACTTCGGTCTCAAACCCCGCTGCCTGCAATACGAAAGAAAAGGCATCCGCAATTTGCGGTGTATCTTCAACAATTAGCGCCAGTTTGCTGCTTGCCATCACACTTTACTCCAGAATCAAGCTTAAGAGTGTTCCAATTCAATGGCATAAGGGAGGGTGAAGGTGAAGATGCTCCCCTGCCCAACCGTGCTGTTGACGCCGACTTCACCGCCGAGTTTTTCCACAATGCGCTGCACGATAGATAAGCCCAGGCCGTGCCCTTCCGCTTCAATCTGGTGCAACCGGGTGAACTGGGTGAACAACTGGCCCTGCTGTTCAGGCGTTAAACCGTCCCCGTTATCCCGAATCCAGAAGCGGGCCATGCCGTTCGTCAGAATGTCCCCCCCCAGTTCGATACGCGGCGGTTTTCCACCATACTTGAGCGCGTTCGTCAGGTAGTTGGCAAACACCTCTTCGACCCAGGGTGCGTAACCCATCGCCGCTGGCAGTGCGGCGGGCAGGATGACCTCAGCCTGATACTCTTTTATCATGGTATCCAACCGCTGGATAACTTCCGCCGCAATCCCCACCATATCCAAGGGACTCATCGCCACCTTACCGGCCTGGCGCACGCCAGCCAGCAAGAGCAGGGCGTCAATGATGTTGTTCATCTTGTTTGCGCCATGCACAATCCCCTCAATGGCTTTCTGGCGCATTTCTTCCGACAACTGTCCTAACGCGCTATCCAACATGCCGCCGTAGACCATGACGATATTGAGCGGGTTCTTCAGGTCGTGCGCGACGGTACGGGCAAAATCGTCCAGGTCTCTAATGAGGGCGGCGCGATTTTCATATAATTGTGCGTTGTCTATCGCCAGGGCAGCATGGGCGACTAATAGCTTGAGAAACTCAAAAACCTCCGGCGTAAAGCGCTCCGGCTGACTGGTTTCCAAGTTAAGGATGCCGATCAACTTCTCGTGGGAGAGCAGGGGCAGGGTCATCTGAGCGCGGGTGGCGGGCAGCACTGTCACGCGCTGCGCATAGTTGTCAACGTCAGTTCGCAGGATTGCCTGCCGCTCGCGCACGGCTGCCATAATCGTACTGGCCTCAGGAGGAATATACATGCCGGCAATATCCGGGGGATAGTCACCAATAACCTGGGTAACATGAACATTCTCGCCATCCACGCGCCCGATAAACCCGGCATTCGCCCGGCTTAGACGCATGGCAGCATCCAGCGCCACCGCCATAACCTGCCCTACGTCCAGGCTGACAATCAACTCTGTATCCACTTCCACCAGGGTAGACAGCCGGTCATAAGCGCGTTGCAACGCCTCCTCTACTACTTTCCGGTCGGTGACATCTTCTTTAATCGCCAGATAATGGGTAATTTCCCCAGTCTGGTCTTTGATGGGAGAAATCGAGGCGGCCTCCCAGTAGAGGTCGCCATTCTTCTTGCGGTTAAGAAACTCACCGCGCCACTCGCTCCCCGAACTGATCGTCGCCCAAAGCTGCTCGTATACTTCTTTGGGCGACTTGCCCGATTTGAGAATGCGTGGGTTGCGTCCCATGACTTCCTCAACCGTATAGCCGGTTAGTTGCGTGAAGCGGGGATTCACATACTCGATATCGCCGGCCAGATTGGTGATGACAACACTGTTGGCGCTTTGCTCAACCGCACGGGAGAGTTTACGCACCTCATCTTCGGCCTGCTTGCGGGCGGTGATGTCGATCGAGTATTCAATCATCTGGATGACATTCCCGGCATCATCAAAAACCGGGTAGCCATGCACTTCAACGTTAAGCGGCATACCATTCTGGTCATAATGGATATGTTCGACGACGGCTGGCGCTCTGGTTTCCAGCACGATGCTGAGGGGGCAGGGATGTTCACCTTCGCACGGTGTATCACGCTGGTGAGTCAGGGCGTGACAGGTCGTTTTTGCCCCGATCTTGACACCCAACGCCTGTGCAGCGGAATTCGCCATTTCGACGCTGTAATCCGCCACATTGATGACATAAAACGGCGCAGCTACCGATTCAAGCACGTTTTCCAGGAACTTGTTCTGCTGGCGCACATGCTCTTCGGCCTGAACCCGCAGCGTAATGTCCTGCACCGTCCCAAAACGGCTGAGCACCTCCCCGGTTGGGCCGTAGCTAAACTCCAGCCAACTCTGGATATGCCGTATCTCGCCATCGCTGGGGCGGATAATGCGGCTCTCCACTGATAGATTCAACTGATGGTCGGCCTGGGCGCGGTCAACTTCCTGGAAGTACCGTTCCCGGTCATCGGGATGCAAAAGCGACGTGACTAAATCGTCTGTCGGCGTCTGCCGCTCGACACCCATGATGAAGTAGATTTCATCCGACCATATCCATTCGCCCGTGGTCAAATCGTTCGACCAGTTGCCGATATGCGCCAGGCGCTGGGCTTCCTGTAGTGCCGCCTCGACTCGTTTGCGTTCGCTGATGTCCCGCAAGACCAGCACACGCCCGGCTAACTGGCCGCGCAGGTCACGCAAGGGGGAGAGACGCAGGTCAAAGGTGCGCTGGCTTTCTTCAAAATCGAGTGTAAGTTCGGTGTGGGCT
The DNA here is from genome assembly GCA_937974245.1 of uncultured Chloroflexota bacterium. Lineage (GTDB taxonomy): Bacteria > Chloroflexota > Anaerolineae > Aggregatilineales > Phototrophicaceae > JACKCG01. The sequence goes on along the minus strand of CALJKV010000039.1, from coordinate 61,145 downwards.
TCTTCAACATCCTGATATTCTTCAAACAGACCGGCACGGTTCGCAAATACCTGCGCTGCCGGCTGCCCGATCACCTCGCCCGCTTTTCGCCGTAGAAGCGTTTCGGCGGAACGGTTAATGTCTACCAACCGTTTTTGCGTGTCAAACACCATCACCGCGTCACTCATACTGGCGATTATCGCCCCCCGCGCCACCGGCACAATATCCAACAACCGGTAACGGAACAGTGCCAGCGCCGCGATAAACCCGGTTACGACAAAAAACACTGAGGTGAAATCCCTGGTCAGGCCGGCGATATAAAGCATATTCCCGATCCAGGGAACGAAGGCCGCAAGTAACAACATGACAGCCTGTATCCGGTAGGGGCTTGCGGCACGCACGAACGCGCGAACCATGATGACGGTGGCGACCAGCATGAGCGTGTAGCCATAGACGACATTCACCCAGTACAGCGGGCCACGTGTGAAGGCCATCAATGGGTACAGGTCACCGGTTGTCAGGGTCACGTTCTGCCAGATGAGTTCGTGCGCTTCGTTTGTCCAGACCGTCACCAGGATGACAGATGGTACGATCATCAGGAGCAGTACATTTCGGCGGGTCAGCAACCGCCCCTGCCCGATATACTCCAGGGCTATTGCCAACCATAAAAGCGGGGCCGTCGTGGAGCCCAAATACAGCACTTTGCTCCACAGCACTTTGTCCGCCAGGATATTGCTGCTGGCTTCCATAACGGAAGCCCCGGCCCATACAGCGGCGGCCAGCATAAAAATAATGAATGGGACAGCGCCCGGTGCGGATCGCCGACGCCAGACCCACGCCGCCAGCAGCACCGATAAAATTGTCGCGGTGATTAACAAGGATATATGAGAGACGAACTGCCAGTTCATCAGCCACCTCACTGGCGGGGAATAATTACTTCATCATGATGAGGGAGAAAACGTGGCGATTTCGCGCCCCGTAAAAATTTCACACAATGTTTCAATACATTATAGCATTCGGATTGCGCGACAGATAATGGTTATAAGGAGATGCTATGGTAGATTAAGATACGCATGTCTAAAATAAGGGAAAACAAAAGATGGATTAAGAGGATGCTAGCACTTATTTACTATTTGAAAGAAGTAAAACTTATACGACAGAGAAGAACTTCCCGCAAAACATTGGGCTTATACAAATCAAGAATTAAAGCATATCTCAGTTTCAAGTGGGCGAATCAGCACTTTACCCACTACCGTTATGCAACAATTTCCTTAAAGAGCAGAAGCCCACTGTCGGTTCGATCCAGTGCGTAATTCGGGGCACGGGTCTCGCGCCCCTCGAACAGTTATTCACCATTTTCGTGCAGATGATCCTTCAAACGGTTGATAAAGGTCTGGATCGCGTCGCGCTTGGCTTCGCCCACAACCTCCCGCAGTTTTTCCAGGGTTTCTAACAGGGTTCGGAAAGCGTAGGGAGCATCTTTCGCATCCAGCAGGTATTCATTGAAGATGTTGTCAATATCCCCGGCTTTTCCCAGGGCCAGTTTCGCCACCAGCAGATCTCCCCGTGACCAGAAATCACTGGGATTTTTCTCCAAAGCCCTGGGAGCATAACGCTCCACAAAGCGGTAATTTTCGACCACTTTGGCGGAATTGGCTTTCTCCAGATAAAGCGTGCCCAGGTTGCTATAGGGATATGATGAATTATTCTTGACTTCCGTGGCCGCGCGTTCATAAGCGCTGATAGCATCGTCAATCTGACCGCGCCGCTTATAGACGCCGCCAAGCGTGTTCCACCAGGACTCCCCAAGCTCGTCAGTCATATCCGGGCGCTGCGCCAATGCCTTTTTGAAGCAGATTTCTGCCTGGTTCAGGTATTCGGTACGCTCAATATCGTCTTCCACGACATCGCGCATCAGCCGGTAGAGATACCCCAGAGCGGCGCGTGCCTCGACATAGTCTTCATTAAGTTCCAGCGCCTTCAGGAGATGCGGCTCGGCACGCACCAGGTCATCCCGTTTCTTGGCATTATCCCGCTGGCGGGACGCACGCGCCGTATACACAAGCGCCATGCGGTAATGAATGTCATCCAGCAGGCTTTCGCTGGCGACACGCAGTGCCCCGGAATAGGTCTCGAGCGCATTGGCAAAATCCTTATTGTGGTAGAGATTGTCTCCATACTGGATACGTGGCATGACCTGTTCATCGGGCAGTTGGCGGATTTCGATTTCGCGGGTGCCTTCGCTGGTCAGGCTGGCATGTTCCAACGACTGGAGCAGCTTATCCCAGGGGAGTTGTTTTTCGTTAGTGAAATCAAGGTATTGCAGTCCGGCAAGTTTGGGGTGCAGCTTATCCACTGGCTTGAGGATGATGGCAATCACCGGCACGCCGACGCCCAGCGCGTATGACCACTCATAGGTGACGTATTGTGACGCTTGCGCTTCGGGCGTCATGATGACCAGTACTGCCAGCGCCTTTTCGATGGCTTCATCAATGACGACTTCCCAGTTTGTCCCGGCGACAAGTTTGTCGTCTTTCCACCATTCGTAATGGGCACGCTCCAACCGCAGTTGCAGCGCGTCAAAAAAGAAGTTTGAAACGTCATCATGTTTATACGAAATAAAAATATGAGTCATAATAACAGTCCCTTGCTATCGGCGTCATCAAACGCCAGGGCGCAGGAGACGCGCCCTGACTGGGTTCATAATTGTATCTGGTTACAAAGCCGCGCTCTTGTCGTACTTGACCGCCCCGGCCACGTCCCAGGTATCCACAATAGCGAAAATCGTGGCGTCCGCCGGGCGGTTATCGGTGGCAGACGTCTGGCGGGCGCTGCTGCCGCTGGCATACAGCACGACTTCGCCTTCACCGGCCCCTACCGCATCAAAGGCCACCACATAGTTTCCGGTGGGCTTCCCCTCCAGATCAAGCGGTTGGATAATCAGCATTTTCAGGCCGTCGGTGCGCTCGCTTTTCACGCTGGCGACCACCGTTCCGATGACTTTAGCCAACAGCATGGGCTAAGCCTTTTCCATCCCTGTCTTGCCCTCTTCGGTGCGTCCCAGCGGCATAACAGCATCCACGTTGACGTGCGGGCGCGGAATAACATGCACCGCCACAACCTCACCGACCTTTTCTGCGCCGCGTACTCCGGCCTCTACCGCCGCTTTGACAGCAGCGACATCGCCCCGCACCACAGCGGTCACAAAACCACCGCCGGTTTTCTCGTAGCTCACAAGTTCCACGCGGGCAGCTTTCACCATCGCGTCGGCGGCTTCTACCAATGCCGCGAAAGATTTCGTTTCAATCATGCCAAGTGCTTCTGCCATTTTTGGGGTCTCCTTAAAGGCCATGTTTGGGCAGGGTGTCGTCCCCGCTGGTTATCCGAAAGAGTCTTGACGTCTGATGTGAAATGCAGGCATGACTAAAATCGAAGGCCAAGGGTGTATTGCCAGTTATCAGCAGTCAGTGGTCAGAAGATGAAACACACTCACCGAGAATGTTCTGTTCCGACTGAAAACTGAGAACAACTAACCAGTGACCAGGATTGTTGGCAACACCGTATTTCACATACAGCATTCTTTACTTCAGGTTTGGCGTTATTCTACCACACTAATCCGGCGAGTGGCGCGTGAAATCGCGGTTGTGCGCCATCCATGCCACAGCATAATCAATCAGTGGGCGTTGCTTCATAAAGCGTACCGCACACTGCCCGACCTGACCACGAGGAATTTTGTGTTCGGCTTCATACCGATCCCCGATAGTCGGGAAGTCATCATCATTGAGTACCAGCAGATCAAACTCGACCCATTGGCGCACACCTTCCACCAGCATCGCCGTCCCCTCGCGCCGGGCAGCTTTGCCGGGGAAGTTCGCCCGGTGTTCGGCCAGATGCAGCGACGTGTTGTTGCCATGATCCACACCCAGCAGCAGGATATACCCATCAAGTTCATACAGGCGGCCTATGGGCGAGTAGTCGCCAAAGATAGAATCGAGCCGGTGGTCGCTGGTCAGGCAGGCGGCATTTGGCCCCATCGCAGCGAACGAGCCGATAGGGTGGTCGCTACGGACGACTCCCGGCCAGGTGCGGAACAGTTCAGCAATTGCCCCCATCGCCCGCGTGGGCGATACATGCGGGTCATAGGCCGGGCGGTGCTGTCGGATCACCGGCCACCAGGCTTCTGGCACAGGCGGGTTGCGCCAATAGGCAGGGTCGCCATTGCCGCCGGTATGAGCCGGCATCATGAGCGTGCCGGTGGGCGTGAGGACATCCAGCAGCGCCTGAATCACATCTACCGGGCCGCCAACAATCCAACCCAACTTGCTCATACTGCTGTGTACGAGCACGGTCTGCCCGGCGGTCAGTCCGCAGGCAGCGAACTGCCCGGCCAGCGAATCGCGGGTCAGCGGCGGGAAGTCCGGATGAATGGTTGCAGATTCGGGCATGGGTGTTTCCTGGTGGCTATCCGCGCTGCTCGACAAACCAGAAACCGAAGAAGTACACCGCTGCGATGACCGCCCCCATGATGGCTGTTGGCCGGGACTTGCTCTTTTTATCGGCAATACCCACGACAATCAACGGCAGGAAGAACATCAGCGCATTAATCGCCAGCAGCGCGACACCTTCTGAACTGATGCTACCGCTGGCCTTGGGGTTAAGAATGCCCAGTTTGGCGATTACCGACGCCCCGGCCACAGCCGCCATGAGGATTGTCGGCACTACCTGTTTGTCCGACCCGCGCAACATGCTGATAAAGGCCAGAAAAAAAATAAGGTAGAGCATAATATCCCAGATGAGGTTAATGCCTGAGCGCGGCCCTAATTCACGGATAATGTCCTGAAACGAAAAGGAAGTCTGAGCAAGATAGATAGCCACGTGCTGCCCTCCTGATGAAGTTCACTCGGTAGATACCCTGGATATTAGCATATTCCCGGTAAATCCACAGCTATTCGAAGGTGAAATCCAGCAGCGGCTCCAGCGCCGCCCGCAAATCCATATCGGCCCGGTAGTGGACGCCATGTATTCCCAGCGCGGCAGCGGCCTGTACATTGGCTGGCACGTCATCTACAAAGATGGTGTGTGCTGCCGGACGGCCTAACGCTTCCAACACAGCCTGGTAAGCGCGGGGATCGGGCTTCATCACACCGATATGGGCGGAAATCACCAGTGGGTTAAAGAGGTGCGCGATGCCCAACGCCTGAAGATCACTTGCGAGAGTGGTGGGTGCATTACTCAGGAGCGCCACCGTATAATTGGCGGCACGGAGTTCCTGGATATATTGGATGAGCACCCGGTCAAGGCGATCACCCCGGTAAAAGTCCAGCGCGAGGGCCTGGGTTTCGGTCTCGCCCAGACCAAGCTGCTGAGCAATATCTGCCCAATATTCTTGCAGCGTGATCTCGCCACATTGCGCCTGCACCCAACTGGCGCTGCCATGCACAATCTGCTCAACCCGGCCCGGTGGCAGCCCCAACCGCTGATCCCAGTTGTCGCGCGGGGTGTAGTCCACAGTTTTCATCAAGACGCCGCCGTAGTCAAAGATTACTGCGCGTTTCACTTTGGAATCATCCCTTTACTCTGTGAATTACTCGTTATCGGTAATCAGTCGTCAGGTGGTTCGGCCATCACTGGCGGACGGCTGAAAACGATCAATGTGTTGTAATAGGATTTACCCAATTCGGGTCATTTTTCCCGTAGTAGGGCATGATAGATCATACTCTACCCGCCTCTTAAGTGTCTAAATCCTATTGTAAAAGACACCCTGGCTTATACCTAGTCTGAGTCAGACATGATATGCACCAGGCGACTGGTCATACTGGTCGTTTCGCCGGCTTGCGCCTATACTGTAGAAAGCACCATCATTCAGGGGGCAAGGTTCAACCAGTGAAGCTCTTGCCCTTTGTGATATACAGGTTAATCGTGGATTTTCCTCGCCCACACGCGACCGTGTGGCCGGTATAAGGTGGAACAGGCGTGACAAAACCATTCATCCCAGGGTTAGGATTCATGTTACTGCTGCTATTGGTTGCGTGCCAGCCGTCACAACCAGCAGCCGAGCCACTGCCAACCCTGGCCGCCTTACCCAGCACCCCGGCCTTTGACCTGGCCGATGCCCAGCGTATTGCGCTGGCCTTCATGGAAGCCTGGCAGTCCGGCGACTTTGAAACCATGTATGGACTCGTGACGTTTGCCAGCCGGGAAGCCACCCCATTTGAGCGCTTCAGCACGCTCTACCAGAATGCCGGCACCACGATGACCCTGGAAGGCTTGGAATACACAGGCACGACGCTCTACCGGGAGCGCAATGATGTGGCCGTATTCGGCTATGATGTCACCTTCCACACCAATCTGCTGGGCACATTCAGCGATACCAACCGGGAACTGCGGTTGGTGGTGGATACGGCGGCAGATGATTGGCGGGTAGCCTGGAATGCCGGGGACATTTTCCCGGAGATGGCGGCGGGGGCACAGCTTCGCTTAGACCTCAGCCGCCCCAGCCGCGCCAACATCTACGATAGCCACGACCAGATTCTGGCCGACCAGAACGGACGGGTGGTTGCTGTGAGCGCCGTCAAACAGGAAATCCCCAACTGGAACGGCTGTCTCAACTATCTTTCCCCGGCAGTGCTCAAGGAAGTGCCGCTGCTGCAAAAAATCTACGATGAATCCGGCTCCGACTGGCTGATGGCCTTAGGCACGATTGAGCCGGCCACCTGGGAGCAGACTCACAATCAACTGGAAGAAGCCTGTGCCGCCCGCTTTACCAGTCTGGCGACGCGCCGCTACCTGAATGGCCTGATTGCGCCGCACATTCTGGGATATGTCGGCTATCCTACCGGGGACGACCTGCCGGATGTGCTGGCTGCCGGGTTCAACCAGGATACCATTCTGGGACAGAGTGGCATCGAGGCGAGTTGGGATGCGACGCTGCGCGGGGTTCCGGGTTCGAGTTTGCAGTTGATCTCGCAGCGCGGTGAAATCCTGCGGGAACTTGCCCGCAGCGCTCCACAGCCGTCGGAAAGTGTGTGGCTGACAATAGACAGCAAGCTGCAAACTGCTGTCGAGCAGATCATTTCGGCGGCTTATACTGCCGCAGCCGACGGTTGGGCGCAGGAATCCAAAGGGGCGGCTGCCGTCATTATGGATGTGAATACGGGCGCGATCCTGGCGATGGTGAGCTATCCGACCTTCGACAACAACCTCTTTAACCCGTACCCACAAGGGGGACGCAATGCCGCCGACCAGCTTCTCCAGGTGATTCAGGATGACCCGCGTCGCCCGCAGTTAAACCGAGTGACACAGGGGCTGTACCCACTTGGCTCGGTGATGAAGACGGTCAGCGCGGTAGCGGCTGCCGACAGTGGTGTTTATGCGCTCGACCAACGTTATGTTTGTACGGGTATCTGGGCGCGGGAGGAGAATTTCATTCGCACTGACTGGACACCCGATGGGCACGGGGCGGTGAATCTCTCCCAGGCACTCACTCAGAGCTGCAACCCGTACTTCTGGGAACTGAGCTATCAGATGAACCTGGTAGACCCGGAAACGCTGCCGGACTATATGCACCGCTTCGGCTTTGGCGTACCCACTGGCCTGACCGACCTGGCGGAAGCGCCGGGTTTTATACCTGACCCGGAGTGGAAACAACGTAATCTGGGGCTGCCCTGGACGCTTTCCGACGCGGCCAATATTGTGATCGGGCAAGGCGAGGTGCAGGTGACGCCTTTGCAGGTGGTACGCTGGTTCGGGGCGCTGGCGAACGGCGGGACGTTCTATCGCCCTCAACTCGTGCAAAAGGTTGGCATTCTGGGGGAAGTTCCCAACTACACCCTGCAACCGGACGCGATGTCGCGGGTGACACTGCACGACGGCGTGCTGGATACTGTGCTTGAGGGGTTATGCAACGTGACGTCGGCACGCTCCGGCACGGCGGAATACCAGTTCCGCAATTCGCCGCTGCAAACGCTGGGCGTGTGCGCCAAGACCGGCACAGCGCAGGACGGCAGCCGGGCGGATGCGAATTCTCATGCCTGGTTCGCGGCCTATGCCCCGCGTGAAAATCCACAAATCGCAGTGGTGGTCATTGTGGAAAATTCCGGCGAAGGTTCAGTAGTCGCCGCGCCGATTGTGCGTGATATTATGGAGTATTATTTTTTCGGCGGGCGCTGAAATACTGTCTCATCCTGAAGGCTCATCGCATGTGTGGCTGATCACAGGATACCCAGGATAGATGAAGGGCAAACCCTATACAGGAGGTGCGGTATGGATTTGGGCTTGAAAGGCAAAGTGGCCGTCATTACCGGTGGCAGCGTCGGGATTGGTCTGGCGGTGGCATGGGCGCTGGCGAGCGAGGGGGTTGACCTCGTACTGTGTGCGCGGCAAGAAGCGCGGGTGGTAGAGAAGGCGAACGACATCGCGGCCAAGTACGGTGTGCGAGCGGTGGGTATCCAGGCTGACGTCAGCCTGGCGGACGATATTACCCGGTTGGTCGGTGACATTGAGCGTACCTTTGGCGGTGCGGACATCCTTATCAATAATGCCGGCACCGGTAGCGAAGAAAAAATCCTGGATGCCTCGGACGAGAAGTGGCAGTACTACTGGGATCTGCATGTTATGGCGGCGGTACGCCTCTCGCGGGGTCTCGCCCCGTTGATGCGGGCGCGGGGTGGTGGCGTCATCCTGAATAATGCCTCAATCTGCGCGACTCAGCCGCTGGGCTACGAGCCAATCTACAATACGACCAAAGCCGCGCTCGTGATGTTCTCCAAGTGTCTGGCAAACGAACTCATCCCGTTTAATATTCGCGTGAACACGGTCAATCCAGGGCTGGTGCTGACACCGGATTGGCGTAAAACGGCGGAACTGCTGACGAAGGACACGGACATGACGCCGGATGCCTATTTAGAGAAAATCGCGGTGGATAATGCCCCCATCGGGCGATTTGCCACGCCGGAGGAGGTTGCGGATTTCTTCGTGTTCCTGTGTTCGCCGCGTGCCAGCTACAGTGTCGGCTCTAGCTATTATGTGGATGGCGGCTGGCTGAATGTCACCACATAGCGGGGCAAATCTGCGATCACTGCGGTACGCTGCGTGATCTCCCTACCGTTGGCGAAATAGTTTGACCAGCGGGCAAGGCTGATACGCCGGATATTCTTCGCACCATCCTCTGAAGGAGTGGTCAATCAGCGGGAATCATCTTTCATTCGGGCGTACATTGTGGATGTGCCAGTCTTTTTAGCGCCCTTGACTTCCACCTGGTTGGGCAAGGACTTTATCAACAGTGACAGACTCTTAAACTCATAGGTGCGACTGTCAAAACTCGGCTCTATGCGTTGCAGTGCTTGTCCCAGTGCGCCGAGATGTACCCATCCCTCGTCGTCCTGTGTCGAAATATCAAAAGCGCGGCGAAGCAGATTCAACAGCGCCTTTTGGGAAGCTCCCGGCTTGGCCTTAGCAGGGGCTTTAACTGTATCGGCTTTAGCTATGGTCGCGGGTTTCGTCTTAGCGGGTGTTTTCACCTCCGCAGCGAGTTTCGCTTCGTCAGCCTTTGGAGCCGCAGTAGCTGTCTTAACATCGTCAGTTGGGGTCAGATTTTCGGTATAAACAAATACATTACAGGCCTTGATAAATGCTTCGGGTGTGTTCTTACGCCCGATTCCCATCACAAACAAGCCCGATTCGCGAATCCGGGTACAGAGTCCTGTGAAGTCACTATCGCTGGAAACAATGCAAAATCCCTGAACCGTACCGGAGTAAAGAATGTCCATTGCGTCAATAATCAACGCGCTATCGGTGGCATTTTTGCCGGTGGTATAGCGCCATTGATGACGAGGCGAGATCGCATTTTCTAACATGGGTTGACGCCAGTTCGCCAGATTTTGCTCGGTCCAATCGCCATAAGCGCGCCGAACGGTCACGTCCCCGTACCGGCTGGCTTCTTCGAACATCGGTGTGAGCAAACTGTGCTGGGCGTTATCGCCATCAATCAGCATCGCGAGTTTTCGTTCGGCTGCCTTGGATTCCGGCATTCGGTGTTCTCCTGGTCGTGTGTTTACTTCTGAGATTATATCCCAGAAAATATTTACCAGCGCCTTAAGATATTCCGATTATAATCGTTTACACCGCTGTATTGCAGTCCTATATATTCAGTCTTCGCCCTCAGTGCCTTACATGGTCAAAAAGCGTGGATCGCCACTGACCCAACCACTGAATAAATCTACCCCGCCCACCGTGTTGAGGACGGGCCACTCTTCTACGGCCATTTCATCTTCAAACAGGTATTGTCAGGCTACCGCGCCCTGTGTCGGCTACTCACCTGATTGACAAAAGAAACTTTCTATGCTTTACTGTAATTGAACCGGTTCAATTAGGTGTTGAAGATGCCAACTATCCGTGATGTGGCCCGTTATGCACAAGTTTCCGTTGGGACAGTATCCAATGTTCTCAATGGCAGCACGCTGGTCAAAGACGAAACACGACAACGTGTCCTGATGGCAATCGAAGCGCTCAATTACCATCCGACTGCCGCCGCCCGCAGTTTGAGTACCCAGCGCACCAACACCATTGGCATGATCCGCAGTGAAATTCGTTTGCAGGGCAATCTGATAGAGACCGACCCGATGGTTCTGGATTTGATTGATGGAATCACCAGTGCGGCCATCAGCAGCAGTACCGGCTTGACTTTTTGGGCGATCCCGGCAGGCGAGCGCGAGATGGCGCTGTATAAGCAATTGGTCACCAGCCGGCAGATTGATGGGTTGATTCTGTTTGCGCTGCGTGAAAAAGACCCGCGAGTCGCTTATTTGCGCGAACAGGAATTCCCTTTTGTTATTTTCGGACGATTCGAGTCGGATGAAGGGGATAACTGGATTGATGTGGATGGGGCCGGCGGTATTGAAGCTGCTGTGCGGCACCTGGTTGAATTGGGACACCACCGCATCGCTTATCTTTCCCCGCCACATGAGCAGTATTTAACCGGGTTGCGCTGGCAAGGGTTCGTTCAAGGCATGAGAGATATGAATGTCCCGATTGACCTGGCGCTGGTCTATGAAGGCGATTTCAGTGAGAAATCCGGGCAGCTAGGCACGCATTACTTCCTCGACCAACCGAACCCGCCGACAGCAATTTTTTGTAACAATGACCGGATGGCATTCGGAGCAATGCGGGCGATACAGGCGCGTGGCCTGGTCGTTGGTCAGGATGTTTCCGTCGTTGGTTTCGATGATGTGTCATTGGCACGTTACAGCAACCCGCCGCTAACCACCATCAGCCAGCCTATCCACCATATCGGCGGGGCGCTTTTCGACCTGTTGATTAACCTCATTAACCAACAGCCGATTGACTTACTCGGCGGCAAGCTGTTGAAACCTGAACTCATTGTTCGCCAATCAACAGGGATGCCGCGCTAGATTTCACAAATTGTTGAACCGGTTCAAAGGAGGAAAACACAGCATTTACCAACATCAAATCAGTCTCGCAAGATCACTATATCGCTTATTGAGGAGAGAAAAATGAAAACCAGGATTGTTCTAACAATAGTACTCGCCCTGCTGATGATTGTCCCTGCCACCTTCGCGCAGGAACCCGTCACTATTACGTTCTGGCACACCTACAACGAAGTGTCGCCAGAGAATCAGACTCTGACCGACGTACTGATTCCGATGTTTGAAGCCGAATATCCGAATATCAAGGTCGAATCAGTTCCTTACCCCTATGATGGCTTCCGTCAGGCGCTGCTGACCTCGGCTGCTGGTGGCGAAGGCCCCGATCTTGTCCGCTTGGACATCATCTGGTCGCCGGAATTCGCCGCACAGGGTATTCTGATGAACCTGAGCCAGGAACTGCCGGATTTCGCGGACCTTGCGGCCAACGTATTCCCTGGCCCGCTATCAACCAACATTTATGAGGGCGAATACTACGGGCTGCCGCTGGATACCAATACGCGTATTCTGGTCTACAACCCGGCATTGATGCCCACAGCGCCGGCAACGATTGAAGAACTTGCGGCAATGTGCGACACCATGCCCGAGGGCAGCTACCTGTTCAGCGATGGCGGCACCTATGGTTGGGCGCTGCTCCCCTGGATATGGAGCTTTGGTGGCGATGTCACCGATGAAGCCATGACGACGGCAACGGGCTATGTCAACAGCGAAAAGTCGGTCGCAGCGGTTCAATTCCTCGCGGATATGGTACAAAGTGGCTGCTTCTCCGACGGATTTATCGGCAGCGGGCTGGATAACTGGGGCGGTTTCTTTGGCGGCACGATTGCCTCTTTGCTGGAAGGCCCCTGGTTCTACCCCACACTGGAAAGCCAGTACCCGGACTTTGAAGTTGGCGCAGCGGTGATGCCTGCGGGTGAAGGCGGCCCGGTTTCGGTGGTTGGCGGCGAAAACATCGTCGTGATGGCGAGTTCGGCGCACCCCGAAGAGGCGCTTGAATTCCTGCGCTTCACCCAGAGCGAAACCTACCAGCTGGAAATGTCGAAGATCGGGCAGTTGACGGTGCTGAATTCGCTGATCGAAAATGAATACTTCACCGATCATCCGTATTACGGGATGTTCCTGGAACAACTCCAGACGGCACGCGCCCGTACACCGCATCCGGCGTACAATGACATTGAAACCGTTTTGGGCGATGCGGCACAGCTCGTCCTGCGTGGCGAAATGTCGGCGCAGGAGGCTATGGATTTGGCGGCTGAGGAAATTGACGCTCTGCTGGCTGGCAACTAAGCCATAGTTAAGGGTGGTTTATGCGGGCTTACTCGTATCGGCCACCCTTTCTTGTTGAAAAAATGTTGGTCGTAGGGGGCACATGGTCACGCAGCGGGCGCTTGTATTGGCCCCCTACATCAGAGGAGGATTGCCGTGAGTCTGAACTCAGTACGGCAGGCGCGTGGAGCAACAGGCAGAACGCCACAACGGGTAGCAGACCGCAGCAAGCCGTACTACCGTCCCTATGTCCCTTACCTGTTTCTGCTCCCCGGGCTGGCGCTTTATCTGCTCTGGTCGGTTTATCCGCTGGTGTACCAACTCTATATCAGCTTCTTCGACTGGCGCATCATCCCCGGTCAAACCAGCGAGTTCATCGGGCTGGCGAATTATCAAGCCGTATTCGCTGACCGAACCTTCTGGCTGGCAATGAGCAACACGGCGATGTATGCAGTGGTTACGGTTGCCGGGCAGATGATTATTGGGTTGACGCTCGCTCTACTGGTCAACCGTGTCACGATTGCCAGGCGCTTCTTCAGAACCATATATTATCTGCCGGTTGTGACCTCATGGGTCGTTGTGAGTTTCCTGTTTGTCTACATCTTCAGTCCCGGTGACGGCGGCTTAATCAATTTCGCACTGATGAAGTTAGGTCTCCTTGAAAAGCCGGTATCGTGGCTGGCAAACAGCAATACCGCCTGGATTGCTATCTACAGTCTGGGTATCTGGAAAGGGATGGGCTGGGCGATGGTGATCTTCCTGGCCGCCCTCCAGGGTATCCCGACGGAACTCTACGAAGCCGCTGCGATTGATGGCGCAACTGAATGGCAGCGCATCCGGTATATGACCCTGCCACTCATCCGCCGGACGCTTTTCTTTGTACTTATCGCGTTGATGATCGGTGGGTTTCAGGTGTTCATCTCGGTCCTGCTGATTACGGGTGGCGGGCCGTTACATCGCACTGAAGTCGCGCTCACCTATATGTTTGATGAAGCTTTTGGCAACCTGCACTTTGGCTATGGGGCGGCACTCAGCTATGTACTCGCGGTGGTGATCGTCATTGTGAGTGTCGTGCAAGCACGATTTTTTGGGCGCGGTGATCGAGACCTGGAGTATTAATGATGATCGCAACGTCAGGCAGCAATCAGAGAGTCATGAATCTCGCAATTTTCCTGGTCTTGTGTGCCGGGATGTTTATCGCCGTCGCGCCCCTGCTCTATATGGCTTCGACTGCGTTTCAGGGCGTCGCCTTTGTGCAACCGTACCCGCCGCGCCTGCTCCCCGAAACTTTTACACTTGAAAATTTCGAGCAGGCCTTTAGCAGTCGGAATTTCGGGCGGGCTATGCTCAACAGCGCGGGTGTCTCTATCGCAACTGCTGTGATGGTCACAGGGTTGGCCGCAACAATGGCCTACAGCTTCGCACGCTTTGAGTTTCGTGGTAAACGCATCATCTTCGCCGTATTGATGGTTATGATTATGATCCCTGGCGTGGTGCTGCTCATCCCGCAGTTCATCCTGGCGAAGAACCTCGGTTTACTCAACAGTCTGCCCGGACTAGTGCTGGTTTACAGTGCGGGGCCGCTGGCGTTCAACACGTTCCTGCTGCGCGGCTTCTTTGAGAACCTGCCCCGCGAACTCGAAGAATCCGCCGTGATTGATGGCGCAAATGCATTCACGATTTTCTGGCGTATTATGCTGCCACTGGCAGCGCCGGCTATCAGTACAGTGGCTGTGTTTAGCTTTCTGGGCGCATGGGATGAGTATCTCCTGGCGCTCAACTTTCTCACAGAAGAAAGCCTGCGCACACTGCCCATCGCTATCGCAAACTTCCGAGGGCAGTACAGCTCGAATTGGGGGCTGGTGTTTGCCGGGTCGCTCACAGCGGTGGTCCCGACGATTCTGCTGTTCGTGTTCTTCCAACGGTATTTTATTCAAGGGATTACCAGCGGGGGTGTACGCGGATGATTCGGTGTGTGCGTGGATTGATCCTATTCCTTTTTCTTAGCCTGATACAGGGGGGCGCTGTGTTCGCCACTGACTTACCTCATATCACTATCTTCCCAGACAAAGGTTTCTATCGTCCCGGCGAGACAGTGCAAATTACAGTTCGTGCCAGCATGGGCACCCGTATTGTAGCCCGTATTCTCTACATCACGACGACGCTTGCTACTATCAGTGCCCCTCTCACCGAGGGGGAAGCCACGCTCACCTGGACACCACCACCGCAAGCGCCGCGCGGCTACGGGTTGAGTGTGGACGTTTACGACGATGCCGGAACACTAATTGCCATGCAGACGTCGGCGTTTGATGTGCTTAACCGCTGGATTGACGCGCCGCGCTACGGCTTCCTGAGTGATTTCAGCCCGGCACGTTTGACTGATACGCCGATGATTGAGTGGATGCTCCAGCACCATATCAATGGAGTCCAGTTCTATGACTGGCAGTACCGCTGGGAAGACCTGCTGCCGGAGACAGACCGCTTTGATGATGGTTTAGGCCGCCCGCAGTCCATGACGACCATTCGCCGCCTGATAGACGTGCTGCACGCCCACAGTATCGCCGCTATGCCCTACACGGCGATCTATGGCGCTTCGACCGCTTTCTACCGCCAGCATCCCGAATGGGGTTTGTTCGATGCCCGGAACGAAGTCTATGATTTCGGTGAAAACAGTTTTATTGCGATCATGAACCCGGCTCTCGGTTCACTCTGGAATCAGCATCTGCTGGGTGAGTTTGCCGATGTGCTGGAAAATACCGTTTTTGATGGTATTCACATTGACCAGTACGGGTCGCCCAAAAACGGCTACGACAACAACGGCAATTATGTTGATCTGGCGGACGTGATGCCGCAGTTCATCGACCAGACAGCGGAACTGGTGCGGCGCAAGCGGGGTAGCGACGGTGTCGTGCTGTTCAACTGTGTGGGCAACTGGCCGATAGATACCGTTGCACTATCCGAACAGGACGCAGCGTACATTGAAGTCTGGTCGCCGAACGACAGCTACCTTGATCTGGGGCGGATCGTCACCAATGCAGAGACATTGGGGGCTGGCAAGCCGGTTATTATTCCCGCTTATATCCCACCTGAGCAGACCGTTAACTGGCGGCTTGCCAATTCGATCATTCTCGCCAGCGGCGGCACGCATCTTGAAACCGGTGAATCGGAAAGTATGCTGGCAGACCCGTATTTCCCACTCTTTGGCAAACTCGCGCCAGAACAGCAGCCCGTTTTCCGGCGGTATTATGATTTCCAGGTGCGCTACGAAAATGTGCTTTCGACAACGACCAGCGCCGGGAGTGATGACCTCCACCAGGCGGTTGATCTGGGGGAGATTCGCACCCGTGGGATTACGGCACGCAACCGCGTTGTCCCCGTTGTGCGTTCCGGTGACACATTCGATACCTTCAGCCTGATTAACTTTATAGGCGTTGACCAGACTAACTGGAATGCCCCCACGCCCAGCGCACCTACGCCGTTTACCGATCTCGTCGTTAACATCGCGGTGGCCCGTCCGGTGGCGCGGGTATGGGCTGCCTCGCCCGATGCAGAAACAACGATGAATCCGACCATACTGACATACACAGTTGAGGACGGCGTCCTGCGCCTGACGCTGCCCAGCCTGAATTATTGGAGCATGATCGTCGTGGAGTATGTTCATGGCAATTAAAGCGCAACCACGCAAACTCAGCAAACTTCATCTCCACAGCCAGAGGGTGATTCTGGACAACCAGCAGCCCGGCGGTGGTTATCTCGCTTGCCCTACTATGCCCGACTACCAGTTTTCCTGGTTTCGGGATGGCGCATTCATCGCTTATGCCCTGACGCTGGATGGCATTGAAAACATGGTGCCGCATCCTGTTGGCATGTCGGGGCAGTGGGACAGCGCGACCAAATTTCACCAGTGGAGTGCGCGGATCATCAATGACCGGGCCGAATCACTCGAACGCACGATTAACCGCGCCGCGCTCGGCCAGCCGCTTGTTCTGGCGGATACGCTCAACGCCCGCTACCAGGATGAAGGGGCAGTTGGCCCGGAAGACTGGCCCGAATTTCAGTTGGATGGCCCCGGTCTGTGGGTTTGGTCGCTGGCGAAGTATATCAGGGTATGTCGTGTCCACCCTTTGCCTGTCGCCTGGGTGAGCGCTGTTGATCTCGTCGCCCGCTATCTCATGTCTGTCTGGCGCAGTGCGTGTAATGACTGCTGGGAAGAACGCGGTGACGATGTGCATATCAGCACCCTGGCGGCGATTTATGCCGGACTGGGCGCAGCGGCCCGCCTGGTTCCGGCACTGGATGTGGAAGCCACCCGCGCCGAGATTCGGGCGTTTATCTTCCAACAGGGATTAACTCCCGGCGGCGAACTTGCCAAGTCGGTTGGGTTGGATATGGTGGACGCCAATCTGCTGCTCGCCGCACTGCCCGATGATGGTTTGCTCGCCCCTGACGACCCGCTTATGCTTCGTACCGTCGCCCGTATTGAGCGCGACCTGCTGGCGGAAGGACACGGCGTACACCGCCATGTCGCGGACACCTATTATGGCGGCGGCGCCTGGGTGTTGCTGGGGTTATGGCTGGCGTGGTATAAGACACAAACCGGCGATTTCACCTTTGCACGCAAACTGGTAGCGTGGGCGGAATCTCATGCTGATGCTGACGGGAATCTGCCCGAACAGGTCAATGATGTGATGTTCGATCCCACTTATTATGCGGGTTGGGTCGAACTGCGCGGTGAGATTGCGAATCCACTGCTGTGGACACATGCGAAATATCTGATCGTTCAGCATGCGCTCCGGGGTAGGATGTAACCATAGGACTAGACCGGATCCGCCACCAACGCAGCATTACCGACAATGGGGATAGGAGCCTTGCCTGGATTCCTGAAGTATGACTGTGTTTCACGCTCCCTGACGATCAGACGCACAACGCACACTTTGACGCCTTTGCAGAAGCCCTGATTCAGGAATCCAGGGTGCTTGACAAAATCTCCCATTTTGACTTATGCTGTCATCGAATGTGATAAACGTTACAAACCTATTGATGTTTCCCTTTATCAGGTTGGTATGTAGTTTCGTTGGTGAGATTAAGACATGATCGAAATGCCGAGGCGCGTTTGCTTTGAAATGCACCAGGACAGCGGAGTGCAGTCGGACGCCTGTGATGTGATCGTTGAAATGGAATCCGGCCAGATGTTTACGGCGCTGTTTGTGACCATGCCGTACCTCAAGCGCCAGATGGAATTAAGTTTTGCCGTAAGCAAACAGTTGCCAGATACCCAGCCCGTGCGGTATGCTGTGTTGGAAACGCCGCACATCCTGGTTGATAACCTGGATCACGATACAATAGAGGATACTATTGACAACCTCCTCGCGCTGGATGTGTTTGAGGGGTTGTTTACGCTGGTCACTGAAGACGAGACTGAAACCACTACCCGAACTACAAATAAAGGCAAGCGTGCCACTGCGGAAGTGGCGGCGGTTGTCTTATCGGATGTCCTGGTTGTTGATGAGGAGACTCACTAACGAGCCTTATCACTGACCTTTTCACGCGGTTTACTCAACGCCAGGGCATCCAACCTGGCGTTTTTATTTGTCATTAGTCTGGAGAACACAATGTCTGAACGATATGAGGATAGCCAACTCTACCGAATTCGCCATTCGTCGGCGCATGTCATGGCGCAGGCCATGCTGGAGCGTTTTCCTGAGGCGCAGATCGCTATCGGGCCGCCGATTGAAGATGGATTTTACTATGATTTCGACCTGCCCCGCTCGATCAATGAAGAGGATTTACAGTGGGTTGAAGGCCGGATGCGCGAAATCATTAACGCGGGGTACGATTTCACCGTGCGCGAAGTCACGCCCGATGAGGCGCTGAAATTCTTCAAGCAGCAGAAATATAAGGTCGAATTGATTAATGACCTGGTGGCAGGGCGCGTGGACGAAAACGGTGAACAGATCGCCGAACCTGCCAGCAAAATCACCTTCTGGACGCAGGATACGTTTACCGACCTGTGCCGGGGGCCGCATGTGAAGAACACGCGGGAGATCAACCCGGATGCCATCAGCGTCACGTTCAAGCCACCTGCCGGGGCGTACTGGCGCGGTGACGAAAAACGCGAGCAGCTGACCCGCATTTATGGCACGGCCTGGGAGTCCGCCGACCAGCTTGAGGAATATCTCAACTTGCTGGAAGAGGCTAAAAAACGCGACCACCGGATTATCGGGGAGCGTCTCGGCCTCTTCACGATCAGCCCGCTGGTGGGCAAGGGGCTGCCGCTGTGGAAGCCTTACGGTGCGGTACTGCGTGATACGCTCGAACGCTGGCTGCGGCAGACACAGTTGGATAATGGCTATCTGCCGGTGGTGACGCCGCATATCGGCAACCTGGAACTGTATAAGACCAGCGGGCATTATCCCTATTATAAGGACAGCCAGTATGCGCCGATAGAGGTGGATAACGACGAGTTCCTCCTCAAGCCGATGAACTGTCCGCATCATATCATGATCTACAAGAGCGATATGCACTCCTACCGCGACCTGCCGGTGCGGTTGGCGGAATTCGGCACGGTCTATCGCTATGAGCAGTCGGGTGAGCTGACCGGCCTGACACGGGTACGCGGCTTCACAGTGGATGACGCGCACCTGTTTGTCGCCCCCAATCAACTGCTGGACGAGTTCAAGAAGGTTGTCCGGCTCATCCAGGATATCTTTAACGCGCTGGGCCTGTCGGATTTCCGCGCCCGCGTGGGGACACGTGACCCCAAGAGCGATAAGTACGCCGGTGCCGACGACCTGTGGGAAGCGGCAACAAGCGCCATTATCCAGGCCTGCGACGAGATGCAGTTGCGCTATGTGGTCGAGGAAGGTGAAGCGGCTTTCTACGGGCCGAAGCTCGATTTCCTGGTGCGCGATGTCCTCAAGCGGGAGTGGCAGCTTGGCACGGTGCAGGTGGATTATAACCTGCCGGAGCGCTTCGACCTGGAGTATGTGGCGGAAGATAACTCACGCCAGCGCCCCATCATGATTCACCGCGCGCCCTTCGGCAGTATGGAGCGGTTCGTTGGTATCCTGATCGAACACTTCGCCGGGGAGTTCCCGGTGTGGCTCGCCCCGGTGCAGGCAGTGCTGATCCCCATCGCAGACCGTCACCTGGACTATGCCGGACAGGTGTCCGCGCAGTTGAAGTCCGCCGGGCTGCGTGCTGAGGTTGACACGGGTAAGGCGCGGATGGCGAACAAGATCCGCACCAACCGCGAGCGCCATGTACCGTATATGCTGATTGTCGGGGATCGGGACATGGAAGCCGGGACGGTCAGTGTGCGGCTGCGGTCAGATGAAGACCTGGGCGCGATGCCGCTGGCGGACTTCATCGCTCTGGCAGCAGGGGTTTCGGAAAGCAAATCGCTGGCGTTGCAGTAGGAAATTGCGAGCGGTCACATCCGTCGAAACAACTTGTCAGGTAGGGGAGAGTCACAGCAGACTCTCCCCTATTTTGTATTTCTCCCGAAGATGCCTTTACAGCACCTTCGTTACAGTCAGCCAGTTGCCGCGTGCGGTGTTCGCCCCATTAATCGAGTCGGGCGAACCGGTGACGACCACCTGCCCGTTAGCGGCCACCAGTGCCAGCGCCTCAGCGAACTTGCGGAAGTCAGCGGCGGTTGTCCCCAAGACTTCATCACGCATCTGCTGGCGCTGCTCGTGGGTGTAGCCAATCAAGTGGCGGGCCAGCGAAGAGAATCCCTTCGCGTCCGGCAGTTGGTAGCTATCAAGCTGCCCGATAGAGCCGATGATACTCTTTTCGAGTTCGTCGCTGCTGATTTCCAGGTCACGCAGGAATGCG
Source organism: uncultured Chloroflexota bacterium (assembly GCA_937974245.1). Classification (GTDB taxonomy): domain Bacteria; phylum Chloroflexota; class Anaerolineae; order Aggregatilineales; family Phototrophicaceae; genus JACKCG01. Next base: position 40,620 of record CALJKV010000039.1, on the reverse strand, counting down.
GCGGCACCGTCATAGTTTTCCAGTGTCCCCAGCAGATTCGGGTCCTGCCACGAAAGATATATCGCGGTGCCAGATACATGGTCAAAGCCGCATGAGCCGCCATACGCCCCGCCCTGCACACGCACTTTCTCCCACATATAGGTGGTATTCAGATAGCGCAGAATCGCCAGGTGTGAACCATGTAGTTGATAGCCCAGGTCATACAGGTTGGCGCCCTTGCTCACATAATTGACCTGGGTTGGGACGGTCAACCCCTCGTTGGCCGGCAGCATCCCCGGTATCCAGCGGACAGGCGTGACCGGGTGAACGGGAATCGCTGTCAGGAAGCTATCAAGCTGCGGTTGCAGGCCGCTCCACAGGTGATCCTCGTAGGTCACATTGACGATCATGTTATCCCGGTTGACCAGTGCCCGACGCACCGCTTCAAGGTCAGCCAGTACGCCGCCCCAGTCTGTATCAATGCGCCCGACCAGTTCCCGCAGGAAGAACAGGTAGCTCACACCGTTCATCATCTCATTGGCCCAGTCCGCCTCGCGGAAGTGTGCCCGCAGCCGTCGGTTGGCTGGGACATGGCCGACAAACCCGAAGGTAGACTCTTTATCAGCCTTTTCTTCCAGCACGATCTGGCGGAAGCGCTCACGGTTATCCATTTTCACGGTCAGCAGCACGTCACGCAGGATGTCGAGCAGGTCGCCGGTCTGGGTCGCCATCGCCTTGCCGCGCAGGAATACCCAGGTCGTGCTGACGTCACTATCCTTGCTGCTGGAAAGCATGGCGGAAAAGCCAATGCCACCGGTTTTGCGCCCGATGCGCTGGGTGAGTTTGACGTAATCTTCGGTTTCCGTCCCCATTTCGAGCAGCATCTCACCGAGCAGCCCGATATAAGGCAGCAGCGGTTGGGGCAGTGTGTGTAAGTTGAACCCGATGTCTACATAGGCAATTCCATTGGTCGGCTGCGGGTGGTACAGCACTTTGCTACCCTGCATCCGGAGGATTTCCACCGGGGTGATTTTCGTCTCTTTGTCCATGTCGGCCAGTGTCAGACGCGGGATAGTCGCCAGCGCTTCCGGCGAGTCAGGCGTGGACTGCCGCTCCTTGAGCGCCTCGGTGTCCTCGATCACTGCCGTGATACCTGCCTCGCTCATCGCGGCGCGGGCTGCTTCGATTCGCGCTTGTTCGGCTGCTTCGCGCTGCTGGCGCACCGTGTCATCTGGCTTGAGGATAATCGTCGAACGATGCGGGTTGTCGAGCAGGTATTGGCGGATCAGCCCTTCAAAGTAGCCGGGCCGGGCAGCGCGTTCCTTAATGCGTTCCAGTGCGTCCGCAAAGGCCAGCCGTTCCATTGGGTCGCCGCCGTGTGTCCACGTTTGCAGTGCCCGGAACATCATGACGAGGCCGCGCGGGGCGCTGCCGGTGTTGTTTTCGCGCAGCGAGAATTCGACCGAGTTGAGGGCGGCTTCGATCATGTCGCGGTCAATGCCGTTGTCGGCCAGGTCGGTCAGTGTCTCCATGATGAGCTTTTCGATGGTATCTGCATCCTTGACGGCGATGCCCTTCAGCCCGGTGGAGAAGGTCACCTCGCGCATACTGGCGCTCAGGCCTTCGCCCGAAAGGTCTTCACCCAGTCCGGAATCGAGCAGCGCCTTCCGCAGCGGTGACGCGGCGCTGTCTACCAGGATATAGTCGAGAATGCCCAGCGCCAGCGTCGTCTCCGAGTCGCGCACGTCGTTGAGCAGCCAGCCAACGGTGACAAACCCCTTATTGTCGCCCTCGCCGGTTTCAATCGAGAATTCACGACGGCGCGGTTTGTTGAAGCGCGGTTGCAGCGGCAGCTCGGAATCTATCTGGCGGTGGTCAAAACCGGAGATGAACTCGTTCACCAGCCGCAGCCGTTCCATCGGGTCGTCGTCACCGTAAAAATAGATACGGGCATTCGATGGGTGGTAATACGTGTCGTGGAAGGTGCGGAAGTCCTCATACGTCAGATCGGGGATGCTGGCCGGGTCGCCGCCGTAGTCATGGGCGTAGGGAGTGTCGGGCAGCAGCGAATGGCGCATATACTCGCTTTCCATCACGTCCGGCGACGAGTAGTAGCCCTTCATTTCGTTGAAAACGACACCTTTGAGCGTCATCGGCGCATCTTTGCCATTGAGTTCGTAGTGCCAGCCTTCCTGATGCAGCGTGTTCTCATCCATTGCCGGGAAGAACACGGCATCCATATAGACATCCACCATATTGTAGAAGTCATGCAGGTTGGTGCTGGCAATGGGATACATCGTCCGGTCGGGCATCGTCATGGCGTTGATGAAGGTTTGCAGCGAGCCTTTTACCAGCTCGATCAGCGGTTCTTTGACCGGATACTTGCGCGACCCACACAGCACTGAATGTTCCAGGATGTGTGGCAGGCCGGTAGAGTCGGGCGGTGGCGTCTTGAAGGTGATGCCGAAGGTCTTGTTGTCGTCGTCGTTCTCCATCGAGAGCAGTTCCGCCCCGGTGCGTTTGTGCCGGTAGAGTTTCGCCCGTGTGTTCAGTTCGGGGATGTCACGTTCCGATACCAGTTCAAATCCGTGATATTCTGTCATGGCCTCGCTTCCAAATCCTCTTGTTTACCCATCCACTTTACACTAAAACACCGCATCGCGCACCGGTGGTTACCGCCACTGTTCTGCCCAGCATCACCAAAATGACCACAGACAGTGTAATTTTTTTAAATGATTGAAACTTTTCAATCAGTTGAGCGTATATAGGGTACTAAAAGAGGTTCTAGGGGGAGAGCTGCATGAACCAGCCCAAACACAGTATGCGCACGTTTTATACTTTGATTTTAACCCAGGTGTTTTCATTGATTGGCAGCCGGATCAGCGGGCTGGCGATTGGTATTTACGTTTTCAATCAGACGGGGGATGCGACACCGCTGGCACTCGTATCGTTTTTCGCCATTCTGCCGCAGGTGCTGGCCTCCGGGGTATCCGGCGTGCTGGCAGACCGCTATGATCGCCGCTACGTGATGGCGCTTTCGGATGCAGGGCAGGCGGCAGGTACAGTGCTGCTCCTGTTCAGCTTCCTGTCCGGCGATTTCCAACTGTGGCACCTGTACGGGGTGACCTTCATCCAGGCGATTTTTGGCGTATTCCAGGGGCCGGCCTTTGCATCCTCGGTGACGATGCTTGTCCCCGATTCGGAACGTGACCGCGCCAACGCCATCCAGCAGTTATCTGGCCCGATTGCCGGGATTATCGCCCCTGCGACTGCCGGGGTGGTCTACAGTCTGGTGGGTGTAACCGGCGCCATCGCGGTTGATATGGTCACATTCGTGGTGGCGATGGTGGTCGTGCTGCGCGTCACCATTCCCCGCCCGGAACAGACAGCAGAAGGCGCGGCATTCTCTGGCTCCGTGTGGAAAGAGTCGTTAGGCGGGGTGCGCTATCTGTGGGCGCGGCGTCCACTGCTGGGGCTGCTGCTGCATGTCTCCCTGCTCAATTTCCTGGTGGGCGGTTCGGGGGCGCTGATGACGCCTTACTTGCTGGCGCGTACCGGCAGCGAAGCGGCATTAGGTGTGCTGCTCAGCCTGATGAACCTGGGCGCGATTGCCGGCGGTTTGCTGCTGGGTGTCATCGGCGGCAAAAAGCGGGTACGGATCCATATCATTATGCCGGGCATCATCGCTCTCGGAGTCTCCCTGGTCGCGCTGGGGATGAGTCAGCATGTTGTCGTGCTGGGGGTGTTCCTCTTTCTGCTGCTGCTGCCGGTTTCGATCATCAACGCACTGTTCCTCTCACTGCTCCAGGCGAAAGTCGCCCCCGATATTCAGGGGCGGGTCTTCGCAGTGACCGGGCAGCTTGCCATGCTGCTCATGCCGCTGTCATTCCTGCTGGTGGGGCCGCTGGCCGACCAGGTATTTGAGCCGGCAGTCAGGCAACCGGGTTGGGAGGCCGTTGCGCCGCTGGTGGGGCAAAGCGCGGGGGCAGGAATGGGGCTGATTATGGTGATTGGCGGGGTGCTGACGGTCATCATCACACTGGCTGTGTATGCCGTGCCGTCTATCCGCCGCATTGAAACCGACATGCCGGACTACACACCTGCCGTTGCGGGAGCGGGTGCCCCAGACACCGTGAGCGGCACACCTGCCGAGGCCGCCGCTGTGGTATGAGTGGGGATGGAATTCGACTACATAACAATCACCGTATTGAACACATATTCCAGCAACCAGCGATTTTCGATTGAAACCAACCCTCAGACCTTGATACCGTACCAAGCAGTGGACGCCCTTCTGGGCGTCCCTGCATTCAGCTTTTCAAGGGATCTGCCACAGCGTGGCTACCACCCCTTCAAGTGAAGTTGTAGCTACCGAACATGCTGCCAGGCGGTGTGCAGTTCGGTCTGGCCGTTTTTCATCGCCAGCAGCAGCGCGTCCTGGTCAACCGGCGTGGCATAGATGCGGACTCCAGTGGCGTTAGTGATGGCGTTGCAGATGGCCGGAGTCGTGTTGATACTGGGGATTTCGCCCACGCCCTTCGCCCCATACGGCCCGGCCTCGGAGCGGTGTTCGACCAGATGCGAGATAATCTCCGGGGCGTGCTTGATGCTGGGCATCTTGTAACGGGCCAGCAGGCGCGACCAGGGAACGCCATCCTCAATAATATAGGCTTCAGTCAGGCAGTGACCGAGCGCCATGACGATACCGCCTTCGATCTGTCCTTGTAGCATGAGCGGGTTAATCGCCCGGCCAATATCGGTGCTGGAAACGATCTTCAGCACATGCACCTCGCCGGTTTCCATGTCCACTTCGACCAGCGCCGACTGCGTGGCATAGCTGAAGGCGAAGTGCATATCGCCGCCACTGCCCAGCGGCTGTGTTTTCGGCGCATAATACTCGTGCCGTACCCGTGAAGTCAGGCCGTGCGACTTCATCCAGTGTACGAGTTTGCCCATTTCGACCTGGTGGCCGTTCGAGCGCAGCAGCCCTTCTTCATAGCGGATTGTCTGCGGCGGCACATCCATCATCTCCGCCGCCGACTGGGTGAGGGCGTCGCGCAATGCTACCGCTGCCAGCCGAGCCGCGTTGCCAGTGACGAACGTCTGGCGCGAGGCGGTGGTCGGCCCACCATTGGGCGTCAGGTCGGTATCGCACAACAGCACACGCACCTTTTCATAGGGGAGGTTGAGTTCCTCGGCGGCGCACTGGGCGACGACATGTGCCAACCCCTGCCCCATATCAGCGGCGGCAGTACGGACTTCAATCGTGCCATCCTCGAATGCCTCAATTTCCGCCTCGGATTTATCCGGCGCGCCGCCCCCCAAACCGGTGTTTTTGTAGGCGCAGGCGATGCCCCAGCCGTAGGCCTTGTGACCGTCGCGCCACGCCCAGCGGAAACCATCACCGTTGTGGTGTGCCTGCATGTCCTTCCAGGCGTCCTCAATGGTTTCGATAAGCCCCACCGATTCACGCAGAAGCTGTCCGGTAGCTGTGGTTACGCCGACTTTCTGCGCGTTGATGAGGCGGAACTGCACCGGGTCAATGCCCAGTTCCGCCGCCAGCAGGTCCATATTCTGTTCGACGGCGAATGCCGACTGGGTGACGCCAAAACCCCGGAACGCGCCGGACGGCACATTGTTGGTGTACATGGCGAAGCAGTCAATTTTCGCATTTGGCACGGCATACGGGCCGGTGGCGTGGGTGGTCGCCCGTGTCAGCACCTTATCGGAAAGCGAAGCGTACGCCCCGGCATCGCCGTAGAGTTCAGCCTGCACCGCGATCAACTTGCCGTCACGGGTCGCGCCGGTTTTCATGCGGATAGTGGTGGCGTGGCGCTTGGGGTGGAAGACGAGCGACTCCTGGCGTGTGTAGAGCATCTTGACCGGTCGGCCTGTCGCGTTCGCCAGCATCGCCACGTGAATCTGCCCGGCGATGTCCTCTTTACCGCCGAATCCGCCGCCAATCAATGTGCCGATTACCCGCACCGATTCTTCCGGCACACCCAGCGCCAACCCAAGCTGGTTGCGATCCTGGTAGGGAATCTGCGAACCAACGTACACCGTCAGTTTGTCGTGGTCGGGATACCCCGCCGGAACGCCGATAGCGCATTCCGGCTCCAGGAAGGCGTGTTCCGTCGTCGGGGTGTGGTACTCGCGCTCGATAATCACGTCGGCCTGAGCGAACCCGGCCTCAATATCCCCATGCCGCACCTTGATGTGCTTGAGCAGGTTGCCGGTGGGATGTTCAGGATGCAGTACCGGCGCTTCGGCAGTGTGGGCATACTGCGGATCGGCCACAACCGGCAGCGGCTCGTACTCGACCTCAATCAGCTTGAGCGCCTCGGCGGCGAGGTCTTCCGTATCGGCGGCAACGATAGCTACCGCGTCGCCCATGTAGCGCACGACGGTATCACACAGCACCGGCCAATCGCGGTAAACCAGGCCGTGCAGGTTTTCACCCGGCACATTGGCATGAGTGAGGACGGCCTGTACACCCGGAAGCGCCTTCGCTTTTTCAGTGCTGATGCTCAGGATTTTCGCATGGGGATAACGGGAGCGTAACGTGCGGGCGTAGAGCATGCCGGGGAAAGTGATGTCGTCGGTATATTTCGCCTGGCCGGTGACTTTGGCGCGGACTTCCTGCGGCGGCACGGAACGGCTGATGACGTGCATTGGCTCAGAGACTGCCGGGTCGTTGACCGGGAGTGGTGTTTCCCCGCGTAGTTCGCGCCCGGCGGACTGGATCGCCCGGATGACACTGGCATAGCCGGTGCAGCGGCAGTAGGTATCCTTGAGCGCCACTTTGATGTCTTGCTCGCTGGGGTCAGGGTTTTCGTTCAGTAAGGCCGTCGCCGTCATCATCAGCCCTGGTGTGCAGTAGCCGCACTGCACCGCGCCATGCTCGATAAAGCCCGACTGGATCGGGTGAAGCGTTTCGCCCTCGGCCAACCCTTCTACCGACTTGATGCTTTTGCCCTGGGCCTTCAACACCGGGTATACGCACGAATCCACCGGCACGCCGTCTACCAGCACCGTGCAGATGCCACACTCGGCCTCCTCGCAGCCGATTTTTGTGCCTGTCAGTCCCAGGTCATTCCGTAAAAACTGCGCCAGTGTGCGCGATTCGTCTACTTCCCGTTCGATTTGCTGTCCATTCACGGTTACATTGATTGTCGCCATCATCATCTCCCTCTCACATTACATCCCTACGCCTTCGGGAACTGCCGCCCCGGTCTGTGCCCGCTGTACGGCCAAAGTCAATGTCCGCCGCAGCAGTACACCGATCATCTCGCGCCGGTAGTCGGCTGTCGCCCGATACTTGCTGGTGCGCGGGTGCAGCGCCTTCTGGCCGAGTTCGGCGGTCTGGTGAATAGTCCGTTCGCTGGCGGGCTGGCCGTTGAGGAACGCTTCGACTTCGTTCACCCGCATAGGAGTTGGCCCGGCGGGTGCGATACACACCCGCGATTCCGTGATGGTGTCACCGTCCACACGCAGCCACACCGCACACCCTAAGATCGGCAGGGCGACTCCCTGGGGACGCATAATGCGCTTGAAGGCCGTGGCTTCCCCCTTTCCGGAGGGCGCGAAACGAAACCGCAGCAATAAATCGTGAGTCGAATCGATCAAAGATTGGCCTGGCCCCTGGTACATTTTGAGGATAGGCACCCAGCGCCGTTCCCCATTGAGGATTATTTCGGCCTCAGCATCCAGCGCGACCAGCGAGGTCGTGCCGTCGCCTGCCGGGAGGGCGTGCGCCACGTTGCCGCCAAGTGTCCCCACGTTCCGCACCTGCGGCCCGCCGACAACGCCGCAGCTTTCCACCAGGCAGGTGGCATTCGCTGCCAGCAGGGGGGAACGCACTATCTGGTTGTGGGTGACGCCGGCGCCGATGATAATCTGGTTGTTCCGGGTTTCAATGGTGGTAAGCTCGGGGATGGCGGTGATATCCACCAGCGCCTGGAAGGGTTCGCCCTCTTCGGCGCGTAAGTCCACCAGCAGATCCGTCCCCCCGGCGATCACCCGTGCCTGGCCGCCGTAGTGGTCGAGCAGGGCAAGCGCCTCATCAATTGAAGACGGGGTGTGATAATGATGCCACAGTTTCATGATATGGTCTGACCTCGCAACTCTCTTCATCAGGTAGACCACCGGCACTTTTCGATGGGAGTGTCTCCCAGCGCCGCCACCAGGAGGTGACGACCTGTGGTATGTGGTTTTCAGTTGTCAGTATTCAGTTATCGGTTCTCAGTTTTTTGATGAGTGCGGCCAACATACGCTTGATCTCTATGACGGTTGTGGACAGTGCCTGGTAATCATCTGTATTCAGATATTTCAGATCGTGAGCCAGCAGTAAATGATATTCTGTCTCGCTTGCCGAGCCCATCGCGATTTCCAGGAAACGTCGAAAATCCCCGGGGCTGTTACGACCACACCCTTCTGCAATATTGGCGGGAATAGAGGCTGCTGATCGTCGCAGTTGGTTAGTCAAACCGCATATTTCTTCTTTGGGAAATGTTACGGTTGCCTTATAGGTACTGAGCGTGAGTTGATGCGCTTTCTCCCAAACAACCAGTTTCCTGAAATCCTGGACACCTCATACTCCCACCTGCTGGCGACTGACCACCGAAAACTGATAACTATCCCCTATTCTACCATCTCCAACGACGAACCGGCCATCATCGCGCCGATCTGCCGGACGGTAACGGCGTCCCGGTCCACCACGCCCACGATGCGCCCCTCGTACATAACCGCCACCCGGTCGGACAATGCCATGATTTCATCCAGGTCCTCGGAGATGAGCAGAATCGCCATCCCCTGGTCACGTTCGGCCAGCAGTCGCTGGTGTATGTACTCAGTCGCGCCGATATCCACACCGCGAGTCGGCTGCGCGGCCACCAGCACCTTCGGATTGCGGGAAAGCTCCCGTGCCAGGATGAGTTTCTGAATATTGCCGCCGGAGAGACTCTTGAGCGGTGTATCCGTCCCCGGAGTTTTGATCTCATACTGCTTAATGGCTTCCCTGCAGGCGTTTTCAATAGTGCGGAACTTCATAAAAATGCCGCCGCGCACATACGGCTGCCGCCCATGATCCTGCAAAATGAAATTTTCCGAGACGGTGAATTCTTTCACCGCGCCGTCTATCATGCGCTCTTCGGGGATATAGCCCAGGCCAAGCTGGTTGATGACCGAGGGTGATTTGCCCCGTGTTTCTATGCCGCCAATCAGGATGCCGCCGGATGTCGCGGGCCGCAGCCCGGCGATGACTTCTGCCAGTTCACGCTGGCCGTTGCCGCTGACCCCCGCCAGCCCGACAATTTCGCCGCCGCGCACGGAGAGCGATACCCCGTTGAGTCCCGCGTCGCCCCGGTCACTCAGCGCGCTCACGTCCTGTAATACCAGGCGGTCTGACGCGGCCTGGAGCGGCAGCTTCTTATATTCGAGCACGACAGGGCGACCTACCATCATCTCCGCCAATGAGAGTTTGGTCGCGCCCTCTGTGGGGATGGTATCAACCCGTCTGCCGTCGCGCAGGACCGTCACCCGGTCACTGATCGCCAGGACTTCATGCAGCTTGTGGGAGATAAAAATCAGAGCGTGGCCGTCCTTAGTCATTTTATTGAGGACGCGGAACAGATCATCCACTTCCTGCGGCGTCAAGACCGCCGTTGGTTCATCCAGGATGAGCAGGGCGGCGTTTTTGTACAGCGCCCGCAGGATTTCGACGCGCTGCTGCTCACCTACCGCTAGCTGCCACACCGGCGTATTCGGGTTGACCTTGAGGTTGTACTGTAAAGAGAGTTCCTCTAATCGCCGCGACACCACATCCAGGTCGAGCCGCCACCCCCGCGATGACTTTACCCCCAACGCCACATTGGCCGCGACAGTGAGCGACGGCACGAGCATGAAGTGCTGGTGAATCATACCGATGCCCTGCCGGATTGAATCCGACGGGGAGCGAATTTCGGTGGGCTGGCCGTTAATCAGCACCTGGCCTTCATCCTGCTGGTACAGGCCGTAAAGGATCTTCATCAAGGTACTTTTGCCCGCGCCATTTTCCCCCAGCAGGGCGTGGATTTCACCGGCTTTGACCTCGAAATCCACATTGTCTACCGCCAGCACGCCGGGGAAGCGTTTGACGATGCCCTGCATGTGCAGGTGTTGGATACGGGGTGGTGCTGCGAACTGGGTTGCGTTCATAATATAGGTTCCAAAAAGATTCGGTTGAGTATATTTGACCTCACAGCCCAATGAGAGATGTAGGGTCGAGGCATGTCTCGACCCTACGAAAGGGCAAGTCGATCTTAACTAAGGCTGGCTATTCGATTACTTCCCGTAACCACCCTGTTCCATCACCAGGCCGCCATTCGCCAGTGTCAGCGTGTAGGCTTCGCCGCCCAGCTTGCCTTCAGCGATAGAGGCCATAATGTCACGCAACACCACGTCCCAGCGGTACACCTGGAACATTACGCCTGCGCCAGCGGAAAGTTCCGCCTGGCTGGCCTGCGTGCCGAACCACAGGGCGCCCTGTTCCTGTGCCACCGCAATCGCGCCGACCACCATCTGTGCCGAGCCGGTCAGGATGTCCGCGCCGTTGGCGATGTGGGTGTTGGCGGCTTCCGTCGCCAGCGGGACATCGCTGAATGACTGGATATAGGTCACGAAAACTTCAACATCCGGGTTGGCGGCGGCAGCGCCGGCCACGAACCCATCCACATACAGCTTGGCATCACCCACTTCAATCGGGCCAACCACGCCGATCTTGCCGGTCTTCGTCATCAGAGCGGCCAGCGCACCATTGACAAACCCACCCTCGCCCGCCGCAGCGGTGTAGGCGAAAACGTTATCCAGCCCGAAGGTATTCACGTCCGTGCCCCAGGCGAAGGAAACATCCGGGAATTCTGGTGCGAGTTCTTCGATGATCGTGCCGTATTGTGAACCGTGTGCGATAATCAGGTCGTATTCGCCCGAAGTCGCCCACTCACGCAGCGCAACCGCCGCGTCGTCCACTACAAATGTCCCATCCTGGAACACAAACTCGAACTTGTCCGCACCCATTTCTCCCTGGATAAGCATCAGCGCATCGTACATGCTCTGGCTGAAGGCCAGGTCGTTGGTGGCGCTGGGGGCGACGGCGGCGACGCGGAAGACATCGTCCTGCGCCTGGGTGACGGTGACGGCCATGAGCAGCACGGCCACGATGAGAAACACAAACTGCATTTTCTTAAGCATAGTAGGCTCCTTGTTGATGGTTTAACAACATTATTCACCTCTTTCAAACGGCTTGGTCAGCGCAGTAGGCTTCTCCGTCCGCTTGGAAGCAAAGATCAGGGTGATGATCGTAATCACATACGGGGCCATCACCGCAAACTCGGCGGGAATATCCACACCAATCCCGCTGATCTGCAATTGCAGGGCATTCACGAAACTGAAGAGCATCGCGCCAGCCAGGATGCCGAAAGGCCGCCAGCCGCCGAAATACACCAGCGCCACCGCGATAAAGCCCATGCCGGAAGTCAGGTTCTGCTGGAAGACCTTGAGCAGCGCAATCGAGAGCGAGGCGCCAGCCAGGCCGGACATCACCCCGCCCAACGTGACGGTGAAGTAGCGCACCCGCGCCACGTTGATGCCCATCGCGTCTGCTGCCTGCGGGTTCTGCCCCACAGCACGAATCATCAGGCCGAGCGGCGTCCGGTTCAACACGTAGGCGGAAATCGGCACGAGGGCGAAGGCGACATACACCAGCAGGTTATGGCGGAAGAAGATTTCCCCGATGCCGAGGAACTGAATATCGGATAAGCCGGGAATAGAGATAGCGGTGAAGCCCACAATAGACTTGGGCGTACCGATCAGCTTCTGGAAGAGCAGTTCGCTCAATCCCAGTCCGAACAGGTAGACACCAATCCCGCTGATGCCCTGTTCCGCCTTGAGTGTGACGCTGATAAAGGCTACCGCCAGCCCCATCACCAGGCCGGTGAGCATAGCGACCAGGACACCAATAAGCAGGTTTTCCGTGATATACACAGCGTAAAACCCGGTAAACGCGCCCATCAGCATAATGCCGTCTACACCCAGATTGAGAACGCCGCTGCGCTGGCTGAAGGTTTCGCCCAGTCCGGCGAAGATGTACGGAGTTGCCAGGCGGATAGCTGATGCGAAAACGCTGGCAGTGAAAATTTCGTTCATACGACTTCCTCCAGTACGGGCTGGACTGGTTCATCGGCTTCCGGCATATCAACCGTTGCCACCGCAATATTGGCCCGCCGCCGCTGCCGCCGTTGTGTGAAAATCTGGCTGCTGACGACGAACACCACGATTAAACCGTTAATGGCGGTGATAAGTGCCGCCGGTACGCCCAGGTCACGCTGCATTTTTTGTGCACCTACCAGCAGCCCGCCGAAGAAAGCTGAAGCCGGTATTGCGCCAATCGGATTCAGTCCACCGAATAATGCCGCAACAATGCCGTTAAACCCGGCGCTGGCGGTAAACCCGGCAGGAGAGCCATCGGTTTGCAGGCGATACTGTAAGCCCAGAACCTGCACTACTCCGGCTAATCCGGCAAAACCACCCGCCAGCACCAACGAAAGCATCATCTGGCGCTTGACGTTGATTCCGGCGTAACGTGCCGCTCGTTCGTTCTGGCCGACAGCCCGAATGCGGTAGCCGATAGTCGTCCGCCACAGCAGGATATACGTCAGAATCGCCAGCACAATCGCGATAATCAGCCCATAGTGCAGGCGGGTTTTGGCGAACAGATCGGCATGACCAAAAATCGAAACCAATACTTCCGGCAGATTGATTGTCAAGCGGGGGAGCTGGTGTTCCGCCAGAATACGGGCGGTTTTGGGGATGTGGTTCGTGCCTAGTTCCGCCGGGTCGAGCAGTGGGTTGTTGAGCAGGTAGTTCATCAACTGCACAGCGACCTGATTGAGCATAATTGTGCTGAGGATTTCGTTGACGCCGAAGTACGCCCGCAAAAACCCGGCAATGCCCCCGTAAAATGCCCCGGAGATGAAGCCCATTACGAGCGACATCGGAATCGTGATGATGGCCGGCGCATCTTTCAGCACCAGCGCAGTTGTGACCCCGGCTACTGCCCCGGCGATCATCTGGCCTTCACCGCCGATGTTGATGACACCGCCCCGAAAGGCGATGCTGATACCGATGGCGACAAACAGGATGGGGGTCGCTTTCACCAGGGTTTCGGCAGTCGCGTTTTCCGTGCCGAATGCCCCTTGCAGCATCGAATTAATGGCTGTGCCGGGGTCCGCGCCTAACGCGAACAAGAGGATAGAAGCGACCAGAAACGCCAGAACCAGTGCCAGGAGGGTAGGCACCATATCCAGCAGTCGATTAAGGATATTTTGTAAAAGACGTTGTGAGTGTGATGGCATGAATATAATTTCCAGAAGAATGATTTTAGAGTATAACCAGTACCGGGTTATTTTGCCATTAGATAATCTAGCCAGCGTATGCCCTGCGAAAATCGGTGATTGTGACGATGCCCGTTACGCGAATTTAGAGGTGACAGTTGGCATACTGCCACCTCTCGTCTTTGACCTTCTTAATTTCCGTTGCGGTTCGGATCGGGGAAGGCGTTGCCAAACGAACCTGGTATCCGAGTCGGCTCTGGCGGCGGTGGCACATCATAGTCAATCGGCAGCGCTTCCAGCACCGACTCGGTTTCAATCGTAATCAGCGCTAACCAGCCTACCATGCCGCTCGCATCGACTTTAACCCAGGGACTATACGGGCTGCGAGCCAGCAGCGTCACCTGTGTCCCGTCCTGCAGCGCCGCCAGCGCGGGGAAGGTGACATCCGGTGCAGTGCGGAGATTCACTCCGGCGGGCGCCAGCACTTTGGCGGAAGTTCCCAATATGCCGTAACGCTGGGGCGGCAGCGGCGTGGCTTCATAAATCGCTGTGATCGGGCCGACAAATTGTAGCAGCAGCGGCGCATACATCCACCCGGTTTCCCCGCTATCGAGCCGGACATGATACCAGTCCCCGGCGGGATTGCGCCCCAACACGCTGATAATCTCCCCGGAAGGCACTTGCACCAGCAGCGCGGCGTCGGTGGTCGGCGCGGCACGCATGTTCACATCGCCCTGGGTTGTTACATAACCCGGTTGCGGGACGATCACCGGACGGTCTAACAGCGCGGTGGGCAGGTTGGGCGCGAGGCTTTCTGTCAATGGGGTAGCGATGCCCGGCGCACCGATGGGCGTGGCGAAGGTGTCGGGGTTATACGGGACGCTGATCTGCTGGCCGGTACGCAGCAGTTGATTCTGCCCGGCGGCGAACAGCCCGGCCTGCCCGGAAAGCCCGGCAAAGACCGTTTCACCGGGGCGGGTGACGACAAGAATCGTCCCGTTCAAACTGACCGAGACACCGTTGATGACGATATTAGTTGGCTCGGCAAATGGCGTCTGGGCTATATAGATATTGGGGGGCGTTGTGGCGCAGCCGGTTTCAACTTGCGGCAGCGTTTCGACCACAATAGACTGCCAGGCGGGAAAATCGGGCGGCGTGGCGTCGCGCAACCGGACTTCACCCAGCGCCACCCCGGTGAAGCGAATCGGCTGGTCTGGCCGCAGCCACACGATGCCGCCGGATGCGCCTGCGGGAAGAATCGGGGTGGTTTGCAGCCCATCTACCAGACCGATTTCGACCAGTGCGCCGGGGCTGACGAGCGCATTACTCACCGGGCCAACTGGTTCGACATTTTGCGGAGCGCTGCCACCGGTGCATATATAACCTACTGGCCCGCTGACACAGGCATCGCTGGCGGCTACCCACAGCGCTTCCAACGTTTGTGTGCAGCTATCTGCGCTGGCATTTAGGTCCGTTTGTGCCGTCACCAGCGCCGTACCCCATACCAACAGTAATCCCAACCCCAGAATCAGCCCTACCCGATAACCCATATTCATATCCTAACGTCACAATCTGCTTGGTTCGAGGCGATTGTACCAGACAACGGCGGCGAAATTAAAGCAAGAGTATGTTACAATGACGCCCTTCATCTAGCAGGTTTGATAAACTTCGCAAAGGGCAACAGGCACTGTGACCGACTCATTCGATATCCCCAATCCCCCGATCCGTCTGCTCGTGACGTTCCAGGAACGCTTCCCGGACCAGGCTTTAACCTGGTTGGTCAAAGCGCCAGGGTGGGATATGTGGGCGGCAGCGGCATCCTGCGATGGGTATAACCTGACACTGGCCGCTCCTGATCTCGACAGCCAGACGAGCTTTACCCTGCGGAGTGCCAAAACCAAGCGGACTGTCTCCAACCGCCCGCTGCCTCGTTGGGCGCGTTACCCGGCGGGTATCCTGGTTGTGCTGGGAGAAATGGGGCTGGAAATCAGCGGTCTGAATATCGCGCTGGTCGGCGAAGAACCGCCCGGCCCACGCTATGAATACGCGCTGGGCGTCGCCTTCCTGGTGCTGGCCTATAACATTCACGGCCAGGACTATACGCGGGAAGGCCTGGTTGAAGTGATTGAGCGCGTCCGCCGGGAATATATGGAGGAATAGACAGCCTTCACTCGCATGATGTCTATGCCACCCACTTGTGACTGTACTTATCCCTCGCGGAGATGCTGCTCCAACGGGGATACCGCGCCCGAGAAACGCGGCGTCACACTATCCCCGATTTTGGATGCACCGAGTTCGCGCCGCCACATCTGGTGTTCATGCGCCAGTTTGAGCAGTTCGGTGTGGCCGATGCCATTGGGATAAAACGTCGCCAGCAGGGTAAGCGCCTGCTGGAAGCCGCGTCGGTAGGCCTTTTCCAGCGCCAGTTCAATGTCGTCCCACGTTATGGGTTCGCCCTGTTCATCCTGTAGCATCGCACGACCTCACAGTTCCGCCTATCATCGCGTTGGCATTTGCTCTGAATTTTCGATAGGCTCTTTATATATACCAGCATAACATGTAATCGAAATCATGTGCCATATTTTCACGGCAACCGGCGGCTGCCACACCACGACCAGGAGGACTTATGGCGAACTCCTTACATACAGAGATTGAAGCGGCGCTCGATAGCCCGGTGAAAATGTCCAGTCCCCTGGGCGGCGGGATGGTCGGCCAGGTCTATCGGGTGGGATTGGCCGATGGCCGGCAGGTCGTGGCGAAAACCCCCAGCAACCCGGAGTCGTTCCTGGAACGCGAAGGCGCTATGCTGCGCTACCTGGCAGAAAACAGCAGCCTGCCTGTCCCAGCTGTCCTGCACTCGTCAGTGACACTCCTGCTCATGGCGTATGTTGAAGGAAACAGCGGATTTTCCCCTATGGCGGAACAGCATGCGGCGGTGCTGCTGGCCGACCTGCATGGCATCACCGCCCCGGCCTATGGACTGGAAGTGCCGACCCTCATCGGCGGGCTGCATCAGCCCAACACCTGGACGGAATCGTGGATAGACTTTTTCCGTGACCAGCGGCTGCTCTACATGGCAGGTGTGGCGCACCGTGCCGGACGGCTGCCGGATGCGCTGCTCAAACGGGTGGAATCTTTTGCGCAGCAGCTCCCGCGCTGGCTGATTGAGCCGGATCGTCCGGCGCTGCTGCACGGGGATGTGTGGACGACGAACGTTCTGGCTGTAGGTGGGCGAATCACAGCCTTCATTGACCCGGCCATCTACTACGGCCACCCGGAAATCGAACTGGCGTTTATCACGCTGTTCAATACTTTTGGCACGGCGTTTTTCGAGCGTTACCAGACCTTACGTCCGATTGCGCCCGGATTCTGGGAGGAACGGCGCGACATTTACAACCTGTACCCGCTGCTGGTGCATGTCAGGCTGTTTGGCGGCGGCTATGTGAGTGGCGTAGACCGCACCCTGCGGCGCTTCGGCTATTGAACCTGCCCTGATTCAAGCGAGTGATCGTATGTTTTCAACGTCGGTGCACAGCGGTACATCCCTAAGAGTTTCATCTCCTTGTTGGATTACTTTCGATAGCTCACCTCAGAAAACCCTGAAAAACATACACTAATTGAGTGCAGGATGAATCGTAATGTATATTGTAATTGACTTTTGCCATTTTCCTAATATCATTAGGTAAATCAATTGATGTTAGGTTAAACTCATGGCAAAAGACCATCGGACACTTTCTATCCAGCAGCGCCGCCGCCGTAATCGGGAGGAGATTATCGAGGACATCGTAAAAATCGCCCGTGACATGATCCAGGCCGATGGCGCAGCATCACTCAGTTTTAATGCGATTGCACGTCAATTAGGGATCAAGCCTCCGTCACTCTACACCTATTTCGATAGCAAACATGCTATTTACGATGAACTCTTCCGGCGCGGTTGGCAATTGTTCTTACAGCATACCGAAGCCGATATTGTGCAGGATGGCACGGTGTATGAGAAGTTGGTCCGTATTTTCGAGTCGTACATGCGTTTTGCTCAGGAAAACCCGGACTACTATCAAATCATGTTTCAGCGTCCCGTGCCGAACTTCGTGCCATCGGCTGAGAGTCTGGCGCTCAGCTTTACATCCCTTGACCGGTTTACTGCGTTTTTACACGACATTCTGGAAAGCGAAGGGATTAATCCGGGTATACCCGATGAACAGGCGCGGGACATCATCATTGCGCTCAATCACGGGCTTACTGAAATGCATCTCGCTAACAATCCCGAACTGCCGGTTGGGGAGGGACGTTATGGCGGCCTCATCCATCAGGCAGTTGGAGTCTTACTCAACGCATGGTCAACGATAAAAAGGAGCGAGTGATATGATCGCAGCACCCATTTCAAATCTGCTCGAGTCGAGTATTGATCCGGGCATCAAGCAGGCCGAAACCATTACCCCGGTCAGCATACCGGAAGCTGCGCAGATTGCAGCCTTTGAGGTGCAGCAGGTCTTGAACCTGCTGGAACAACTGGACGGCGATGATTGGACACAGCCCACCGACTGCAGCGAATGGAACGTTCGGGATATGACTGCACACCTGGCCGGGGCCTGTGCGATGTGGGCAAGCTGGGGGCAGTTCTTCCGCCAGGCCATTCTGAATCCGCACATCCTGAAAACGGTTGTCACTGTAGACGCACTCAACCGGCGTCAACTGGAAGATCGAGCAGGGAAAGCCCCGCGAGACCTCATCACCGAACTGCGTGAAGTCGGGCCGAAGGCTGTCCGCACGCGCCAGAATCTGCCCGGATTGATCCGCAAAATACGAATTCCCGCCCAGCCGATGTCTGGCACGATGGCGCTGGCATATCTGGTGGATGTGATTTACCCACGTGACCAGTGGATGCACCGTATGGACATCTGCCGCGCTACCGGGAAAACACTGGTCATCACGCCCGGCCACGATGAGCGATTACTTGACCTGGTTATGCTGGATATTGCCACAAAGCTAGGAGGCAAATCCGCGCTGATAGTGAACATCACCGGAGCGTTGACCGTATCCTACCGCCTGGGCAGTAATGAACCACAGGCGGAGATTGACATGGACTACCGGGCCATTAACCGCCGGTCATCAGGGCGAATTACACCGGATGCGGCGCTGGCAGATGTCACCATTCGCGGCGATAAAGACATCGTAGCGGGCTTTCTGCGCGAATGTGAAGTGCTTTACTAAGAAGTCACCACGATAACCAGGGTATATTCACCTTCACCATCAAAACGCGCGGCCTCCAGTACATAAGTGCCATCCTGTGGCAACCGCACCTGGACAAGCTGCGCGTCTTTGCCCATCGCCGTATCTGCCGCGTCGTCATTTTCGGCCAGGAGCGACCCGCTGCCGTCGAGCAGCCGCAGCAGTGGGTCGAGCGAGCCACTTTCCGACTGCATCGTTACGGTCAACACCTGACCGGCTTTACCCTGGAATACCCAGCGTTGTACCGGGAGCGAATCGACCAGCATCCCGCGCAGAGAAGTCGCCAGTTCCGCGCTCAACTCAAACCCTTGATCTACGTTAATGCCCAGGCTGTAGGTCCCGTCTCCATCTACCCGTTCGACACGCACGGTATAGACGCCCGCCTCGGTCATGGTGAATGTACGAATCTGGGCGTCAAATAAGCCGTATAAATCCTGACCATCCTGCCCGTCACGGTAGGCCACTTCACCCCCGTCCGGTGACAGCAAACGCAGCGCCACGTCCAGTGTATCGCTTCGGCTGGCATCCACCGCTGAAATCATGACGACCTGATCGGTAGCCGCGGTGAATGTCCAGTCCTGCCGGGGTGTGTCCATATCCAGCGCACCCTGCACCGGCACGCCCGGAATCAGGGCTGTCGCGCCTATTCGCCCACTGCCAACCTGCGTGCTGAAGGCCGTCACCGCCCCGAACTGTCCATCACTATCGCTGGTATAGACCGTGCCATCCGGCCCGACTACAATGCCGTGTGGATTAACCACCTCCCCGGACAGTGGGTACGCCACCACAATGCGTCCGATCCTACCAACACGTTCGCCCGCCGGGCTGAAGGTGACGATGCCCTGACTGTCAGTTGCCAGGAGGAAGTAGCCGCTGCGGTCAATCGCAAAGGCATTCACCCAGAAGCCGCCGGTATCCAGTATAACGCCCGGGGTGAACTGCCCGTTTTCGAGGGTATACACCGTGCCATCATCATCCAGCGCAACCAGCATCCCGGCAGGATTAACGGCCAGCAGCGGTTGGTTGAGGACAGTTTCATCCAATCGAATCACAGTCTCGCCATCCCCAAGGAAGGCACGCACCAGCACGCCTGCGTCGTCAATGTCGGTAGCATACAGCGTGCCGTCGGGGGCGACAGCCAGACTCACCGGGGCATCCTGGCTAAAGCCGGTAAGTGGGCTGTCCCATATACCCTGGGGAGTCAGCACGAACACACACTGGCAGAGCGTATCCGCTACCAGCACACGACCGGAAGAGTCCACTGCGATACTGGCCGGAGCAGCGATTTCTTCGTTTGGCAGAACGGCCATCACCGCGCCAGAAGTGGTATCAAAACCAATCACACCCAGCACGGCGTCCGCTGTGTATAGCACGTTATCCGGGCCAAAGGCAGCGCCCGCCAGGTCAACGAATGCCTCCGCGCCATCACTCAGATCGCGCCCGGTATGCCATAGCACGCCGTATTCCGACCTCTGCGGAGTCTCCTCCGCGCCCAGCACAAGGCTGTTCAGGATTGAGTCAAAAGCCCCGACGAAGAGGTCACGCTGCGAAAACAGTGCCCGCCCGCTGACGACAAGAATCTGCCCGCCAGGGAGCGGGGCGGTGGCGGCCAGGCCATAAAACTGCCCGTCGCTGCTGCGGCCTTCCATGCGTGTTCCGGCAGCCCCCAACATGACTGTACTCTCCGCCGCGCCCGGCTGGATTGTGAGCGCCTCCAGTGCGGTGGCGAGCCGGGTGGCTACTTCGCTCCCGTCGTCGGATGTCAGCATGAGGGTAACGAATGGGATTCCGGGGGGACGTGTTTCTGGCGAAGCAGTCATAATCTGCGCGAGTGCGAGGGTCAATTGGTCGCCGTCTTCACGCGGTAGCGGGGTGTCCCATCCGGCGGGGTATGCCAGCGCCAGATCGCCCGCTTCCCAGGCATACGGCAGCAGGTCACCGCCTTGCGCCAGCGCCGTGGTGGCGATGAGGAGCAGAACTAACCCAAACCAGAAGCATCGTCTCAGCATGTCATGTTCCTTAGGTGTGCCTTTAGAATCAACAGATTAGGAATTACGCAATTTGTCGGTGGGTAAGGCACGATGGTTCATGCCCCTACGGGAAAAAACATCCGAACTTCGTAACTCCTGTAGTTAAATAAACCGGGAATAGCACTCACATTCATGAATCCAGGGCGGCCAGCAGGTGTGGCATGACCTCACCGGACGGGCCATCCAGCTTGATGTCGGCGATCCGGGTAATGGCTGAATAATCCGGGTTAATCTCGATGATAAACGCCCCGGCGCTTCGTGCTATGCCCGGCAGACTCGCGGCGGGCGTCACCAGCCCGGATGTCCCGACCACCAGCATAATATCGGCCTGGCGGCTGGCGATAGTCGCGGCCTGAAGCTGGTCGGCGGGCAGTATCTCCCCAAACCACACGACATTGGGGCGCACCCAGCGGCCACAGTGCGGGCAGGCCGGCGGGCCATTCTCTTTGTCCCATGTCAGAGTCGAGACATCTATCAAGGTTGGGTCGCCCTGGCAGTTAAAAAAGCATTTGCTCTGGGCGATATTGCCATGCAGGTGAATCACATTGGTGCTGCCGGCCTGTTCGTGCAGGTCGTCCACGTTCTGGGTGATAAGCGGCAGGTGCGGGAAGCGCTGCTCTAAATCCGCCAGCGCCCGGTGTCCGAGGTTGGGGCGCGCGACACTGATCATGCTGCGCCGGTACTCGTACCAGTCCCAGACGAGTTTGGGGTTGTTCATAAAAGCGGTGGGGGTCGCTAACTGGGACGGGTCATACTGTGCCCACAGGCCATCCACTGCATCGCGGAAGGTTGGCACCCCGGATTCCTTACTCACGCCCGCGCCAGTCAGGACAACCGGCTTGCGGCTGTTCCGCAGGCGTTCCGCCGCCTGTTGGATTCGGGCGGCCTGGGTATCATCACTCACTATTCAAGACTCACTTTCACTCAATTTTCACAGGACGGCCTGAATCATCCGCAGCAGTTCTTCCTGGTTAAACTGCGATTTCACCAGATAGGCATCCGCCCCGGCTTCCAGCCCGGCCTGGCGCTGTTCCGGCTTCGCAAGCGAGGTCAGGATAATTACCGGGAGGTTTCTGGTATGTGGGTCGGCCTTGATACGCCGGGTGAGTTCCAGCCCGTTCATGGCAGGCATTTCGACATCGGCAATCACGACTTCGCACGACCATTCTTGCAGCAGCGCCCAGGCTTCCACGCCGTCAATCGCGGTACGCACATCGAACCCAGCGGTTTCCAGGATATTTTTCTCCAGAGTGCGGGTGGTGATCGAGTCATCCACCACCAGGACTTTGTGGCGCGGCTGTTCGGCCTGGATTGCTGCCGGGTTGGGCGCGTTCCGACTCAGGGGACTCTTAGTAAGGGCGGCGCTACGGATGAGGTCATTGGCGTCCAGCACAATAATCACTTCGCCGCTGCCCAGGAGTGCCGCACCGGAAACATACTGTGCTGCTTCAATTTCCGCTCCCATTGGCTTCAGCACCAGTTCCTGTTCGCGGTAGAGGTTTTCCACCTGGAAGGCGATGGTACGATCACTGGCGTGCAGCAGAATGACTTTTCGTTCGGGCGGCTGATCGGTGTGTCTCAGCGCGGGCAGCCCCAATACCGTAGCCAGGTCTACCAGCGGCACAGCCTGTTCATCCAGCATAATCGTCTCGTGGCCTTCAACGCGGAAAATCTCCTCAGGCGCCGGCGTCAACATACGGCGCACCACCGCCACAGGTACGGCGAAATCCTGGCCGCCCACCCGCAGCAAAATACAGTTCATCCGCGTGAGCGAAACCGGCACATGCAGGCGGATTGTCGTTCCTTTGCGCGGTATACTGTTGAGACTCACCCGTCCGCGCAGACCTTCGACCCGTGTCCGCACGATGTCCATGCCTAGCCCACGACCACTCAGGGGAGTGACAAAATGACTGGTTGTCAGGCCGGGATAAAATACGAAACTATACACATCCTCATCGCTGATAGAGGCTGCGTCCGGCATAGCGAGCAGGCCGGACTGCACGGCGGCCTCGCGGATGCCCGGCAGGTCAATGCCGCGCCCGTCATCCTGAATCGTGATGATAATCTCGCTGCCGTGCTGCTCCACCGAGAGCATAATCCGCCCGACCGGAGATTTCCCCTGGCTTTCACGCTCCGCAACCTGTTCAATCCCGTGATCTACCGCATTCCGCAGCAGGTGCATAATTGGCTCTTTAAGACCGTCCAGTACAGCTTTATCGAGTTCGACATTCGCGCCGTGAACGTCCATCTGAATACGCTTATCGGTATCGCGGGCCAGATCGCGAATCATGCGCTGGAAGCCCGACAGCACCGAATCGAAGGGGATCAGACGCATCCGTGAGACATCGCTCTGTAACTGCTCGGTGATGGCGCTCAGTTGGAGCTGCTGCTGGGTTAGCGCCTGGACAAGCTGTGCCATTTGACGGTTGACGGCTGTCAGGTGGCGCTGGTTGGTCTCCAGGAAGCGCAGCAGGGCGGTTATTTCACCCGTGACCTGTTCCGGTTGGTGCTGCGCCCACCGGGCCAGACGGATATAGGCCGTGCGTGACCCCCGCCACTCGCGCTGCCATTGACTATGGAAATGTTGCAGTTGGCGTAAGTCTTGCAACCGTTCCTCGCCGTGCAGCCGGTAGGTGAGTAGTTCGCTGACTTCGCCCATCAATTGGTCGAGTTTAGGGACGGCCACACGGATGTTGTCTTCGGCAGGTCGCATCTGCAATGTGGACGAAATGCCAACCTCAAGCGTGCTGGTGCTTACTGTTGGGATTTCCATCGAACTTTGACCCGGTGAGACGGGCGCTGCTGATTCGCGGGCCGATGTTCCAACCAGTTGTTCCAGCCGGGCCAGTACGTCTGCCAGGATTTCATTGGGGTTTTCCTCGCCGTTGATGACGTTCTGGATTAAGTCCAGCCCATCATAGAGCAGATCGCACACTTCCGGCGAGAGTTTCAATTGGGCGTGCAGCGCCGCATGGAGAATTTCTTCCATATAGTGGGCGAGCGTTTCGATTACATTGATTCCGACAGCCCGTGCCGCCCCTTTCAGACTGTGCGCCAACCGGTTCATCTCGCGCAGCGCCTCTTGCGGAGCTTCCACCTGGCCGGTTTCCAGTTGGAGCAGCCCGTAATTCAGCCGTTGAAGATAATCTCCAGCCTCTGTCCAGAAAATACTCAGCAGGTCGGCATCCGAGGACTTAGCCATTATTAGAGCTTCAATCCCGCCAGGACGCTGTTCACCCGGTCAGCCGCTTCCCGCAGGTTCTGTACACTGGCGCGTACCTGGGTCGTGCTGGTCAGGGTTTCGGCGGTGGCGTGCTTAATCATCCGCATGGCCTGGGTGAGCTGATCCATCCCAATCGTCTGTTGACGGGTGCTGGCGGCGATCTGCATGGCGGCCAGCGCCGCTTCTTCAATGGCGTGTGCCAGGTTGCGAATCGAGTCGCCGGCCTGGTTGACGAGCACTTGCCCGTGATCTACGCCCTTGCTGCCTTCTTCCGTCACCATCACGGCGCTGTTGGTCGCCCGCTGGATTTCCCCCAGGATTTCGCGTACCTGGATGGTGGCATCGCGGTTCTGGTCGGCCAGGTTGCGGACTTCAAGCGCGACGACAGCGAAGCCCTTGCCCTCTTCCCCGGCGCGGGCGGCCTCTACCGAAGCGTTGAGCGCCAGCATCCGTGATTGGTCGGCCAGGCTGTTGACCGCCGCGATGATCTCTCCGATCTGTTGGGTGTGTTCGGAAAGCACCAGGATATTATCGGCAATGTCTTCCACCCGCCGCCGGATCAGTTCCATGCCGGAAATCGTCTGCTCAACGGCGGTATTGCCGTCGCGGGCGATGTCCACCGAGACCTGGGCGGTTTCAGCCACACTCTGGGCGCGTTCGGCGGTTTCGGTCACTGTGGCCCGCACTTCGTTCACGGTGGCAGTGGTTTCGGTTACGATGGCATCCTGCTCATTCGCCATTGAAACCTGGTTGGTCATGGCGGTGAGGATTTCCAGTGTGTCGGTATCAATCAGTTGGATGGCATGGTTGATTTCGGTGGCGATATGGTGAACACGTTCAAGGATGCGGTTGACCGCCAACCCCAGGCGCGTGAGGGTTTGCTCTTCGATGCTGCGTCCCATCTGGAACTGAGCGGTATCAATCCGTTGGCGCAGATTGCCCGCGTCAATCGCTTCTAAAACATCCACATAATAGGCCAGCGCGATTTCCAGACGGCGGCGCTGTAACAGGTGTATTGACAGGCCGAGTGTCAGGCCACTCGCTCCGGCAAACAGCGCCCAGGCAAGCAGATTGATTTCGACCTGGGAACGTACAACCAGGCCAAGCAACAGCACCGGGACAACGGCAGCCACGCCAGTCGCCAGAACCATCATGCTGCCTAACGCGGCTACCAGACGGTTGGTGCGGGGAGAAGGGAGTACCAGGTCGCTCATGGGGTGGGCCTCTCAATCGTGCTTGCCGCCGATGACGACACGCTCATCGGCCAGCAGGCGCTCAATATCCAGCATTATCATTTTGTCATGGGTGATTCCGCGTGTATAGCGCATGTTATCCAGGTGGCTGATAGCCCGCCTGGGGATGATGACAACACCGTTTACCTGATGCGCCAGCAGGGCGATTTCCAGGTCATTGGCGTGCACCAGCACCAGTTCATCGGGGACAATGATTTCCTCATCGGTAGCGATACCAAAAAAGTGCCGTAAATCCATCACAGTGACGATCTGCCCGCGTATATTCACCACGCCGGGGTAAAACGACGGCAGACCGGGGACGCGCACCAGGTTATTGAGCGCCCGCACGCTGCGCACAAGAGTTACATCTACACTGTAGGCTTCCCCTCCCAGGTCGAAGCTCAGGACGGTATAGGTATCTTCTGCCAGATCGCCGGGGGCTACTACAGGGGCGGCATACTGTTGGGCACGCTGACGCAACCGGAGCGTGCTGGCCGCTGCCCGGCGCATGTCATCGTCCCAATCCAGGCTTTTCCAGACCGCTTCCCAATTGACGTGCTGCGGCTTGGGCGTTTGCATCATCATCGCCCCCTGTATGTACTCGTGATTATCACCGCCTAGAGGCTGTTATGAACTTGCTTGGCCTAAGCCCTCACCCTAAATCCATCTCCCTCAGGGCGAGGGACTTAATAGGTATCTGTCTACCTTTTCCCTGAGGCAGAAGTGGCCGAAGGATAAGGTCAAAGTGCATAACACACTTTAGTATATACCGAAACGGGGCGACTCGCAGCGTAAGATACAGCGTGAAGTACCCTGATTACCCGCTCTCGTCCACGCCAATCATAGCATCCACTTCGATTTCTACCAGGTATTCCGGGCTGATAAGCGCTGCTACCGCCACCAGTGTGGCCGCCGGGCGAATCGCCGCAAATACCTCCGCATGGGCGCGGGTGACGTCCTGCCAGCGTCCCATGTCCGTTACATACAGGCGGGTGCGGACGACATCCCCCAGCGTCGCCCCGGCCTGTGCCAGGGCTGTCTCAATCTTCCGCAGGATGTAGACTGCCTGGGTATACGGGTCGCCGGGGCCAACAACCTGACCGGCTTCATCGCTGGCAACAGTCCCCGATACATACACTGTTTGTCCCACGCGCACCGCCCGCGAATAGCCGACAAGGGCTTCCCAGGGTGCGCCGGATGAAATATTCTGGCGGGATGCCATACTTTCCCCTTACGGCTCGACGGGTGGGATAATCAATTCCTGGCCGGGAGTCAGGCTGTTTGGGTTGCTCAGGTTATTGGCATTGATGATGCCCTGTACCGTTACCCCATACTGGCGGGCAATCGAATACAGGGTTTCGCCGCGCTGGACAGTGTGTGTCGTGCCGCCCACCGGGGCGACCACGCCGGTATCCTCGCCACTCCCGGTATCTGGGGAGGTGGCGGCCTCACCCGTTCCCCCACCGCACCCAGGGATGTTTAACTCATCTCCGGGCTGGATCAGGTCGCCGACGATTTGTGGATTCGCCGTCCGCAGTTCATCCAACGTGATGTCGTGGTTGACGGCGATGCGGAACAGGTTGTCGCCCGGCTGTACGACATACTGACAACCATCTTCCGAGTCCGTGACCGGCACCAACGCCGTCGGCGTGATCAACCCGGAAGGCGTCGCTGTCGCAGGTCCTAGTGGCACAATTGTCACCGGCTCGGCAGTCACCGGCCCCAGTGGGCTGCTGGGGGTGATAAAACTGCCCGCACCTGTATCCGCTGTCACATCTTCACCCGATGGCGCAAGTGGCGTAGGTGGCGTCTCATCGGTGGGGGAAGGCAGCACAATCGGCTGTTGAGTGGGCGAAATCACTGTGATTGGGGGCAGGGTGGATGTGGCTGGAAACAGCGGCGTGAGGTCACTGCCACCCGGCAGAAGGGGCGTTGCGGAAGGCAGCGCAACAGGCGCACCCTGTCCGGCATTCGGTTGGTCGAGTGGTTCCCCGGCTTGCTGGAAGCAGCCCGCCAGCGCAATCACCAGTATGAAAAGTAGTCCGTATGTTACGCGCATGAATTTGTTCTTTCCCACAATTCTGATTGTTTTGAATGGCACATCCGCGCCGAATACAAAACACGACAACTAAACACTTTACAGCATACACCGGAGCGGTAAGATAGGCAAAATCTCCTGTCTCTATTGATTTACGAGAATGAGTACGCTAAAACTAACATGAGTTCAAGTGAGATGTCAAAGGTAAGTAGTGCGTGGATGAATCTGAAAAGAAACGTATTCTCGTTGTAGATGATGACCAGGAACTGCAAAGCCTCATTCGGGTGTTGCTGGAACGGGTTGGCTTAACGGTGATTCCCGCCCTGACGGTGGGTGAGGCGGTCAGAATACTGCGTGTCAAACCACTACCTGACCTGGTGCTGCTGGATTTGATGCTGCCAGACGTGAGTGGCATGGAACTCCTGCGGCAGATGCGAGCTAAGACCTTTTTTGACAATCTGCCGGTGGTTATCCTGTCGGCGCTGGCGGATGCGGATCAAATCCGAGAAGGGCTGGAAAATGGGGCGGATCGCTACCTGACCAAGCCGTATATCACGCATAACCTGATCAAGACGGTGCATGAAGTGCTGCGTACCGGGCGGCGTAAGCCGTCATCAGAATCCTAAGAGGTATCAGGATGATCCATCTTGGCTGAGCGCACGCCTCTGGTTGGCTCAAAATTCTCCGGGTGGCTGGGAATCCAGTTTTATGCCACCGCCGATGACAGTATCATCGGGGATGTTATCCTGCAACCCGATCAGGAAGGGCCGCCGCTTTATGCACATGGCGGGATTTCCGCCTCCCTGCTGGATGAGGCGATGGGAACATCGGCGTGGCGGGCGGGTTACAAAGTCGTTGCCGCCAACCTCAATCTCGACTACCGTCACCCCGTGCCGCTGGGGGTCGAGGTGCACGTACGCGGCCATGTCGAGTCCATTGAAGGACGCAAAATCCACACAACGGGCAGCATCATCCTGCCGGATGGCACGGTGGCAGTAGAAGCCACTGGTCTGTTTATCCATGCACCCCACATTTTTGAAGGTATGGCGTTCCCCCTGAGCGCCCCGGTCAAACGCAACGAACCTGGTGAGGAATAGCACCCCGTTTAGGGTAATACCGTTGGTTTGTACGACTTGCCCGAAAACACCCTGTCGACAATTGTTTGGCTTTCCCGTGCGATTAGAAAATACTAAGTAATCCCCAACAGCGCCGGCCATTTCCGCTATTCTGAGTTGCGTGCAAGAGTTGTATTTTTTTGGACTGGGACTGAGACTGGGAGAGGAATAAAGGAAACATGAATCAACGCATTTTGTATATTGCTGGTGTATTGGCACTGATGGGGATCACAGCCGCTGCCAGTGTCCTGATTTATATTACTGTCGTCGGAGGCTCCGGCGAGCCGAGTGAGCCGATCAGTGCACCCACCTTAGCGCTGACTACCCCCACGCCGGACGCACAGGCTACCCGTGTCGCTGAACTCGAAGCGGAAGTCGAACGCATGAGTTCCGCAAACGCAACCCTGAGCGCCGCGCTCACCGCTCTTCCGACTGAGGATGTGGATGTGACTGAGGAAAGCGCTGCCAGCGCGACGCCGCTGCCGCCTACCACAGTGCCTACGGAAGCGCCCACTGAAACCGCCGGAATCCGGGCGGTCTATCGCATCAGCCAGGATGAATCCGAAGTGCGATTCACGCTGAATGAAGTGCTGCGCGGAAATCCGACCACCGTTGTCGGCAAGACCAACCAGGTCGCCGGGGACGTCCTCATAGACACCGCCAATCCTGCCGGGTCGGAACTTGGCACGATTCGCATTAACGCCCGCACACTGGCAACCGACAATAACTTTCGTAACAGTGCGATCCGGAGTGAGATTCTCGAATCGTCCAGAGCTGAATACGAGTTCATTGACTTCGTGCCGACTTCACTCAGCGGGCTGCCGGAATCCATCGAAATCGGGCAGACCGTGACTTTCCAGGTCACGGGCGACCTGACGATCCGCACGATCACCCGGTCTGTCACCTTTGACATGACGGTAACGCTCGCCTCGGATACCCGGCTGGAAGGTGTGGGCAGCACGATGGTTCTGCGTTCGGATTTCGGCCTGATAATCCCCAATGCGCCCGGTGTTGCGGATGTGACCGAGGAAGTGAAGCTGGAGATTGATTTCGTGGCGTTGCAAGTTGAGTCCTGATCGGTAAGAAACACCATGTTGGTTTTTCAGGCAGGGGCAAGACCTGTGTTTTGCCCCTGCCGCAGGAAAGCGATGATCCCCTGACTGTGGACTGAACGCATTGTTCGGCAAAATCAGGCCTGATTGCTGCTGCCCCCATTCCAGGTCACGCTCCACATTTACAAAAACTTATGCAACATCTATAGACTCAGTACAAAAAGCGTGCTATAGTGATTCAGGTACTTCAAGCAATTCCGCAGAAAAGTACACAAGGTGACTTATGGTTACAAGTTTAATTGGCGATGGTAGGGAAGACCTGCCGGCCCGGAATACCCATCTCCCCGTTATGTATGGCGCAGCGTTTATCTATGATGACCCCGCGCCGACCTGACTGACAGATCAGTCGTTCCGACTGTGCCAGACCCCCAACCTACAGCATGTAACTGAACAGACTGCCGGTAAAGCGCGGGAAACTGCCGCTTGCGAGCTGTATGACGCAGCTTACCGGAACATGGCGCGATTCGCCCTCGCGTCCGGTTCGATTCGCCGGCACGATACCCGAGTCACTATAAGAGAGAGGATAGCCCTGGCGACTGGCGATGGTTGACCCATTTTCTATCGGATTTTGCGACAGCAAGACAGGACTTAACCAGGAAATGTGATACGAATACAACAGAAATCTATGAGGGAATAAAACCATGAGCGTACACAATTATCATTACCGGCCCAGACAGAGTAACGGCAGCGGAATCGTCGTAATCCCCAGTTCGCCGGACTATTTTGAGCGGATGACCCGGCTGCACCAGGTCGGCTATGGCTATGACGCCGCCGAAGCCCTGTTGTGCGAAGAATGTCTGACGCCTGAAAAATTTGAGAGTCACTTTGCAGTATTCCCCGAAGGACAGTTTATCGCAGTGGATACGGCCACCCAGGAAGTTGTTGGGCTGACCGTCAGTATGCAGATTAACTTTGACCCTAAGAACCCCTTCCTTGGCTCGTGGGTAGAAACCACCGGCTGGGGTTGACTGACTACGCATAACCCCAATGGCAAATGGTTGTACGGCGTTGATTCGGTTGTGCATCCTGCCTACCGGGGCCGAGGTGTTGGCGGCAAATTGATTGAAGCCCGCTACGATATTGTGCGGCGTATGAATTTGCGCGGCATGGTGGCTGGCAGCCTGATCCGGGACTATCACCAGGTTGCGGATCGTGTGCCTGTGGAGACGTATGTGCAGGATGTGATTGATGGCGTGCGTTTCGACTCCAACCTCTCTAAACAGATCAAAAAGGGCTTTAAAGTCTACGGCCTGATTCCTGATTACAGCGAAGCTGAAGAATCGCTGGGTTGGGGGGTGGTTATCGTCTGGCAAAACCCGGATTACCGGCCTGGTGCGCCGCAGCGCCGTGTGGTCACGCCGTCGCGGTATAGCATTCAATTGAATTCCAAGCCATCCCGGCGCGTACAGCGTCCACAGCCGGGGTTATAAGTCATGTGTAGTGAAACAGTCATGAGTCAAGGAGAACAGCGCCTTTGCGCGTCCGAAATGAACAATCAGAAGGATAGCGACCCGTTAAGTACCAGCGTCATCCGCATTCTGCCTAGCTCGGCCCGCTATGTCGAGCAGATGGAGGCCTTACAGCATACCGCCTATGGGACAACGCCCGGCGATGATGAGTGCCTGACAGCGGATATGTTCCTGGAACATATTGCCCGTTTCACGGAAGGCCAATACATCGCTGTTGACAGCGAGGACCGTGTGATCGGTATGACGGTCAGTATGCGGATGAACTTCGACCCTCGTCACCCGGCGCTCACCGACCCCTGGTGGCTAGCAATCGGGTACGGCTGACTGACCACGCATGACCCGAACGGGCATTGGATGTACGGTGTTGAATCGTGCGTGCATCCTGATTATCGTGGGAAAGGTATCGGCAGCAAGCTGATGGATGCGCGTTTCGCCGCGCTGCGCCGCCTGAATTTGCGCGGCATGGTTGCCGGCAGCGCCATCGTGGATTACCACAAAGTCGCCGCTGTGATGTCCCCGGAGCAGTATGTCTGGGAAGTCATGGAAGGACGGTTGTTCGATACCAACCTCACCAAGCAGCTTCACAAGGGTTTCCGGGTACACAGCCTGATTCCGAACTACCTGGAAAACGACCCGGACACACTCGGTTGGGGGGTTACTATTGTGTGGGAAAATCCTGATTACCGGCCTGCCCGCCGCATCCGCCCGACAACCGCAAAAAGACCAACGGCTTTCCGGCGTCCGGTGCGACCAACCGTATAGCATCCGGTAAACGAATAAAGCAACTCTGCTGGATTATCTGTGCAATTCCTCGGCGGATACTCAGAGACACGTCTATCTACGGCGACTCGTAGGGGCAATCTTCTGGGTATCCGCTGAGTGATTTTTTTGTCGAACAGGTACAAGTCCCCTCACCAGATACGGCGTTTACAACAGCCCCGCCACCCGCTTGAGGATGATTTCGCTGACCCGCGCTTTGCTGGAGAGTGCCAGCGGCTCTTGCCCGCCGTCCGCGCTCAGGATGGTGACGCGGTTGGTATCCACGCTGAACCCGGCGTCTGTTGCGGTAATATCATTCGCAACCAGTAAATCCAGCCCTTTGCGTTCCAGTTTGGCGCGGGCGTTCGCCAGCAGGTTTTCACTTTCGGCGGCGAACCCAACCACCACCTGCGGCCAACCGGTCTTTTTGCGCTTCTCTTTAACGGATAACAGGATATCTGCCGTGCGTTCGAGTTCGAGTCGCAGCCCGGCGGTATCGTCCTGTTTTTTGATTTTCTGTTCCGCCACAGTCGCCGGGCGGAAGTCGGCCACCGCCGCGGCCATCACCAGGGCATCTGCCCCTTCGGAATGCGCGAGGACTGCCTCTAACATCCTGGCGGCGCTGTCTACCGCGATAAGCTCAGCTCCCACCGGGACAGGCAGTTCGTGTACGGTACTGACCAGCGTCACCGATGCCCCGGCGTCCAGCGCGGCCTGGGCCAGGGCGTACCCCTGTTTGCCACTCGAACGGTTGGTGACGTAGCGCACCGGGTCAATTGCCTCGTGCGTGCCGCCCGCCGTGATGACGACCCGCCGTCCAGCTAAGACACCATGCCGTCCCAGCGTCCGCCGTATCTGCCCGATCAAGGTGGGGGTCTCTGGCAGACGCCCCTTGCCGACCAACCCGGACGCAAAACGCCCTTCTTCCGGCTCAACCAACCACGCGCCGCGTTCCTGCAAGGTGCTTAAGTTGGCCTGAGTCGCCGGGTGGATGTACATGCCGCCATCCATCGCGGGGGCGATTACCAGCGGACAGCGGGCCGCCAGCGCGGTCACACTCAGCAGGTCGTCCGCCAGCCCATGCGCCAGTTTCGCCAGGGTATTGGCGGTGGCCGGAGCGATCACCAGCAAGTCCGCGCCTTCCCCCAGGCCAACATGGGCGATATGCGTGGGCAGGCCGCTGTCTCCCGCCGCCCACATGCTGGTATATACCGGACGCCCGGTGACGGCCTGGAACGAAAGGGGGGTGACGAACTGCTCCGCCGCCGCCGTCATGATGACATCCACCAGCGCCCCGGCCTGGGTGAGCTTGCTCGCCAGGTCAACCGCTTTGTAAACGGCGATACTCCCGGTTACGCCCAGGACGATACGTTTATTGTGCAAAATCGTGATGGTTTCCATAGCGCAATCTTACCAGAATTGCGCTGGTTATTCACCTGGTTGAATCATTATGGGCGTTTCACTATTTGGGGAGGTCTCAGGCAGTCCGTGCCGGGGGTTTTGTCGCTCAGGAAGACGGATTTGCCGCATGTTCCGCCATAAAATGATGTTCAGGGCAGGCAAACAGGGGAGGCGGCGGGGTGTTTTTGCAACAAAACGGCGTTGTGCTGCGATTGCCGCGATTGCCGCAATCCTCCCGTGAGTGGCGGTGTACCTGTGCTGCAAAATGCGTGATCTTGCTGCAAAAATGGCGGGAAACCGGATTTTTTGGGGTGGATGTCGGGGTGTGCTGGTCGTATCAACATAGTACCAGGATAGCACAATACGGGTTATCAATGGTGACCATTTGTGAGAACATTTATTCAGATTTGAAAGGAAAGGCAGTACCGAGTCTTGAGGGGAAACGGGAAGGAGTTGAGAGTGCCGAGTGGGGCGCTCAACAGGGCCGGTTTGTTGCCCCACCTTGAGCGAGCGTACCCCGTTCAGGGTGATGGGGAGTGATATGAACGGCACTATATAAGTAAGTGGTTTATGTCCCTGCGTTGGATATCAGAATTATTTGCAAAATTGATACTTTGACAGTTATAGTTTCAGTTTGACATTGAAAATATGACAATATCTAAACAGAAGGAGTGAAAGATGGCAAGGAGACGGAGTTTTGCCAGTACTCTTGCGAAAGCAGCTAGAGATGCCGAGCGTGCAAGAAAAGCAAGAGAGCGGGCGGAAATGAAAGCAGCAAAAGAAGCTGCTCGCGCCGAGCAAGCCTATCTACGTGCAAAAGCAGAAAAAGCTAGGACTGCTGAAAAAGAACGAAAAGAACAGGAGAAAGAAAACGCACGGCTTTACGTAGAATCTCAGATTGCTGGGACAGCTCTCAAAAACGAGCAACTCGAGCAAACTATCAAGGATATGGAAAACCTTCTCGCTGACACTCTTTCAGTAGATGATTATTTAGATTTAGATAAACTAAAAAGGAAACTGCAACTTCCAGTATTCTCGCCTGGAATCCTTGGTAAAGCAACAGAAAAGCCATTATTGGAAGACTATTTGCCAGAAGAGCTAAAAGGTATGCGAAAATTTGTCCCTGGAGCTTCTGGCAAGTACAAGCGAGATGTAAAGTTAGCCCAAGAAACTTATAAAATTGCCTTTAAGAAATACCAAGAAAAGGAGGCTGCTCGGCAAAAATCGCTTGCAGAGGCTAAAGCAATTTATGAAAAATCGGCGTCCGAGGCAGAGAAGGAAATTGAATTACATAATGCAGCCATTGAGGAGTTCAAGCGAAAACTCTTCGCAGGTGAGCCGGAAGCAGTTGTTGACTACTTCATGTTGGTTCTGGACGCAAGTTCTTATCCAGATGGCTTTCCCCAACATGCCAAAGTTGCTTATGTACCCGAGTCCAAACAACTTGTTGTTGAATACGATATTCCGCCCTTTAGCGTGATCCCTGAAGTAGGTTCATACAAATACGTAAAGGCGAAAGATGAAATTACCACATCCTCCCGCCCCGCAACGCAGCGCAAGGCACTTTATGCCTCGGTTACCACACAGATCACATTACGAACCATTCACGAGCTATTTGAGGCTGACCGGTTAGAGCATATTGAAACTATCGTTTTTAACGGGCATGTCGATTCCATAGACCCAAGCACCGGGTTACCGATTCGCCCATGCCTGATTACGGTACGCACAACACGAGATGTCTTCACCAAGTTGGACCTCAGTAAAGTTGATCCGATTGCCTGCCTGAAAGGTTTGAATGCAGGTGTGTCGGCAAAACCAGACGAGTTGGCACCGGTTCGTCCTGTTCTAGAATTCAATATGGTTGACTCGCGGTTCGTTGAAGAAACTGATGTACTCTCGACCCTGGATCAAAGACCTAACCTGATGGAACTCACACCAATGGAGTTTGAGTCTTTGATTACCAATCTATTCCAGACAATGGGGTTAGAAACACGACAAACGCAAGCCTCTCGTGATGGTGGGGTAGATTGTGTAGCTTTTGATCCACGTCCAATCTTTGGGGGTAAAGTCATTATTCAGGCCAAACGATATAAGCATACCGTTGGGGTTAGCGCTGTTCGTGATCTCTTTGGAACACTTCAAAATGAAGGGGCTTCAAAAGGGATATTGGTGACAACCAGTGGATATGGAAAGGCAGCTTTTGAGTTTGCAGCGGGGAAGCCGCTTGAGTTATTGGACGGCAGCAATCTACTTTTTCTTCTCGCGGAACACGCCGGGATTGAAGCCAAAATAGAGCCTCCCGAAAATTGGAAAGACCCAATTCCAGATGTAGAAATCAAGAAAGAAGAATAGACACTCTACGTCATCCTGAGCGGGCGCATGCCGTTCAGGGTGACGATGAGCGACATGCCCACGTCAGCGAAGACCGCCATCCACAATGACGCGCCACCGACGATTGCCAG
This sequence comes from uncultured Chloroflexota bacterium, assembly GCA_937974245.1. GTDB lineage: Bacteria > Chloroflexota > Anaerolineae > Aggregatilineales > Phototrophicaceae > JACKCG01. The sequence goes on along the minus strand of CALJKV010000039.1, from coordinate 5,207 downwards.
AAGCATGAACCCGAGTTTCATGCCGAAACTCAGGGTGATGTTCTGCCGGATGAGGGAGCGGGCGAACCGCGCCAAGCGCACCGCGTAAGGAAGCTGTGCCAGATCGTCGGCCATGAGCGCGATGTCGGCTGTTTCGAGCGCCTGGGCACTGCCTGCACCGCCCATCGCTATCCCCACCGTCGCCGCTGCCAACGCCGGGGTGTCGTTGATGCCGTCGCCCACCATCGCCACCGCGCCATACTTCACCAGCAGGCCGCGCACCGCGTCCACCTTTTCCGCTGGGAGCAGTCCGGCACGCACGTCGTCTACACCGACCGCCGCGCTGACGACCCGCGCTACCGCCACGTTATCCCCGGTGAGCATGACGGTATGCAGCCCTAACGCCTGCATCTTATGAATGACCGCCGCGCTGTCATCCCGTGCCTTGTCAGCAATCGCCAGGAAGCCGTGTACTTTGTCGCCGTCGCTAATCATGGCCGCCGTCTGTCCCTGGGCTTCGGCTGCGTCAATCAGGGCGCAGAGTTCAGCGCTGTGCGGATGTTCCAGGTCAAACAGGGTGTGGCTGCCCACCGTGACGGTCTTGCCGTTTACCTGCCCCTGTACGCCGCGCCCGGCTAATGTCTGCACACCTTCTGCCGGGGCGTAGCGTTCCGCCAGGCCGCGTTCCCGCGCCGCTGTCAGGATGGCCTGCGCCAGCGGGTGGGTACTACGGCTTTCCACCGCCGCCGCCAGTGCCAGCATATCGTCACATGGCTCGCAGGTGGGGACATATTCGTGTCTCCCCGGCGCGTTGGGCGTGAAATGGTCGGCTACACAGGAGACGGAACGCAGCATCATGACTTCCGGGCTGCCCTGGGTGAGCGTGCCGGTTTTGTCGAAGGCGAACGCCCGCACCCGACCGAGCGACTCCAGGTGCGCCCCGCCTTTGACCAGCACGCCGCGTCGCGCCGCCGCCGTGATCGCGCTGATGATCGTCACCGGGGTGCTGATGACCAGGGCGCACGGGCAGGAAATCACCAGGAGCGCCAGCGCCCGGTAGAACCAGCCGTGAGCGTTGGCTGTGTCATAAAATGGCGCACCGAACAGCAGGGGCGGCACGAGCGCCACCAGCAGGGCGATGACCACCACTGCCGGGGTGTAATAGTGCGCGAAGCGGTCTACCATGCGCTGGCTGGGTGCGCGGACGCTCTGCGCTTCTTCCACCAGCTGGATAATCCGGCTGAGGGTGTTATCCGCCGCCAGCCGTGTGACGGTGACGTGCAACGTGCCATCTCCGTTGACCGTCCCAGCGAACACCTCGTCCCCCACTGCTTTATAGACGGGCATACTCTCGCCGGTAATCGGGGACTGGTTGACGGCGCTTTCCCCGGCACTCACCGTCCCATCCATTGCTACTCGTTCACCGGGCTTGACGAGGATCATGTCGCCCACCGCCAGTTCATCTACCGGGACCGTTTCTTCCATTACGCCATGCGTCACCCGAATCGCCGTTGCCGGAACCAGCGCCACCAACTGCCGCAGGCTGTCCCGCGCGCGGTCTGCCGTGTAGCCTTCCAGCGCCTCGCCCACCGCGAACAGAAAAATCACCGTCGCCGCTTCCAGATGCTCGCCGATCAGCACCGCGCCCACCGCCGCGATGGTCATCAGCAGGTTGATATTGAATTCGCGGTTAATCAACAGGGTGTTCACGCCATTGCGGGCGATGGGGTAGACCGCCAATGCCATTGCCACTGTATAGGCCGCGCTTACCAGCCATTCGGGGAGGGCAAACAGCAGTGAAACCACCAGTGTAAGCAGGATCAGACCGCCGCCGGCCAGCGCCAACCGGGTTTCATCCCGCGCCCACAGGTAATCCCAGAACCCGATGACGCCACCGCGCGTTCTGGCGGGTACAACAGTCGCCGCTGTTTTACCGGGCGTATCCTCAATCGTCTTGCCCAGGGCTTCCACCCGCGCTTTGAGAGTCTCATAGGGGACATCGCCATCCAGCACCAGCTTGCCGGTGGCGAAATCCACCCGCGCCAGGCGCACCCCGGCCAGCTTGCTCACACCGGTTTCGACTTCACGGGCGCAGTTGGCACAGTCCATCCCGCCGATGGTATAGGTTTTCTGCTGCGGCATCGGTTGTTCCCTTTATCATAAAGATACGTCGTCTCAATATATGTGTACTCACGCATATATCATGATTTCACTATACATCAAGGTGTGCCACAAAGGCAAGAGTCCGGCAAAAATGAGGTCATATTTCCATTCTGTGACAGGCTAATTGCAAGCGCGTTCGCACTATCAACTTTCTACTGCTTCCACAACCGATCCTACCGTAAGGCAGGCTTTTCGGGATGGAGCAGCGAACCCGGCAATTTGAACACCTTACAACAACATGCAATAATTACGTATAATAGTATAATAAAAGGGAATTCATGATTGTTGGAGGGAGCATCATGAAATCGCTTAAGTTGGTAGGGACCATCTTGCTGGTTACGCTGGTATTCGCGACCAGCGCACAGGCACAGGACTCCGAATGTACGCGTATTGTCAACCAGGCTTTGGAAACGGTTGACCAGCTTTGTGAGGCGACCGGGCGAAACCAGGCGTGTTACGGTAATATTACATTGCTTGCCAAACCCCGTGTCAATGCTGGGACCTTCACTTTCGATGAGGCCGGTGATGTTGTTGATATTGCCGCCGTACAGAGCCTGGCGTTGAGTTCTTACAACGCGGCTAATGAAGAATGGGGGGTTGCGCTGCTGCGGATTCAGGCCAATCTGCCAGATACACTGCCGGGTCAGAATGTGACTTTTCTGCTTTTTGGGGATGTTGAAATTCAGGACTCGGTCACCGAAGTCCCCCCCGAACCGGCGACCGTAACGCTGGTGATACCAGGTAGTCTCAACGTGCGCGGCGGGCCATCAACCAGCTACGCCGTTATCGACTCGTTTCGGAGTGGCGATACCGTCGTGGCTATAGGTCGTCTGGACGATAGTTCGTGGCTGCAAATCCAACTGGAAGATGATGCCCTGGGCTGGGTATTCACCCAGCTGACAGCGCCGGAAAGCGATATAGTCGTGTTGTCTGTGGTTGATCCTGATGCCCCGCCACCCGATCAACCTACGTTTGGGCCTTTCCAGGCGTTCTACTTCAAATCAAGTGTAAGCGACACGCCCTGTGTCGCCGCCCCGGACAGCGGAATTTTGATCCAGACACCGGAGGGTGTTGGCGAAATCAACCTGTTCGTAAACGAGGTCAATATTCGTCTGCGATCCACTGTGTATATCCAATCTCAACCGAGTTCGGAAATGAAGATCAATGTGGTTGAGGGTACGGCTCAAGTCACCGCACAGGGGAAGACCGTGATTGCGCCGGCTGGCACCCGTGTACGTGTGGCAATGAATGCCGACAATATCGCAGCCGGCCCCCCGAGTGATCCTGAACCTTATGATGATGAGCAGATGGCCCTGGTTCCTGTTGCGGTTTTGCCAGAAACTGTGGAAGTTATTCCCTCATTGTCAGCGGAAGAAATCGAAGAAATCGCAAACGCACTTGTTCCTTTACCGGGCGTGTGGCTCGCTACAACCTTGACTGGGAACACTTACGAATTAACGATCATCCCCACGGAGGGAGGTCTCTACCTTGCTGATGCCGCCGGTAACGAAAGTACGGTTCCACTTCGTGAACCCGGTATCTACGATAGGTCAAGGACAAGTTACTTCCGTGCCATATCACCGACTCAGATGGAATGGATTTACGACGACGGGGGAACACCAGAAGTATATCAGACATTTGAATACCTGGGCCCCGGTGAGTGAATCTGTAGATACAGATTCACGGGTGCAGCTCGCACAGTCCATCCCGCCGATGGTATAGGGTTTCTGCGGCGGCATTGGTGATTCCCATCTGTCATAAAGCGAGGTCTGTCACGAAGGCAAGTGCCCCCCGTGACCACTCCCGATTCTTGTGGACACTGCGCCTGAAATCAGTGTACTATTTTGATATGGGATTGGCGCAGTTGAGCGGGATGTAACGCCGCCAACTGCATCTCTGCTAAGGGGGCAAATGAATGAGCAGCAACAAGGAACGGGAACGCATCCAACGGCTGCGGGACGCGCAGATTAACCAGCGTAACCCCGGCGAGTCGAAGATTCGCGGTTATGACTGGGCGGCGCACGCCAAACGCGGCCAGCAGATTAAGAAGAAGACGCAGAAACCGTTACTCGTAGACCTGTATCAGGTGCTACCTTCGCGCTGGAAGGGCGCGCTGGTGGGGTTCGCCGTCGGCCTCGTGCCGCTGCTGGCCGGGCAGATTTTCCTGGAGGGCGACTGGAAACTGCTGGGACTGGTCGGGATGCTGGTGTGCCTGATCGTCGGCTTCGTCATCGGCGCGGCCACGACGTATGAGACGGTGAAGAAGTAAGCGGGTTCAACATGTTGAACCCCTACGATGGCGTGCCGCGCCGTATTTACAGTAGGGGCGTTTCCGATGTTCCAGGGTGAGAGACTCGGTGAATTCTCAAGAAGCAGGTGATCGTTGAACTTAAACGCCCGTTGAGCGCGGAATCAGTTTGATCGTTGCATCACGCGCTTGAGGAGTCACGACTGGAGGAACGTACTGGGGATACTGGGGATATTTTTCCCAGTACGCCGCATCGATCTGGTCATTGACGGCGTCGGCGGCGTCTACATCCACAAAGGTGACATCCCTATGGACTCCGCCTGCCTCAATGTATCCTTCATGACGAACCTGAGTGCCGCGAAACCACGCGCCCTTGCGCCCATTCACGGGGCGAACATAGAGGGCATCGCCGACACGGACGACCCAGATGGTTGTTGGCTTTCCAGGTGTGCCGTCCTGTTGAAGTGAAGCGATCACAAGTTCCTCTGAGTCTCCGATTACACTGAGTTCAGTGCTCGTCCACGTCGTCATTGGCAAGTCTCCTTTACTGTTTTCCTAATCTTAGGCGTTCGGGTCGTCGTGGGCAAGTGAGAAGGCATTGGCGCGGCCACGATGTATGAGACAGTGAAGAAGTAAGCGGATTCAACATGTTGAACCCCTACGATGGCTACGATGGCGTGCCGCACCGTATCTGTAGGTGGTGCGTCATGATGCGCCCGTTTTAAAGAATCTGTCTTGCTCCCACAACGCCGGGTTATTCTCTATATAACCAGTGGTGCAAGTTGAAATCGTCATGAAGAAGACGCACACTTAAGGT
>CALJKV010000038.1 GCA_937974245.1 uncultured Chloroflexota bacterium | reverse complement strand
ACCTTAAGTGTGCGTCTTCTTCATGACGATTTCAACTTGCACCACTGGTTAATAGGTTGACAATCTCCTCTATTTTTGCCCGTCTGCGTGCCTTATGTGGGCTGACACGGGACAGGGACTCATAATGACGTGAGCGCTCATAATTTCATTCAGGCTTTAGGAGATTGGCAATGATAAACCGCCCCTTTCCAACGTTGATAATCATCACCATATTCATTGCGCTTGTTAATCCCGGTGGGGATAGCGCCGCACAGTCAGAATCGCAGTGCACGCCCTATACGCTGGATGGTCAGCATCTCGGCGAGGTTCGCCGCTTCGGCTACGGCTTCGACCACCATTACCACGACAATTCGACGCTTGCATGGGACGGCAATGTGATCGAGGCCAGAAGCACCGAGGGCCTGTGGCTCTTCAACGAAACGCTCGAACCGCAGAACCTGATTACCGATTACCCGGAACTGCTGCTCTGGCGTCCTGATGGTAGGCAGTTTCTTGCGCAGGTGGGAGACACACCAAATCATACAGTCGGCGTGTATACCGTAGCCAACCGGCAGCTCGTCCCATTGTCAGGCGACGCCATTCAGCAACCTTATGTGTTTGCGGACCGCTTCGGAGCATGGAGCAGCGACGGTAGACTGGCCCTGTACGTGCAGACGACGACAGAAAACGCGATCTATGTCTGGGATACGGCGACCGGCGAGTCCCTGGCCCGCTTTCCGGAGGATGCCGCGTACATTGAGACGCTGGTCTGGAGTCCTGATGGCACGCTGCTGGTGGCCGGAGGTTCCGACGGTACAATCCACGTGTACGACGGGACGACCGGCGAACGCCTGCTCGCATTCACATTAGGAAATCAGGATGTCATGTCTCTGGTCTGGTACCCGGATTGGTCGCGCCTCCTGGGTCTCACACGTGATGGAACGCTGTTTGCCTTCGACTACTCGACTGGTTCGTCTGTACAGGTCGAAACACTGGCATCGGATCTGAACGCATCAGGGATGGAATGGAGCGCCGGGGGTAGTTGGCTGGCGATCTACAACCGTACCCTCTCAATCATCTCTCGCGCGGACCTCGACAGGCTGCCTGCCGGGGAAATCCCGACTGTGGACCTGGGTACGCGGATTCTGGATGTGGCCTGGAAGGGTGGTGGTAGCCAGATCGCTGTGATGGCCGCGAACGGCACCCTGTCGATCTGGGCCACGAGTGAGGGCCGATTGACGCAGCAGAGCATGTTCGACGGCGGCCATGTGGGATGGGTGCAAGATGTCGCCTGGAACCCGGATGGGTCCTACCTGGCTTCGACGGGATCGGATGGCACAATTCGCATCTATGACAGTGACGCCAGCAGGCCGCTGACCGTGATCACAACTGGGCCGGGAACTGTATATTCGGTCGCGTGGAGCCCGCAGGGAAATCGGCTGGCTGCGCCGGTCAGCAACGGAGCGGAACCCGGCATCGGCATCTGGTCTATTCCGGATGGCCGCCTCGTTCAGACAATCCCGACTCAGGATCGTGTCGGTCTCATTGATTGGCACCCGAACGGCAATCTGATCGCAGCGGAAACAGGTCTGGGCGGCGAGTTCGAGACAGTCGGTATCTGGAACGTCTCGACCGGAGAGCCGCTGTCTTCGGAGACCTTCCGGGATGTGACGGCCCTTCGCTGGAATGCGACCGGGTATCAGGTGTTCGTCGGCGGCATGTACGGTGTTCTCTATGTGCTGCCGGTGTCGGATGCGGGCATCTTTACCGGTCGCGAAGACATTCTAACGAAGTACCTACACGTCGACGCGCTCCATAATATCACGGTCAGAGGAGCCGCCTGGCGCGGGGACGGGGATATCCTGGCGACTGTGCAGCTTGACGATGATCGTGGGGAGTTCTTGCACACCGTCACCGTCTGGAACACCGACACCTTTGATCGCTTATTCGAAGCCCCGCTAACCGATCCACAGGATGTCATTTTCAGTCGAGATAATTCCCTGATTTTGGTGGCTGACCAGGCCGGTTGGATAAGTGTCTGGGATGCGCATTCCGGGGAGAAGGTGGCCGAACTACCGGTCCACAGTCCCCGTGCGGTGGCGCTGAATCCCTGCGCTCCCATCCTAACGGTAGGGGATTCTGACGGGTTCCTCCACGTTTTTCAAGAGCGTTGATGGTCAAGGTACTATCACACTGTCACCTATTTTGGTCCATGTACCTCTTCAAACGAAATCGGACACAAGAGGCCGAAAACAAGAGAGACTGCTCCCAAGTGTGACGATCAATTATCCCCCGTAAACGCGCTGGCTCACCGGGCGGCGCTGGGGGCGGGCCGAGCGCGACGCCGGACGCCGTCGCCTTGCCGAACGGCAGAAGTTCCTGCGTCAGCACGACGGTCAGGCACTGTCCACTGCCGGTGAGCTGTCCCAACACGTTGAGGCACAACACCCGTCTCTACCGTTGGGTTCAACGGCTATGTAACGCCGTTATCTCGAAACCCTCCCGGATGCATCCCCACTCATCAATTTCTCAACTTCGTTGACTGTGACGAGGTTGAAATCACCGAATATGGAATGCTTTAGGCAAGATGCAGCAATAGCGAAGTTCAGCGTTTTTTGCTTATCAGCACCATACATTTGCAAACCGTATATCAAGCCGCCCATGAAACTGTCGCCACCACCAACACGGTCAACGATATGGGTGATGTCAAAGTTGAGGCCCTCATAAAACGTGCCTTCATGCCACAATACCGCCGACCATTGGTTATGGCTGGCAGATATTGATCCACGTAATGTGATGGCAATTGTCTTGAGATTAGGGAAGCGTTCGTTGAGCTTTTCGCAAACATAGCGGTATTTGCCAGCTTCGACCTTACCTGCTGTAACATCACTATCCGGTGCGTGAATGCCGAACACTTTCTCAGCATCTTCCTCATTGCCGATAGCGACATCCGTGTAACTGACCAACTCCGGCATGACTTCCGCTGGCTTTTTGCCCCATTTCCACAGGTTTTTGCGATAGTTCAGGTCACAGGAGACAGTTACCCCCATCTCTTGTGCCGTTTTCACCGCCTCCAGACATACGGCTGCCGTTCCTTCGGAAATGGCCGGTGTGATACCCGTCCAATGGAACCAATCCGCGTCGGCAAAGACTTCCTTCCAATCAATCATGCCAGGCCCGATTGTTGAGATGGCGGAATGCGCTCTATCATAGACAACCTTGCTGCCTCGCTGCATAGACCCCATCTCCAGGAAATAGATGCCCAGGCGCTCACCGCCATAGACAATCTTCTCCACGCCAACATTGAATTGACGCAAGAACCGAACGCAGGATTTCCCCAGGTCATTATCTGGTAATCGCGTTATATAATCGACCGGCAGACCAAAATTAGCGAGTGAAACAGCGACGTTAGCTTCTCCGCCACCGAAAGTCATGTCCAGTGAACTCGCCTGTCCAAAACGTAGATATCCGGGGGGGGAAAGCCGCATCATGATTTCCCCAAATGTAACGATCTTCTTTGTCATGTTTGATCTCCAAACTGTGTTTCTGCACGAATTAACCAATGTAGCCCAACTTCAAATTCCAAAAATCTGAAGAAGGAATCGACAATCATAAGATGGCCTGTTTGTTTGCTATCAAGTTCCACTTCCACCTTTTTACCCTGAATACGGTACAGCCTGCAAGTACCGCTCCCACGCTGTTGCGGCATCGCCTGTTTGATCCTTTCTCGCTGGGTCCTCACCTGGGTATAGCGTCCAAAATACAGGTCAACTGGGGTCACATTGTCCAGCGCCTCGTGGTAACGGCAGTCGTTGCCGTACTGCACGAAGCTGGCGATAGCTGCTTCCAACGCGGATGGCGCGTGATAGCATTCTGCATCTGCGATGGCGCGTCGGAAGTGCATCGCATGGTGATAGGCCGCCGCGTCATCAGGCAGGATGGGGGCTGAAATCTCTGGCGGATGAGCTGTGGAGACAGAATTTCCGCCCCAATGGGTACGGGATCAGATGATTGACTTCAGTGTTTCGGGTATATTGGATGGCATAAGGCCGTTGCTTGCTCATGATTTGTTGACATCTTCATCATGCCAGACAACGACCTTTTGTCTCTAACTTAACGGTATTGGGACAGAATCCTCCGCCTAAGAGGTCTGGCCTGGGACATCGCTTCTCACGACCCTGGTGCTGTGGCCGGCGCGGCTTCCCGCCCGCGCAGCCGCCCCAACAGCAGCAGCACTGGCGTGAGCAGCATCCCCGAAGCTGCCAGCGCCGCCCGAATCGAGACGGTATTCCCGATCCAGCCGACCACCGGCCCTCCGGCGATCTGCCCGAAGGCGTCCACCTGTCCGGACATGGAAAGCACCGTCGCCCGCACGCTGGAGTCGATATGCTGGTTGATCCACGCCTCGTAGAGCGGGCCAATCGTGCTGCGCAGCACGCCGATTACCAGCACCAGGGCGGCGGCAGCGGCGAAACTCCCGGCGAAAGCGAAGCCCAGCAGCGCCATGACCAGCATCCCGCTCAGAGCGAAGACCGTCCGCACCAGCAGACGTGCCTGCCCGCCGCTCACACGCCGCACCAGCAGCTCCGACGCGCTGATGCTCAGTACCGACCCGGTGGCGCGGATGATGCCAAACCAGACCACCGGCTGCCAGTCCCCCACCGCTGGAAATGTGAAGTTGTGCAGCAGGTGTGCCGTCCACAACCGGTCATAGCCTTCACTGTAGAGTCCGAAGAACAGGCCGATTCCCATAATGGCGATCAGCGCCCGCCGCCCGCGTACCAGCCGCAGCCCGGCGCGAAACGTGTCGAACAACTGCCGCCACGACTCCCGTTCCGCCGCCGGCATCGCCAGCAGCAGAAACAGCCCGACACCCATCAGCCCGACGCCGCCCAATACAATCGGCAGGTTGATCGCCAGGCTGCCCAGCACGACCCCCAGCCCGATTCCCGCCAGGTCGCCCAGATGACCGGCCTGAGTATTGCGCAAATAGACGCGGGTCAGGTTCTCCGCCCCGAGTTCATCGGCAATCCAGGCGCTCGTCGCGCCGCTGGTGAAGGTATAGCCGATACCCCACACGATCTGGGAGAGGATGATGGCCGCGAAAACCGGGAACAGCCCCTCGATGAGGAAACCCACCCCCATAATGAAAAAGCCGGCGATAACGGACAGGCGGCGGCTGTAGACATCGGCCACCACCCCGGTAGGAATTTCAAACAGCAGGATACTCAGTTCCAGCGTCGTGCCGACCAGCACCAGTTGCAGCGGGTTCAACCCGACGTTCTCCACCTGGTAGATCATGTTGACGGTGAAAATCATGGAGAAAAAGACTGCGCCCGCGCCGCCTTGCACCAGGTACACCCGCAGAGCATCCAGTTTCCGCAAACGAAACAGCGACATACGATTGTCCTTTAATGAGTGATGTGGTGGTTCGTGAACATCTCAGCAGGCTTGCGACTGCTGAAGCGGTGGATTGTTCTGGGGGAAAACGAGCGGGAGTATTGTTTTACATACCAGCCGGGGCACAGGCACAGCCTGCGCCGCTAACCGCCCGGCAGCGCTCCCCAGGAGACACCGTTGCTGGACAAAAACAACATACACATTGACATGACAGCCTCCTTTCACACACTGGACGGTATACCGGTAGTCTACACACGACCACGATAATACACAAGCGCCGGGTATGCGGCGGCCCGGCTGTAACCCCTTTTGCAATGAACCCCGTAGGGCGCTAGAATAGTGGCATTCGCACACACAGGAGAACAACGATGCCCGCCGTTGCCATTCGACCCGACCACAAAGCCATAGACGCCTATTACGCCACGCTGGACGAACTGCGCGAGGGGCAGGATGTCCACAGCGAAGGCAACGTCCGCCGGGCATTTTCCGCGCTGCTGGCCGAAACCGCCAGGGAGCGCAACTGGACGCTGGTCGAAGAATTCACCCGCAAGGCCAGCACCGGGCGGGCGATCCGCCTGGATGGCGTGCTGCGCGACCAGTGGCAGTTACCCTACGGCTGGTGGGAAGCCAAAGACAGCGCCGACGACCTGGACAGTGAAATCCGTAGGAAGCGCGAGGCGGGCTACCCCTTCAAGAACATCATTTTTGAGGACACCCGCGAGGCCGTGCTGTTTCAGGATGGGCAGGAAGTCATGCGGGCGAAAGTGCGTGACCGGGAGCGGTTCGCCCGCCTGCTGACCCGCTTTTACACCCACGAAATCCAGCCGTTTGAAGCCTTTGGCGAGGCCGTGAGCTACTTCCAGGCCGAAATCCCGCAGATTGCCACCGGCTTGAAAGAGCGCATCGAAACCGCCCACCGGGAAAACAAGGGGTTTCAGACCGCCTTTGGCGACTTCCGCGAACTGTGCCGCACCGCGCTCAACCCGAATATCAGCGACGCCGCCCTGGATGAAATGCTCATCCAGCACATGCTCACCGAGCGCATTATCCGCAAGGTGTTTAATGTGGAAGAATTCAGCCGCCGCAACGTGATCGCCGCCGAAATCGAAAAGGTGATTGACGCCCTGACCAGCCGCTACTTCAACCGCGTCGAATTCCTGGGGGCGCTGGATCGTTTTTACGTCGCCATCGAACGCGCCGCCGAGGAGCTGGCCGACGATTACGCCGATAAACAGCGGTTTATCAACACCGTCTACGAAAAATTCTTCCAGGGCTACAGCATCAAGGTGGCCGATACGCACGGCATCGTCTATACGCCCCAGGAGATCGTGGATTTTATGTGCGCCGCCGTCGAAGAAGTCCTCGAAGGCGAATTCGGCGTCAAACTGGGCGACGAGGGCGTATACGTGATTGACCCCTGCACCGGCACGGGCAGTTTCGCCGTCAACCTGCTGCTGCGGGCTTACGAGCGCAACCCGCGCCACATCGAACGCTTCTACCGCGAAGGGCTGTTCACCAATGAAGTCATGCTCATGCCCTACTACATCGCCAGCCTCAACCTGGAACACACCTACTACGAACTGACCGGCAAGTACGAGCCGTTCGAGGGCGCGTGCTTCGTGGATACGCTCGACCTGTCGGAAGGGGCGCAGATGCGTTTTTCCTTCATGACCGAGAAAAACACTGAAAGGGTGGAACGCCAGAAGCAAGCGCCGATCACCGTCATCATCGGCAATCCGCCCTATAACGTGGGGCAGGTCAACGAAAATGACAACAACAAAAACCGCACCTATAAAGTGATTGATGATCGGGTACGCGAAACCTATGCCAGAGACTCAAGGGCAACTGCGAAGAACGCACTTTATGATCCCTATGTAAAATTCTTCCGCTGGGCGACAGATCGTTTGCAGGGGCGTGATGGTATCGTGTGCTTTGTCAGCAACAACAGCTTTGTGGAGCAGATTGCGTTAGATGGAATGCGGAAACACCTTTTAGAGGACTTCACCGCCTTCTATCACCTCGACCTGCACGGCAACGTCCGCCAGAACCCTAAACTGAGCGGCACGACCCACAATGTTTTCGGTATCCAGGTCGGCGTCGGTATCACGGTGGCGGTGCGGCATAGGAACCCCCACCCGGCCTCCCCCGCCAGCGAGGGAGGAGAATCTCCCGCCCCGTCTACGGTTCACTGCACGACACAAGTCATACGGGGAGGAGGGAGCGGGGGAGGCAGAA
>CALJKV010000037.1 GCA_937974245.1 uncultured Chloroflexota bacterium | reverse complement strand
CTTATTTGCAGTATAGTTTAGAGATAGGACTTACGCAGTTGCCTGGAAGGACAAAGGGCTTAAGCCCCTTGCTCAAACAGAATTTCTCTCTCAACTGCATAACGTCTAAGAGAAATAAATTTTCGAGATCAACTCGGCGAGGCAGCGATGATAAAGTATCTGGTACGACGCTTTTTGCAGGCAATTCCCACCCTGTTTGGAATCTCGATAATCGCCTATTTCATCATGGCACTGGCCCCTGGCGGCCCGACGCGGGTGCTGGCCTTCAACCCGGAACTGACCATCCAGCAGCGCGAGGCAATGGCGCGGGCGGTTGGCGCGGATCTGCCGATTCACATCCAGTATATGCGCTGGCTGATCGGGGATGCGCCCATTGAGATTTTCGGCATCCAGATATGGGGCGGGCGCGAAGTTCCGGTTTTTGACCGGCGTGGAAATGAAATTGATACGCAGATCGGCACCGACCTGGGGATACTGCGCGGCGATTTCGGCACGTCGGTTATTTCCAAGAGGCCAGTTACCGAGGCGCTGGCGGAACGCATCCCGGCCACGCTGGAACTGGGCGTGATTTCGCTGATCGTCGGGCTGGTGGTTGGCTTGCCGGTGGGCGTTCTGGCGGCGGTCAAGCAAGGGAGCATCTTCGACCAGGTGACACGAGTGATGGCGGTCGTCGTCAGTTCAATCCCGGTCTACTGGCTGGGGCTGATCCTCCTGCTGATCTTCGGCGCGACTTTACAATGGCTGCCGATGGGCAACCGTTTTCCGCTGTCCTTCACCGGGGATTATTCCATCTGGGATCGAATCCGCCATTTGATTTTGCCGGTATTCACCCTCTCCAGCTTCGGTATTGCCACCTTTTCACGCTATATGCGGGCTTCGCTGCTGGATGTGCTGAATGCCGACTATGTGCGTACTGCCCGCGCCAAGGGACTGTCAGACCGTACCGTGTGGTTCGGCCACGCGATGCGTAACGCGCTCATCCCGATTGCGACCATTCTGGGGCCGTCTATCACCCTGGTCATCAGCGGGGCGGTACTGACCGAAACGATTTACTCCTGGCCGGGCATGGGGCTGCTGGTGGTCAACGCAGTACGCCAGTCCGACTACCCGGTGATTATGGCGACGGTGCTGCTCATCTCGGTCATGACGATTCTGGGCTACATTCTTTCAGATATTCTCTACGCGGTCTTTGACCCGCGTATTCGGTTGGCTTAGGAGGCTGGCATGGCCGCTGGATCAATACAACCCAATCCGCTGCGTGTGACCCGCCTGGACGCGGATGAAGCGCACAAAGGCGAGTCGCTGCTGCAAACGGCGCTGCGGCGGCTGCGCCACGATAAACTGACCCTGTTCGCGCTTTCCATGCTGGTGACGCTCAGCCTGTTGGCGGTGCTGGCCCCGGTGATTACGAACGCCTTCCATGTTTCGTATACCCATCCTGATTCCGACCTGAAGTTCCTGCCGATTGGCGCGGAAGGCCACCCGCTCGGCACGGATAACCTGGGGCGCGATATGCTGGCACGGCTGTTGTATGGCGGGCGGGTGTCCCTGTCTATCGGGGTGATTGCCGCCTTTTTCTGCGGGGTAATCGGCGTAAGCATCGGACTCGTGGCCGGCTATTACCGGGGGAGCGCCCTCTCATTCATTGACGACACGATTATGTGGTTTATCACCACGCTCAATTCAATCCCCACTCTGCTCCTGCTGATTCTCATCTCGTCGGTGGCTGATCCGACCATTCCGACGCTGATTTTCGTGCTGACACTGGTTTCCTGGACGGGGATTATGCGCCTGATTCGCGGCGAGACGATTGCCAACCGCGAACAGGAGTATGTCATCAGTGCGCGGGCGATTGGGGCCGGGCCGCTGCGTATTATGTTTATCCACATCCTGCCCAACACGCTCTCGGTACTGCTGACGGCGATGGCGATCCAGATCGGGACGATCATTCTGGTTGAATCGGCCCTGAGCTTCCTGGGGCTGGGGGTACGTCCGCCGGAGCCAAGCTGGGGCAACATGCTCACCAGCGCCCAGAGCTACTTCCGCCAGGGGGCGCATATCTCGATTCTGCCGGGACTGATGATTGTGATTACCGTGTTGAGCCTGTACCTGATTGGGGATGGCCTGCGCGACGCCTTCGACCCGCGCAGCACGAAATAGCAAGAATCAAAAAACAAGGGGCTGCGTTATGCCCCTTGTCCCAATATCATCTGATGTTGCGTCCTGCCGTTAGCAGGTTTCCAGGTAACGTTCCAATTCCCAGTTGGTCACGCGCAGAGGGGTTTTAGTTGCGGTGGCCTGCTTGATCTTGATACTAAAACTTCATATAGACCCCGATATCCCCAACTAATACACACTTTTGCCACCGTTACCACTTCGAGTTTATGGTGCAGCAGGTAATGAAGTGTTTGTAATTCTATTGTTTTGGGCCTCTGCTACTGTGTGGGTGTGGGTGTCACGGTCGGTGTATTGGTTGCCGTCGGTGTGGGCGTGAACGTCGGGGTCGCAGTCAGAAATATTGGTTTCCAACATTCCCTGTAAGTCCCATTCAAGGCGCGCAGCCTGTCAATGCTCTCCGCTGATAATAGACTGATTGTTACAGTGAAGTAATTTGCCTGATTTAATCTATCCACGTAAACATTTAGAAACATATCGTCCTTGCGCCAGCAATAAGCCGAAGATATTCCAAGAGCCGGTCCAGCGCTACTTCTTATTGTGTATTCTTCAAGATTCCAAAAAGTCCATTCTGTCCCCAGGCTTTGAGAATAAAACTCCCAAAATTCGACCATCGGAGATCTGAGATTTGTGGTAATTTCCTTAACTTCAGCGAGTCCAAATATATCGATATCATAGCTCAAACCTAGACCACCGCTCCTAAGAGCGTAAGCAGCTTGTGGTAAAGGGATACCCAGATTTGCCATGGACGTTACTTGTGCAAAGACAGCTGGTTCGGGTGTATCACTTAGTATTAAGGTGGGAGTTGGTGATGCCGTGGTGGGGGTAATCGTCGCTGTAGGCTGCACTGTGGGGGTTCTAGTAGGCATAGGATTCGATGTTGGAACTCGTGTTGGAAGTGTAGCAATAGTTACACTGGGCGAGGACGTTACGGACATAACTTGAGTATCTTCACAAGCGGCGATAACAAAAACAAGCAACAATCCAAATGAGAGGAGTTTTTTCATGCCAGATTACCTGGGAGTTGCGTAATTGCGAGAAGGTTGTGTGATGTTAAAAAAGGATACACAGATTGACCAGCGATGGGATCGATTCGCATCTGTTCAGATTGTTCCAGATCACTATTGAGCTTCTCAATTATGCTCAATGCAACGGCGCATTGAGTGACAATATCCCCTGGGGAGGAAAAGAGGATTTGAAGATACCAAAACCTTGAATTCATATCCTCACCTCTGAATATCTAGTGCGAGTGAAACATAGTTTACCCTTAATTATATGTTGAAACTACACGATTGTATACGAGGTGAAGTTAGCGAAGCTTCCATTAATTGGGAATATTGGCGTCTCCTCGTGGGTTGCCCATCGAGATACTTCTGCATCTGGCATATCAACCCTATCTACAAAATAGCATGAGTCAAAAAAACAAGGGGCTGCGTTATGCCCCTTGTCCGTCATCTTATCCGATTTTGTGTCCTGCCGTTAGCAGGTTTCCAGGTAACGTTCCAATTCCCAGTTGGTCACGCGCAGGCGGTATTCTTCCCACTCAGCACGTTTGGCGCGGTTATATACCGGGTAGATGTGGCCGCCCAACGCCTCCTGAACGACGGAATCCTCGGCGAGTGCGTCCAGCGCCTCATCCAGCGTTGAGGGCAGTACGCCGACGCCCCTCGCTTCGCGCTCTTCCTTTGTCCAGGCAAACACATCTTCGTTGACCGGGTCGGGAACAGACAGCTTGTTGGCGATACCATCCAGGCCGGCTTCCAGCATCGCGGCGAAAGCCAGGTACGGGTTGGCGCTGGGGTCGGGGAAGCGCAGTTCGACACGGGTGCTGGATTCACGCCCCGGTGAATAGCGCGGCACACGGATGAGCGCACTGCGGTTACGCTGCGCCCAGCAGATATAGACCGGCGCTTCGTAGCCGGGTGTCAGACGCTTGTAACTGTTGACCGTCGGGGCGACCACCGCGCTCAGGCCGCGTGCATGGGTGAGCAACCCGGCCATGAAGTGATAGGCCGTCTGAGTGAGCTTGTAATCATCCTTCGGGTCGTAAAACGCATTGCCTTTGCTGGTGAACAGGCTCTGGTGACAGTGCATCCCGCTGCCGTTTTCGCCAAAAATCGGCTTGGGCATAAACGTAGCCAGCAGGTTATTCTGCGCGGCGACGCCCTTGACCGCATACTTGAAGGTAATCGAGTTGTCGGCACTGTGCAGTGCGTCACTGTAGCGGAAGTCAATTTCGTGCTGGCCGATGGCGACCTCGTGGTGGCTCATTTCGACGTTGATCTTCAACTGCTGGAGCATGGTGATGATGGCGCTGCGCACGCGCTCGGCCTCATCCCCTGGGCTGAAGTCAAAGTATCCGCCTACATCGTGCGGTACGGCATCCAGCACCGAACTGCTGCCATTCTTGCGGAACAGGAAGAATTCAAGTTCCGGGCCGATGTTATAGGCCGAGAAACCCATATTCTCCGCTTTGGCAACCGCCCGCTTGAGGGCATAGCGCGGGTCGCCCAGGAACGGCTCGCCTTCCGCCGTCATAATGTCGCAGATGATCCGGGCGCGGAGCGGCGGCGCTGTAACCCAGGGCAGAACGCGATAGGTCATCGGGTCGGGCATCAGGAGCATGTCGCTTTCCTGGATGCGGGCGAACCCATAAATGGACGACCCGTCGAACCATGAGCCGCGCTCGAAAATATCATCCAGGTGTTCGCTCGGAATGGTGACGCTCTTGGTCACACCCAGAATATCGGTGAATTGCAGGTCAATCAGTTCGATATTTTTCTCTTGAATATCCTTGAGAACTGATTCTTTGGTGAACATAAGCATCCTCATCTTGAGTTTATCAGGCAAGTGGGGCAAGTGTAGCACGGGGAATATGGGGAGTCGTTCCTCATTCCTGCCAAAAATCGTGCCAAGTTATTGTTTAAAGTAACCAAAAGGCGGCAGGTTTCGCGCCCTGCCGCCTAATAATTTCTCTCGCCATTTCACAAAATGGAGGGTACTGTTCCTCGTTATCTCGTTAAGAGCAAGTCCTTGATCCGGCGCCAAAAGTGCCTTTGTTTGTCTCCATCCAGACAGTATGCCCCTGCCCTACGCCTCCGAATTCCACGAAATATGTACCCGGCCCGCTGAAATCATAGTGGCCCGGCTGGCAGTCCGTATATCCATCATCTACCCGGATACAGATGTGCCCCGAGATATCACTCGGCCCACTGACACTGATTGTAGCCAGGCATCCGCCGCCTGATCCCGAACCAACACCGCCCACATTAGGAATCGAGATGCTGGGTGATATTGGCAGAGGACAGTAGTTATTAGAGGCTGGCCCGGCTTCATTGGGGCACGGGTCCTGAGTATTGGGTGCGCCATCACCGTCGCTGTCTGTCCCGGTAATAATCGGACAGTAATCGTTAGAAGCTGGCCCCGCCTGATCGGGACACCGATCCCGGTCATCCGGTGAACCATCACCATCACGATCTGGCCCGGAAGGACAATAGTTATTGGACGCTGGCCCCGCCTGATTAGGACACGGGTCCTGGCTATCCGGTGAACCGTCACCATCGCTGTCTGGAGGCGGTGGTGGCTGCTTGGGCAAGTACAGTGTGTTCCCGGAAATGATCGTCGTGGATGTCAGGCAGTTGGCCGACATAATTGTACCGGTATCGGTTCCGGTAGCTGCCGCCAGCCCACTGAGGTTGTCCCCACCCCGGATTGTATAAGCGACCCAACCAGACCACGAAGCCGGTTTGGTTGGCACGCACGGTGATGGTGTATTTATAGATGTTAATGTCAGGGATGGTGTAATCCCTTGCCCCTGAATCCTCGCACCAGTGACGCTTGTCGGCGTGGCACTCACGAGGGTCAGATTCACCGTTGGCGAAGGTGTGTAGGTCGCTGTCCACAGAGTTGCAGTAGCAGTGAGATTACCAGCATACTGAGTAGCGGTAGCGATAATGGCCTGCGTTGCCCTCGCGTTTGGCGTTGCCATCACCAGTGGTGTCACTATCCCAACGGGACGCGGACGTGGCGTGGGTGTCAGGCGTACACTGCCGGGTGCGGCGGGCGCATCCAGTGGGCGGGGTGGCGGCGGCTCAAACGTGGGCGTATTGGGCGGCGGTGGCTGGGTCGGGGCGGGCGGGAAGGTCGCTACGGGCAGGTCTTCCGGCACATTTACCACATCCACCACACTGGCTGCCAGCCAGAACCGCTGGCCGTTCTCCGCTTCTACCACATACCAACTGTTTCGAAAGGCCTGGCCGATAATGGTAAACGCATCGTCCAGGTAGGCGTAACCCTCGACCTGA
The DNA here is from genome assembly GCA_937974245.1 of uncultured Chloroflexota bacterium. Classification (GTDB taxonomy): domain Bacteria; phylum Chloroflexota; class Anaerolineae; order Aggregatilineales; family Phototrophicaceae; genus JACKCG01. The sequence goes on along the minus strand of CALJKV010000037.1, from coordinate 203,901 downwards.
TAGGCTGTCCCCGGCCCGCCTCTCAGATTGACAGACAATTCACGCACTCTTGCCACCGGCTCTCCGGGACTTAGCGGGGCAGGTTCAATTGTCGGAATGATGACGATTTCAGCTTCGGGTGTACGGGGTAACGGCGCAGGCGCGATCAGGATGCCTCTGCCGTAGACCGGATCAGCACCCTGGAATTCACCCTCCTCATAGGTCGCGAAATCGAGAACAAAACCCTGGATTTCCTCTTGCCCGTCGTTGGGGTTGGCCTCCCGGATCAGGGCCGCAAATCCGGAAACCAGCGCCGCCGAAGCACTGCTGCCGATAAAAAGGCGTCCGTTTGCCAGTTGGATTTCTCCTGGCGCGGCCAGGTCAGGCTTGTTCTCCGAACCCGCCGGCCCCTGGGAACTGTAGGGGGCGATGCGTGCGCCTTGCAGCACCGCAATGGTCAGCGCCTGAGCACTGTCGCCCGGCGCGGTGATCGTCTCGCGGGTATCCGCATCGGGAATGCCGGCGAATTCAACATATAAGGAGAAGTCATTCTCATCCAGTACCCGCCCACTCGCGTTACGGATTTGCACGCCAAAGCCTTCATCCATATTGAAGGTGGCGTATTCAAGGGTGACACCATCAGGATCCGCCGCGCCGGACTGCACCGTGTCCGTGATCTTCTGGCCGGTTGCCGGGTCCGTGATAATCAAGTCAAGGTCAACCGGATTCTCCGTGCTGCTTTCCCAGGCCAGCATGACAGTGCCGGACTGGTGCTGGATCGGCGCAAAGGCCAGCACCTCGTTATAACCTGTGATACCCCGGAATTCGTGCAGACCATCGCCATCATTATCCCGAAATTCGCGGATACGATGCCCCGCAGCGAAGTTGCCTGCCGCCTCGACCCAGACAATATTCTGCCCGGTGGCGGCGTTGACCGCCTGCGACCACCCGCTGTTTTCATCCAGGCGCAACACAGGCGCACCCGCAGCGTGGTTGATAACGGTGACATGCTGTTCAATCATCCAGGCGACGCATCCCTGGAATTCGTCAAAAGTGGCATACCGGCAGGCAAATAACTCAGCCCCCTGCGCAACCCCGTGAATGACTTCCAGGACATCGCGGCCACTGGTCAGGTTATCGGTGTCGTAGTCTTCCAGGGCATCCTTGGTCATCACTGGAAACGGCAGACTGGCAATATCCCCGAAGTGGTGGTCAATCACGCCGACTCGCTGTCCCGCGCCTGTCCACCCGGCAGCAGTCCACGTCTGGATGCTCGTCTGGTTCAGGATGTTCTCGAGTGACTGCGGCTGAATCTCGCCCAGGTTGCTGAAACCGTTCGGGATGATTGGTTCGGCGGGCGTTGGCATCGGCGATGGGGTAAATGTAGGTGGAATTGGCGACCAGCTAAACAAACAGTCCGCGACATTGCCGGGACAGGTTGTGCCGGTGAACTGTCCGTCGCGCCAGAGAGCAATATCACGCGGCAGGCTGCCATTGAAATCGTACCAGAACACATCCGCCTGCGGCAGCCGCTTTTTGACAGGGGCGGCCTGCGAACACAGTGACGAGGTGGGCGGTGCGGTGCCGTTCAGTTCATAGATATAGCAGGTATTCGCGGAGGCCGCGCCGCCGGTCAATATCAGGGCGTCAAAGTCAGAAGCCGGGACGATCACCCGGATAGCGCCATTCTGATCCAGCACCCGCAGCTCAAGACCAACCAGCGAAAGCGATCCGCCGAAAGGATTGTACAGCGTCAGAGAGCGCTCGTTATCACGGATGAGGTGCAGTGTGACGCTGTCGCCAGCATCCTGGCCGAGCGCAGCGCCGCCCAGGACGAGCGTGAGTATGAGAAATGAGATCATGAGGAAAAAAGCGACAAAGCGTTTCATGGCATTTTCCGGCGTGAACTGATTATTTATTTTTACATACGATTATAGCGCGTTCGAGTTCACCCTGCACCCCACCGCCAGGTTGCCGATTGCCACCCCTCAGCCCCGCCAAAAAGCATCTCTCATCCGAATAGTCCGCCGGTGACTTTATTTTTTCCCCCGTTTTGCTATACAATCATCCTCGTTTGCCATTCTATTAGGATGATTACTGATGTCATTGTACAAACGTTCCAAGACGGTACGCAGCCTGCCCCTCTGGGCTGCCCTGATACTGGTTTTATTGTTAGCTTCCTGCGGCGGCCTGGGCGGAGAACCAGCCATCATCGCCACGCTCCCACCCCAGCCCACTCCCATCCCCGAGCCAAACTTCCCTGTCACCCCGCCCGATGTGGCGCTGGGCGCGGAGATTTTCTCGGCACGCTGCTCGCGCTGTCACGGCCTTACCGGGCAGGGCGACGGCGAGTTGATCGGCCCTGGCGAGCAGCAGATCGCCAATGCGCCGCGTGACTTCACCGACCCGGCCACAGCCCAGGGGCTCACCCCGGCGCAGTGGTTCGGCACGATCACCAATGGCCGCATGGATCGTTTTATGCCCCCCTGGCGTGACGAACTGACCGCTGACCAGCGTTGGGCGGTGGCGATGTACACCTTCACCATGAGCTACACCGCCGACCAACTGGCATCCGGCGCGATCCTGTTTGACCAGTACCGTGACCAGGCCAGCACGCTGCTCCACAGCCTGGAACAGATGGCCCAACTCACCGACGCCCAGATTGCCGCTGAAGTGGGCGCAAGTGACCTGTCGAGCGAAGATCAGCAGGCTGTCGTCCGTTTCATGCGCGTCTCGTCACTCGTGAATGCTGATGTGATCGGCGCTGAGATCGTCAGCCAACCGGCAGCTACGCCCGAAGTCGGGGGCGAACCGGCAGTCTCGCTCGAACCGGCGGTGACGGCGGAAGTTGTTACTGGCCCGGTGACCGGCACAGTCACCGGCTTCATCAGCAACGGCACGGCGGGCGGCGACATCCCGGCAGGGCTGGTCGTCAACCTGCATATTCTGGATATGAGCGGGACGGAAGACGTGCGCGAAGCCTCTGTGAGCGATGATGGCGGCTACGTGTTTGGCGATGTCCCCATCCAGGATGATCGGGGTTATTATGTCACGACTATCTACCAGGGCTACGAGTTCGGCAGCGACCTGAACTTTGGCGACCCGACACTCGGCACGCTCGAACTGCCGCTGGTGATTTACGAGGCGACCAGCGACCCATCCGGCGTGGTTATCACCGGCATGGTGAGCCAGGTTTCCGCCAAAGTGGATGGACTGCAAGTTGCCCTGATTATCCGCTTTGAGAATCTATCTGACCGGGTGTATATCACCGACGAGGCGGTGGGCGACAACCTGTTCGCCTCGGTGAAACTGACGCTCCCCGCAGGGGCGGAGGCGGTGGATACCGGGCAACCGGAACGCTACATTGTCTCCGGCAATCCTCCTACGGTGACCGATACCGCGCCGGTGATACCGGGCAGCCAGCACATCTTCCACGCTATCTTCGCCATGCCCTATGATGGTCATCTGACGTTTGATCTGCCGCTGCCATACCGCATAGATGGCCCGATCCAACTGCTGATTTCACCCAGCAGCGTGAAGGCTACCAGCGACCAGCTCCTCCCGCTCGACGCGCAGGAAGTCAGCGGCGTGATGTATGACCGCTACGGCGTAGAACTGACCGCCGACGCCGGGGATTCGCTGCGCTTCACCCTCGATGGCCTGGCGAGTGACACGGCGGCGACCACCACAACGGCGACCACCACCCCCGCTGCGACAACAGCCCCCAGGGATTGGCTGCCGGTGGCGCTGGCGGCGATTGGTGTCGCGGTGATCGGGTTGGGCGTGTTCTTCTACTGGCGTGACCGGCAGAGCGCCCGCAACCAGGGGGCAGCCGCCACACGACAGCTTCAGGAGGCGCTGCTGGAGCAGATCGCCGAACTTGATCGAGCCTACGACGCAGGCGAGATCAACAAGAAAACGTACACGAAAATGCGTGACCAGTTGAAAGAGCGTCTGGGCGAGGTGTTGAAGGACTGAGGTTATAGTCTGACTTGGGCAGGGGAGCGGTACGGTACGCTCCCCTGGTGTCGCGCTTATACATCCCCGAATACCGTGCGACGTAAGCGGCGGTGAAAGTCCACACCGGGCATTTCACCGGAACGCACGTCGGCATACTGAATGTCTATCAGGATGGCGAACTCAAGGCCGGAGAACAGCAGTGGGAAGATCGGCTTCTGGTAGCGTTTCGCCAGCAGGATTTCCTTTTGTACCCATTCGGATTCCTCGGCATCCGGTGACATCACCACCACGAAGGCGGCACAATCTCGGATAGCCTCGTGAATCGTGTTAAACCACTGGTCGCCGTGTTCAATCTCATCATCCAACCAGACCTGAAACCCATTGTTATGCACATGCGCTTTCAAAGCTCTGGCATACTCGGTATCCCGGCGGCTGTAGGAGATAAACAGATGCTGCGGCGCGGTGTTAGCCGCTTTTTCAAAGGCGCGGGCGAAGTCCATCACCGTTGGATAACGGTCTTCCGGCTTTTTAGCGATGGCACGCAGGATAACCTCATTGATGGCTGACGGGATTTCCGGGCGGTAATGCTCCAACGGTGGCGGGGTATCATAAGTATGCTGTTGTTCCAGTTCCTCATCCGTGCCGATAAAGGGGCGCTGTGTGGTTAGAATTAGATAGGCGAGAACGCCCAGCGCGTACTGGTCACTGGCAGGGGTCGCTGGCGCACCTTGCCAGCGTTCAGGAGCCATATAGCGAACGGCCAGATTTTCACCCTGGTTTATCCGGCGCATGTTGGCATAAAACAGGTTCACCAGGTAGGGCGTTCCCCACGCATCAAACAGGATGTTTGCCCGCGTGATCTCACCGGTAGCAATCCCCCGTGAATGCACATAATCCAGGGCGCTGGCGACCTGTTTCAGTATAGTCGCTGCCTCTTGTAGTGGCAGGCCGGTGACTTCAGTCCGAGTCTTGAGTGATCCCCCGCGCAAGAGCCGATACACCATATAATTGTATTCGCGCTCGATGCCGTAATCATGCACCGGCACGATATAAGGATGTTCGAGCGCCGCGAAAAGCGCGACTTCCTGCGCGAAAGCCTCAACATTCTGGGGATTCTCCCGTAATACCTTGTTGAGTACACGCAGGGCAACGCTGCGTTTCAACGAAGGCTGGTAAGCCTCGTAGATCGTGTTGCGCCTGCCGTCAGCGATCAGGCTGAGGATTTCGTATTCACCGAGCCTTTGCCCAATTAGATTTTCACTATCCACATTCACTCACTCCCCAGCTTACCCTCGAACCGCCTGAGGGCGGCCTGAAGGCGCTGCTGTTGCAGGGTCGTCGTCATATCGCCGCGCGTACGTTCCAGCACGCCGCGCACCACGTCGGTCTGGCGGCGCAGCCCCCCGGTGATGGCGTCGGGAAAATCGAACGTCACCAATTGGTCATATACGGCGTCCATCCAGGCCAGCAGGCGCTCGGCCTCGTCCATGTCCCCATCCAGGCGGCGCAGAATATCCAGGATGAATCGGCGCAGTTCGGTGGCCGCCTCCGCCAGCCCCTTGAGATAGGTATCCGCCTCAATCTGGAGCGTCTCCGGTGAAGGCAGGTCTTCCCCGCGAATGATGGCGTAGGTGCAGAAGGCCTCGGCCACCTCCTTCAGCGCGTCCTGGGTATACCCGCTGAAGTACAGGTCAGGATAATCGGCTACCCCGTCGCGCAGCTCGCCGGCAGCCGTGCGGGCGGTTTCCAGTTTCGATTCAGCCAGCGCCCAATCGCGGCGATGAACCGCGCGGATCCCTTCGGCACAGTAGCGAATCAACTCGCGGGAACGGCTGATGGCTGCATCACGGGCAGCGTTTTTCGTCTCAAAGACGGCGCGGATACCGTCGGCAATCGCATTCAGCTCATTCATTGTCGGGCTTTTCCGGGGTATCCGTCTCGTCGGTATTTTCCGGGCGCACCGTGCCAAAAAGCTGGTCAGCCAGGGTGGGCGGCTGCGGCGGCATACTGATCTCGCCGTTCTTTTCTTCAAACCGGTCGAGGTTGGTCTTCAGCGCCTGCATAAAGGCTTTCGCGTTAGAGGGTGTCATCACGACCCGCGACTGGACGCGGGCGGCGGGGCTGTTGGGCATCACCTGGATGAAATCCATGATAATTTCGCTGTGGGTCTGGCTAATCATGACGGCATTGGCATACGTTGCGTTCATATTGGCGGGCAGTTCAAAGCGGAGCTGCCGGGGCGGGGGTTTGGGCTGCATCACATTCTCCTGTTCGTTACGTACCGTGATTATAGCGAATCGCGGCAGAATAGCTCAAACCGAATCCCCGGATACCGCCCGGTTGGTGGTACACTGGGGAGGTGATGAGCCGGTAGTAGTCAGTAGCCGGATTTCAGATGAACACGGCTTCTGCTGATAACCGAACGCTGAAAACGAACCTCTGAAAGAGAGTACCTGTATGACCCGGTTATTTTTCTTGCTGGCGTGCCTGCTGCTGGTCGCTGCCCCCCTCTATGCCCAGGACGCGCCGCTGGTCGGGCCGCTGCTGGCTGCCACCACTGCCGAGCAGGACCGCATTATCCTGTATGACATGGGGAGCGGGACGCAGCGGGAACTGTCTTTTGGCGACGGCTGGCACGAAGTCTGGGATTTTTCGCCGGATGGCTGCCGCATCGCCTTCACGATGAGTGATCGGGCGGACCTGGCCCAGCTTTACACGGCGCGTATTGACGGCAGCGACCTGCGCCGCCTGGTGCAGTACAACGACCTGCCTGCCGGGGAATGGGGTGTCTGGGAGCCGGACTGGTCGCCGGATGGTTCGCGCATTGTCTTCACCATGCTGCGTCCGGGCGATAACCCGCAGCGCCCCTACCAGCACCACATCGCCTGGGTCTCGCCAGAGGGCGGCGTGCCGGAGTTTTACAGTATGACCGGCGATGAGTATGAGCCGCAGTGGTCGCCCGATGGTCAATGGCTGGTGTATATGTCGTATACCGAGCGCGTGCCGGGGGCGGATCTCTTTTCGACGGCAGTGCCTACGACCACGCCGGCCACCTCCCTGCTCTACGAGGCCGACCTGTGGATCGTGAGCGCTGACGGGGCGACCAAGTACCGCCTGACGAACTTCCCCACCGGCAGCGTCCGCGCCCCGCGCTGGAGTCCCGATGGCGCGCTCATCAGCTTCACGTTTGCGCCCAGCGGGGGCAACGATACCCTGTGGATGACGGCCTACCAGCCGGACGCAATCCCCACGCAGTTGAGTTTTGAGTGGAGTCTGGTGCTGGATACGACCTGGCTGCCCAATAGCGCCGGGTTAATCAGTTCGATTCGGGATTTCCAGGGTGTATCGGAAAACCTGTTATGGCAGGTGCCGCTGGTGGGCAACGCCGATATTGGCGCAGTGCGCTACATCAACGACCCGGCGTTGGGGTTTGCCGACTACCCGCGTTTCAGCGCCGATGGCCGTTACCTGGCGCTGCGTTCCAGCTACAGCCTGGCGGTGGTGGACACGGTGGCCGGGACGTGGTGGCTGGCCGATGACACCGCCCTGGGCAACACCCCGCCGGTGTGGTCGCCCGCCGCTTTCCAGGGCGAGGCCGGGTGTTAGAGGCGGGTGGCTTGCGCGTTTTCGATCAAAACGAGGTGAGACCTTTTCTTCTCTCAATCTTAGTGCTGCATCCGGCAAATAAATCAAGCAAGAAAACAGGATATTCGTAGGGACGCGCTTCTGCGCGTCCGCCAGACGGAAAAAATGCCGTCCCTACGCCTGTTCTTGAGAAACTAACCGGATGCAGCACTTAGTCAAGTAGCGTAATACCAATCAAGAATCTGTTTTAAGGCAGAACTTCTATGAATAAGGAACTTGAGGAAGTGAATTCAATGTATCAAGAAGTCCAACCGTATATTGATCCAACGGTGGACGAACTTAAGAGTCGAAGCGAAGTTTATCAGCTAGAACTTCAAACTAATAATAACAAATATGGCAAAGTCTATTCCCTTGCGATAGAAAAGCTAGACCTGATCTTCCCCCGCCTATCCCCCAATGAAATCATTGAAGGATATAGTGAAGGATGTAGACTACTTCAGAGAAGTCTGAGTGGTTATATGGCTAACCAGTTTCATAGTGATTATATTCCCACTATGATAGATGCGGTGCAGCGACCCGATTTGCATACAGCCTGGATTTTCTTGCAAGCTTTGGCGGATAACGTCGGCGGAGATATTTTCCCTCTTGCAGTGGAGGCTTTAGATACCAAAGAACTTACCGAAACGGCCTTAAATATCGTAGAACAACTCAACATTGTTGAAGCTCTCCCTAAAGTTAAGGTATTAATGAGTAGCGAGGACGATTCTATAGCGTCTTTGGCGGCTGAAATATGGAGTCATCTACAAAGAAAAGGTCAGATTGGTTAACAGGATGATAAGTTGGGGGCACATTTGCTTTTGCCCATCACCGCCCTGGGCAACACCCCGCCGGTGTGGTCGCCCGCCGCTTTCCAGGGCAAGGCAGGCTGCTAGGGGCGATGGCTTGCGCGTTTTCGATCAAAACGAGGTGAGACCTATCTATCGCCAAAACATTATTTGTTTTTAAGAACCGGAGTTTAATGATGTATTCCGATAGACGACTTACGACAGGACGCAAGATGCTCTTGATTCTGAGTCTATTTTTTCTCAGCCACGCTCTTGTAACGGCTCAGACCACGCCCACAGGCTTTGAAGCAATAATTACCGAAAATGCACAGCAGTTACAACTATTAGAAAAGATGACTGATTCATTGTCATCCGGGCAAATCGTCTATTCTCCTTCAGGTGATTATCTGGCAATAGCGAGCGAAGTGGGCATACAGATATATTCAAATACAATAAATTCCGAATTCCATTTGATGGAATCTGAAAACCCTATATACAGTGTTGCCTTCAGTTCTGATGGTCACTTATTGGCTGGAGGAGACTATGAGGGGAATATCTATTTATGGGAAATCGAGAGCAAGGAACTAGTCACTGTTTTTGAAGGCTTCGATTCTATTGTATGGAAAGTTGCTTTTTTTGACGATGATAACCGCCTCATGTCACAAGGTAAGAGTTTGGGGACCACCGTCATACGAGTATGGGACATCGCTTCAAAAACAGCCATCTCGGCTATAGAGTATTCTGAATATCCAATATCTTCAGCAATCCCTGATGTGTTTGGCAATTTTGTCATAACCTCTGATTCACGTGGATCGTTGCACATATTTGACAGTGGTAATGGGCAACTTCAACTGTCTTTGGAACAGAATAATGGTGGGGGCAATGAGCTTCTATTTAATCCTGACAAAACCATACTTGTATCTGCTGGAGTTGGTAACATTGTCCTATGGGATTGGGAAAATGGAAGTCAAATCGCTGAGTTACGTGGGCATTCTGGGCTTGTTACGAGCATAGCTTTTAACTCAGATGGTACTATAATGGCAACGGGTGATTCCGAGGGTGAGGTTCGTATATGGAACATGCGAGATATGACCGAGTTGATCACCTTGCATGAAAATATTGATGAAATTGTCAGTTTGACATTCAGTACGGATGATATGTTTTTGATCTCAGATGATGTTTATGGGATAATTTATTTGTGGGGGATACCCGACGAAAACTAGAGCCTTGCATCCTCCCTCGCTTACTCCGCCTTCCTTTCACCGACTCAAACTGAATAATGCGTTCGTGCGGGGTAGCGACCTTTCACCCCGCCGGTCTGGTCGCCCGCCGCTTTCCAGGGCGAGGCCGGGTGTTAGGGGTAGAGACTGGGACTCAAAAAACAGGGGATACCAGCTTGCGATACAGATATGGGATGTTGATTTACCTCGTATTGTCAGTATTCCCTGGATTCATGTATTCCGGTTATATCCTCTTTCTTTTGACCCTGGAGCATACTGTAATCAGATTAATTCTTGTGATTTTCCTGGCATTTCTACCGTATGTGCTTATAGCAACTGTATTGTCGCTTCTATCAAAGACCGTAAACATACAGATGATGCCAGAGGATGCCGTTGCCTTTTCTATCATCGGAATAGCCATCCCCTTTGTAGTGACTTTAATTGCAGCATTTTTGATCTTTTTTCTCACGTTACAGGAATGGGGCGGGACTATGGCGGCTGGCCCGGCTTCACTTGCTGGAATGCCTGGAATTTTAAGCGCGTGGATGGGGGGATGTTCATCCGGGTTCGTCATCCTGAGCATTCGTTACTTGATTATGCGCTCTCCAAAGAATAAGCTCACCTGAGGATAAATCCCCAGGCTAGGCAAAACCAAGCCCACTGAAGGGGCTACACCTTGCCTGCAAAAGGATAAGCCCAACCCCTTCAGCGGGTTTGGAACACCTTGCCGGGTATTTTAATGCCCGGCAAACTACATTGGGTAATATTCTTAAGCTGCACAAGGCATTAGCGCCAACAGCCACAATTCAAGGAGTTTCCCGAGCATTGCCGGATGCCTTCCAGCCTCCGGCGCGGGAACAGGCAGTATGGACGGGTGGCGCGGGGCCGGGGAGCCTGCCATACTATATGGAAAATGAGATAGACAACGATGCCGGTAATAGCCATCCACACAGCAAGTTTCCTATTTATTGCGCTGGCGGCTCGCCAGCTTGGGATATTTCTCTCCCGTTATAACCTGCCCTATATCAGCGGCTACCTGATTGCCGGCATTCTGGCCGGGCCGTTCGTGCTGGCCCTGCTGCCGGAAAACATGGCGGAAGAACTGCGCTTCATTGATGAAATCGCGCTGGGGTTCATCGCCTTCGCCGCCGGGAGCGAACTCCATCTCAAAGAACTCCGCAGCAATCTGAAAAGTATCGCCTGGCATACTGCCGGGCAGTTGGTCGCCATCTACCTGGTGGGTACGATAGGCGTGTTCCTTCTCTCCGGCACGATCCCCTTCATGCAGGACCTGCCGGACGCCAGCCGCCTGGCCGCCGCCATGCTGGTCGCGGCGATTCTCGTCGCCCGTTCGCCTTCCTCAGCCATTGCTATTGTGAACGAACTCCGGGCGCGGGGACGCTTCACCCGGACAGTGCTGGGCGTGACGGTGGTCATGGATGTCGTTGTCGTGCTGGCCTTCGCCTTTAGCGCGGCGGTGGCCGATGTCATCCTCACCGCCGAAGGGTTCGATGTTGGCGTAATTCTGCTGCTGGGGCTGGAACTGGCGCTGGCGCTGCTGGGCGGGTTCCTGGTTGGTCGCACCCTGGTGTTTATCCTCTCGACTCGCCTGGACAGGCGCCTGAAGATCACCTTCATGCTGCTGGTCGGCTATTCGGTGTTTCTGTTTTCCCACGCCCTGCGGGAATACTCCGCCCATTATCTGCCGGCGGAAATCTTCCTGGAGCCGCTGCTCGTCTGCATGGTGGCGGGTTTCGTGGTGGCGAATTTCAGCCGCTACCCGGATGAGTTTATCAAACTGATTGAGGACGCCGGGCCGCTGATCTATGTGGCCTTCTTCACGTTCATCGGCGTGACGCTGCGCCTGGACATCCTGGCGCAAACCGCGCTGATTGCCCTGCTGATTTTCACGCTCCGGCTGGTGGGGCTGATCGCCGGGGCATTCGCCGGAGGCATGGCGGCGCGTGACCCGCTGCGCCATACCCAGGTGGCCTGGATGGCGTATGTCACCCAGGCGGGGATTGGCCTGGGGCTGGCACAGGAAGTCGCGGTGGAGTTCCCGGAGTTCGGGGACGAATTTGCGACCCTCATCGTCTCAGTCATCGTGTTGAGCCAGTTAGTCGGCCCGCCGCTCCTCAAGGCGGCTATCAAGCGGGTGGGCGAAGCGCACGTGCCCGACGGCGACATCGTGGATAACGAGATCCGCGAGGCGGTTATCCTGGGGATTGACGGGCAGGCGATTACGCTGGCCCAGCATCTGGCTGCCGCTGACTGGAAAGTCACGCTGGCGGATACCGACCCGGCCTGTATTGACCGCGCCGTCCAGCGCAACCTGACCGTGTACCGCCTGCCGGAAGTCAGCCGCCCGGCGCTCTCCAAACTGCTCACCCCGCAGATCGATTCGCTGGTCGTCATGTTGAGCGACGACGAGGCGAGCTGTCTCGCCTGTGAACTGGCGTATGAGCGTTTTGGCATTTCGCGGCTGGTCGTGCGCCTCAATAACATCCCGGCTAACCTCGAACGCCTGACCGCGCTGGGGGCGCTGGTAGTAGACCCGACTTCCGCGATGGTCAACCTGATGGAGCAGTTCGTCCGCACGCCGCAGACAACGGAACTGTTGCTGCACCGCAATACCCGTTACGAAATCGTGCAGATCACCGTCACCAACCCGGATGTGGACGGCCTGCCGCTGCGTGATCTACGGCTGTCCGGCGATGTGCTGGTGCTCAACATCCAGCGGGACGGCGAATCGATTGTGCCGCATGGCTACACCGTGCTGCGCGAACATGATGAAGTCACCCTGGTCGGCAGCCCCGACGACCTGGGCAAAGCGACGCTGCGGCTGGGGTATTGAGGCGGGAAGTCCGGTACAGCCTCGTTCGCTGTTGAAAACCAAAAACTGACCACGGAGAACCAGGGAAACATGGCAAAACGCATCCTGATGATGATCGCACTGAGCATTTTTGGCGTCCTGGCACTATTGGGCATCCTGGAAGTCGGGCTGCGGTGGTGGTTCGACACACGCGGCAGCGAACAGGAAAAGGCGCTCTATCTCTATGACCGCGCCACCATTGACGCCCGCACCGCGCAGTTGATCGGTGTGCCCTACCTCAATTTCACGCTCAACCCGGACTGGCAGGACGTGAACGAACGCGGCATCCGGGGGGAACTGGTCGCCGTCCCCAAACCGGCGGGGGTCTACCGCATCCTGGCGCTGGGCGGCTCGACCACCTTCGGCCACGCCCTGAGCGCCGAGGAGTCCTGGCCGGCGCAGCTACAGCGGATTCTGCGCGACGAGTACGGCTATACCCAGGTGGAGGTGGTTAACCTGGGCGTGCCGGGCTATTACAGCCTCGACTCGGTGGTGAGCCTGGCGACTCGCGGGCTGATGCACCAACCCGACCTCATCATGGATTACGACAACCTCAACGACGCCGTGATCCGCATCTACCAGGACCCGGCCTGCTATAGTGGCGACACGCCGCTCTATGGCTTCGGCATGGATCGCGGCATCTGGCAGGCGGCGGGGGCGGAACTGCCGTCCAGCACGCTCTATCGCTTCGTTGCCTACCGCCTGGGCTGGATGGACGACCCGCTGGCCGTGAACAGCCGCATGGAGCATACCGGCTGGTGTCCGCCTGAACCGGGGAATGTCTCGCAGCTTAACCTGCTGGCGAGCAACCCGCCGGTACACTTTGAGCGCAACTTACGCAGTATCGCGGCGCTGGCGGAGTCCGGCGGGGCGCAGGTGTTGTTCTCGACCTATGCCTGGGATCGGGCGGCGGCGGAATCCCTGCTCGAGGCCGATTCATCGCTGGATGGCACGCGCGCCCTGATGATGGCGATTGACGAGCAAAACACCTTAATCCAGTCTATCGCGGCGGATACGGGTGCGCTGGTTTTCGACCTGGCGGCGCAGATGACGGACGGCGCATACTTCCAGGGCGACCAGGTACACCAGACCGCCGAGGGCGCACGGCGGCAAGCGGAACTCTACGCGCAGTTCCTGCATGAGTGGGGCGGGATAAAAAGTGCCGAGTCGTGAGTCGGAAGTAATCCAATAAGATGATGGGATTCGTAGGGGCGCACCACGGTGCGCCCGCCCCCATTAACTTACTCAAACGTACTTAAGTGCTTTATCCAGCACGTTTCGCAAGAACAGGCGTAGGGACTGCCTCGTCCGCCGGAATGCACTAACACCCAGCAGCCACAAATACTGAACAAATCTTCGAACAAAGATTCACCTCCTCCGCCCCATTTTGTGCTATCGTAATCCTGTAGATTAGTCATCGGTGACCGTCTCCCAATGATCAGATTCTCCCCTGCCCTCAGCACTGCCAGCCACCTCAGCCAGCGGCCAATGGCCCTTTTGCAGCAACCTCGCGCATTTTGCAGCACAGGTACATCACCACTCACGGGAGGATTACTGCAATCGCAGCACTCGCAGCACATCCCAGACTTGCTGCAATACCCGTAGCCAGCCCGCCATGAGGGTTGGCTGCCGTGTTCCACCACCATGAATCAAAAAGGAGCGCCAGTATGCGCTCCGTTTCATTTGTACCGGTTCTTACCCCGCCGTCGGCGTTTTCGTCCGCAGTGAATCCAGTATCATCTGGAAGGTCGGCACCAACGTATCGCCCAGGCTGTCGGCAGAATACACCTGCATCACGACCAGGTACGGGGCGCGTGCCATGTAGAACACGTCCATCTGCCCCTGCGGGAAGGCAGGCTCACTCTCCCCATCCAGCCGGAAACTACGGCGCAGCGTTCCATCCGGCGCGGTCAGTTCGTCAATCAGCCTGATATGCGGGTCATTATCCAGGTACTTCGTATTGAATTGATTGACGGCACTGTGGAAGCTGTCAATGCTGTGGACATCGGTTTCCAGCAGTGCCAGCGTCAGGAAGGCATCGCCCGACTGCGGCTGCCAGATGAACAGATGCCAGGGGTCTTCCGATTGGTCGAAGAACGACCAGTTGGCCGGGACGGAGAGCGAAAATTCCTCGTCATTGACAACGGTTGAATTGCTGAAGGGGGTCGGCGTCCCCAGGATCATCGCCATTTCCGTAACCGGGATTTCCTGGGGCGTCATGCCCGGCACAACCACCAGCCCGACCACCGCGATGATCGCCGCGACCACCACCAGCCCGATAATCGCCAGCAGCGGCGAACGGCGGGGTGGCATCTGGGTCGTAGGCGGCATCGTATACCCGGCTCCCGTTGGCGGCGGAGTCTGGTAGCCCGGCACATAGGTTTGCCCACCCTGCTGTGCCCCGTACCCCGTTGGCGGCGGCGTCCCATATCCCCCGGTGGGTGGCGGCGTCATATAGCCGGGCGTCGGCGGCGGTGTGCCGTACCCTCCGGTGGGTGGCGGCGTCATGCGGGGCTGTGAACCCGGCGCGATAGTCGGCATATCGTCCGCCATCGGCGCATCCGCCAATACATTTGGACCGCCCTGCAACCCTTTGCTGAAGGCTTTCGCCATCTCTCCGGCGGAGGGGTAACGGGCGTTCGGATCTTTAGCAGTTGAGCGCTGGATGACTTCCTCAACCCCCGCCGGGACACCCTCGCGGAACATGCTGGCGGGCGGTACAGGTTCGTTGATGTGTTTGAGTAGCAGCCCCATCGGGGTTTCCGCCTGGTACGGCTCGCGTCCGGTGACGAGTTCAAACAGCACAATGCCCAGTGAGTAAATGTCGGAACGGGCGTCTAACGAAATCCCGTTGGCCTGCTCAGGACTCATGTAAGCCGGCGTGCCGATAATCGCGCTCCCGGTCAGGTTACTGCCCAACACGCGGGCGATACCGAAATCGGAGAGATATGCGTTACCGTTTTCATCCAGCATAATGTTGCCGGGTTTCAGGTCACGGTGGATAATCCCCTGCTTGTGCGCATGGTCGAGCGCGTCCGCCACCTGCCGGAACGGTTTTTCCAGGACTTGCAGGTCAGCGACGCGCCGCCGCACCATCTGGGCCATGCTCCCGCCGGAAAGATAGCGCATGGCGATATACGGCATGTCATCCGCCTTGCCGTACTCGTAAATGGGCAGGATATGAGGATGCTCCAGGTGGGCGATGACATCCACTTCCCGTTCAAACCGCTCGTAGAAGCCGGGGTCATGCAAAAAGTGACGAGGCAGCACCTTCACCGCGACAATCCGGTTCATGGAAATCTGGCGGGCCTTGTAGACCGTCGCCATTCCGCCCCGCCCGATCTCTTCCATAATCTCGAATTTGCCGAGTGTCTTACCAATCAATTCGTCCTGCGGTGGATTTGTCTGGTCGCTCATAAGGGATTTCCACTTTGTGTGCCGATACATCTCCACTATACGTCAGCGTGTCACCCGCCGCAAGTCACACGAGGGGGCTGCTGCCGGGCGCTTTGCCACGGATTTTTGACTCAAAACGGATATGTATTTTCGTTTGACCTGTACGTCGCAAACGCGCTACAATACGTGTGCTATAATGAACCCATCTATTGAACTCATTTGACCAGCCTTGATTCAGAACGGAGGGACACCGTGAGTCGTTGGAAAGACAAATATGTGATCGGCCTCACGGGGAATATTGCCGTTGGCAAAAGCGTAGTACGGCAGATGCTCCAGCACCTGGGCGCGTATACCATTGACGCTGATGGGCTGACGCATCGGGCGATGTCGCCAGGTGCCCCGGCTTACCAGCCCATCGTAGATACATTTGGTCAGTTTATCCTGGATGGCGAGAAAAAGATTAACCGGGCCTTGCTGGGCAATATTGTGTTTTCACAGCCGGCGGCGCTCACTAAACTTGAGTCGATTGTCCATCCGATTGTCGGCCAGGCGATTTCCGCCCTGGTCAGCCGGGCAACGCAGCAGGTCGTCGTCATCGAAGCGATTAAACTCCTCGAAGGGCAGTTCGCCGACGCTGTAGATGCGATCTGGGTGGTGAATGCCACGCCGGATACCCAGGTCAAACGCCTGGTGGAAAAACGCAAGCTCTCCGAAGCCGACGCCAGGCTGCGGGTCAACGCGCAAAATGCCCAGACCGATAAACTCACGAAAGCCACCGTCGTCATTGACAATGACGGCAATGTGGAAGAAACCTGGAAACAGGTGCAGGCGGCCTGGATAAAGGCCATGAAGACAATGCAGGGTGGCGCGGCAGCCAGCGCACCAGCGGCGCCAGCCGCCCCCGCCAAGCCCGCCCCCACAGCGCCGTCGGCTCAGGCTGGGCCTTCTGCCGTCGGTGAGGTCACGGTGCGCCGGGGAATGCCGAATAATGCCGAGGCAATTGCCGCTTTCGTGAACCGCGCGACGGGCAAAACCATCAACCGCATGGATATCATGATGGCGTTTGGCAACAAGAGCTATCTGATCGCACAGGATCAGCAGGACAACATTCACGCGCTGGTCGGCTGGCAGGTCGAAAACCTCATCACGCGGGTAGACGAGTTTTATGTTGGAGATCGTGTCCAGCCTGAAGCCGTGGTCAGCAGCCTGGTGGAAGCTATCGAACTCGCCTCAAAAGACCTGCAAAGCGAGGTCGGCTTTATCTTCCTGCCGCTGAACACTCCCCAAAGCACGATTGATACGTTTGTGAAAAGCGGGTATTCTCAGACAACGGTTGACCAGATTAAAATCCCGGCCTGGCGTGAATCAGCGCAAGAGATTATCTCGCAGAAGCCGGAGAGCCAGATTTTAACTAAACGGCTGCGTGAAGATCGGGTGCTGAAGCCGATTTAAGTAGCAAGCCACCAGGAACGTAAAGTATCCCTACGAGCATTTATGATGGTTTCGTAGGGATATGTTGCGGTGTGTTTGCTGGCTGTTGGCAAACGCTATTTCCCCGAAAAGGCGAAAAAGTGTTATGCGAATTCGCCAACACCTCTTTAGTTGTGTCGTTCGAGATGAGTTGGAAAAGATGATGGGTCAATTGGAAAATATCGCACTTGTTCGTTGGGCCATGCGCCACCCGCGTCTGGCGGCCTGGATTGTTCTGAGCGCCGGAATGGTGATCCTCCTGGTGGCCGAAGCCTGGTCGGTGGGGCTTTTGCTGGGGAACTGGATCGCCCTGGTTACAGCGACGATTCTGGTGGCCGGAGCCTGTGTCTGGATTATCAGTTGGGAAGACCGTGACGAGGAAGAACCCGCGCCGGCAGCAGCCCCGGAGCAGTCGGAATAATTCCCCGATTTTGTACTACACATAAACGCAGTCTTACGAAATCCCAATTCATAGCGAGTCGGGATTTTTTGTTGAATTATTAATATCGAATGAAATTCGTAAAACGGAAAAGGAAAACCTTATAGATACCTATATGTTCTTCACTTGATGCAAAAACCTTTCCTCAACTATACTGGTTAATGACAGCTTACTGCTGTATGAAGGTTAAGTCAGTTAGTGAGGAGACCAGGGGAATGAAAAAATCGACACTTTTACTTCTTGTTTTTGTCGCACTGATGGCCGTCTTATCGGTTTCAACCGTGGCGGCGCAGAGTAACCAGTCCTACATCGTCGTCGGCCAAAATGCACGGAATATGCCTGCCACGGTAGTTAACCAACTGCGTGCGCGCGGCGCTGTGGTGGACAGGGTGTACACCAACCTGGGTATGGCAAGCGTGACCACCTCAAACCCGGATGCGCTGGAGAGTGTGCCGGGTGTGCGGTCAGTACTTCGCAATATTCAGTTCCATTCCATTGATCCAGTTCGTGTTGAAGCGATGCCGGGCGGCTTCTCGGTTCCTAATCCACCGAACACCGGTGATGATGACTTCTATTTTGATCTTCAATGGGGTCATGATGCCGTCAACGCGCCAGAAGCCTGGGCGCAGTATGGTGCACGGGGCGCGGGTGTGCGCGTCTTCGTCCTCGACTCCGGTATTGATGCCACCCACCCTGACCTGGCGCCGAATGTGAACACAGCATTGAGCAAGTCCTTTGTGCCGGGTGAAGACTGGCAGGTACAACCTGGGTTCTACTTCAATCATGGTACACATGTCGCTGGTACGATTGCGGCTGCTGACAATGGGTACGGTGTGATCGGTGTCGCTCCGGAAGCCGAAATCGTGGCCCTTAAGGTGCTGTCCGAATATACCGGCAGTGGCGACTTTGACTGGTTGATTGACGCGCTCATCTATGCTGGCAACAACGGTGCAGATGTGATTAACATGAGCCTGGGCGCGCTGATTCCAATTGACGATCCCGACTTGCCCGAACTGGCGTACGCTCTGGGGCGTGCCACCGGCTACGCTTATCATCGCGGCGCGACCATCATCGCCTCCGCCGGGAACGACGCCATTGACTTCGACGCCAACCCGGACCTGGTTGACCTGCCGGCGATGGCCCCATTCGTCCTCGGTATCTCCGCGACTGCGCCGATTGGTTGGGCAATTGACCCGACAGTAAGTCTGGACAATCTATCCTCCTATAGCAACTACGGGAATGTAATCGTAGACTTCTCTGCTCCGGGTGGTGACTTCAGCTATCCTGGGAATGAAAACTGCGATGTGAACGGCATTGTGCGTCCGTGCTGGGTATTCGACATGGTGTTCAGCTCTATTCCTGGTGGCTGGGGCTGGGCGGCTGGCACTAGCATGGCCGCTCCGCACGCTTCGGGTGTGGCTGCGCTGATTATCGGCGTGCTGGGTGGCTCCGCTAATCCGTGGGACGTCACCGCCTATATGTGGACACTATCGAATGACCTGGGTGCGCCCGGCAGAGACCCCATCTACGGCATTGGTCGGCTGAACGTGGACTTCAACCAGCGCGGCTAATCATCAACGGTTTCGATATATAGCAGAATGACAGCAGGGGCGGGAGCATATCCCGCCCTTGTGATTCATGGGATTCTAAGCGTATCCGGTATCCCCAGGAGTGCATTTGCTGGTAAACTGCTGCGTGCTTGAACCATCATCATTAAGGACTGGCTATTGTGTTTGCATTATTGCGTCTGGCGCGGCGGCATATCAGCCGTCGTTTGTTGCAAAGCACCCTCTTCGTGGTAGGCGTGGCACTGGGGGTGGCGATGGTGATCGCCATTGATGTCGCCAATAACTCCGCCAGTCGTGCGTTTGCCCTGAGTGCCGAAAGCATCACCGGTAAGGCCACGCATCAGGTTGTCGGCGGCCCGCTGGGACTGCCGACTGACCTCTACCGCCAGCTGCGCCAGGAACTCGGTCTGCGTGACAGCGCCCCGGTGGTGGAATCCTATGTGCGGGCGGCCAGCCTGGGAGAGCAGCCGCTGCTCTTGCTGGGTGTGGATACGTTCGCCGAGCCGCCCTTCCGCAGCTACCTGACGACGGTCACCGTGCTGGGGGAAAATCAGCGGGCGTTCGACGCGCTGAACGCCTTCATCGCGGAACCCAACACGGCACTCCTGAGTCGCACGCTGGCGTCACGTTTTGGCATCCAGCCGGGGGATACCGTCACGCTGCGGGCTGGGGAGCGCCCGGCACAGGTACGAGTCGTCGGGCTGCTCCAGCCGGATGATGAGGTGAGTGAAGAGGCGTTGGATAATCTCTTGCTGACCGACATCGCCACCGCCCAGGAAATCATTGGCACGCCGGGGGCAATCACCCGGATTGACCTGATTCTGCCGCCGGATTATGACACCCGTTTGATCGAGAACATCCTGCCGTCCGGCGCGGTTCTGACGACTCCCCAGGCGGAAAATGGGGCACTGGCACAGATGACCGACGCCTTTGAACTCAACCTGCAGGCGCTGAGTCTGCTGGCGCTGGTCGTGGGGGTATTCCTCATCTATAACACGGTTACTTTCAGCGTGGTTCAGCGCCGCCCGGTGATCGGCATCCTGCGCTCGCTGGGGACGACCCAGGCACAGATTTTT
The DNA here is from genome assembly GCA_937974245.1 of uncultured Chloroflexota bacterium. Lineage (GTDB taxonomy): Bacteria > Chloroflexota > Anaerolineae > Aggregatilineales > Phototrophicaceae > JACKCG01. Next base: position 183,512 of record CALJKV010000037.1, on the reverse strand, counting down.
GGCCTGATACTGGGGGAAGCGCTGCTGCTCGGTCTGGTTGGCACGGCATTCGGGCTGGGACTGGGGATTCTCTTCGGGCGCGGTGCGGTGGGGCTGGTCTCGCAGACGATCAGCGATCTGTATTTCACCGTCAATGTGCAGCGCGTGACCGTGATGCCGGTTACACTGCTCAAAGGGGCACTGGTTGGACTGGCCGCCAGCATCTTTGCCGCGATGATCCCCTCGTTCGAGGCCACTCGCACACCGCCTGCCGGGGTGCTGCGCCGTTCTGAGATCGAGCAGCGCACCCGCCAGCTTTTGCCGGTGATGACCGCCGCTGGGGTGGGCATGAACATCCTGGGCGGGCTGCTGTTGAGCATCCCCGCGTCCCATCTGATTATCAGTTTTTTTGCATTGTTCTGTATCGTCGTCGGCAGCGCCCTGTTCACACCGCTGGCGCTGGTGGGCATGATGCGCCTGGCTGCACCACTGACCGGGCGTGTGTTTGGCGTGCTGGGGCGGATGGCTCCCCGCGCGGTGGTGCGCTCCCTCAGCCGGACTTCAATTGCCGTCGCCGCGCTGACCGTCGCCGTGAGCGTGATTGTGGGCGTGAGCGTGATGATCGGCAGTTTCCGCGAGACGGTGAGTGACTGGTTGGAAACCACGCTGGGCGCAGACATCTATATCTCCCCGCCACAGTTGACCTCCAACACGGCGCGGGCAGATATTGATCCGGCTCTGGCAGAGGTGGTGGCGGCTGTGCCCGGCATTAACCGGGTGGCAACGGTGCGCTCGGTACACGTTGTCGCCCCGGATTATCCCGACCTGCCGCCGGTTAACCTGGCTGTGCCCAGTATGGACATCACAAGTCGCCCGCGCCGTTTTGCCTGGTCGCACATCGCCGAAGGAAGTTACTGGGTGGCGCTTCAGGATGGCGCGGTTATCGTGAGCGAGCCGTTCGCCTTCCGCCGGGACATCACCGAGGCTAATGACACGATTACGCTGCTCACAGACCGAGGGCCGCAGCCGTTCACCGTCGCCGGGGTGTTTTACGACTACTCCACCGACCAGGGGACGGTGCTGATGGCTGATAACGTGTACCGGGCGTTTTATGATGACCCCTATATCACGTCAATGGGCGTGTTTTTAGAGCCGGGGGCGAGTCCGGCGGCGATCATTGACACGCTCCAGACTCAAACGCTGGTGGGCTACGACCTGCAAATCCAGAGTTATGCCAGCCTGCGCAGCGGCGTGTTCTCCGTCTTTGACCGCGCTTTCTCGATCACGGTGGCGCTGCAAGTGCTGGCGACGGTGGTGGCGTTTATCGGGATTCTGAGTGCGCTGCTGGCCCTGCAGATGGAACACACCCGCCAGTACGGAGTCATGCGGGCGGTGGGGATGATCCCCGGCCAGCTATGGCGTTTCACGCTCATCCAGACCGGGTTGATGGGGATCACCGCCGGGTTGATGGCCCTGCCCATCGGGTTTGTGATGTCGCTGGTGTTGATCTACGTGATTAACGTCCGTTCGTTTGGCTGGACGATGGAACTCGCCTTGCGCCCGACAGAATTTGCCGGGGCGTTTCTGATCGCGTTCGTGGCGGCGCTGCTGGCTGGCCTGTATCCGGCCTGGCGGTTGGGGAGGCTGGTGACAGCTCAGGCGCTGCGGAGCGAGTGACCTGGCTGCCCCTTGAATTTGTGCAAATAGCGGCTGGATATGCTATTATCGCATTGGGGCTGATTATCATCGGCACAGCGTACACCACTGGAAGCGACGAGACACACGATGACTCAGATTCTATTGATTCGACATGCGGTAAATGATTATGTAAAAACCGGCAGGCTGGCCGGTTGGACGCCCGGTGTGCATCTGAATGAAAACGGCCAGGCACAGGCCATCGCCCTGGGGCAGCGGTTGGCGGATGCGCCGCTCAACCAGATTTATGCCAGCCCGCTTGAACGCACGATGGAAACCGCCCAGGCGATCCAGCAGCATCACCCGCACCTGCCGATTCAACATCTGGAGGGGATTGGCGAGGTGCGCTACGGGGACTGGGAAGGCGAGAAGATCAGCACCCTGGCGCGACGCAAAATGTGGCAGGTTGTCCAGGAATATCCTTCAAGAGCTTACTTCCCCAACGGTGAGACGATGCGGGAAGTCCAGGTGCGGGCGGTCAACGCGGTGGAAGCTCTGGCCGAGCGGCATCCCCGCCAGGTGGTCATCGTGGTATCCCATGCCGATCTGATTAAAATGGTGCTGGCACATTTTCTGGGAATGCACCTGGATAACTTCCAGCGGATTGTGGTCTCGCCCGCATCAATCAGCGGTATCATGCTGGGTTTTGGCCGTCCGTTTGTCACTACAATGAATGATGTCGCACACGTTCTCCAGTTAGAGCGCGATCAGAAAGCACAGGCGAAGGAATCCGGCGTGCCGCAGGAACAGCAGCCGTAACCGGGGGCGATAGGGTAAAGCATGGCAAACCAGGAAATTGAACTCAATCCAGTAGATTTTATTACGATTGGCACAATCGGCCCGAAAGGACAGCGCGTTTTTCACCTGCAAGGTGGGCAGGGCAGCAAGATTGTTTCGTTGACGATTGAAAAAGAGCAGGCCTGGGCGTTGAGTGAGGCGATCCGTGAGATGCTGGAAGACCTGGATAAACGCAAGCCGCCCGCCGAAGGTGAACCGCACGAAGCCAACCTGGATAACGTGGATATGGACTTGCGTGAGCCGATTGAGCCGATGTTCCGGGTGGCACAAATGGGGTTGGGCTACGACGAAGACCTGGATATGGTGGTTCTGGTCGCCCAGGAACTCATACCGCGTTCGGAAGAAGACGAGGTGGATGACTCCGCCGAACCGTCGTCGGTGCGGATGTGGTGCAGCCGCCTGCAGATGCGGAATCTGAGCGCCCATACCATGCAGGTTGTCCGGGCAGGCCGCGCCGATCCCCGCCAGAATGGACGTCTGGTATATTATTGGACGTAGAGCAGCAGGACTGATACGCATGGATCAACCACCAGAGGGAGACGCCCGCCCCCAGCGGGAAGAAATGACCATCCAGAAGGTATTGGACATCCTGTATAAGGGTGTGTTTGAGATCGAACATGGCCTGATGCGTTGGAGTTCCAACTACACATTTCTGGTCTCCATCAAACATGAGGACGCGGTCATTTCCGCCGTCTACAAACCCCAGAAGGGGGAGCGTCGCCTGTGGGATTTCGAGCCAGGTACGTTATGCCGTCGTGAGGTGGCGTCCTTCCTGACTTCGCAGGAACTCGGCTGGCGGTTAGTGCCGCCGACGGTGCTGCGTGACGGCCCGCGTGGCCTGGGGTCGGTGCAGGCTTACATTGACCATAATCCCGAACAGAATTACTTCACGTTTGACGAAAACATGATGCAGCCATTGCAGCAGTTGGCGGCCTTCGACTACATTGTGAACAATGCGGATCGCAAGGGCGGTCACTGTCTGGTGGATGAACAGGGGCGGCTGTGGGGGATAGATCACGGTATCACGTTCCATGAGGATGACAAACTGCGTACTGTCATCTGGGATTTTGCCGGGCAGCCAGTGCCGGAACCCTTCCTGGAGGATATTTCGCGGCTGTGCCAGAGCCTGGATGACCCGGAAAGTGATTTTTACCAAAGGCTTCGCAAGCTGCTCTCCACCGACGAGATTGTCGCCTGCCAGAATCGGGTACGCCGGATGCTGGAGAGCAAGAAGTACCCGGCCCCACATTCTTCCGGCCCGAATTACCCCTGGCCGCCAGTGTAGCGGACGGGTGAGAGATTTTTGTTGTCCCCCATCTACCACCTAATGAGCCGTCTCTGCCCGACGCGCCCCGCGCCGGAGCAGCCAGGGTGTATCGTTCTGATTCTGCCGTGCTGTATCGGGGATGTGGTGCTGGCGACGGCGGTTTTACAATCGCTGCGCCGTGCTTATCCTGCTGCCCATATCACCTGGGCGGTGGGCAGTTGGTCATGCCCGGCGATTGCTGACCATCCCCTGCTGGACGCGGTACTGGATACCGGCCCGTCGGCGCTCCCGGTAAAGACTCCCAGCGGATTCGCCCGATTTGTGCGCCAGCTACGGGCGGGAAACTACGACCTGGCCGTGTCGCTTGTCCGTTCGCCGCTGATGAGCCTGGCGCTGCTGCTTTCCGGCATCCCCCACCGCGCCGGATTAGACAGTGCCGGACGCGGTTTTGGCTATACGGTTCGTGCTGCAATAGACCCCCTGCAACCACGCCATGAAGCCGAGATTTACCTGGATGTTCCCCGCGCCCTGGGTTTGGATGTATCCGGCTGCCATGCCAATATCCCGGTAGACGCCGCCGACCGGGAACGGGTTCGCGCTTTGCTGCATGGAGACAAGCCGCTGCTCATCATCAATCCTGCGGGGGGGCGCAACCCTGGCATGACGCTCGACGTGAAACGCTGGCCGCCGGAGCACTTCGCTGCTCTGGCTGACCGGCTGGCGGTTAAGCTGGATGCCCATTTAGTTCTACTGGCCGGGCCGGGTGATGGGGCGATCATCGCGGCGGTGCAGTCGCGCTTACAGACCCCCGCGCAGGTCTTTCTCGGTGTCCTGTCATTTAGTGAAATCGCTGCCCTCGCCAGTCTGTCTCGCCTGTATATTGGCAACGATACCGGCCTGACGCACCTGGCTGCCGCTGCCGGAGCGCCCACCGCCATGATCCTCGGCCCGTCCGACCCGGCTCGCTACGCCCCGTTTACGGATAACGCCCTGGCACTGTGGAAACCGGCGCGTGTGCAGTCGGGCGGCGTCGCGCAGGGCGCACCCGCTGATTGGGATTGGGCGCGGGACGGCATCAGCGTGGACGAAGTCGCAGAATGGCTGCTGGCATTTCTTCCAAATTAACCCACCTGCTGATTTCTTCTAAGAGTTGTGCCTCAACGATACAGTTGTGGATATTCCGTTAGATTAAATATCTCAACAGCGAGTAATACCGGAATCAACCGATAACCTTACAGGGCCTCTCATCTTCGGAGAGGTCGTTTTTTGTTGGGGAGGAATAACAGGTAACGATAGCGGCGACTGAACACGGCAGGCAGCGCCCGCCCTACGCGGGTTCCTGATAGATCGGCAGGCTGAATGTCACCTGTGTGCCTTTGCCGCTCACCGACCCAATCTCAAATGTGCCGCCATGAAGCTCAATCAACTGCTGGACGACGACTAACCCCATGCCCAGCCCTTGCTGCTCTCGCGTTTCCCGCTGCACCTGTTGAAAAGTGCCGGTGGCTTTACGCATTTCGTCACGAGACATGCCAATGCCCTGATCCAGCACACTGATCCAGACCCGCCCTTCCGACTTCCATTGGGTCACGGCTACAGGCCGGTCTTCCGAGGAGAAGTTGAGCGCATTCGAGAGCAGTTCCGCCAGCGCATGTTTAAGCAGGTCGGTTCGACCCCAGACCGCTACTTCCGCGTCACGCTGATCGAGCGCAATCTGTCCTTGCCGGTTGCGGAAGGCATGTCGCCGCGCCTGGTCAACGGCCAGCGGCATTAACTGCCACAGGTAAACCATGTCACCGGTTTCTTCAATGGTTTCCGGGTTCAGAACCCCACTTTCAATCTGAGTCAGGTAAATAATCTGTTGGACCAGATGCTCTAAGCGGTCAGTGCCGACGCGCATCGTTTGCAGCAGGTCTGTGAGTTCGCGTTCACCAAGCTGCCCTAATTGGCGTTCGATAATCTGCTGAACAAAGATGAGTGATGATAGCGGTGTTTTGAGTTCGTGGCTCACCATCCGCATGATCTTCGCCTTAAAGTCATTCACTTCCTGGCGGATACCGGTGGTAATGGCATCATGGCGGGCTAACCGGGCATTGATGGCCGACATTAACTCGACCAGCGTGAAGGGCTTGGTGAGGTAATCATCCGCGCCCAGTTCCATGCCATGCCGCACAAAGGACTTATCGGCCCGCGCTGTCAAAAAGACGAAGGGGATGGACATTGTACGCGGGTGTTTTTGCAGCTCCAGCAAAACACCGTAGCCATCCACTTCCGGCATCGTGATATCGCTGATAATCAAGTCTGGCACATCCGCCAACGCCATTTCAATCCCTTCGCGTCCGTTCGCGGCGCCCAGGGCTTCAAAACCTTCAAAGGTGAGCCAATCAACGAGTTCTTCCCGTATCGTGTTTTCATCTTCAATAACCAGTATCTTCATTACAATTACACTCCCATTGGCCTAAGACCTGGCGGCAGGACACGCGAGTTCTCTTGTCAACCTCACACTGCACCACACTGCGCCTATCATGCCGTTCGACACTGTTTCGGCGCTGCACAGGCCCAAGCCGATACTTGTTCATGAGATAATTGTAACATCAAGAATAGAAATCTATGCGTAAACTTTGTCTGCCTGCTTTGTTGTGCGGTGAATGTCACGGGCCAAACTGAGTATTTTAAGAGAATTTGCCCATCCGGGGGCAGGGACGTGCTATAGTTTTAAGATTGACGCGGTTCAAGGTTCGTTCCTTCGCAAACAGTGGTCTTAACCCGCTGCCTGCTCGGTCAACTGCGTGACTGCTTGATGAGTCTGTGATTGGAATGTGTCCCATGCGTATCCTCACGACCCTCTTACTGCTTCTGCTGGTCGCCCTGCCCGCTGCCGCCCAATCCGGGGATGTGCCGCCCGCCCCCTTCGACCACCTGCAAACTGTTTTTCAGGTGGTCACGTATTTGAGCCGTGCCCGGTTGCATGTGCTGGCGGAGGACTACGAGCAGGCGCTGGCGGAGTACAGCCAGGTGATTGCTCTGGCGCCGGATGGGGTGCTGGCCTACCGTGAGCGTGGCACGCTTTATGCCGAAAATCGCGATTACCCGGCGGCGCTGGCCGACTACAACCACTATATTGACCTGCTGCCGGATGCCCCCGAAGGGTATCTGCTGCGTGGCAAGCTCTACGTGCGCCAGCGGGACCTGGATGCCGCCCTGGTAGATTTTAACCAGGCGGTGGCGCTCGACCCGGCCTATGCCCCGGTTTACCTGGAGCGCGGCCTGCTCTACCGGGTGACGGGCGATGCCGATTCCGCCCTGGCCGATTACAACCTCTATACTGACCTGCAACCGGATGATGCCGAAGGGTACTTCCGGCGGGCAGACCTGTACCTTGCGCTGGATGACCTCCCGGCGGTAATCAGTGACCTCTCGCAAGCGATTACTTTCCGCCCCGATGCAGCGGTGCTGTATCTCATACGCGGCTACGCCCAGACCCGGCTCGAACAGTACCCGGAAGGCGCGGTGGACTACTATCAATGGATTAAGCTCAATCGTCGCGATACGGTGGATATGGACGCGCTCGAATCGGGTGATCGCGTCCGTATCACGATGTCGTTCGGGGGGTTCTTCCGCCTGCCGTTCATGGTGGAAGCCGGGCAAAAAATCAATATGGTCGCGGTGACAACGGATGGGCAATCCGACCCGCTGCTGGTCATCCTCGACCCGAATGGCATCCCCCTTATTGCCAATGATGATGTCAGTGATACCGACCTATCGGCGGCCATCCTCGACTACGAGTCGCCGGTTAGCGGCGAGTACACCGCTGTGATCGGCCATGCACGCGGCGGTTGGGACGGCCCGGTGGTCATCGCCCTACTGCTGGAAAACCCGCGCCGTGTGTAGTGTCGCCACGCCACAAACAAAGGAAGGGGAGAATCCGCCGACTCTCCCCTTTTTCATCTCATGCGGCTGCGCGTGAGGTTGCTATATCACGTTCGACACACGTTGCGGAATTTCGGAACTGAGTTCGGGCAGGGCCTCCAGATCGCCCATAAAACCGGCCCGCATCCGATCTATCCGGCGCTGTAGATAGGGTGAAAAATGCCCCCGGTAGCGGGCCTGCAGTTCGGGCAGCTGCCAATCATCCCCGGCGACACGCCCCCGGCAGGCCGCCGCGCCACACGAACAGGGAAACTCGTCGTAGGGGCTGCCATCGGTCATGGCATAGTCGTAACAGATTTCCTCGCCTGGCGCGATGTCCCGGCGGGCGACAAGCGCGATCTGCCCGCTGAGCAGCGCGTTCGGTTCGCACGAGTGGTTGATAAAGTCAGCGGGTTCGGTCTGGGTTGGCACCAGGAACAGGTTGTCTTCAACCTGTACGCTCCGGCTGCGCAGCACCTGCGGCAGGTCGGCCAGGTGTTCAAGAGTGACCAGTTCGCCCGCCCACATCACCATCAGTTCACCGGCCTGGAGCGTTTCACGGGCGAAAACACCAAAAAAACCTTTCTGCGGAAGCGGCAGATATTCTAGCTTGGGAGAAAGATACGATTTTGGCTGTTCAGACACTGATTAGCTCACTTTCCCCTGTGGGAATACAACGGTAGAGGCCGCCGACCAGATGAAGCCCCGCTAACAAGAGGCAGCGGTTGGTGCAGCGCATTATTATAGCAAGCGTAGGGAAAATGCAAATAAAGAGACGGTGAAGATCGCCTGAGATGCAAGCTATTTTAGGCATCCGATTTGCCCCCGCCAGAGCGCATCGGGTGATGCTGCGCGAATGGAGCGGCGTGAATTTCGCCATAGTGCCGCTGCAAGGTTGTACCAATCTGTACCAGCCCGAATCCGATTCGGCTGAGTGCTGGACGGTACAGCCGCAGCACAAAAACGGGGTGGTGGCGGTGGTCTGATTCAAGAATCAGGCGTGCACGGGCTGCGTTCCGTTGGATATCTTGCAACCGTAAGTCATTCAAGTGTCCGTCAAATGGGGTAAACATACGTCACCAGTTCCTTTCGCAGTGTCTTCACAACTGCAAACTGTGCGAGCAGATTATCGGGTCTGTTTGCTGAATATGAATGGGAAGGACAGCTTCCCCCCGACCTGTATGAGATAGGACGGGGGAACGTCCGCTGATCGTCTACCGCCGGGGGGGGATGGGTGGCACAGGGGGAACTGGCGGGACAGGTGGGACAGGCGGCACAGCCGGTGTGCCATACGGCGCGGTGAACATCTGCATCGGCAGTTCGATCCCCATATCGGCCAGGCGGCGCATGAACAATGGCACCTGCCCGGTGGCGCTGAAGTAGCCATTTGTCCCCTGGGCGGTTCTGCCGGTCTGCACATACTGGAAGATGTCTCGGATGGTAATCATGTCACCCTGCATCCCGGTGACTTCCGCGATACTCATGATCTTGCGCGTACCATCTGGCAGGCGCATCTGCTGCACCACCAGGTCGAGGCCGTTGGCGATGCGCTCCCGGATCGCCAGCAGCGGCATCGAGAGGCCGCTCATCGTCGCCATGACTTCCAGTCGGGTGAAAGCGTCACGCGGGCTGTTGGCATGAATAGTGAACATCGAACCGTCAAAGCCAGTGTTGATCGCTTCCAGCACGTCGGCGACTTCGGCGCTGTTCACCTCGTTAATCACGATGCGATCCGGGCGCATTTTCATAGCAGACTGCGTGAGCTGGCGCAGGTTAATCTCGCCGCGCCCTTCCAGGTTGGCCGGGCGTGTTTCCAGGATGATGCGGTGTGGTTGGTTCAACTGTAAGCTCACAGCGTTTTCCAGGATGATGATACGCTCATCGTCGGGGATGAAGTTCGCCAGCACATTCAGTATGGTGGTTTTGCCTGAACCCGTGCCACCGGAAACGAGGATATTCAACCGCCCTCGCACGCACGCTCGCATGAAGTCCGCCATATCCGCTGTGAGTGAGCCGAAACCGATCAAATCTTCGATAGCCAGCGGCCTGGTGAGAAACTTACGGATGGTCAGGCTGTGGCCGGTGATCGCGATGGGATACAGGACGACATGCACCCGCGAGCCATCCGGCAAGCGGCCATCCACAATCGGAGAGGACTCGTCCGCTCGCAGCCCCAACGGCTCAAGGATTAACCGGATGATTTCCAGCACGTGGTCTTCATCGCGGAAACGGGCGTCCACTTTTTCAATCACGCCCCGCCGGTCGATATAGATGGTTTCATAGTTATTGATCATGATTTCGGTAATCTCGCTGTCGTCCAGGAGCGGGTTCAGCGGTCCCAGGTCAAGTGTCGGATACGGGTAGTCGGATGGGGTGTTCATATGTGTGTCTCCTCGTGGTACTGCCTTACGATTACACGCATTGTCATACAGAAAGCGTTTGCCCGGAACAGGTGTCTGGCCGGGTATGCTGCTGTCTATTTCAACAGGTCGTCGGGCGGCTGCGCCCATCCCTGCCCCAGGGCATAAACCGCCGCTTCGGTGCGCGAGTTCACCCCCAGTTTGGAGTAAATGTTATCGAGGTGAAAGTTCACCGTGCGGGTACTGACCTGCAGCACCTGGGCGATTTCCTTGTTGCTCCTGCCCGCTACCAGCAGTTGAATCACATCCATCTCACGCGGCGTGAGTTCAACCGCCGGATTAAGCGCAAACTGTAATGTGGCGCTGAAGGACTCACCCGCGTGAATTGTGAACGTCCCGCCCAGGCTGGCGATTTGCCGTTCCGCCGCCGCCAGCACTGTGTTTCCAGCGGGCAGGCCATTGTCGTCAAAATACAGGGTGATGCTGTCTTCGGCTGCTGTCAGTTGGATGGTCACCTGTGAGGCATGGGCGTGGCGAACTGCACGGTTCATCATATCCTGCGCAGCGCGGAACAGTGCCAGTTCCACTATGGGCGGGAGTCGTTCGGGGATGCGTTGCAGTGCCAACCGGACATGAACACCATGCGCCCGGATCACCTGGTTGGCGAGTGATTCGAGCGCCGGTTCCAGGCCTAACGTCTCCAGAGCGGCGGGGTAGAGGTTGTCCTCCAGGTCACGGGCCTGCTGGACGGCCTGGCGTGCCAGGTTCGCCAGCACGGAAACCGCCAGCCGTGCCTGGGGATTCGCGCCCATCGTCTGTTCATAGGCATTAGCCTGTGCCAGCAGCAGTTTCAACGGGGCGATAATGTCACTTTCCAGCAGATCGGCCAGCCGCCGCCGTTCAGCTTCTACGATGGTGGTTGCATCTTCGTCCGGCGTGGGCGATATGTGGGATTCATCTCCGGTCATGGTAATCCCTGGCATTCTGACTCTCATGCTATGGCCTTATTGTCGCATAAGCCGCCCCTCCGGGGAAACCAGCGTGTGAACAGGGCAACCCTGTCTGTTTAAACAGGCCAACTATGCCCCTGTCAGACAGCCGGATGACTCATGAGGTACATAAACCTCGGCAAAACCGGGTTGAAGGTGCCGCATGTCTGTCTGGGTACGGCACATCATAATAGGGGGGATGGGTGCTGGATGACACCACAGTCGCCCGATTGGAATCGTCTGTGATGTTTTCTGCTCTGTTAATCGGATACGGTAAACGTACAGCTCCAGACATACGGGCCCAGATACGAGGTCATGGTGTGGCTGCCCGCGACCGCTACCCAGCTACCCTTTGCCAGCGTACAGTTAAAGCCATCGCCATTGCAGCAGAACAACCCATCCAACCAACCGGGAATCGACTCCCCGCCATCAATCGAAAAGGTGGGTGTGACACCCGAAAAAGTCGCCTGTACGTCCGCAAAAGATTGCCATTCTTCCATACAATACACCCGGCTCAGAAGCACCGGCTGTCCGGCAGTGATGCGGGTGTCGCCCCAACACACGCCCCCATCGTTTGAACCAAGGTGAATGTTGGCGGTAGCTGAACTGCCGGATGTACCCCCAATCACCGGCGCAGCTGTCGGCGTCGGCGGAATATCGGTCACTATCGGCAGACCTTCACAATTTCCCGCCGTGTTTATGATATCCGACCGCACCCACTTCCCATCGGCCAGGTGCCACCACAGGTAACCATCTATCCCCAACGCCTGCCCTACCGGACTCGCGCTCTCGTTGGCCGCCAATCCTCCGGCACGTGCATATACCGTCCCCGGCCCGCTTCTCAGATTCACATCACTTCCCGCCGTCACTGTGCAGCCAACAGTAACCGTCTCAAGCTCACTTGTGGACGACGTGACGGCTCTCGGTAAAATTTCTACCACACTCGACAGAGTCTCAATCACTTGCGCTGCATACGGTTCACCAGGTGGGCCAGAAGCCGCCAGGTTCGTATCAATCGGCACGCTAACCACCATTCCAGCAGTGACTATCTGGGTTTCGTCAAACGCCGTGACGGTCGCCTGTCCCTCCAGTAAAGTCACATACAGGGCCTCACCAGTCACAGCCTGCAAGAAGGCTGTCGAACCTAATGTGATATCCACATCGTCTACACGGAATGCAATCCGGCTTTGCCCTTCCGGCGTCTGAATCAGAATCCCGCTTTCCGGCGCTTCCAGGCACTGCGCGTCACCTATACCGCTGCGGAAATAAAACGCCTGCATAGGGCTGTAGCCGTCGGTGGTATCCACAACCGCATTTGCGATTTCAACATCACCGAACAGCAGTACGGTCACGTTCTGGCCGGGCAGCGTCGCGGGCAGATTCGCCTGCAACTTCATCAACGAAATTCCCCACTCGCCGGCTGTCTCGTCCAGCGGACTCAACGTCAGTGACTGAATATCGGCAACATTGACCATGTCGCCCGGTGTACCGAACACCAGATTATCAACATCTTCCTGCGCCTCGACAATCAACGTCAAGTTGCCGTAACAGGCTTGATTCCGCCCGGTTTCTTCGCACAGCGAAGCGACCGCCGCCAGCGCGTCTGAAACCATCGCCGGGCAGGTTGTATCGTCCTGCCCGGATACCACCAGCGACAGACTCAATACCAGCACAAGAGCAAATATCATAGATCGGGACAAGTCATCACGCATTTTCTTTCCTCCAAACCTCCAAATAAATATATTGAGTAGTCAACCAGGCAGGCCGCCCGAAAAGGCATCTATCCTGACGCAGAGATTCACTCGGCCTGTATGGTGCACGTTTCCACCCATGTCCACGCATCGGAATTCCCATCAGGCGTGTAAATACGCCCGCCCGGATGATCGTGAACAACCTGTATGGTGTGCATTCCGGGAGACAGCGGCGCAATCTGGAAATTCGCCTGGAAGTTGTATCCTCCGTCCGCAGGCGCACAGTTTCCTACCGGCCCGAATCCGGCAAACGTCCCGGCGGGGACGCCATCCACAGTCACTGAGATGGATACTTCTGCTTTGGAGGCCTGAGCATCTGCGGCTGTTATCCAGCAGCCCGGCCACGTGCTGACGGTATAAGCCTGATTCGCCTCCAGCTCATACACCTTGCCTGGTTCGTATGGGCAGGCTGAGGCGTCAAAAGTTGGACTCGTTCCATGAGTCGATTCCAGCGGCGGATTAGCAGCTGTCTCGATTGCGATGGTCTGTACTGTGACCGGCATACTCTCAATCATACCGGCCACACGTTTGACATTCTCTTCGGCATACGGCATGGGTGTAGTCGGTGGCCCGGATGCATCCAGATTCGCGTCAAGCGGCACACTGAGCATTTCCCCGGCCAGCACGGTCTGTACCTCATCAAACGCCGTGACCGTCGCCTGCCCTTCGAGCAGGTTCACGTACAGCGCATTGCCCGCCTCCGCTTGCAGGAAAGCAGTAGACCCCAACGCGATGTCCACGTTATTGACCCGGAATGCGATCTGACCCTGCCCTTTTGGCGTCTGAATCAGGATGCCGCTTTCCGGCGCTTCGGCACACTGCGAATCGCCCAAACCGCTGCTGAAATAGAATGCCTGCATCGGTGAATACCCCTCAGCGGTTGCGTTCCGCAGATCAATATCGCCTATCAGCAGCATCGTCACATTCTGGCCGGGCAGGGTGTCTGGCAGATTGGCTTGCAGTTTCATCAACGCCACGCCCCATTCCGGCAGCGCCTCGTCCATACCCGTCAACCGCAGCGACTGGATGTCGGCCACGTTGACCATATCGCCCGGTGTATCAAATGTCAGATTATCAACACCTTCCTGTGCCTCAACCGTCAACGTGAAGTTGCCGTAACAGGCCTGATTTCGCCCGGTCTCCCCGCACAATGAATCCACCGCTGCCAGCGCATCAGAGACGATCGCCGGGCAGGATGCAGACTCCTGCGCTAACCCTGACCCAACCCCTAAACAGGTCACAAGAAAAAACAGAATATACCGTTGTCGAGCATTCATGCGTATCCCCCTATAAACAAAGAAGCTTTATTATCGCTGGATCACATCTCCCGCGTTTAGTGTCGTTGCACTCATTATATATAGTGTACTCCCGAATACGCCCCCCTCCTCTGCTGTCCTGTCTGCGATGGCCGTAGGAGATGAACGTGCTGAATCACAGTTAACAGGTGGTTTTTAGAGCAGTAGACCAGCAGGGTGTCCCTGCCGTCTGCCCGCCCATTGGACACCCGGCGGCAGATATGCCAGAATATGCCCCGATCAGACAGGAGGATGACTCATGGACTACGTAAATCTCGGCAGAACCGGGTTGAAGGTGTCGCGCATTTGTTTGGGGATGATGACTTACGGTACATCACAGTGGCGGGAATGGGTGCTGGATGAGGCCGACAGTCGCCCGATTATCCAGCGGGCTGTTGAGTTGGGTGTCAATTTCTTCGATACCGCCGATATGTACTCGTTGGGCGTGAGCGAGGAAGTCACCGGGCGCGCCCTGCGCGACTTCGCCCAGCGGGATAACGTGGTGATCGCTACCAAGCTGTTCTGGCCGATGAGCAACGATGTGAATGACCGGGGGCTTTCCCGCAAGCACATCATGCAGGCGGTGGATGCCTCGCTGCGGCGGCTGCAAACCGACTACATTGACCTGTATCAGATTCACCGCTTCGACCCGTATACGCCAATTGAAGAGACGATGGAAGCGCTGCACGATGTCGTCAAGGCGGGCAAAGCACGCTATATCGGGGCATCGAGCATGTATGCCTGGCAGTTCGCCAAAATGCAGTACACCGCCGACCTGCATGGCTGGACGCGCTTCGTCGCCATGCAGAACCACTATAACCTGATCTACCGTGAAGAAGAGCGCGAGATGATCCCCTACTGTATTGACGCCGGGGTGGGGGTGATCCCCTGGAGTCCGCTGGCACGCGGGCTGCTGGCGGGGACGCGCCACGCGGATAAAGACAAGGACCAGCAGGCGGGCAGCACAACCCGTGCCCGCACTGACCAGTACGCCCACGATATGTACTATGAAGGGAATGACTTTGAAATTGTGGAACGCGTCGTCACGCTGGCCGTGCAGAAAGATGTGCGTCCGGCACAGATCGCCCTGGCGTGGATGCTGCACAAGCCCGGCATCACCAGCCCGATTATCGGGGCGAGCAAGCTGCCTCACTTAGAGGAAGCCGCCGCCGCACTGGATGTCAGCCTGACCGCTGAGGATGTAGCCTACCTGGAAGCACCCTACCAGCCGCATCCCGTCCTGGGGCATGGGTAGAGTCTACCGTAATAAGTAGGGGAGGGTCTCAGACCTTCCCCTACAGGAATCCGCACTTCTTTTCTATCCGCCCGGCATCATGGCCTGGCGCTCGGCGGCAATGTCCGGCGCGACCTGTGCCAGACACGCTTCCACTGCCTGTGCGTTGGCTTCCAGTTCCTCTTGCGTAGACGTGTCGGTAATCGGTGCAATTGTGGCAACGCAGGCTGTGAACTCGTCGGCCTGGCGCTGTGCTTCTGCCAGGGATTGTTCCAGGTCGGCGTCTTCCAGCACGTAGGTGTCAAAGGCACGCCCCAGGAATTGATGCAGGAAGAAACTCTCGAAGGTCGCCCCGGCAAATCCTGCTGG
This sequence comes from uncultured Chloroflexota bacterium, assembly GCA_937974245.1. Classification (GTDB taxonomy): domain Bacteria; phylum Chloroflexota; class Anaerolineae; order Aggregatilineales; family Phototrophicaceae; genus JACKCG01. The sequence continues at coordinate 167,866 of CALJKV010000037.1, read as the reverse complement.
CACGTTCAGCGTCTGCGGGTCTGCCGCCAGCGCCGCATATTCCCGGTAGAGCGCCACTGAGTCTTCGCCCTGGGCCGCTACTGTCACCGGGTCGTCTATGGCCGATAGCCGCGCGGGCATCATATTGGGCACGAGTTCGGGATGATCGGCCACAAACGCGATCCAGCGGTAGCAGGCTTCCGGGTTAAGCGTGTCGGCGCTGATATAGCCGCCGCCGATGTTCCCCAGCGACATCACCCGGTAACGACTACCACGCGGATAGTTGACGTAGCCAAAAATCGGCATACTGCTTACGTCCTCCCACCCGGAAAAGCTGGTTGAATCGAGCGGAGCGCCACCACCACCACCGCCGCCAAAGTTAAATGTGCCGAGTTTCTGGTAATCAATCAGCCCTGCCTTCGCCAAGTCCAGCACCTGGCGGATGGCATCCACTGTCTCCGGCGCGGTGAAATCCCAGGCCATCGGTTCAACCCGGAAGTCCAGCGGCAGACCACCATAGGCCGCGATGAGCAGCAGCCAGTCGCTGTCCTGCCCCGAACGCGGCACGAACGGCACACTGTAATCGCCATCATAACGGTCAAGCTGTTGCAGCGCGTCCACGAACTGGTCAATCGTCCAGTCTATCTCCGGTAGAGGGATGCCTGCCGACTCAAAAATGTCACGGTTATAGCGCAGCGCCGAAACTTCCACCGACAGCGGATAGGCGAACGTCTGCCCTTCAAGCTGCACCGCCGCCAACGCGCTCGGCACGAAGTCCTCCGCTATAAAATTCGGGTCAGCGTTCAGCAGCGGGTCAAGCGCCAGGTATTCCCCACTGGAATACGGGTTGATGGCGTCGTAGTTGAGGAAGAAACAGTCATTTTCGTTGACCCAGGTTTCATAATCGCTGGCGGCCTGCATATTCAGGTTCACCACGCCCACCTGCGGATCGTTTTCGGCGAATTCCCGCGCCAGCCGTTCCCAGTCGCGCTGGTTGGGCAGTGTCCACAGGCTGATCCCGAAGTTGAGTGCGATTTCCTCCGCGCCGAACGAGGGTGTGGGAATCGGCGTGGCGACCATCACCGCCGCTGCTCCATCCCAGTTGGCGGCGGTTTCCCGACTGGTGAGGATTTTCTGCTGGGCTTCCTGCAATAGAGTAGCCGCATCCAGGTTTTCCTCGCCCATGCGCCACATAATTTGGCTGATATAGTCGAAGTAGCGCAAATCAGTGTTGGTCAGGGCGCGTTCGGCGGCGTCACGCAGCAGCGCCTGCTGTTCTGGAGGCAGACTGTCTATGGAGGACATCGAAAAGTTAGGGCGTTCTGCCATTTCACGGTCGCGCAGCGCGGGGAATGCACCCAACGCACCAAAGGTATTGACTGGTGTCTCTGTGATGTACTTGAGCAACTTGAAGGCTAGTTCCGGGTAGGCTGTCCCGGCACTGATCGCGAATCCCTCGACCCTCGAACCGTAAACGTTGCCCGGCATTTCACCCGGTATCATGTTGCGGCGTTCTGGCGGCATGTTCGGATCAAGCATCCAGGGTTCCATAATCTGCATGGGCACGTTTTCCGACGAATAGCCGCCGCTGGGCGTGGTATCGTGTTGGGCCGACGCCCAGGTCTCCATGAGTGCCGCCAACTGCGGGTCATCCAGCAGGGGCATCCCGTTCACATCCACCAGGCCATGACCGAGCATCCCGTAAAACAGGATTTGCGAATCGCACCAGCAGCCGAGCCGGGTCGGATTGCCTTTGGAATCGTACTCAGCCAGGGTGCGCATGGCGTTGGCGTAGTCGTCTATCGTCCAATTGCTTGTCGGGTAGTTCAGCCCGGCGTCATCAAAGGCTGCCGGGTTATAGGTCAGAATAATGGGAGTCAGTGTGGTGGGCAGCGCCCACATGCCGTTGTCCCAGCGGAAGGCTCGCCAGGCCGGGGGATAGAAGTTGGCTTCGTCCAGGGAGGGGTCGGCGGCTACCAGGGGGGCAAGGTTCAACCACAGCCCGGCATCCGTGCTTTCCGGTGTGATGACCCAGGATGCGACATACAGCACATCGGCGGTGGCGGTGTAGGTCGCCACGCCATCCAGGTGTTCTTCTATCGTGCTGTAGGCGGCGGAGGGTGAGTAGGCGAGACCCTCGGTGTCTGGTACGATGACCACATCCACGCCGGGGTTAGCCTCACGAAAGTCGTTGAAGTAATCCCGGTTGTAGGCATCCTGGAACCACTGTGGAATGGATAGGGTGAGTACGATATTCTCCTGCGCCTCGGCTGCGATTCCTCCAACGAGCAGCATAGCCACGATGACCAGCGATACAAACCAGCGAAACATAGCATTCCTCCTTTGTGTATCCTGCGATGATTCTACTCACAGAAAAGGTGGAATGCTCAATACCGTAGGGAAAACGGCGGAAAAGCCGCTTTCCCCTATCCTATACCACTCGACTGTTACAGATCGTCGCGCCGGGCGTTATTGTGCCGCTTCGAGGCGCAGCACCACACCGTTGTAATCCACCACATAGAGTTCACCGTTTTCATCTTCCCCAAACGAGCTAAACAGCCGGGGCATCTGCATAAACTCGTTGGTATGCCAGTCCCCGGCCACATCCCGGTAACTCGACCAGATGCGCCCGGTACACCAGTCCCCGAAGAAGTAGACGCCCTGTAAGTCCGGCAGCGCCGCTCCCCTATAGACATACCCTCCGGTGATTGAGCAGCCCTGGTCATGTGAGTACTCGGTGAAGGGCAGCACCAGGCTATCCGCGATAGGGGCACCGCTGTACGGGTGGGTCGCTTCCATGATGTTCCAGCCGTAGTTCTCACCGCCGGGGCTGTCTGCCGATTGGAAGTTCACTTCTTCCCACAGGTTCTGGCCGACATCAGCGATATACAGGTCGCCGGTAGCCCGGTCAAAAGAATAGCGCCAGGGATTTCGCAGCCCCCACGCCCAGACTTCCGGCGCGAGGTCGGGGTTATTGAGATACGGATTATCCGCCGGGATGCCATACGGGTCACCCGCGTCCACGTCCAGCCGCAGGATTTTGCCCAGCAGAGCTTGGGGATTCTGGCCGTTGCCGTTCGGGTCCCCGCCGGAACCGCCATCTCCCAGGGCAACGTAAAGATAGCCATCCGGCCCAAAGGCTAAATGTCCGCCATTATGGTTAGGAAATGGCTGCCGCACCTGGAGCAGCACCGTCGCGCTGGCCGGGTCAACCTGGTCGGGATTATCCGCCATGACCGTATAGCGGGCGACGACGGTATTGCCGCTGAGGTCGGTGTAGTCAATAAAAAGCTGCCCGTTTTCGGCGAAATCCGGGTGAAACGCCAGCCCCAGCAGCCCGCGTTCGGAATACATAATACTGGCGGCTTGCGGGCTTATGAGGCTCGACACATCCAGGAAGGGCGGATCCTGGTAGCCATTTCCGGCGACAATCCGCACGCGCCCGCTCTGCTGGACGACAAACAGCCGCCCGCTGCCATCCCCGGCGTTGGTGAGTAAAATTGGGCGGTGAAAGCCTTCGGCCACCGTCACCAGTTGATAGGCGGCAGGGTCGGGCGGGGCATCGCGGAACAGAATGGGAGTTTGCCCATCCTGGGCGGTAGCGGGCATACTCACCGTGAGCAAAATCATAATAATCCAGACGAGTTTACGCATTACACCAACTCCTTCACAATCATGGCTTTCTCAGGCTGGCGGGGATGGCATTCACCGCATCCCCAGATATTTGTGCGATCAGCAACAAAAGAGGGATGAACGGACTCATCCCCCAATGGTCTCTACCGATTTATAGCGATTTCAGGCGGAAAACGCTACCCTTTTGGCCCCATATAGCCCGAACCTACGGCCAGATAGCCAAAACCCTGCTCAACCAGTTCCAGGTAATCCGGGATCATACGGCGGCCATCAATCACCAGATACGGCGGGCGCACGCACTTCTCAATCGTGCGGGAAAGACCGCGAAACTCTTCCCAGTCCGTCGAGATAAACAGCATGTCACTGCCTTCCAGCGCCTCAGTCACCGACTCATGGTAGCTGATCTTCTCGAACAGATGATTCTTGGATGGGTCGAAGAAGCGTTTGGCTTCAGAGATCGCCAGCGGGTCATAAGCGCGGATAGACTGCACGCCCTTGCCCAGCAGCGCGTCTACCACCGCCAGCGAGGACGCATCGCGCATGTCGTTGGTACGCTGCTTGAAGGACAGCCCCAGCAGCGCGACGGTCTTCTGGTTGAAGCTGACGCCCGCTTCCTGGATAGCGCGGTCTACCAGGTAGGTCTTCTGATATTCATTAATGTGGTAGACGGATTCCAGCAAGTCTGCCGGTTGGTTGGCGGATTTCAACTGGTAGATGAGCGACTGCACATCCTTGCCGAAGCACGAACCGCCCGCGCCGTTGGAGACGTAAGACCCCCAGGTGCTGATGCGGTTGTCCGCCGTGACGCCACGTTTGAGGTCTTCCATCCGAATGTTCTTAAAAGTTTCGCCCAGCCGTGCCCCGACGCCATTCCAGAACGAAATATAGGTCAGCAGCAGCGTATTGGCGACGTACTTGATTGATTCGGCGGTTTCCGGTGTCGTTTCGATATAGCGAATGCGTACATGGTTCACGAATTGAGAGTAAATGCGGCGCAGGATACGGAAGTCCTCTTCGGTATCCGCACCCACCACGACCCGATCCGGGCGGCGCGATTTTTCGACCGCATCGCCTTCCGGCAAAAATTCCGGGTTTGAGGCTACGCCCGCGTTGGGGACATTATGCTGCTTCAGCACGGCTTCAAGCTGGCGGGCAGTGCCCACCGGGACGGTGCTTTTGTTGACCAGCACAACCCGGCGCGTGTCCTTGCGCTTTGCCAGCAGTTCAGCGATATAGTTGAGCGCGTTGAAGTAAAAGCTCAGGTCAGATGACCCGTTCGGATTCGGTGGGGTGGGCAGACACAGGAAAATCGCGTCCGTGCCTTCAATAATCGACTCAATGTCGGTTGTAAAGAACAGGTAGCGGTCAATGTTTTCCTCAATTACCGCCGAAAGCCCCGGTTCGTTGACATAGTGCTCAATCTGGTCGGGGTCAGCTGATTGATAAGCGGCAATTTTCTTCTCATCAATGTCGTAGGCATAAACTTCGTGGCCGTATTCAGAAACAACGGCGGCGTGCGCCAGCCCGACAAACCCGGTCCCTGCGACAATAATCTTCATACGTTGTGATCCTTTGATTGCATGTAGGCATGTAGGTGCTGCTAGATTCGACTCTCATGTAATATACCACTATCCGCTAGAGAGTTGGATAATGAGTTGTGGATGTATGTTCGGAAGTGGGCCGTGACTTGCCTCAGGATAATCAAACCACTCTCTAACGATAAAAGTATTCGCCTTGCATGTACCTTAATTCACAAACTTTTGATTCCTGGATAAAACACAGGACTTGAGCATTCCTGCCTGCTAAAATAAGCGGCGAATCAGGAAAAGGGCGATATGGCTAGAAAAAGGGTCTTTCTTCTCGTAGCTGCACTCGCGGGCGTTGCGCTCATTGGCGTGGTGGTCGTTGGTGTTATATTGTGGAATTCGTCTTCAGAGTCCGGCATTTGGCTACCGCAGGATTGCAGCGGCGTGCCGATCACCATATCCGGCACACTGAACGATCCTGCGGGCAATCCGGTTAACAAGGGGCGGATTTCTATAACACGCTTCCCCCCACCGGAGCATGAAGTGGCGACGGCGCTTTATAGTGACTCGGCAGGAAACTTCGCATCCAATAAAACAATGTTTATGTTCGCATGCGATCTTCTGATTTTTAACGTCACCGCCGCAGGTTTCCAGGACACGAAAGTGCAGTACAGCTTATTCGACTACTACCCGGAGGCCGACATCTCCACCGAGAAATCCAATCTGGTTGAGGTAGCTATAACCCTTGAAAGAGAACCTTAATATGCACATCGGCGTAGACATTGGCGGCACATTCACGGATTTGGTATTGAGCATGGATGGGCGGTTGGCGATTCACAAGCTGCTCAGTACCCCGCATAACCCGGCGGATGCCATGCTGGATGGGCTGGCGACCATCACCCCCGGCGGGCTGGCGGCGCTGCGGCGGGTCGCGCACGGCTCGACGGTGGCGACCAACGCGATTTTGGAGCGCAAAGGAGCAAAAACCGCCCTCATCACCACCGGCGGCTTCCGGGATATCCTGGCGATTGGGCGGCAGAACCGGCCTGAACTCTACGCCTTGCAGCCGCAGCTCCCCCCGCCCCTCATCCCCCGCCAGTGGTGCTACGAAGTCCCCGAACGGCTGGATTACACCGGGGCAGTCCTGACTCCGCTGGATGTGGCCGCGCTGGACGCTGTTTTGGATAACATCGCCGCGCAGGGGATTGAAGCGGTGGCGGTGTGCTTCCTCTATAGTTACGTCAATCCGGCGCACGAACAGGCGGTCAGAGCGCGGATTCTGGAACGCGGGCTGCTGGCCGAGTGGCAGATTGCCCTCTCGTCGGAGGTACTGCCGGAGTTCCGCGAATACGAACGGGCCAGCACCGTCGCCTTAGACGCTTACGTGCGCCCGGTCATGAGCCGCTACCTGCAAAACCTGGAAGACCGCCTGCCGGAAAACACGCTGCTGCGAATCATGAAATCCGATGGCGGCATGGTGAGCGCCCGGCGTGCGCGGGAACAGGCGGTGCAGACCGCCCTCAGCGGCCCGGCGGCGGGGGTGATCGGCGCGTTTCATATAGCGCAGATGGCTGGCTTTGACCACATCCTCACGCTTGATATTGGCGGCACGTCTACCGATGTTGCCTTGTGTCCCGGCCACCCGGCGCGGCGGCCTGAGTCGGAGATTGACGGCCTGCCGCTGCGGATTCGTTTGCTGGACATTGAGACGATTGGCGCGGGCGGTGGTTCGATTGCCCGGTTGGACGCGGGCGGGGCACTGCGCGTCGGCCCGGAGAGCGCGGGGGCTGACCCCGGCCCGATCATTTACGGGCGCGGCGGGGAACAGATCACCGTCAGCGATGCCAACGCCATCCTGGGGCGGCTGGATGCCGATCACTTCCTGGGCGGGGACATGGCGCTCGATACAGTAGCGGCGCAAGCGGCGGTGAATGCTCTGGCGGAACAGATGACTCTCACCCCGGAAGCGGCGGCGCTGGGCGTGATTCAGGTTGCCAACGTGAATATTGACCGGGCGTTACGCCGGGTTTCGATTGCGCGGGGGTATGACCCGCGTGATTTTACGCTGGTGGCCTTCGGCGGCGCTGGGCCGCTGCACGCCTGCGAAGTGGCGGAGCGGCTGGATATTCCCACTGTGCTTGTGCCGCGTTATCCCGGCGTGATGTGTGCGTTGGGGCTGCTGGTGGCGGATGTCGCCCTCGACTACAGCCGGTCTGTTCTACAGCCGGTGAGCGCGGGGACGCTGGCGACTATCCGTACACAGATGGCGGAAATGCTGGGGCAGGCCGCCGCCGATCTGGAACAGGAAGGCATTCCGGCAGACCGGCGACAGCTTCATGCGGGACTGGATATGCGCTACAGCGGGCAAGCCTATGAACTCACGGTGTCGCTGGCGGATTCACCGACCGAAGACAGCCTGCGGGCGGATTTCCACGCGGCGCACGAGCGGGCATACGGCCATGCCCTGCCAGAACGAGTCGTGGAAGTGGTCAACGTGCGCTTGCAGGCGGTTGGCCTGACCGAAAAACCGGTTTTCGCCGCCGAACGGCTCCACGATAGTGATGGCACGGAAGCCCTGATCGGCCACAAAACAACACCGGATGGGCGGCTGGCGCTCTACGAACGGGAAAACCTGTTCCCTGGTTCACAGTTGAGCGGCCCGGCGCTGGTCTTTCAGTTAGACAGTACCGTGTACATCGCGTCCGGCTGGTCAGCGCGGGTAGATGCCTACCGCAACCTGGTGCTGGCGCGGGGGTAAAGCGAGGCTCTGTTCAGCCCAACCACATTCCCCTACGCTGCCTGGCGGCTGGTGATCCACACGCCCGGCTCGATCTGGCGTCTGCCGCCCGTCAGGTAGAATATGCGGTGCTTCTGGCGTTCGGCGTCGCTGCGTTCATCCCAGAAGCTCAGGGTGCGGCCTTTGGTCTCGGCCAGTTTCTCAAGCGCCGCGATGACGTGTGAGCAGGCAATCCCGCCATTAATCGCCCAGGCACAGGTACAACGTGCCCGGATCACGCCATCCGGCTCGTACTCTACCGTGACCACATGGTTCGCTGACGACCCGGTGGTGCTGGCGACGATAATTGTATGGGCATTCAGGATGTTGGCTTGCAGGTCTTTGCCACGACGCTGCAAGATTTTGATATTCCGGGGTTTCATATCAGTCTCCTCCTGCGCCTAGTTGCACACTTGTTCTATTTATAGTATACACCAAAATGCTCCCAAATCCCCCCTAGATTCAGGGGGATTTTACAATAATCCAATTATGAACTCGGTGTTCACTTCATATTGCAGCCTAACTAGCGGTTAGAGTTGCATCAAAATAAAAAAGCCGATATAAATACGCATACTCTCTAGCTTTACACTATTAAGGATTAGCGCATGTTCCAGCGTTTATCGAGACCGGAAATCATCGGTTCATATCAAATTGGCGGCATAATTGGGTGTGGCCTTGGGATTGCCCTTGCCGGCTCGATTGGTCTCCCCGCCATTGGTGTAGCAATAGCGACCGCCGCCATTGTCGGTTTTGGCATCACAGCATTTGTGGCTGGCGGTAAGGCTTTTAATGATGCCATTGATGCAACCACCCCTCCGCCGTCGCAGCCTGAGCATGTTAGCAATCTAGCTCAAACCGGAGCGTATACGCCCAGTCCAGTTACGCAAGCTGCACGCCAGGTTGTTGGCAAGGCTGCCCTGTTAGCTGCGAAGATGAACACAACGCTCTATTTTGGCGCATTGGCAGCAGGGCTTATCGCCACTGTTATTTTATCCAACAATGCTGTAACCACGCAGGATTCACAACAAGCTGTACCCGAAGTAAGCCAAAATCAGTCTCAGGAAGTTTCTAATTCGAATTCGAGCGAGGATACCAGTGATGATTCAAATTCAATACAGGAGCAGCCTCAGGATACCGGCAGTAGTGAATCCAACACGATCACACTGACGACAAACTGGCGTGTAGAAGGTCATACAGACAAACTTATTTGGGTGCCATTTGAGAATGTGATTGTTTCACGTTCACCAGAAGCGTATGAAGTCTATGATTCTCGTGATGGGAGCTTTGTAGGCTCATTTGCTGCGCCTAAAGTCAGAAATATTGTTAATCCAGGGGATAGTGGACGAGCGCACTATATTTGGCGAGTTGAAGCAGCTGACATGAGTGTCTTTCAGATTGAAGAGGGCAATGACTATTGGCCGCTTGAGTCTGATTATCGTGTAGCATTGGATGAACGTGTTTGGCCCATGGTTACAGGACTAGACACCGCTACCGGCATATTTGGAATTGAAACGATTGCGTTCAGCCATGATTTGGCACTTGCAGCCTTAACGATACTGGATTCGGATACTATCAGTCTTTGGGATACTTCCTCTTTTGAATCGCTGGGCAGAAAAAATATGCGCAAAGACACTGGCTATTCAGTCTTTCTTCGCTTTTCCCAGGATAACAACAGACTTTATGCATTTTATTGGGACGGTGGAGTCGAGGTTTATAATGTGGCGGGCAGTTCACTCGAGTTGGAAACCGAATATCCCGTTACTGTTAGTCAATACTATTTGTCCATTCATCCTTATGAGGATATCATCGCTTTCAGATCTGGAGAGAATGATAAAGGTATCTTGCTGTGGGATTTAACACGAGGTACACAAATCGCATCATTTGAACCAGCAGGTGAGGTCAACTACATCACAGCAGTGCAGTTCCATCCATCCGGCGATTATGTTGCGATGGCAGTCAATGGTGATCACTCAATCCGTATGTGGGACTGGCAAACTGGCGAGGAAGTTGCCCATTTCTCTATGCCCCAGGCTGCTGATGTCAGAGAGATTCAATTCAGTCCTGCCGGTGACCAGATGATTGTCAGATATGTGCGTGGTGCCGCTGTATGGAGCGAAATATATACGCTGCCTTAAAAGTGTGTTTATGAGTGTGAAGGTTATGACTTCAGGAGTTACGCAGTTCAACCAACCCTGAGGAAGAAATCGTGATTATATCCTGATAATTCTTCCCTCAACTGCGCAACTCCTAATCTTTTTGCCCTCAACCCCAACCTACGCCCTGAAAGTTCAGGGAAGAAGTCTTGGGAGTTACGTCTTTTCCCTGCAGGGAGAATGATGCTGTGCAAAGATGAGGACTTGTAGGCTTTTTGAGTTAATCAAAGTGCCCTGGGAGGGGAAAGCCTATGTCTGAATACATCACCATCGAAACCCGGCCTACCGGGGACGCGGATAGTCTGGAAATCATCACGAACCAGCCGCTGACCGAGGAAGAGGCCGAAGTCTATCGCAATTTTGACGAAGGCGATGTCGGGTCGCCCATCGCGCAAATGCTGTTTAACGGTGTAGCGGGCATCGCCGCGCTGACGATCACCGAACACACGCTGCTCGTCACTCGTGAGCCGGATACCCCCTGGGAGGCAATTGTGGACGAGGTACGCGACGCACTGCGCGATTTCTTCCTATAGACGGTGCTGGTTTTGTGGTTGTCCGGGCAAAATCCTACCGTGCCGCCCATTCCTCGCGCAGGATGCCATATTGCAGCAGGTCGTAGCGTTCGCCGTCGCGGTAGACCATGCCGCGCCCTCGCCCCTCAAGCTGGAATCCGGCACGCTCATAGGCGCGAATCGCCGGGAGGTTATAAGCGATCACATTCAGGCCGACCCGATACAGGTTGAGTTCGCGGAAGGCGTAGCCCAGCAGCAGGTTGAGGGCGTCGCTGCCGTAGCCTTTGCCCCGGTAGGCCGCCTCGCCAATGCCCATCGCCAGCATGGACGAGCCATTTTTCCACTTAATGTTGAACAGGACAATAAAGCCGATCAGGGTATCATCAGCCAGCGTGCGCAGCCGGAAATCGAACGAATCCTGCGAAACCCCGCCGTTGAACATCCCGGCCTGCTCAATCGAAAGCGGCCTGATGGGGTCATCCTCGAGCATCCGCTGGTAGTCGGCGTCCTGTGTCCAGCGGGCAAAGGTGGCGCTGTCTTCCGCTGAAGGCGGGGCAAAGCGCAGCAGCCGCCCGGTAAAAAGGGAATAGGAATCCATGCGAGTCTCCTGAACAGATAATAACAGTCAGGGTTATAATATATTTGGTTTAGCCAATCTACAAACAACCGATCAAAGTCCAACGAGGAATCCCAATGTCCACCGTACTGCCTGGTGACCCTCTGCCACAGCCCCGTAGCGGTCTGCTCGGCGCGTGGGACAGCTTCATCGGTCCCGGCGCAACCGCAGCCGAAAACATCCTCATCCTTGCGGTATCCATCGCGGGAACCGTCCTGCTGCTCGTCTATCAGGCCAACCGGCAGCTGAACTGGACGCCGCTTCAGGTGGCGCTGGTCGCGCTGCTGTCACTCGACCTGCTCGGCGGGGTTGTCGCCAACACCACAACCGCCACCAAGCGCTGGTATCACCGCCCCGGCCAGACCGCCCGCGATCACCTGGGGTTCATCGCCGTGCATTTCATTCACTTGCTGCTGGTCGCAGTACTATTCCGGGAAACTGACTGGGGGTATTTCGCCGTAACGTATGCCTATCTGATGGGGGCAGCGCTGGTAATTTTGCGTGTGCCACTGTATCTTCAGCGCCCGGTCGCATTCAGCATGTATCTGGGAGGGGTGGCGTTGGGGCTTTATGTGTTCACCCCATCTCTGGGACTCGAATGGTTCTTGCCGGTGTTCTATCTCAAATTACTCGTCGGCCATCTCGTGATAGAAACACCATTCGCGCCCGACGAAAAGTAAACACATTACCGCAGCCCGAAGTGCCGGGCAACCAACGCGGCGGTTGCCTCAATGTCGTGCGTGCCATCTACCATGAGCGCCGCCAGTCCATGATGCCGCGCATTCTGCCGCACCCAGCGTCCAAAAATCTCGTCACGCCGCATCCAATTGGCATACGCCTGCGCCGGGTCGCTGCAATCACGCACAACCTCTGCTGTCCATGTCCGCAGGCTGTAATACTGCTGTTGAAAAGCGGGAGTTGGCAGCAAGTAGAACGCCTGGCCTGGTGCAACCAGCACCGGCGCAACCAGACACGGGAGGAGCGCCGCGCCCTCCAGCAGCAGCGGCCCCATATCGGCTATATCCGCTAAGTGCAGGGGAAACTCTTCGATATAGGCGGTTATGGTGCGCCGTGCCTGTGCTATCGGGGGAATCAGCCAGAGCTGGTCACAGGTGGCGGCGCGGATACTCGCCAGAGCCGGTTGGCTAGCAACAGAAGCGGACTGAATGTGCGCGAACAGGCGATCATCCAACCGCGCATAATTCAGTCCGTAGTCCCGTGACAGGTATTCCGCCACACTGCTTTTACCCGAACACGGTGCGCCGCCCAGGTACCATATCGCGTGTGGGGTCACTTGAATCGCTTACACAAATTCTGACGGGGTTTGCTCGTCGTTCTTGGCTTTGCCCTCGTTCTTGCGCTTCTCACTATGCGTTTCCCAGCCGGTCTTGACATTGAAGCCAAACAGCATGGTCAGGCCGATGAGGATGAAGAGCAGCGGCAGACTGAACCCGAACCAGAACACCAGCCCTATCCCGATCATCCACATGCCGCCGGATACCTGGTACCATTGCTGGCCTTCCGCGACGCCGCGGGCGATAGCCGCCGCGCCGATGACGAACATGATTCCCGGCCACCAGGGCAGCACGCCCATGAATAACAGCGCCAGGCCGATGAGAAACACGCCACCACTCACCTGATCGGCACGTTCTTTGGATACCATTTTACAACTCCTCGAATGCTCGTTTTCTATTCCCACCATCTTATACGCAGCCATTGTTATAAAGTTTCGGATGCAATATGGCAAGATTCCGGTATGTGTCACCTCACAATTTCCTAAAATCGCCATAATTCTGTAGATTTGTATGTCATAATGGAAAATGACTTGAATAGTCATGGGAAAATCAACCGATCCGATTTACCGTTGATATGAAAATATCCTGTTGCGGATTCTGTACACATGATCCGGGAAACTGTTTCCCGGAACGATGCTACTTTCTGCTATACCTATTGAACCGGCTCACAAGGATACAGGCAGTATTATGTCCAATCATCACGCGCTTGATACCCTTCAGCAAGTGATTCACACCATTAATCAGGCGGAAACGCCCCGCCAGGCGGCGGAAGCCCTTGCAGCCTGGTCGGTGGGGGCATTCCCATTGGCGTTTGGCCTGATAGACCCGCTGGTCACGGGAATCGAAGTTCTGGCAACGCCCGGCTACCAACCGGCCTCAGCGATTATCCAATGGATGCGGGCGGTCACAAGCTGGGTTGAGTGGCAGAATTGGCCGGGGGCGCGGCGTTTAGATGCAGCCAACCCCTTGAAAGGCATGGCTGATTACGCTCCCGCGCTGCTGATCCCGCTGCGCTATGAGAATGACCTTTACGGCATTCTGTGGCTGGATGGCCGCGAGAACCCTGACTGCCTGGATGATGCCAGCATCGTACTGCTGGCAAACACCCTGGCGGCACGCCTGCACTACCTCAAAGTCAATGGCGGCTGGCGTACGGTGCTTTCCGAGTTGAACGGGTTTTCGCGGCAGCTTGCCCAGCAGACCACCAATGATGGCCTGTATGAGGTGCTGGCCCAGGAAATGCAGATTCATTTTGATACCACCTCGTTTTACGTGGGTATGCTCGACCCAACATATACGTTTCTCAATATCCCGCTGGCGGTGGAAAACGGCATCAGACTGGATGAAACACAGATGCCACTGGCCGGCCTGGGGTATGCCGTCATCACCCACAATACCCCACTGCACTTCCGCGATCTCGACCAGGAAGCGGAACGATTGGAGTCGCTGGGTGTCCGGCCTGAGGAGAGCGAGCCGGGGGCCTTTGCCCGGTCATGGGTTGGCGTGCCGCTCGTCAACCGGAAAAACCAGGTCTTCGGTGTGATGAGCATCCACAATACCATCCCGAATACCTTCACCGATAAAGACCTCTCGCTGCTGTTGCTGGTCGCTACTTCTATTGCTCACGCGCTGGAAACGATTGACCTGCGCCAGACCGAGCAGGAGCGCCACCAAATTGCAACAACGCTCATGGACATCAGCCGGGTGGTGAACTCGTCGCTCCATTACGAAGATGTGCTGGAGCGTATCCTGGAGCAGATGCAGCGCGTTTTCTCTTTCGATAACGCCAGCATTCTGCTGCCGCTGCCGGGCGTATATGACGCCAGCCGGATGATCGTCTCGGCGGCGCACGGCCAGTACCCGGAACTCAGGGGGGTGGAGTTTCGCTACGGCCCGAACAGCTTAATGCAGCGGGCATTCCTATCGCAGCAGCCGTTGGTGGTTGGCGATGTCCAGACACACCCAGGCTGGAACCGGGAGAGCGGTACTCCTGTCGCCCTGCAAACGCGCTCCTGGATGGGCGTGCCGATGCTGGCGCAAGACCAGGTAATCGGCATGATTACGCTCGATAGGTATCTTCCCAACGTCTACACTGAACAGGATGCGAGTATGGCCTTTGCGATTGGCCGGCAGGCGGCTATCGCGGTGGAGAATGCCCGCCTGCACGACGAACTCGAAAATCACCTGGGAATGCTGGAGCAGCGATCTCGGCGGTTGGCCTCAATGCATAGTATGGCGACAGTGATCGGGGCGACGCTGGAGCGCGACCTGGTGCTGAACACCACTGCTGAACTGCTGACCGACCTGTTCGAGGTGGATCACTGCGGTATTGTCCTCTTTAGCGAAACCGATAACTACGCCTATCTGGTGGCGGAATACCCGCAGACCGGCAATCTGAACCTGCAAATGAAAGCGGACGGCAACCCGATTTTTGAGACTCTGGTGAGCAGTGTTCGCCCGCTGGTCATCCATCCCGCTGAGCGCAATATCGCCATAGACGATTCCTCCTGGCAGGCGATGGAGCGTATCCAGACTCGTTCAACGATGATGGCGCCGCTGGTGGCGCGGGGACAGTTGATCGGCAGCATCGGACTTGATAGCATCCGCAATCGCCGCGACTTCACCGTAGAAGAGCAGGAAACCTTCATGACCATCACCCGGCAGGTGGCGCTGGCGATCAGCAACGCCGACCTGTACGAGCAGGCCCTAGCCAGCAATAAGCTCAAGAGCGAGTTCCTGGCAAATATGAGTCATGAACTACGCACCCCCCTGAACGCCATTATCGGCTACAGTGAGATGCTGCTCACCGAGGTATATGGCGCACTCAATGAGAAACAGCGTGACCGCCTGAAGCGCGTGTATGGGGGCGGTAATCATCTGCTCAATCTGATTAACGAGATTCTTGATCTTTCCAAGATTGAAGCCGGGCAAATGCAGCTTGAACTGGTCATGCTACCGGTGCCCGACATTATCCGGGAAGCCGTGACGACGGTCATGCCGCGTATCCAGGCCAATAACCTGGAACTGCGGGTAGAAGTCGCTTCTGTCTTGCCGGATATTCAAGCCGATCCGCAGCGTATCCGCCAGATTATCATCAACCTGCTGGATAACGCTGCCAAGTTCACCGAAGTGGGGACGATCACGATTGAAGTCTCAAGGATGGTGGTTCAGGGCGGCCATGTGATTAGCGGACGTGTCCCGCCGGTTCACCACAATATCGCCAACGGGAACTGGTTGCAAATTGCCGTGGCCGATACCGGGATTGGGATCAGCCCCGCCAACCAGAAGCTTATTTTTGATGCTTTTCGCCAGGTAGATGGCTCCAGCATCCGCAAATATGAAGGTACTGGTCTGGGCCTGACGATCACCCATCAGTTGGTCTCGATGCATGGCGGCTATATTTGGGTGGAAAGTGACCTGGGGAAGGGGAGTATTTTCACGGTTCTGCTGCCGAGTACCACCCTGACTCCTGATGTGGAGCATAAATCGGACAATCTGCCGCTGATTCTGGTAGTGGATGATGATCCGCTGGCGATCCAGATGGTACAGGATTACCTGAACCCGGCGGAATACCATGTGGTTGGTACGACCAACCCGGCGGAGGCGCTGCTCATGGCTCGCCGCCTGCAACCTGCCGCTATTATCATTGATGTGATGATGCCGGTGGTGAGCGGCTGGGAACTGCTGACGAACCTGAAACAGGACCCGGCCACGCTGAAGATTCCCGTGATTGTATTGTCGGTTATTGAGCAGCAAACGGTGGGCTACTACCTGGGCGCGGCGGACTACCTCACGAAGCCGGTCACGCAGTCCCGGTTGCATGACACGCTCACGCGGGTCGTGCGTATCAAACCACAGCATCCGATTATGATTGTGGACAATAACGCCAATGACCGGGTGCAGTTGACCCGCATGTTGATTCACGCCGGATATGAGGTGGTGGAAGCGGAAACCGGCGAACAGGCGCTAAATTACGTATCCAGACAGGCAGTCTCCCTGATTTTGCTGGATATTATGCTGCCGGATAGTTCCGGGTTAGCGTTGTTAGAGCAGCTTTCGGCACAGCCGGGCGCGAATAATATCCCGATAATCGCCCTTACGACGAATGACCTGCCTCCTCAGAAGCAGAAAGAGCTGGATAAGCATCTGGTACAGGTGCTGAGGAAGGGACAGACTTCCGGCAATGTTTTGATGGAACAAGTGCGTATCGCGCTCAACCGGCGGCCCAGGTGAGTCACTGCTTTAAAATGCAAACTCCACCTGTGAGGGAGTCGGGTGGAGTTTGCATGATATAATTTGGTTGTCTCAGCAGTCCCACCTTGTCCTTAGCTGACCATGAGCGGTCAATCGCCTTTGACTGCTGGATAAGACCAGGGGGCTGCTCCCGTTTTATGGGGAGCTTCCGGTTTCCACGAGAAGAATAATAAGATTCTCTCCACCGGCGTCAGGTTTCGGCGGCCCTCGCCGTACCTCTAGCATCCATCCCCCCTGCTTTCGCTGGGAGTTCCCTGCTATCCCTTACCTAACCTGCACCTAGTATTCCATATTGACCGGGGTGGAGATAGTGAAGAATGTCACATGCGGGCGCTGATGAATGTCATAAAGGCCGGGATTACCGGCGCCTTTCCCCCGCCAAATGGGTGATATTTAAGAACGCTCCCACAAAATAGATAATCCGCAAAAAATACCGTTTTTTGCCTCCAGGTGAGCTTGCCGCCCTGTTGTACAAATCTATAATTGAACGCAAACCGCGTATACACTCACACAAGCATTGAGGAGGAGTCATGCAGAATTCACGCCGGTATTTACCGATCATGATGGTATTAATGATGATCGCTGCGGCAGTAGTGATCACGCTGGTTTTCTTGAACGGCGGTGGGGGGGCACTGGCCGGTCTGTCGCGGGGGATCACGACACCGCGCGACGATGCCCAGTTGCTCACCGTTCGCCTGAGTCCCGACGGCACTCTGGCGGCAGTGGACGTGAACGGCACGCCGGCCAGCAGACCCAATGCGTTGCGGATGGTGGATACATCGTCGGGTAGCGCGAAATGGAGCGTATCGGAAGACGTGATTGATTTCCCATACGAGACATACATGCTCGGTTTTACGTCCGATTCCAGCGAGTTTATTGTCACCGGTACGGTGAATGATGAGTGGGTAATCTGGTACCTGGATGCTGAAACGGGTGACAAGACCGCCGAAATCAACCTCAATGAAGGTGAAACCGCTTTGGCCGCCAATGAGACCTACTATGTCGTGAGCAGTGGTAGTACCGTCACCATCACCAACCGGGAAAGCGGCGAGGTGTACTTCAGCCATACGTTCAGAACCGCGCCGGATTTCGCCCGCTTCACGCCCGACGGCGGCCAACTGCTAACGGTTCACAGCAATTCCGGCATTCGTGGCTATGACTTCTTCCTGACAGACCTGGCCGACCCCCAGGTGGGCGACGAGCCGGCCTTCACCGGGGAGAGCCTGGCCGCAATTGACAAGACTTCGCCCCTCATCAGCAGTGATGGCAAATTCCTGGCGTTCGCCATCATCAATGGCCGGGGCGTGTTCCTGATTAACCTGGAGACACACCAGCCGGTATTCAACCGCTTTGGCGACCAGATAACGAGCGAACTGGTCAGCACGGTGCGGTTTGACGCGCTCTTCGGCTTCCTGAAGGACAATACAGTGTTCGCTTACCTGACAAACGAGGGCATCCTGTACGCGGTGAACACCGCCAATGGTGAAATCATCGACCAGGTTGACCTCGGTCTGGGTACGAGTCCTGACAGCCTTTCAATCAGTGCCAACGGCAAGACGCTGGCCGTCCTCCACCGCGATTCGCTGGCAGTCTGGCGCTAGGGCGTGGTAATATCCCGGCATGTTGAACCGGACTAAGAAGGAGGAGCAACCGTGACTCCAATCCGCGAAGGTGACATGCTGTGGCAGCCATCCCCGCTGGTGATCGAAAATGCCAATCTCACCCACTATATGCGCTGGCTGGCGTCTTACCGGGGCGTGTCTGTCACCAACTATCCTGACCTGTGGGCCTGGTCGGTGATGGACATCGCCGCGTTCTGGGAAAGCCTGTGGGACTACTTCGGCCTGCGTTATTCGCAGAAGTGGGATGCGCCTATGGGCAGTCGGGAAATGCCCGGAACACAGTGGTTCCCCGGCGCACGGCTGAACTATGCTGAAAACATCTTCACCCGTATGACCGGTGAACGCCCGATGCTGCTCTATCAGGCTGAAGACGCCGAACTGGTTGAAATCACCTGGGCGGCGGTCTACGATGGGGTAAACCGGCTGGCGGCGGTACTGCGCGGCATGGGGGTACAACCGGGTGATCGTGTCGTCGCTTATCTTCCGAACATTCCGGAAACCGTCGTGGCGCTGCTGGCGACGGCCAGCCTGGGCGCGATCTGGTCAAGCTGTTCTCCGGATTTCGGCGGGCGCAGTGTACTGGATCGCTTCACGCAGATTGAGCCAAAAGTGCTGATCGCCGTAGATGGCTACCAGTACAACGGTAAACCGTTTGACCGGCGCGAAGTCATCGTCGAACTCCAGACCGCCCTGCCCACCCTGCAACACACCATCCTGATCCCCTTCAGCGCCCACCACACTGGCGGCCTCGTGCAAACCGTGCTGTGGGGCGATGTGCTGGCTCACGCCGCCCCGCCGGATGCCATCGCCTTTGAGCAAGTGCCCTTTGATCATCCGCTGTGGGTGCTGTATTCGTCGGGGACAACCGGCCTGCCCAAACCCATTGTACATGGTCACGGTGGCATTCTGCTGGAACAGGCTAAATCGGGGGTTTTTCATAACGACCTGAAAGCCGGAGATCGCTTCTTCTGGTATACCAGCACCGGCTGGATGATGTGGAACTACCTGGTGGGCAGCCTGTTTTCCGGCGCGACGGCCATCATCTACAACGGCAGTCCCTCCTACCCCGACATGAATACCCTGTTTCGCCTGGCTGAAGCCAGCGGCATGACTTACTTCGGTACGTCGGCGGCGTTCGTGAGCGCCTGCATCAAGGCGGGAATCCACCCGAACCGGGACTACGACCTCAGCCGGATTCGTGGCGTCGGGTCTACCGGTTCACCGCTGACGATTGCGGGCTTCCAGTGGATTTACGACAATATCAACCGTGAATTGGCACTCGAGTCACTCAGCGGCGGGACGGATTTAGGCACGGCTTTTGTGGGCGGGGCGCGTACCCAACCGATCTACGCCGGGGAGATTCAAGCGGCGTCACTGGGGGCGAAGGCGCAGGCTTTCAACGAGGATGGTCAGCCGGTGCTGGACGAAGTAGGCGAACTGGTCATTACGGAGCCGATGCCCTCAATGCCGCTCTACTTCTGGAATGACCCGCACATGGTGCGTTACACCGAAAGCTACTTCGAGATGTTCCCCGGCATCTGGCGGCATGGTGACTGGATCAAGTTCAACCGGCGCGGCGGCTGTGTCATTTACGGGCGTTCCGATTCGACCATCAACCGAATGGGCATCCGTATGGGGACGAGTGAGATTTACCGCGTGGTCGAATCCTTCCCGGAAGTGCTGGACAGCCTGATTATTGACCTGGAACTGCTGGGACGCGAGTCGTATCTGCCCCTGTTCCTCGTCCTGCGTGAAGGCTATACGCTGGATGACGACCTGAAGACTCGCATCAAACAGAAGCTGCGCCAGGATGTCTCGCCACGTCATGTGCCGGATGACATTATCCTCATCCCGGAAGTGCCGTATACGTTAAGCGGTAAAAAGATGGAAGTGCCGATCCGCAAAATCCTCCTGGGGAAGGATATTCACGCTGCCGCCAACCCTGGCGCGATGCGTAACCCCGGCGCGCTGGCGTTTTTCACGCAGTTCGCCGAAGCGCTGAATGCGAAGAAGGGCTAATCTTCACACTTTTCTCACAAAAATACTTAAGACCAGCACGAAAAAAAGTGTCTATAATAGTATTGGTAGGTGGTGGCGTGGCATTCGCCCCCTCCGCCGGACAGACAGAAGGCTGTCCCTGCTATTCACTGAAGACCGTTACCCCCAAAGGGCAGTTCGATGAATTACACCCATGCTGATGAACCGGTAGAACAAGTCTATGTGCAGCACTGCTCGAGCTGCGGTGAAGTGGCGGAGTTCTCCTACCTGGGCGCAGCGTCTGGTTGAGCTGACCGGCATCCCCCCCGTGGTTCATCTGTGGGTGTGTGGCAGCTGTCATACCACACTGAGCGAGCCACAAGTGGACTTGTAGGCTGCTGTGTGGTTTCCTCGGATTTGTTACAATTTCCCCATTGAAATCAATGTGCGTGACTTATTCATCCACCCCGGAAATCAACCGGCGGTGGATAGTTTCGTCTACTTAAACCGATGAATTGAGGCTACCATGCTCCGGCGAATTTTGTTGTATCTTTCACATGCAGGTTGGGCGCGGCGGATTGTGACCGGGTGGGGACTGGCGCGGCGCGTGGCGCGGCGCTTCGTGGCCGGGGAGACGCTGGACGAGGCGATTGCTGTCGTCCACACCCTGAACCAGAAAGGGATGGGCGTGTCGCTCGACTTCCTGGGGGAGAGTGTCACCCGCGAGGAAGACACCCGCGAGGTCGTCGCCATGTACCGGCAGATTCTGGCGCGTATCCACCAGGAAAGCCTGGACGCCAGTGTGTCGCTCAAGCTGACCCACTTTGGACTCGACATCAGCGAGGAACTGTGCCAGGCCAATCTGCGGGAGGTGCTGACCGACGCGCAGCAGGCGGGCATCCCGGTTACGATTGACATGGAAAACACGCCTTACACGGATACGACGCTCCGTATCTACCGCACCATGCGCGACGAGTACGGCTTCACCAATGTCGGCACGGTCATACAATCCTATCTGCGACGCAGCGAGA
The DNA here is from genome assembly GCA_937974245.1 of uncultured Chloroflexota bacterium. Lineage (GTDB taxonomy): Bacteria > Chloroflexota > Anaerolineae > Aggregatilineales > Phototrophicaceae > JACKCG01. The sequence continues at coordinate 146,492 of CALJKV010000037.1, read as the reverse complement.
AGGATATGCAGGCACTCGCGGCGGAAGGGGCGCATATCCGGCTGTGCAAGGGGGCGTATTTAGAGCCACCCGAACACGCCTTCCCGGCGAAGGCCGATGTAGACCGCAGCTATGTACGCATCACGGAACAGTACCTGGCCGCGCCGTCCCCGGCCTATCTGTGCGTGGCATCGCACGACGAGAATATGATCGTGGCGGCGGAAAATTTCGCCCGTGACCACAACATCCCGCGTGACCGCTATGAATTCCAGATGCTCTATGGCATCCGCACCGCCCGGCAGGAAGCGCTGGCGGCGGAAGGCTACAGCGTGCGCATCTATGTGCCTTTCGGGGCGGCCTGGTATCCCTATTTCATGCGGCGGCTGGCGGAGCGCCCGGCGAACCTGTGGTTCTTTATGCGGAGCATGTTCCGGGCATAGTGCTGTTTTCACCGAATCGTAAGGATTCGGTGGCATAATCGGGGACAGCATTCTTTCCAGAGACTCAGTTTATGCTCAATCTACCCGCTGTTGCTTCATGGTTTGCTCGTCGTATGCGTTTCCTGCTGGTGGGGGGCGCGATTCTGTTGCTGCCACTGCTGTTGGCGACGCTGACCCCGGCGCGGCAGGCGACTCTCCCGCCCGCCACAGACCCGCCACCTTATTCCGCCGTGCGTCTGCCAGAAAACTACCGTGAGACCTTCATTCACTATGCGACGGTAGACCGGCGTGACCAGATCACCCGCGATATTTACATCAGCCCGGATGCGCTGGTCGGCTACCGCCCCAACCGCTCCTTGCCGGATGGCACAGTGGTCGTGATTGAAGGCTACTACGCTCAGACGGACGCTGACGGTCAACCGCTGCGCGACGATGACGGCCACTTTGTCCGGGGCGAACCGCTGGAAATGGTGCATGTCGCTGAAAAGCGGACGAACTGGAGTCCGGGGGATTTTGTGGGCGCGGCCCGCAGTGGAAACTGGAATTTCGGCTCGTTCCAGTATGACACAGGCGCTTATTTTGATGAGATCATGTCGCGCTGCTTTGACTGCCACAACTCAATGGACAGTACCGACTTCCTGTATACCTTCGCCGATGTATCGCGCTTCGCCCAGAACGGTCTGGTGCGCTACAGCTTTTGCGATCTTTCCGGCAGGTCGCCCTGCTGATTTCTCTCCTATAATGAAAACAACTGACAGCCTTCTGGAAAGGATAGACGATGAAACGCTGGATTTGGATTGTGTTGGTTGTTCTGGGGACGCTGCCTTTCACCGCTGTCGCCCAGGATGATGCCGTGCTGCCGGAACTCACGGAGACCTATACGACGGATACCTTTCATATGAACTATCCCGCCGACTGGACGCCGGGCAAAGAGGTGAGCGTGTTCAGTATTCCCCTGGCAGGCGAGGGCGCGGTGGGCGACGGCATCGCCATCCAGCGCGACGACCTGACGGCCACCTTTACCCTTGTCAGTGGCGAGAAACTGACCGCCCACGACCTGGCAGTACAGGTAGCGGGGGATTCGGCTGAGGGTATACCGGATTACAGGCAGGGCGTTCTGCTGGATGTGACGGTGAACGGGCGTGAAGCGTCTTTCGTTGACGTGCTGGGACTGTTCCCGGTGCGTTTTGTCACGCTGGCGTTAGGAAACGACCAGTATCTCCAGGTGATGCTGGTGGGCGTTACCGAACAGTTCACAGCGGTGCTGCCCACACTATGGGCGGTGTTCGATACAGTGCGGCTAACCGAGGACGATGCCCCTCAGAGCGAGTCGCTCGTTGTTCACTACACCCTGGTACAGGACTACCAGCGCAAGGACTATTGGGATTTCTCTATTCCAGCAGATTGGACGACACAGGAAGCGGAGACCTATACCCTGCTGATTATTCCTGGCATGGAAACCACGATTGGCGTCAGCTTGGTGCGTGACGACAATGCCGCCAACCCGCATATATGGGGCGACCAGGTATACCAGAACGTGATGGCCTCCGCGCCCGACGCGGAATACGAAGAGATGGACATCACTATCGGGGATTTCCCGGCGTTGCAACAGAATTTTAGCATTACCGACCAGAATCTGGGCTACACCCAGTTTATAACTTACGGCGGTGAGGATGTTCAGATCAATGTGTCTGTGATCGGCCCGCTATCGGAAATCCCGGTTTTAACGCCGGTCATCCGTGACATCATTGCGACGGTGGTGATTGGTTATGAATGATAAGTAGGGCTAACGCAGTTCAGCGCTTTTCCGTAGGGGGCGCATTGTATTGTGCCCCTACTGGGTGTCTGTGGAGATAGCGACTGAGACAGGGATATATTTCCTCAATGAAATAGGCTAAAACGTGAAAGAAAAGGACATGGAACATGGGCTACTACCTGCGCTATATCACCACCAGCCAACAGGCCATTACGCTGCCGGTGATTGCGGCGGCGCTCCAGGCGCTCGACCCGGTCTACAGCCTGGCGGGCGACCAGGTGGACGATATAGCCGACCTGCTGCATGGGGAAACCTTCTGCGGCGTACTGGAAATCAACCGCCCCGGCGACGACATCTTTGAAGACGACCTGCGTGAATTCCGCGAAATGGTTGGGACAGGCGAAACCGAGGCCGAACGCCGTGTATTGGCGGTGCTGGCGAACGCCCAGGCGATGGTCGCGGTTGAAGCCATCTGGCAGGGGACGGACTCCGAAAGTGCATTAGGGCGTCTCGACCCACTGTGGGGCTGGCTGTTCGCGCACCATACCGGCCTGTTGCAAGCCGACAACGAAGGCTTTTATGACGCCGATGACCTGATTTTGGAGCGGAATTTTATGTTGTGATCGGGTGATGCTATCCGCCCCTCTACCGCCGCAGCAAAAAACGCAGGATGTCCGGCAAACGTCGCGCCCAGTCCGCCTCATTGTGGATGCCGCCCTCATCTTCCAGATAATGCAGCGTGTCGCCCATCCGATAGTCCTTTGCAAGCAGAATATCTCGCATCCGCTGCGCCCCCAATAAATAGGCCTGCGATACCTGTTCATCGCCTTCCTTCGTCCCCACATCCAGCCAGATTTTACCGGGTACAAAGGCCGCTTTCTCAATCAGCGGGAAGATTTCCAGGTCGCCAAACCAGAAGGCCGGACTGATGACCCCCGCCGTGCTGAAGACATCCAGGTGCTGGTAAAGTCCATACAGGCTGATGAGGCCGCCCATTGATGACCCGGCCAGTCCGGTATACTCCCGCCCCGGTAGTGTGCGGAAGGTGCTGTCTACCAGTGGCTTGACCGTCTCGACCACGAAACGCATATACAGCGCCCCCTGGCCCTCGCTCTCATCTTCCTTTTCGAAGGGGCTGTACTCGTGAACCCGGCGCTCCCCGCTGTTAGGGATGCCCACGACGATAGCCTCGATTCCTTCGTGGCTGAGCGCTTCCATCGTCTCGTCAACACGCCACTCTCCGGCATAACTCGTGTGCATGTCGAACAGGTTCTGTCCGTCGTGCATATACAGCACCGGATAACGCCGGTCACTCGTGGCATACGTAGGCGGCAGATAGACCAGAATGTCGCGCCGGTTGCCGAGCTGCGGGCTATTTAGCATCGGGTAAACCCGTACATCCCCGGTCACGGTATGCGGCGTGTGCCGGCTGCTATAGGGCTGCCATGTCGTCATGTGTTGTGTCCTTTCAGGTTAGCTTCTGACAAAAGGCGCTTTAGCACACGGGAGCGGGTAGAAAGTGCAGCGCACCACCATTAGCGCGATACAATGACGACTAACGATATACCCCATCTGACAGGCACACAGCCTCAGTGCCCCATGACTTATGTCGCCTTTTGGTTTAGGGTGATAATCCTCTATATTAGTATAAACGCACAAAAATGAAACTTTTATCGTGAACTACCGTGTCATTAATAACTTGATGTGTTTACAGCACAGCCATTTATGATTAATTCGTAAATCTTTATCGTTATACTCTGGGAACTGTAATATTCTGAGATTGGAATATGGTGAACAATATTGCAACCGGGAATGATTATCGGGATTTACGTTGTTGACCAGAGGTAGTAGTAGCGTGTCCCTACGAGAAGAACCGCTTGAACGGCGTAAGCCTGTGTCAATATCACCATGGCCTGGCAGCAAAGATACCGGGCATTGCCTGTTAGAAAGAAGAAACCGAATGCCGGATGTGGATAATCAGATTAGCAGCCATGAAGCCGAACTCACGCGAATCAAGACCTTATTCATGACCACAATTTCTCATGAGTTTCGTACCCCATTGGCAACGATCATGTCCTCAACCGAACTGCTGGAGCGTTACCTTGACCGGTTAACCCCTGCCCGGCGCGAGGAGTGCCTCGCCGTGATTCACATGCAAGTCCAGCATATGAAAGAAATTCTCGATGATCTGAGCTTGCTGATTGCGATTGATACCGGACTCATTGCTTTTGAACCAACGACGATGAGTTTGCGCCAGGTCGTGCAATCTGTGACGAGCCGCATGGACTGGCACGGCTTCGATTGGCGGCTCACGTTTCAGGATGATGTGGATTGGATTACTGCTGATGAAAACCTCATCAGGCCGGTTCTGCGCCACTTACTCTCTAACGCCGTAAGCTATTCACCCCAGGGCAGCGCCATTTACCTGAAGATCTGCCAGGTCGCCCACGAACTCGTTCTGGAAGTGGCCGACAACGGAGTCGGCATCCCACAAGAGGATATTGACCATATCTTCGATACATTTTACCGGGGTCGCAATGTCATTCATATCGGTGGCACGGGGCTGGGATTAGCGATCGTGCAGCGGTGTGTTAAGCTGCACGGTGGGAGCATGACCTTTAAGAGCCAGGTCGGGGATGGTACCACGTTTGTCGTCCGCCTGCCGGTGTGAAACCGGCTTCAGGGCGTGGGCAGCGGTGACGCCGCGTGTCCGCGTACTGCCAGGGCCTGTGCCAGCAGCAGACTGCCGACGACGAGCGCCCCATACACAACCAGCCCGACCAATCCCAATGCCAGGTAGTATCTACCCCATCCGCGTATAAAAACCACTGCGGGAAACACCACCAGTCCGGCAGTCAGCAGCAGCCGCCCGCTGAAAATAACAATCATTCCCGCCGCCCCATCCATCGGCAGCAGCGCCGACAGCACCCCCAGCGCCGCCGTAAGCGCCGCCTCCAGGGCGGTATAGGCCAGCATCAACAGCGTAAAGAGGATGATGTGTGGTGGAATCACCGGCAGGCCAGGGAGCAGCGGCGGCAGGTCTGTCGAGGCATGAAGCCCGATCAGAACAATCGCCAGCAAACCCAGGCGTACCCCGGCAATCAGCGCATGGTCGCCGCGCAGCGCTTGCAGCGTTGCCCACCACTTGCCCCACACGATCTGCCGGGCGCTGACACTGGTCAGCAGCAGCGTCTCCCAGGTGTTGCCCTTTTTCTCGCGGGTGACACTGTTGGAGGCCAGCCCCAGCGTGATGAGCGTAACGACGACATACATAGCGACGTTCATGGTGATGATATCCACGAATGCCAGGTCCGCCAGAACCTGTTCCGTATCAAACAGGCTGAGGACTTCCGGCAGCCAGGGGCTGACCAGTGCGCCGAAAAACATCAGGATCGAAACGATGAGCGCCGGGATCAGCATCAGCGCCGCCAGCCCAATCCACACCGTACCGGCCCGACTGGTTTCCATGACATGCTGTTGGTGTTTACGTTCAGCCCGGAGAACCGGGTTGTGGTCAGAGAGGGTTTCAAGAATCATGAATGCATCAACCTGTTGCCATTTCAGGGAAACATCGGAAGGAAGTATATCAAACAAAAGAGGCAATACAGATACCTGCATCGCCCCGAACGCCTGGGAGTTGATGAATTACGTGGCTAATCCATTAATCAGCAGATAGGCCGCCCCGATATTCGCGGCGAGCAGTGCGAGTGTACTTAACAACACCAGCGCCGGGTAATGCTCGTTCGTGCCGGGGATGCGGGTTGGCTTGATTTCTTTAGGGATATAGGCGAAATATTCAACCGGGTCGCGCTTGTCAAACTCGGCCTGGTCGTAGTCTTCCTCCCGCTCATCCTCAATTTGATCCAGCAGTTGGTGAGCCGAATCGGTATCCGGCAGGCCGCGCTGTACGTTAATCGTGGGCGCTGAATCCGCATCTTTGCGACTCTTGCGCCGGTTACGCATCGGTGAAGGCACATTCTCCGGTATGGGTGGCGGCGGCGCTTCCGGTGTAAGGCGCATCTCATCCAGCATCGTGTTAATTTCTTCCACGCTGGACGAGCTAAAGGGGGAATCGTCATCCAGATCACTGATGTCCGCCATCTCGTGCGGCGTGTATGACCGCCGCAGGGGAGGAGCGTCTACCGGGGTGGGCTGGCCCATATCCGGCAGGTCGCTGCCGTCGTCATCGCCGAACAGGGTGGAGGCAATTAAATCCTCGGCATTTTCCACCGATGTCGCGGAAGAACTGGTGCCCAGATTCAGGTCTTTTACCCAGTCATCATAGTCGTCGGACGACAATTCGCTCACCGAGTGCCGAGAACTGGCGCTGCTGGTGGCAATCCCTGGATCATGCCAATCAATATCGGGTAGTTCCTCTTCCTCGGCTGGCCGGGACGACAGTGGTGCGGGCGGGGGCGGCGGTGCTGCCGTAAAACTCGCCCCGGCCAGAATGTCATCGGCCTGCTTGGGGGGTGGGGGTGGCGCACTGGGGGCGGATTTGTTCGACAGGACATCTAATCCTTTACGAGCCGTTTCGTTTGTGGGGTTGATCACCAGCACATTTTCCAGGCAGGTGCGCTGTTCTTCGGGGGTATCCACCACCGCACTCAGCCATATCCAGCCCATCTCATTATACTGGTCGAGTTCAACCGCCCGCATCAATAACGCCCGCGCCTCGTCTTTTCGACCCGCACGATACGCATTGATGCCTTCGCGCACCATTCCATCTACATTCGCCGGCATAGATCATTCCCCATCGCACAAACAACCATCAGGCCACTATCCTATCATCATAACACAAAGCATTTTGCCTGCAAAAGCGGGTACATGGTACCGTTTTTCGTATGGCGAGCTTCCGGCATTGTACGGGGCAAAATGAATAATGACAACGTCTCGGCTAACCGGCTGCATCGCCAACAGCCACCGTGCGCGGATGCGGGTAAAAAGGTATCATCATGAGACAACAGACAGAGGCGAGGCCTATGGACACAATCCCTACTCTGCAATCCGAACGGTTGACGCTGCGAGCTTTCACCCTGACCGACGCGCCCGCCGTGCAATTCATCCTGAATGACCGGGAAATCACCGACTACATGCTGTATATCCCGTATCCCTGCTCGGTTGAGTGGGTGGAACAGTATATCCAGCGGGTGAACCAGGATGCCCCCACCGGGCGCTATACCTTCGGCATTGTCCGGCGCGAAGAGGATACGATTATCGGGCGCATCAACATCCGGGTGAATGCCGATCACCAGCGGGCAGAAATTGGCTACTGGGTGGGACGGGTGTTCTGGGGGCAGGGCTTCGCCAGCGAAGCGGCGCGGCGTATTATTCAGTTCGGCTTTGACGACCTGGGACTCAACCGGGTAATGGGACAATGTTTCGCTCGAAATGCAGCTTCGGCGCGGGTATTGGAGAAGGCCGGGATGCGCTATGAAGCCACGTTCCGCGATGACTTCCTGAAAAACGGCGTCTACGAAACCACGCACGTGTTTGGCATCCTGCGGGCAGAGTACCTTATTGCGAGTGGAACTATCCGTAATACTTAGTGTTGCCTGTTTTCACCTGTTTTTCAGGGTATAAGTTGCCAGCCTTATCCCCCCTGCCGTGTCGCGGTGAATTGGAGGGCGGCGTACCCGGCGGGCTGCGGGTCGGCCCAGGCGAGATACAGGTGCAAGTCCCGGTCATCAAGACCAGCAGCGCCGTCAGCGCCCACCGTTTTACTTGCATACCCTATATCCCTCTAATTCACTCCGGCTGATGTCATATCTACACATCAATTATAGTGCGACAGGGCGGATTTATTTCTTAAGCTGAGGTGGAGATGGTTACACAAGAATCCAAAACAAAGATTCGAACAAATGTTTGAACAAAGATTCACCACTTGCGCCCCGTTGTGTGGTACGCTGGTGACTGTAAGGGGGTGCTACAGCACACCCGCAACTCACGGATGGCTGACCACGGATGACTGATAACCAATCACTGACCACTGAAATCCAACAACTGACCACCGGCCACTAATGCCAGACAACCACCCTTGCTGCAATCGCTGCAATTGCAGCAAAATTCTCCAATGCGGCAAAAAATCATCAAAAATGGACAGGCTTGAGGCGGAATAAGCCCATCGAAACCCCCGAAAATCAGCAGTTGAGTGGCAATTTGCCGCCAGATGCCACCCGTTTGCAACACAAACCCAGTCCGTAATGGCTGATGACTGACGGCTCATCCCCCCTGCCGTGTCGTGGTGAACTGGAGGGCGGCGTACCCGGCGGGCTGCGGGTCTGCCCAGGAGAGGTACAGGTGCAAGTCCCGGTCAGCGACCAGCAGCGGCGTGCCGATCAGTCCATTGGTGGCGGCGATGTCCTGCCACCCCACTACCCGCCCCCCCTGGAAATAAACTACGATCAGCCGTTTTTCCCAGGCCGCCGCGACTGGCAGGACGGCATACTGCGCCGGGGCGGGCGACGCCCACGCCAGCCATTCCGTGCCATCTGCCGACTGTCGTGCCGTGCCGGAGTTAAACCCGGTGGTGAAGGGCGTATCCAGGGTCGTGACAATGCCCAACCGCGCCGGAGGCGACCATTCCCCGCCCGTAGGCGACCCGGCAGCGTACCAGGTTTCCGTACCACCCGCCGCCCGTGTGATCGTCCAGAACAGATAAGCGTGAGTCTGGTCGAGTCCGGCCTGCATCGCCAGCAGTCTGTCGCCCGGCAGCATGTCGGGGGATGTCACGAGGACGCGCTGTGTCGCCAGCACGCCCGCCAGCAGTTCCCCGCCGTAGACCTGCCTTTCGGCGCGGTTCAGCCAGAACAGATAGGTTGTCCCGTTCCCGGCGGCCAGCAGCGGCCAATCACCGGATACGCCCAATGGCCGGGGATGCGGCGAACGCCCCGCCCCATCCATAGTCTGGACATACAGACCCGGTTCGGCGGGCGAACCACCGCTCCACACCACCCATAACCCGCCATCCCCGGCAGGTAAGAGCGAATAGTGCAGTGTGCGCCGGTCAGAAACCAGCAGCGGCCCGCGATCTACCGTCATTTCCGGCGTGATGAGCGCATTCACGAGGCGCGGCAGGTTATCATCCCCGGCGTCCAGCCACAACAGATGCGTATTTCCGGCGCTGGCCGGGGCGCTTTGCTGGCCGTAGGGGTGTACCGGTGGTAGTGGCAACACCACCCGCTCGGAAAGCCCTCCCACATCAACAAGGCGCGTATCCTGATGCACGCCGGTTTCGTCCGCCCCCACCCAGAAGGCTGCTACCCGACCCGGCATCACACTCAAGGCAGGCGCGGCGCTTTGTTCCGCTTCCCCCAGTGTGACAACCGGCCCCCACAGTGACATCTCCGGTTTGATGTCTCCGGTGTCGCACCCCGCCAGGATGGGAAGCAGAAGGGCGAAAACACCTAACAGAGGGACAAAATATATCTTGCCCGCACCCTGTACCCACCCTAAAAATAATGAAGGGGCGACATGCCTGCCGCCCCCACCTTGATATTTGGTCATCTATGCCCCGTTTAATCCTCGAACTGGTTCACCAGGCTCTCGACGAAATCTTCGTCAATGAACGAACCTTTTTGCAGTAGCTTCTCGATCTGCCCATCCAGGCGGGAGCGTTCTTTCGCCGTAAGTTCCTTTGCCGTTACCACGACAACCGGGATACGCGCCATGTTCGGGTCGGCCTTCATGGTGTCAATCACGCCGAAGCCATCCAGGTCCGGCATCATCAGGTCGGTGATAACCATATCCGGGTGCAGCTTGCGGACCAGCTCAATCCCCTGGCGGCCATCGGGCGCAGTATGGACTTCAAAATTGCCCCGTGCCCGCAAAATACGGCTGATGAGGCGAGCGGCGGCCTCGTTATCTTCAATGATCACGATCTTCTTGACTTGAGCTTCAACCTGTTCCAGTGCCGAGAGCAGGCCTTCTTCCGGCAGTACCGGAGCTTTCTTCTGCTTGGAAAGGTCTACCGAGTGCTGCCATTGGTCGCCCAGGACGTGTTTCTCCACCGCCATCGTGTGGCCGGAAACATTAACGACGACAACATCATCAGGCTTAATCACGCCTTCACGCACCATCTTGACCAGCCCGGCAAAGGTGACTGCCGTCGCCGGTTCTACCGAAACACCATCGGTACGTGCCAGGATAACCGCCGTATCAAAGGCCTCTTCGTCAGTCGCGGCGTTGAAGTAACCGCCGTGTTCCTGGACGTAATCATACAGGAGTTCATAAGCGCGTCCGGGGTTGCCGGTTGCCAGGGTGGAGATAATCGTCTGCGGGTTCTCGATAGGTGTCGCAATACGCTGGCCGCGCTGGAAGGCCTCGACCATGGGCGCACAACCGGCGGACTGTACCATGCCCAGAGCGGGCATTTTGTCCACCAGTCCGAAGTTCACCATCTCCCGGAAGCCCTTACCGACGCCAATCGGCCCCATGCCACCGCTGACACCCTGCAAGAACCAGTCCGGTGAGCGCCAGCGTTTGCCGTCTTCCAGTTCCTCCCCCAACTGCTCAGCGATCTCGTAGGCAATGGTCTTCATAGCCTCAATCGCCGCCACACTTTTGATGCCGCGATCCAGGAACAATCCTTTGGATTTGGCGAACCGCGCCGCCAATTCTTTGGTTTCATCATAGGTGCCGGTGATCTTGATGACCTCCGCGCCATAGAGGGCAGCTTCGCGCATTTTATCACCGGGGGCCAGGCTGGGGAAGAATGCCCACACCTTGATGCCGGCCCGTGCGCCATAAGCAGCATAGGCAATCGCCACGTTCCCGGTGCTGGCGACCACGACTTCCGGGACGCCAATTTCCTTCAAGGCTGAAATCGCCACTGTCGCCTGCCGGTCTTTGAAGCTGCCGGTTGGCCCCTGGCGTTCATCTTTGTAGTAGAGGTGATTCAAACCCAGGTTAGCCGCTAACGCCTGCGACTTAATGAGCGGCGTACCGCCTTCCCCCAACGAGACGATGTTATCCGTATTCTGAAGGGGCAGCACTTCGCGGTAACGCCACAGCCCGTTACGGCGACGCTGGATCGCCTGCAGCCATTCGTCTACGTGCAACCCCTGGAAGTCATATCGCGCCTCCAGGATATTCTCGCCGCAGTTCGGGCAGCCAACCAGGGAACTATTCAGCGGAATACGGGTGCGACAATTGATGCATTCCAGTTCAATATGATAATGGGTGGAAGGGGATAAATTAACCAATGAATCTTATTCTCCGTTTAACCCGGTCAGATAAAGTTTGACTTCGTTGAGGAATGTTTCATGATTTTCAACGCTAATGTCGGTTTTGTAAAGTACCTCTACATCGGCCAGTCGATCCTTTTCATCGGCATTCAGTGATTCGCCGGTGATAATCACAATCGGGATTCCCGCCGTTTCCGGGTGCGCCCGCAGTTCGTCCAGCACCGCGAAACCATCCATTTCCGGCATCCGCAGATCGAGCAGAATGAGGTCGGGACGGCGACGTACCACCTGGGTGATCCCTTCATCGCCGGAATGTGCGGTATACACCCGGTAGCGCCCCTGGGCATCCAGGATTTGTTTGAGCAGGCGTGTGCTGTCGGTCTGGTCGTCAATGATGAGAATGCGCTCGGTCTGACCTTCTCGCTCAGCCTGGGTCACGGTTGTCACCAGTTGATCGGGCGTGAACGGGCGGCGGATGAAGCCGAACGCACCGGCTGCGAAAGCCTGTTCAGAAACGTCAGTAATCGCGGCGATCAGCACCGGGATGTCTTCCGTATCCTCGCGGGATTTCAAGCGAGCCATGATGTCCCAGCACGAACCGTTGGCGAAATTCGCATCCATGATAATCATCGTGGGGTGCAGCCCGGAAACCATCGCCTCGGCTTCCAGGGAAGACCCAGCGGTGAAGATGTCGTAACCCTCGCGCTGGAGCGCCCGGCGGTATTGGTCAATCATGGCCGGGTTCTCCTCTGCGATGAGAATCTGGCGTTTGGGCGCCATCACGCCCGCCATCGTGCCGGTGATGCGCTTGCGCTTCGCCCGCGCCAATTCCAGCGTCTCGCGGCTGCCATCATCCAGGTCGGTCCCATTTTCCCCGCCAGGCAGCGCTGCCTGGGGAGCAGTTGTGGTTGGATCAGCGATTTCATCCGTACCAGTTGAGCGGGATGGCCTGAGCCTTTGCGTGTCATCCACCGTACTCAGGTTGAGCGAAGCGGCGCTTTTCTGCTTGGCCTCTTCCAATTCTTCCGCCGATACCGGTTCAATCGGGAGCAGGATACTGAAGGTTGAGCCGATATTGACAGCAGACTCCACCAGCATCACGCCGCCCTGCATTTCAATCAGCGATTTGGCAATCGGCAGCCCCAACCCGGTGCCTCCCACCGTCCGTGTCAGCGATGAGTCCACCTGTCGGAAGGCTTCAAACAAGAGTGGCAGGTCTTTCTCAGCGATACCGATACCGGTATCGGCTACGTCAATGCGGAGCATATCTTTGCCGCTTCCCGCGTGCAATTGAGAATAAATCGAGATGGCGATCTGGCCCTCATTGGTGAATTTGCAGGCATTCGAAACCAGATTAATCAAGACCTGGCGTGTGCGGAACTCATCACCATAGGCCTGAGGTAGTCCTGGCGAGATATTGAGCACGATGTCAATTGGCTTGTCTTTCACCAGCCCGATGCCAATCGAGCGTACACCGTCGGCAACAGGCTTCACATCGAAGTAGTCAATGTGCAGGTCCATCTTGCCGGAGGCGATCTTCGCCTGGTCAAGCACATCGTTAATCAGGCCGAGCAAGTGCTGGCCGCTGCTATAGATCGTGGAAATGTCCTGCTCCTGCATTTCTGTCAGCGGGCCGTCAATGCCTTTCAGGATTACCCGGCTGAACCCGATAATCGAGTTGAGCGGGGTACGCAGTTCGTGGCTCATGTTCGCCAGGAAGTCGCTGCGCAGCTTGTCCAGCTCCATGAGTTTCTCATTTTGCTCAAAGACCCGTTCGAGCAGTCGCGAGCTTTGCACAATGGCCGACAGGTTGTTCGTCAACGCGCCGAGCAGCATCAGAGTTTCGTCATGGTAGGCATTCAGCCGGTCATCTTCCAGGACGAGCACACCCGTCAGAATGTTGCCGGATGTCATCGGGACAATGGTCGCAGAACGGGTTGACGAGGCAATCGGCAGGTAGGTTGGCTCCTGCTCAATGTCGTTAATGATCTGGGGGCGGCCTTCGTCAGCCACCACGCTAACGAAGTGCTGCCGGTCATTAAGCTGGATTTCCGGCATTTCGGAGAGAGGCTGGTTAGAACCGGCCTGCGCTACCGGGTCCAGCACCGCGAAGATGTTATTCTCCAGATCATAGTATTCTTCGCGCAGATACACGGCAACCACATGCGTCCGCAACAGGTCACGCACCTGGAACACCACATTTTCCAGCGATTCTTGCAGCGTCTCATCCGGGCGGGCAGCAGCAGCCGTTACATCAAACAGGAAGGAGAGATTCTTGGCACGGCTCTGTGACTGGGTGAACAAACGGGCGTTATAGATCGCCACCGAAATCTGCGCCGCTAACAGGCGCAGCACATCGGCGTCTTCGGCGGTGAAGGCATTCGGGCGGTTGGACTGCACATCGAGCGCACCAACGACCTCGCCCTCCGTGATGATCGGTAGTGCCATCTCGGAGCGGGTGAGCGGCAGGTGTGGGTTCGGTTTGTGTTGATAACGGGCGTCAATGGTATCGAGCGCGACCACAGGCTCGCCCCTGGCTGTCGTCTGTCCGATCACGCTGATCGAACCTTTCGCCAGCTTGTGCTTGATACTCAGCAGCTTCTTACCGGCTTCCCCCGTGCTGGCACGCAGCTCCGCGTACTCTCTCTTTTCATCCATCATGAAAATCTGAACATGATCGTAGCGGAAAGTCTCTTGAATCTGGTCAACCACCTGGGGCAGCAGCTTATTCAGGTCAAGGATAGATGAGGCTGCCTGGGTGACTTCAGCGGAGAGCGCCAACTGCCGCGCCCGACGTTCCGTCTGGTGGAGCAGGCGCACCGCACCGAGCGACAGCGCCGCCTGTTCAGTGAACGCCCGGTAGATGCGTAAGTCGCGTTCGGTGTGCCGGTAGGGTTTGTTGCTGATGAGCCACAGAATACCCAATGGCTGGTTGGCGGCGAACAGTGGCAGCACCGCCAGCGCACCTATTTCCAGACTCTGGAAACCGAATATCTCCATTTCGGATAAGTCCGCATCTTGGGTCACATCATCAATCGTGATAATGGAGGTGGCGGCAAGATGTCGCCAGTTCGGGAACTGGTCGGGGGTCAGGGTGACATTGAGCATGTCAAGGTCAGTCACCCCTTTCTTCGCCCAGTTGACGGCGATCTGCACGTGCCCGCTGGTGAGCGTCAGTTCCTTGCTCATGACATCCATCATGAGGATGCGCTGGATATGTCCCTGGTGGATATGCTTGATCGCGGCATTCACCACATCATCGGGTGTGGTCGCACGGGCGAGGATACGGCTGATTTCATAGAGTGAAGTCGCTTCCTCGTAGGCTTGTTCAGTGTTACGGAAGAGTATGTGGTTATCCACCGATACCGCAGCATTATCCACAATTGCGTTCAAAAGCTGCTGATAGTCCCCAACTTGGGTAGGCAGCTGGTCATGGGTCAGCACGACCCAACCGAGCAGAGTCTCGCGTGTCCACATCGGCAGGCTGGAAACTGCGTGGACGCCCTTTTCGGTCAGCGCGATCCGGGTCTGCGGGGTCAGTACCGTATCGCCGGCGACATTGGCAATAAATACCGGCGTTTCTTGCAGCAGATCATACGGCAGGTCGAATTCGTCAACCGGGTAGACCGCCCGCTGGACGATGACCGCGCCGCTCTCCTTATCCAGCAGGAGGACATAGCCATTCACCACACCCAGGTCTTCTACCTGTTCGATTACAGCGTCAACCACCGCATCCAGGTTTGATGCGCCTGCCAGGGTCTTGATGGCCTCGTACAGGGTCATGGATTCGTTCAGGCGGTTTTGCAGTTCGGTTTCCAGGCCGCGCAGGGTGGTAATATCCTGGAAGGCTGCCACGATAGCTGTCACTGCGCCCCGGCTGTCATGAATCGGAGCGGCGTTCAGCAGCAGGTCAATCCGTTCGTCATCCCGGAAGATCACGAGGTCACTGGCGAACTGCGGTTGGCCGGTCTCCCGCGCATGAATGACAGGCAGTTCCGCAACCGGATAGGGTGTATAGGTGTCGCGCCGGAAGAAGTTATATGTCTCGTCGCCAAACGGGATTTCCGGCGAGAGCGCCTGCCCCAGCAGTGCTTCGGCCTGATAGTTGGAGCGAATCGGTCTGAGTGTGCGTCCATCCAACACGACAACGCCGGTAGGCATGGTTTGCAGAATCGAGTTGAGGTACTCACGTTCGTTTTCCGCCTGCAAGAACAGCCGCCGGTTTTCAGCCGCCACCGCGACCTGGGCCGCTAACGTAAGGATAAGCTGTTCATCATGTCCACTCATATCCATGCTGTTAGCGTCACGCCCGACCAGCACCGCGCCGGCAATATGCTCGCCCACACGGACCGGGGCGACGATATGTTTGCCAAGCGACTTGAGTTCGTCCGCTGACGCGCCCAGAAATGCCAGATATTTGCTCGGCTCATTGATAATGATCGGCTGGTTAAAGCGGATGGCATCCACGAGTGAATGCTCATCAGCCGTCATATTGAGTGACAACCCATCCCACTGCGGGCCACCGCGCACATTATGCGAAATCACCTCTTCCAGTAGGTCGGGCACAACTTCGTTCCGCAGCATGACGAGCCAGCGGTCATAATTGGCCGGTTCAGCGATGCGCTCAAACGCTTCGGTCAGGCTCTTGGTGAAGTCCGCGCCGACACGGGTTGCTAACTGGCCGACTTCAGCCAGTGCCAGCGCCCGCTGCGCTTCCAGCCGCGCTTCTTCAAAAAGCTGCCGGTTTTCGACGGCGATACCCACCTGGTCTGCAATAGACTGGATAAAGGGTTTCAGATTTTCATCCAGGATATCTGACTGGCGAGCTTCACAGATAAGCATCCCGTACCATTTTTGCCCGGACTGGATTGAAGCGACCACCAGGCTGACGGCGCCGCCCTGTTGCAGCGCAAGGCGCAGCCGCTGGTTATCAGCCAGCGCGGTTTCAAGGTCGGCAATATACACGGCCTCACGGGATTCACGGAAGAGCGTGGGCAGCAGCGTTGCTTCGGTGGAGACCCGGATGCCTGGCTGGAGGCTGCTTGACCGCTCATCCTGATTCAACACATAAACATAATCCAGGTAGGGCGCATTCAGCCCCGGATTCGGCCCGGCCAGCAGGATCGACACCCGTGAGGTGCCGGTTGCCCACTGGGCGATGTGCCGCGCTGCCGATTGGTACACGGCGTTAGCATCCTGGGAGGTCGCAATGTCACGGCTGGCGCTGTAAAGCTGCTGGGTTTCATCCAGCGCCCGCGTCGTCCGTTCCAGCAGGCGTTGGTTTTCGATGACGGTACTCATCTGCCCGGTCAGCGCCCGAAACACTTCATAATCCTGCTCGGTGAGTTCGTGCAGATAATCGCTGGTAAGCGTGAAGAGGGCAATTGGCTGGTTGGCGCTGAATAGCGGGAAGGTCGCGGTAAAACGAGGGCTTGCGTCCTCACGCAATAGGGTTTCCGGCTCACGCTGGCGTATGGGCGACTCGCGTCCGATGACCAGCGGTTTCACAGTGTCATCTTCGACGATCATCCCACCCTGAGAATAGGCTACGATGCGCACTGCCGTCGGCCACCCGGTTTCGTCCAACCGTCCTTCCAGCATCCCTAACTCAAAATTAGTGCGGGGGTCGCGGGAAGCCGTCACCGCCGCTCTCACCAGAGGGACATTCCCCTGTTCCTGGTTGATAATCCGGCTGGCCGCATACAGCCGCTCGAGTTCGGCTACGTTTGCTTCCTGGTCTTTGAGCAGCATACGGTTATCAATTGTAACGCCCGCCTGGTCAATCAGCGCAGCGTAAATCCGGCTCTCCTGGGCGGAAAATTCACGCGGGCCGGGGAAACCGATGATGATGATGCCGCGCCAATCGCCACGTGTCGTGAAGGGTACAATCGCTACCGCCTTCACTCCCAGCAGTCGCAGCAATCCTTTGAGGTGGTTATCCACGCGGACATCCTGCTCAATATCATTAACCAGTTTCACACGATCGCCCTGAAGGGATTGCAGGAAAGGCGATGCTGCCATCGGCAGGCGCAGATTAAGCAGGTCATGCTGGCGGCTTTCATCACCCCCCGGCTTGGTCCACATGGTACGGAGTTCAAGCCAGTCTTCGCCTTCCTTTGCTCGCCTATCGGTATCATCAAACAGCCAGAGCTGACCGCTGTGGGCATCGGAAACCACCGACTCAATAATCGCCTGGAGGATTTCTTCCAGCACATCGGCTTTGGTCAGGCTGCTGCTCAGGTTGTAAAGCTGCTGCGTCAGGTTAAGGGTGGACTGGGTTTCGTTAAAGAGGCGTGCGCCTTCAATCGCCAGTGCCACTCGGCTCGCCACCGCTTGCAGCAGGAAGGTATCGCCTTCGGTGAAGGGCTGGCCTTCGGGCGGGGCAACATCAATCGTGCCGATTACCTCGCCACGCACCGAAATCGGCAGGCTCAAGGCGGCTTCGTCCTCGCGCTCGCGGGAACTGACCTCCTGAACTTCGCGCAGATTGTAGGTATATGTCCCTTTCAGGCTATGTTTTTCCCGCGTGTTCTGCCAGGACTGCTGGGTATATTGGCGATTCAGACGCTGCGTTTGTTCAAGCTCCCGCTGGGTGAGTTCCAGTTCACGAGCATTCTTGATTGTAACTGCCACCTGGTCGGCCAGGATTTGCAGGGTATAGACATTCTTGTGTTCGATCCGCTCCCCAGTACTGTGAATATCCAGCACGCCGAAGACCGTCTCGCCGGATTTTAGCGGCAGAATCAGCTCAGAGCGGGTGTCCTGGAGCAAGGGGTGCAGTCCGGCTTTCGCCAGCGTTCCATTAGCGCGAGTCAGCATCACCAGCTCGCCAGAGGCGATAACCTGGCCGACACCACTATCCGAGCCAACCGCAGTCCGGTGATGCTCGCGCAGCAGTTGTTCACCGATAGTTCCATGGCTGTGTTGCAGCTCAGCCTGGAGATTCACATTATCCAGCAGGTAGACCTGGGCATGATAGTACCCGAACTGCCCGCATATCCAGTCAATCATCTCCTGGAGCATCATGTTGGCGTCAGAAAGTGCCGCCGCCCGCTGGCTAATCTGCACAGTCATCTCCAGGGTACGCAGGGTGCTGGCATCCTGGTTTTCGATGTCCTCGGTGAGGTTCTGCATACGCAGGGAAATCTGCTCAAATGCCTCGAGCAACTGGCCGAAAGGATTCTTGCTTTTTTGTGGCGTCAGCGTTTCGTATATATTGCCTGAGGCGAGTTTTGCGGCCATCATACTGGCGGTTTCCAGTGGTTGCAGTCGGTAGCTCATGGTTCGATTGGTAAACCACACTGTCAGGGCTGCCCCACCGACGCTGGCAGCGACGGCCAGCACCAAAAGTACTGCCAGGTTGCCTGACAGTGCCTGCTGGCTGGCTACCACGACCAGGCGCCAGGGCATCCCCTGGGCGTTCCCCAGGGTAATAAGCCGTGTGGAGACCAGTTGATCATCCAGATGGACTTGCCGCAGGTTCTGGTCAGTTTCGAGCAGCGGGGCAAGCAGCGGGTCAGCATCGGCCAGGGTGAAGTTCTGGTTAGCGTTCAGACTCTGGAGGTAGAGGTCGGGGTTGGCGCTATCGGCCAGATACTGTCCCTGATTGTTGACCAGCAACCAGCGCTGGGCGACGGTTTCATCGCCTGTGTCGCTGTGAGCAGCATTGACAAGGTTGAGCAGCGGCTGAACGCGCAGTTCAAATTCCACTACCCCCAGGATGGCCGCCGCGTTATTCGGGTCAGAGACCGGGGCGGCGATCCACATGACTGGACGTACCACGCCCGTTGCATCACTGACCAGTTCAACGCGCGAAAGCAGGATATCACCCGCCAGATTGAGCACAGTATTCATGAGTGTGCTGTTGGAATGGGCGGCATATTGAAAGTCGGTATTCGACTGCGGAACACCATTCTCAATAACGACTTCCGCCCACACGGAGTATGTCGAACGGGTGACATAGCGGATTGCCAGGTACTTGCCAGGGGACGCATTAAATACCGCCAGGAAATGCTGCAAAACCTGCTCTTGCTCGTCCCGCAGTGTGGCCGGGGCGATCTCCGCAGCCTGGATGCTGCGAATCACGTCGGCGCTCAGGGCGAATGCCTGTACCGCCGGACTCGTCGCAATCTGATCCGCCTGTTGTATCGAATCGCGCAGGAACTGGTTGATCTGGTCTTCGCGCACGATCAGTTCGGCTTCCAGGCTGCTTGGCAGCGCCTGCGAACGCCCAAGAATCAGTGCCACCACCAGTACCAGCAGCAGTCCGAAAATCACCACCACAACCAGGGTCACACGATTCATGATCTGGCGCTGTACCGTCAGCGCTTTACGGGATTGGGATCTCTTTTTCTGCACCATATCCACCCTGAGACTTATACTCACTACCTACTAGATGATTTTATGCAGTCGGTGAGGTAGGCAGTGGGCTTCAGTCCACTGTCTTCAACCCTGCACCATGCTGATAGTCGTTGACGACTAATGGTCATGTCCGTTCTGCTCACCATGCAGTCGAATGCTCACATGCGGGAGGTGCAGCGCCTCCCCGATCTCGCGGACCGCTGTTTCTAGAATCTCTTCAATCGCCGTTTGCGGCGTGAGTTTCGCAGCGATACTATTAACAATGCGCTCACGTTCAGTGGCACGCTGGCTTTCTTCGTACAACCGGGTGCCATCCAGCCCAATCGCCATCCGGTTCGCCAGCTCTTGTGCCAGTTGCAGCTTGGTTTCATTCAATTCACCGGCGGGCAATTCCCACTCGACAGCCCCCAAAGTGGAGCCGCGCAGTTGGATCGGGACGGCTATCGGGATCGTGCCGCGCTTGGTTACTTCGCCAATCATGATGTGCCCGCTCTGGACAGCCTGGTGACGCAGGTCGGCCAGGTCACTACCGGTGGCGACCCCGGCTTCGCTGACCAGTTCACGGTAACGCTGCTCATACATGAACTCGCGCCAGGCTTGCAGCGTGGCCTCGCGATTCACCTGCTGGATTTCTTCGCGGATACGCACGGTGTCCTGGTACAAACGGGCGTTGTCAATTGCCACCGCAATCTGGTCGGCCATTGTTTGCAACACGCTGATCTCGTCCGGCTCGAAAACATCCGGGCGGCGGCTCTGCACATCCAGCGCACCAAACACGGCATCACCCAACATCAGCGGGATTGCCAGTTCAGCGCGGGTATTGGGCAGAAACTCGTTGCGGCGGTGAACGTCGCTGTCAGATGTGTCGCGGGCGACGACAATTCGCCCCTGCTCCGTCACCTGACCGATAACGCTCACGCTGCCGACGGCCAGCTTGTGGCCGCGTGCCAGCAACTCGCGCCCGGGTTCATTAGTACTCGCCCGGAGCACGGCGTACTCAGCAGCATCATCCAGAAGGAAAATCTGGGCATGATAAATGTTAGAAAACCGTTCCACAATCAGGTCAACCACCTTGTCGAGCAGGGTCTGTAAGTCACGCTGCGAGGCCGCAAACCGGCTGATTTCCTGGGTGGTGGCGATGTCACGCCCCTGGGTAGCAATACGTGACTCCAGTACGTTAATTTGCCCGCGCACCTGGCTGCGCATATCCACAAATGCTGTGTTCAAGCCCCCGATTTCGTCCTGGCGGTGTGTTATGGGGACGGGGACGTCAAAATCACGGCGGCCCATCGCATGAATCGCCTGGCGCAGCCCAACGAGCGGCGGGGCAAGCACCTGATTAAACAGCACAACCAACAGGAAGAGCAGTACGACCGGCCCGACAACCAGGGCAAAAGTGCGCGCCCCGGTAAAATAGTTGAGTACAGTGTTGAATTGCGACTCGATAGGGACTTCGCTGATGAGCGCCAGTGCGATGTTATCAGGCTGGGTCGGGTCAAAAATCGGCCCATAGTAACCGATCACTTCTTCGCCAGTTGTGAGCATATAGCTCGTTTGCCCGGAACTTCCACCCAAAGCCTGCTCGACTGCTGGCGATTCTTGCGCGGATTTGACTGCCTGGAGCAGGCTCGCCGCCGGGCTGAACACATATTCCTGTTCAATACCACTCACGACGAAACTATAGGCCGGGTAATCCGTGCCGCTGAAGGACATCTGGTCATAAAAGATATGTTCGCTGCTTAAGGTGGCAACCAGATACCCCAGCACTGCCCCATCCCGCCAACGAATCACTTGCGTGAGTTCGAGCTTAAAGAGCGGCGCTCGCGAGAATGTGATACTCTGGTCAATGCCAATCTGCGCGTCGGCCTTGGCCTTAATATAGGCCGATGTCTCGGAATCGTCACGACCAAACGTGGTATTTTGCAGGCTGAATGGCGCGGCACCGGTCATGACTACGCCCGCCCGGTTCAGGATCCGCACCGAGTCATACAGATTATCCTGGGTTGCCAGTTCCCTTCGGATCAAATCCGCGACCTGGGTTGCGGTGGCGGCGCTGATCGGCAGTGGCGGGTTGGTTTGCACGTCCCGCAGCAGCAGCCCGGTAATCTGGCTGATATATTCTGCGTTATTGATAAATGACTGCAAGTCGCGTTGGGCGCGGTCCAGCGTGTTCTGAATATTCTGTCGCTGTCGTTCGCCGTTTTCAGTCATATATACCTGGAGGGTTCGACTCGAAACCTCAGACAGGCCACCGCCAACGACGAAGATAGATAACATCGCTGGCAGGAAAATCGCCAGCAGAAAGCCAACCGACAGCTTGACCCAGATCGGCCAAGAAGGGAAATCAAAGAGGCGGGTGAGAAATTTCATTTCACTGCATCCTCGTACTGCGCCGGTTTTGCCAACACTTCAGGCTGCAAATAGACACGGGTATGGATGGCACCCAGCACATGATTAAAATTATGGGCCGCCAGGTTCAACGCGGTTTTGACATCGGTTGCCCCGGTCAGCATGGTTGTAAACTCACTGGCGGCGCGTTCTCGCTGCGCCTGTACCTGGCTCTGCTCAAACAGACGGGCGTTTTCCAGCGCTAATGCCAGGCGCTGTGAGACCGTCTGGGCGATTTCAAGCTGATAATTGCTCACAGGCCGGTCAGCTGGTAAGGCGAAGGACATCGCTCCCAGGGTAGTATCACGGAATTTGATGGGGACATTGATGATGCGCTCATCGCCAACCACCTCCACATGCAGTTCACCCTGTTCCCAGGCAGGACGCAGTGTCTCCGGTAGGTCGGTGGCCGCGATCAATTCCGGCTCTTGTCCATCCACCAGGTTAAATCCGACTAAGGGTGCGCCACGTTCCTGGAAATACATCCCCCACGCGTTCGACGCCCGGCGTTCCCGTTCCTCGTATTCTGCCAGTCGCCGCTGCAAGCGTTCGACCCGGTCAGCCTGTTCATGCTCGGTTTGAGTGAGAGTGTGCGCTGTACGCAGCCACACGAGCAGCGCTGCTACCAGGCTCGCCAGGGTTTCTAGCACGCGGGTTTCATCGGTGTTAAAGGGCGCTGTCTGCACACTCTGCACGTCAATCACGCCTAACACATCATCGTCGCCGGTCAGAATGGGAATGGCGATACCCACATTCGAGTTAGGGCGCAGTTGGTGACTGCGAATATCCAACCGGTCACGGCGCATGACGGCGCGGGGTTGGCGCAGACGGGCGGCTTCGCTGATAATATTGGTGTCGGTCAGCTTGATGACTTCTTCCCCCGTCAGTGTAGGCTGCCCGACTTCACCACCGCTGCCCATGATGAGGTTGCCTACCATATCGCGCAGGTAGATACGCGCCCCGGCCAGGGGAAAGTGCCGATGGATGAGGCCCACAATCTGGTTGAGCGCGGTGCGTTCATCGCTCTCTACCGGCAGGTTGCTCATAAAAGCGGTGATGTTCGTCAACCGCTCAGTATTCACTGCCTGGTCACGGGTGGCTTGTTCTGCGGTCCCGCTGAACAACGCCAGCAGGCCGAACCCGCTGGCAACCGCCACGAGAATTATAGCGAAGTCCAGCCCGACGTTTTCAGCCGGGGTGATACGCTGCGTCGTGGTCTGCTGACTCTGCGTCAGCCCGCCGCTGACGAGGATCGTTACCACAATCGCCGTTATAAGAACCAGGTCACGGCGAGATAGCATCAGCCCGGCGATCAGGATCGGCAGGCTATAGAGCGCCGCCGAGCTGGTGGCGAGGCCTTCCCGCGCCACTAGTACCAGCGTCACCACCGTGATGCCGAGCAGAATCCAGGTTGCCACCCGCAGTCGCCCGTTCTGGGCAAAATGGTAGATGAAATAGAACACCACCAGCGAGCCCACAATCAACAAGGAGAAGGCGTTGAGACTCTCCAGGCCATCCGACGCGATCTGGGGCAGGATAATCAGGAGAATCCACAGGATGACCCCGACCACCGCGGCCGATGTGAATAAGACCAACAGACGTGCCCGCTGCCGGTCAATACCGCTGGCATAAGGATAGCGTACTGTGAATAAATAGCTGAAAATATTCCGAATCATGCGCCGTTGCTCCCCTTTTGACCGTCCAACTGGACTCCGCCGAGCCGGATCGCGCCGTGTTTGGCCCCCAGCGACTGGCTGAGTTCGGAGAGCGTAATCCGCAGCAGGTCGTCCACATTGGCAACCGTCTGGTAGCGGGACGAGATTTCGTTGATACGCTGTTCCTGGGCGGCCAGGTCTTGCGACTCCTCATACAACCGGGCTTTGTCCAGGCTCAGGGCAAGACGCTGGGCGACTGCGTTGACAATTTCCAGCGCCTCACTCTGGGGCATGTCCCGGCTTGCTTCCACTTCAACCACGCCAATAACCTCGCTGCCGATCATCAGCGGGGCAGCCACCACTTCACCGTCCTGGATAACCTGCCCCGCGCGGGCGGCTTTAATCTGGTTTTCGCTCCACTCGGCATGGGGTACAAGCTGCTGGTTGTCCAGCGTCAGGCCGGTGTTGTCGCGCCGGCTTTGCCAATAGTCCTGCCAGCCTTTTCGGGTTGCCTGGCGGCTGATGCGCTGGGTTTCTTGCAGGTTGGTTTCGGATTCCAGGAACATTCGTTTGGTTTCCTGGGCAATCTGTGATTGTTCGGTAAACAGACGCGCATTGCGGATTGAAGTTGCCAGCAGGTTCGCCAGGGTTTGCAGCGCCTGGGTGTCTTCGGCCTGGAAAGCCAGGGGGTCTTGGCTCTGCACATCCAGTGCACCGACCACCTGTGCGCCATCCAGAATGGGCAGTGCCAGTTCAGACCGTGTATCCGGCAGGAGTTCATTCTGGTAATAAAAGGCGTCGGTATGGCGAGCGATAACCGGCATCCGGTTCTGAGTGGTCTGCCCGATCACGCTCTGAGAACCCACCGCCAGACGGTGATGACGGGCGAGGAGTTCACGCCCAACTGCGCCGGTGCTGGCCGCCAGTTCAGCGTATTCCCCGGAAGCGTCTGTTAAAAAGACCTGGACATGGTAAAACTCAAAACGGCGGCGGATCAGTTCAACGGCCTCCGGCAGCAGCTCATCTAACTGGAGGATTTGTGCGAGTTCCTGGCCGATGCTGGCCGTATCCGCCAGAAGTTGGGCACGACGATGCGACTCGCGGGCAACCTGGTTGGCTGCCTCAATAAAGACACGGACGATGATGCCGAGAATGCCCAACGCCAACAGCAGCAAGATGCCATTTGTCACCTCGTTCATCGATTCGGCATGTGCGGCAAACCGCTCGAGAATGAGCAGGGCAACTCGCCCAATCGTACTGACCTGAACCAGAGCGAACACCCATCGATTACCCAATACGGCAGCGGAAATTATACTCAGCGATCCCGTTAGTACCAATGCGGATGGTGTAGCCAGCACAATCGGGATTAAGATGATTAGAAACAGCGCAACCGCATTTTGGAAGCGTCCACGCTGGATGAGCCAGAAAATGACTAGATTGGCGACGAGTGATCCGCCAGTGAAGATTATCACATAAGCAGGCAAGGCAATAACAGACTGGACGATGATCCCAATCGCGCTCACCATTATCCAGAACAAAGATAATACAATCAGGTAGCGTCGTCGCAGTGTGTCCAGCATGTTGACATTGCGCTGCGCCGTCTGGGGTGTAGAAAAGGCGGTCATTCGCCACCTCCTGACTGGTTGGGACTCATCGCTGGTGGCGTCCCCAGGCGAATAGCCACACGCTCGGCTTTTAGGACTTCCTGCAGGTTGCGGGCCGCTACCGCCAGGGTAGCGTCAACCTGGTTGGTTTCCTGGATACGGGCGGCGATCTGATTCACCAGGGCTTCACGGTGGGCGGAGCGCTGCGTGTTTTCATACAGGCGGGTGTTTTCCGCCGCAAGACCAAGCTGCTCGCTGATCTCCTCAACCATGAGAATATCTTCCGGGGCAAGCTGACCCGATTCATCCAGTTCAAACTCCATCGCCCCGATCACCTCACCGCGCACCCGCACCGGCACGGCAACGATTTGCCGCCCATCGTCGCGCTGGTGAATGGTATGGTTCGATTGCAGCGCCTCACGCAGCGTATGAGTCCATGCGCCGCCTTGCTCCTTGGTGTTTTTACCAAAATCAATGTTGACCGCCAGATCATCCGTCTTGCCCCGCAGATGATCCGCCCAGGTCTGGCGTGTAAGCTGGCGGTTGAGGCGCAGCACCTCTTGGGTACTGGCGTGAGACTCTTCAATCAGTTGACGATTCTGCCGGATCGTTTCTTCAGCCTCGTCAAACAGGCGGGCGTTATCGAGGGCGATTGCGATGTGATCTGCCAGTGCCTGAAAAGCGGGGATGTCATCATCGGTGAAGGCGCCCGGATTACGGCTCTGCAAGTCCAATGCGCCGATCAAACGTTCACCGACCCGCAGCGGGAAAGCGGCTTCAACCGCCGTATTGGGCAGCAGGTCATTATGGCGGTGAATGGTATCCGGCGTGTCGGCATAGGCCACCACGACCTGCCGGGTGCCAGTCACCTGACCGATCACGCTGCGCCCGCCGACTTTCAGGCTGTGGCGACGCTGCTTGAGCAGTTTGCCCACCTCTCCGGTACTGGCGAGCAGTTCTGCCTGGGTGCCGGGTTCATTCATCAGGAAGACCTGGGCATGGTAAATGTCCGGGAAACTGGCCGCGATCAGATCCGCTGCGTTATCCATCGTCTCTTGCAGGCTCTGTTTGTGCGAAATCTGCCGGGTGATGCGGGTCGTGATTTCCGCCATTAGTGCCCGCTTGACCTGGACACTGGTCACGCCCTCTTCGCGGGTGAGTAGCGATACACGCAGCATACCGATCACCAGGATACTGATGGCAACCAGTTCAAGGGATACTTTCGCCAGGTCCTGGATAATATCTGTGCCCCCGGCGGCAGGCGTAGCGAGGTTGGGGCGCAGCGAAATGCCGAAAATCAGGCTGAAGATGGCAACCACCAGGGCTAGTGCGGCACCACGCTCTCGTCTGGCTAAACCCGAAATAATGACAAAGACCGCCAGAGACAGACCATCATCGGCATACTGCATTCCATTTAATGTGCTTTCCAGCACAGCCCCGATATACACGAGGAGCGGCAGCGCATATTCGGCTAACCCCAGCCACCCCTGGCGTATTGAGAACAGTATGAAGAAGACCAATAGGTAGAACACCGGAATGCTGAAATCCCAGACTGTCCCCGTCCCCAGGCCCGCAAAGCGGCGGGTAGCGAAGAGGAAGACGAGATACATCACACTCGCCACCATTGTCAGGGCCGAAATGGCGGTGGCTTGCGACCGGGTTATTTTTGTCTCATATTGGTCCAGTTTGAGCAAACGTTCCATCGCCTGCGCTCCTACTCTTGCTCGGCGTTCGGTTCGACAGCAGTCAGGCGGACACGCGCCTGGCGGGCACCCAGCGCCCGGCCCAGTTCCTCAGCCGCTACGCCCAGCATACCCTGAATATCATGTTGACGCTGAATACTGGTTGAGATTTCGTTAATGAGCGATTCGTTTTGTGCTAGGTGCTGGCTCTGGTTATACACCCGTGCGCTTTCGATGGCGGCGCCAAGCTGGTTGACGAACTGCTGGAACACCGCGACATCCGTCTGGCTGTAGACATGCGGCTGGGTTGAACCCGCGCTCACCATGCCCACCACGCGCCCTTGCGAAATCATTGGCACAATCATCCAGTCTCGCGTGCGAACATCTACCTGTGGGTCACGCGGGTAGGCATGTAGGTCGGCAATATGCAGCACGCTGCGCGTTTCCCAGACAGTCGCGATATGGCCGCTGATCGGTACCTGTGTCCCGCCTGCCATCATGACCGTCGGTTGAGCGCTGACCTGGGACGCCACCACGCGGAGTTTCGCTGTCTCCGAGTCGTAGAGGGCGACACGCAGACTGTCCTGGGGCAGAATTTCGGCGCTGGTTTTCAGCGCAGAAGCGAGGATGGTTTCTACATCCAGCGCGGCCTGTGCCTGTTGGCTGAATGCCGCGATCACCTGCAACTGTTCGGCGCGGCGCTGGGTATCTTGCAGCAGTCTGAGATTTTGCAGGGTGACGCCGGCCTGAGCCATCACTGTCTGAGCGATATTGACCATCTCCGGGGTGAACTGGCGGTATGTGTTATAAATATCCAGCCCCAGGGAGCCAATAACGTTCCCCTGAACCATAATCGCCACCAGCAGCATCGCCTTGACGCCCAGGCCGGCCAGCATTTCACGGGTGGCCTCGTCAAAACCAGGGTAGGTTTCCAGGTTATTGACCACAACCGGCTGGAAATCCTGTTTTGCCATCGCGCCATACAGTGGGTTGGTCTGCATATCAAATCGGATACCAATCGCGCCATGATCCGGGTGTTCGGTAATCACATTGCCGGCCAACCCGGTACTGTCAAGCAGCACGATGGCGGCATGGTCTACCTTAAGCAGGCCTACCAACGCCACCACAATGTTATCGAGCAGCACCTTTTCGTCCCGGCTGGCATTTGCCAGGTTGAATATGCTGTTCAGCGTGCTAAGGGTTTCAACCTGCTCGCTCAACTGGATGGCGCTCACCTGGGTTTCCCGCAGCAGTCGGTGGTTTTGCAGCACGATGCCAATCTGGTCAGCCACTGTACGGAACAGGCGGCGGTAACTTTCGTCAAAGACCTGTGGTGACTCAAAGTTGATCGTGACCATCTCCTGGACGTGCCCGCGTTCCCGGATGATGAAGTGGATATAACTGCGAAAACCGTTGAGGGCGGCGAAGTCACGCAGCAGGTACGCCTGGTTGTCGGCCTGCAAATCCTCAATGATTTCCAATGTCGCGTCGCTGGTGTGTAAAGCGCTGGCGATCTCGCCAAAACCGATCATATCCCGCAGTGAAACCTGCACGACCCGTTCATCGTCCGAAGCGTTCACATAATCCACCATGATGTCCTCAATACGCCCGGTGTGGTCGGTGGTGACGGTGAAGTGGTTGATAAGCGATGCTTCGGGCGAGAGGTGCTGGCGCAAGGTACGCAGCACGTCCATCGTGTCCTGCGTGGCTAAAATCGAGCGGGTGACGACGTACAATACCTGGGTTTCTTCCAGCGTCTGGGCAGTACTGCGGAGCAGCGCCCCGTTTTCCAGCACAATCGCCAATTGATCGCCCAGGTTACGCAGAGCGCGTAACTGTTCGGGCGGCAGGCTGACCTGCACCGGATTGCTGAAGACAATCACCCCCAGCAGTTGCTGGCTGGCGACCAGCGGGATAACCAATATGCCCCCAATGCCCTGCTGCCGCAGACGACTGCGTTCCTGCTCCATCAGGAATTCGTCAAGATTAATATCAGCAATATACAACGTTTCCAGTGCGGCCAGCGTATCCCAGGCCGGCAGCGAGTTGAGCGGGATATAGCGGTTCGCCGTGCGGGTATAGCCGTTGCTCGTCTCGGCGACGATATGCACCACTGTCAGCGATACTTCGGTATCAATGACGCCCAGATAACTATCGCGGTACTTCGAGCCAACAAAACCATGAATAGCCCCTAGAATTGCGTCCGAGGCTTCGTTTTCATGCACAATGCTGGCGATATTGTACTGATCCTGAAGCGTCTTAAGCGCCGTCTCGGTCTGATTGAGGAGTAAACGGTTCTCCACTGTGATCGAAACCTGATCAGCAATCACACGGAAATTGTCAAGCTGCGCCTCGTCGGTGGGCAGCGCCTGTTCCGATCCAATGGTCAGTATCCCCAGGAGGCGATTGCCGACGCGTAACCCGAAGGTCAGGATACTGAAGATGCCGGTCTTCCGAAGCCGTGCCAGGAATTTCGGTGTCAGCACTGCCTGATAATAGCGAATATCGGGGATATGGACGATTTCCCCGCTCCGCAGGCGGTTCAAAGTTTCGCGCAGGGCGTCGTGCTGGTCGGGTTGCGTGTATTCGGTAATATGAAATTCGGCTACACCTTCGCGTGACGCCAGCACACTGAATTCCAGCGTCTGCGGCAGTTCGTCCGGTTGCAGTGGTTGGTCAAACATCGCCATACTTAGAATGTTTACGCCAGCAGGCATCATCTTGATGAGTGCTGCCGCCAGTTCTTCTGAGCTGTTCGCCAGCGTGATCTCGCGGCTGGTCTGTACCAACTGGTTCGCCAGGCTTTGCGCTTCACGAGAAGCTCGCAGCAGGTGGCGGCTTTGCAGTGTCAGGCCAATCTGGTCAGCCAGTGTGGTGAAGGCATCAGTTTCTTCGGATGTCAGTTGGTACGATTCGGTATGCAGGACTTCCAGTGTGCCAATCAACTGATCGCCCGCTCGCAGCCCGAAGACCGCATCCCAGTTCAACTCACGGGCAGCATAGCGCCCCCGCAGCCCGGCGGTGATATAGTCGGTATCCTCGTAAATATCGGGAATAATAACCGGCAGCCCCTGACGCAGATTTTCAAGATGAGCCGCATCGGGCAGCACGTCAAAGGGCATCGTCGTATTGGTTTCGTCGGTATTCTCCGCCGTCACCAGCGCAACCAGGGAGCGATACTCCGGCTTGTTACCCGCGCCTAAGGTGTGGTCGAACAGCACCAACCCGGCAGCGGTCAGCCGGTTGCCAACCGTATAGATAACCGCCTTTGCCATATCGTCGTAGGTTTCCGCATTTTTGACGAGGCGGTTCGCCAACACCAGGTCATTCGCCAGGTTGCGGGCACTCCGGGCTTCACTCAATAGCTCGCTGGTGTGCATCAGAACCCCGACCTGGTCAGCCAGGTTGCTCAGGGCGTTGACTTCCTCTGTCGTGAACGGGCGCGGCAGCTGGGAAAAAACACTGATACAGGCGATTGGGAGGCGGTCAACCATGACCGGGATATTCAGCAGGACCTTAAAACGGAACGTCTTAATCCAGTTCATGAAGCCTTCCCCGATCTTGTCGGCGGAGACGGCTCGAATATCATTGATCACATACGGGCGACCATCCAGCACGGACTGCCGCAGTTCTGGCGAGAAATCCTCCGCATTAACCTGCTGCGGGCCATCCCAGACCCGCGCATTGTCACGGTTCGCCAGCGCCACCACCTGCCAGTCCACGATCTGGTTCTGTTCGTTGCGGATGAGCTTGTTAATGCTGAGCGCCTGACCATCCAACGGCAGCATGTGGCGGGCGATAATCCCAGCCATCTCGACATAATCCTGCCCGGTACGCAGTTCCGCGAAAGCCTGCGACTGACGCTCGCTCACCACACGGCTGAAGGTGCTTTCTTCGGCCAGATTGTAGATTTGCACGAGCGCGCTCACCTGGTCGGCCAGCTGCTGGTAAACGTGGGTCTCTTCCTGGGTCAGGGCAATCGCACCACGGAGATCATTGATCCCCAGGTAACCGAACGTGCGATCCTGGCTGCGGAGCGGCAGGCTGCACAACGCTTTGATGCCAAACCCGGCCAGCCAATCGCGCACATCCTTGCTGATACTTTCGTCATCAGCTACATAATTCACAATCGTAAAATTGTTGGATTCAAAACTGGCGTACAGGCTGCCCCATGTCGAATCAGGAGACAGGTCCAGGGTCGCGTTGGCGGAGTATGACTCCCTGCGATTGGCCGAAGCCACCACGCGCAGCCGGGCGAACTCCCCCTGGTCGTCATATTCGGCCAGGTTAATCGTTACGAACTGGCCGCCGTGAACCAGCATATTGCTGCCAATCGCGCCCACCATTTCGGTAAACGTGCGGCTTTTCGTCAATTGAACCGAGGCCTGATTTTGCCGGTAGATCAGGTCACGCAGGAGAACATTCTTATAGACCTGGGCAAAATGCTCCGCCGCGAGGACGATCCAGGGTGTCTGGTCTTCGGGCGCGGGTGTACCGGTTTCATAACCGATCTCTAGCAGACCCAACAGCGCCGGGCCGGGAAGCAGGGGAATAGCGTAAATACCCTGATCGGGGTCGTAAGCCGGACGACCTGTTTGCTGTGCCTGGGCGAAGGTCGGATGATCCGTCAGCAAAGCCTGGAAATCTCGCGGGAGATCGTAGTCAGTTGCGGCTCGCAGAAGAACCGTCTGTTCAGCCAGGGCGTGGATGCGGACAAAACGACTCCGGGGAATACGAGCAGCGATTTCGGGGAGGGTTTGCACTAAAAAATCATCCGGCGCTGCTTCAGAATCCCGGTCAAAAATTGCATTTAGTTCTAACAACGTTTCAAGGCCGGGCGCTGCGCTCATCCAGGACGAACTCCTTCACTCGAAAAACCCAAAAACCTGGTAGTGGGGCTGCTGATATTATGCAGTTGTCATCACCGCGAAGTATTATTTCCACTCCCAAACTTCTTCACCTGCTAGTAAACGGCGAATCTGAGAGGGGAAGCGGTCTGCATCCAGTGGTTTGCCCAAAAAGCCATTAAAACCTGCTTTTTTGGCCTTGCGGAGCTGATCTTCGCTGGCTTCCGCCGTTACCGCACACACAATCGTATCGCGCAGGCGGGGGTGGGCACGCACTTTTTGCAGCGCCTGGTAGCCATCTTCATACGGTAGGCGAATGTCCATCAGGATCAAATCCACGCGGGGCAGTGTGTCGGCAAACTGGACAACCTGCCAACCGGATGTTTTCCACTCGCAGCGCTGTACGCCCATGAACGCCAGCATTCGGGCGATCAGCACGAAATTCGGCACATTATCTTCAACAACCAGGACATGGGCTTCTCCTGGTTCGACCTGTTTCACCACACCAGTCGGCGGCGTTGTGGTTGAAGTTGTCTCCGGTGCGCCGGTGTCAGGTTGTGACGTGGGGGAATTATTTTGCGCCTCTGTCATTGTTGGCGGCTCCTGATATAACTGATAATATCGCCAGGCAGTGAGTCTACGTCAATGGGCTTGCGAATATAGCCATCACAACCGGCTTCGAGAGCCCGTTTCTCATCTTTTTCCATCGCGTTGGCGGTTAATGCGATAATCAAGATATCCTTGAGTTCAGGAATGTTACGGATATAGGCGGTGGCCTCTAAGCCGTCCATCTCCGGCATACTCATATCCATTAAGATAACGTCCGGGCGGTTTCTTCGTGCCAATTCAATCCCCTTGACAGCGTTTTCCGCTTCCAGGACATCAAAATCAAAATCTGATGCCATTAAAATCCGGCGAACCAACATTCGATTATCAGGATGATCTTCAATATAGAGCACTTGCGGCATGTTGGTCGTATCCCCCGGCCAGGCAACTTTCACATAACTCCATTATCCATGAAATTATCACTTTAAAGCATTAATTTTACAGATTGCAATTTTTATTGAGAATAACAGTTGTTTCTCAACAATTTCTCAACCTTTATTATGAAACACTGGACGCTTTCCTGCCAGCCAGAGAGCCGAAATGCAATAGAATTCTAACCGTAAATTGGGAGGATTCTTATTTTGACGCTGCCGACTCTAGCACCTTATCTTAATCATGACCCTAAGCATATCTATATAGAACCGATATATACAATTATCTTGAGGATACCGTAAAAATGGCAGCCTTGCCAACGAGGAGGCAGGGGGAACAAAGTACTAGGATGGGTGATACAACGACCAGTGAACGTGGCTCACGCATCAAGCATGTCGTGTTTGTCGGGCAGGTTGTTCTCGAAGGCCGTCAGGCGCATGAATGCCCGCTCTTGCGGCGTCATTTCTACCGGGTAGTCCGTTTCGTCATACGATTCAAGGATACGGTATCCTTCCTTAATATAGCCGCGAATCGTGTGCAGACTGATGCCCATTTCATCAGCCGCCAGGTGCGCCGGCATTCCATCCAGCACACAGAGTTTCATCGCCTGGCGAATCCGCTGTGTGAGTTCCGGGAATTTGCGCTGTTCGGGAATCTGGACGGCGTGGAAGATACGGCGGTTAGAAAGGTGGCCGCAGACTTTGGCGACGCCGGAAGTCACGACAAAATCATGTTCGAGGGCGTAGACAATCGCCCAGGCAATTTGCAACCGGACATCGTGTTTGAGGAAGTAGCCATAAGCCTGCGCCCTGGCGGCGGCATCCGCCAGTTCAGGTAGCGGGTCTTGCCCCAGGCACAGGACGCGCACCTGCGGGATTACATTGTTCAGGCGCGTGACCGTATTAAACAGCGCATCAACACCGCCCACATGATCGGCTTCCAGCAGCACAATATCCGGCAGTTCAGCCAGCGGCGTGCGGTCAATGTATGCCCACATCTGTTCCAGGCTTTCGGAAAGATTTGTTACCCGAGTACGCCGGTCCCAGGCCAGAAAGCTGTTGACCGAATGCAGGGAGTAAAAATCAGGATCCATAACCAGGACCTTGAGGTTGACATCTGTAATGGCCGCCATAATCCCATCCCCTATGGAGAGCCTACTAAGCGCCGAATCAGGCATCCTGAATTGGCTGGCTGCAACAGTGAATCACAAAAACACTCTTACAGGGAAGTACGCTCGTTTACTGAAAACAGCCGTGAAGCTGAATAATGTTTTATTATACTACACTCTGCTGCCAAGGGCGCAGTTACGCTTTGACCACCTGGCACGGGTTAGTGAGTTCGCCCAGCCCGCTGATGCTCACCGTCACCACATCGCCATCCTTCAGATACAGCTTGGGTTTACGCCCCTCGCCCACGCCCGGCGGTGTCCCCGTCAGAATCAGGTCGCCTGGCTCCAGGGTGAACATGCGTGAGCAGTAGGCAATCAGCGTCGGGATTTTGAAGATCATGTCTTTGGTGTGGCCGTCCTGCCGCACATCATCACCGACGAGGGTTTTTATCGCCAGGTTATGTGGGTCAGGCACTTCATCCCGAGTGACAATCCAGGGGCCCAGCGGACAGAATGTGTCCAGGCTCTTGCCGCGCGTCCACTGGCCGTCGGTGCGGAGCTGCAGGTCGCGGGCGCTCACATCGTTAGCGATGGTGTAGCCAAAAACATAATCGTAAGCATCTTCCTCGCTCACGTTGCGGGCGCGTTTGCCGATGACCACCGCCAGTTCGCCTTCCCAATCCACTTCGGTTGTAACCGCTTCGTCCCAGGTGATTGGTTTGCCGGGGCCAATGACTGCGCTGGGGAACTTGGCGAAGATCAGCGGCGCTTTGGGGACATCACTACCGGTTTCGGCAGCATGTTCGGCGTAGTTGCGCCCGATACAGATGATTTTGCCGGGATGCAGCGGCCTGACGAGGGCCACATCAGCCAGCGGTAGGCGTTGGCTGCTGCGGGTAGGGGTCACGCCGCGCCGGATGACATGATCCATTGGGTCGAGCGTCGCCAGGCGGTAGATCGAATCGTCTACGATTTCGCCTAATTGAGTCTGGTTACGGTAGAGGTACGTAGCGAATTTCATAGTGTGGAATCCTTTGTTCGCGTTTACCGTTATGATAGCGCAATTCCCGCCGCTTGGCATCTATATCCACAGACCGTTTTCAGCAGAATCAAAAGCCCCCCGGTTATCCACCAGAGGGCTGTTTGAGCGGGCGATGAGATTCGAACTCACGACCTTCTCCTTGGCAAGGAGACGTTCTACCACTGAACTACACCCGCACTCTACAAAAAATTATAGCGTGGCTGGACGGCTTTGGCAAGAGGTAATTTGCCCCTCTATTCCGCAGTCCCCCCTAAAGGATGCGCCGCGAAAAACGCCCAGATCACCTCACTGGCGACAAACCCCGGATAGGTGAACCACTCATGCCCACCGCCGACCACCGCATAGAAATCCACGCCACTTTCCCCGGCGCACCCGCTGTAGCTGGCGTGGCGGATGCTGATACGCGGGCTGATGTCGAGCTGGCTCAGGTCGAGCGTATCCGGGCAGGCACTGCGACTCACCCAAACATCCAATGCATCCAGCGCCGGGAGCGTATCGCCCACATGGTCGCCATCCAGGTAAAGTGGTTTACCTTCCCAGGGGATCACCGTATCGGCAGTGCCGTGCATCATCAGCAGTGAAACCGCCAGTTCCTCCGGGCAGATAGCGGCGACATCACTGGTCAGCACGCCGGAAACCGCAGCAGCGGCCGCCAGTCTCCCGTTCATCTCGCACGCCAGCCGGAAAATCATACGCGCCCCGTTAGAGAAACCGAGCGCATAGATACGCTGTGCGTCAACCGGATACGTGGCGATGATGTCATCCAGCAGCGCGGCGATAAAACCGGGGTCGTCACGCACATCCGGCACGGCTTCCCATTCCGGCAGATTCCAGCCGTAATCCCAGTAGCCGCCCGGCCCATTAGGATACAGCACAATGAACCGTTCCTGCTGCGCCAGCACATTCAACCCGGTGATAAAGGCCATGGTGACCGCGTCGCCGCCAGCCGGATGCAGCGCAATGACCAGCGGAAGCGGATCGCTTTCGGAATCCACGCCCTCTGGGAGATAGAGTGTATAGGTGCGTTCCAGGCCATCGTAATCGAGCGTCCCAGGTTGTCCCTGCGCACCCGTTGGAACAAATGCCAACAGCATGAGCAAAAGCGCGAACAGGGTCAGCAGGTATTTCGGGTTGTCCATAGCGGTATTCCTGATGATGAACCGATTCTGCTGTTATTACCCTGGCGATAGTATGGAGGTTCAGCGCGTCATTCGCGCAGAGCGCAGTCCAGCCCGAATGACAGCACGGTGGTTTCACCAAAGGTGAAGGTGTAACCATTAGCATTGTATTCAATTACGGCGACACCATCCTGCGGCACGCCCTGGGTCATCGCCACTGCCCACAACTGGTACAATCCACACGCCGGCTGCGGCGCGACGGTGACATCCAGCGCCTCGGTTGGCGGCTGTGTATACCGGATCATACCCTCATTTCCGTAGGTATAGGTCACGGTTTCGCCATCAATGACCTCAGTTGCTTCACGTTGCTCGCCGGGGTGATAGACCTCAACCGTCACCAGTTCATA
This sequence comes from uncultured Chloroflexota bacterium, assembly GCA_937974245.1. Taxonomy (GTDB): domain Bacteria; phylum Chloroflexota; class Anaerolineae; order Aggregatilineales; family Phototrophicaceae; genus JACKCG01. The sequence goes on along the minus strand of CALJKV010000037.1, from coordinate 109,942 downwards.
TTGAGGTGCGGCTTCATCCGCGCCGGGCGTGGCGGCGGGGATAAGTTCATGCAAAAAAAGATACTCGATATACGGGGCGGGCGCGTAAGGTGCGTTCAAGTCCATCGTGCCATCAGAACGCACATAGTAGGCACTGAAGGAGATCAGTTCGACAGGCTCACGGATCCCGGCGAAATCAGCGACCTCTGGCAGTGCGAACAGCGGATCAAAGCGGCCTGGGTTGCCGGAGAGTGGTCGGCTGAGCGGGCCCTGCAGGGTGTGGCCGGTGTTGAGACCAGAAATATTCCCCAGGCTGCCAAAAACCACAAAGATAAAATAAGCGATACCCAGTAGTGGCACCACACCACCCACCAGAATCACGACCATAAGAAAAAGGGGGTTGCGGCGCTGGGGCTGGTCAGGGTTAGGTGCTGGTTGGCCGTCCGGTTGATGAGCGGTCATACGGGTTTCTCCTGTGATTCATACGGTTAGGAACGCCGCCGAGTCTAGCATAATTCCGCCGGAACGGGTACGACGAATGGGACGGGGTTGGTCCGGGTGGCAGGGGCGGTGGGTGGGCATACCGGCGTTGATGGATTCGGCAGACAGGGCAATCATCGCATGGATACGACTCCGGCCAACGCCATATTTCCAGTCATCAACTACTGTTCCTGATCGAAATCAATGTTTCGTCTCAATTCGTGACCGATTAAATTTGTATTTATTACATGAATTGCGATAATCTCATAGGGAAGGTTTTGAAAATCACCGAATATGCAGCAGTGCAGATCAACCAGATACCGCTCTCTGCAAATCAGACTTTCGGAAAGGCGTAGGGAATTCGTGGAATCGGACATTGAGCAAGATGTCAACCTGCTGTGGACGCTGCTGTTTACCATTGTGCTGGATGGCGAAAAGCGCATGGCGGCTTTGCTGGCGACTTATGCCCTGACTCCACCGCAGTTCTATGTTCTCAAGACACTGGTCGAGCACGGCGGAAGCTGCCCGATTGGGGAAATCGCCCATGAGCATCATTTAACCAGCGCCACCATGACCGGGCTGGTAAAACGTCTGGAGAATATGACGCCGCCGCTCGTCACCCGTGAACCGAGTGAGTTGGATCGCCGGTCTGTCAATGTTGTGCTGGCGCCCGCCGGGGAGGAACGTTTTCTGGCCGTGCAGATGGATCTGATGTCGCAGCTTCGTCAGGTTTTGCAGCTTCTGACATCCAGCGAGCGGCAGGATTTGATTCACTACCTGGCGCGTTACGCGGTAATGATTAGCGAACAGTTCGCGATCACCCCGGCGAATAGCGATTAAGGTGTGACACGGTGGGGTATAATGGTAGAGATTATTGAGTTGAAACGATTATCCTATGGCTGACCGTTTTGTCCAATCACACGTTCAGAAGCTGCCCATCTTCCAGAAGCTGCCACCAGACCAGCTTGACCAGGTGGTAGGGCAGTTCGCCGTGCTGCGCTACGAAAAAGGTGAGTTCATCTTTCGCCAGGGGCAGCGCATCCCCGGTATGATGTTGTTGATTTCCGGCCAGGGACTCCTCTTGCAGACTGGGCCGGATGGCCGGGAACAGGTCGTCGGCCAGGTTTCCGCCAACGAATACCTGAACGAGTCGGCTTTGTTCATCGAAACCACCGCCACCCTGTCGCTGCGGGTCCCGGAAACGACCATTGTGCTGTTCATGGCGCGGGATAAGATGCTCCGCTTAATCGCTGAGTATCCCGAAATCAAGGGGAATCTCGCCGTACAGGGCAGCCGTTTGCCGGCTATGCCCGACCGCAAGTTCGGCGGCCAGCGTGAAAATGAGCAGGTCGTAACCGTGCTGCGCCGCCACAAGTGGGCGTTTATCCGCCGGTTGTGGCTGGCATTCATCCCCGCTGCGCTGCTGCTGTTCCTGGGGGCAGCATTCAGCCAGGCTGCGGCGCTCTCGGTGGCGTTTGCCGGCCTGGGCGTCGTCGTAGGCGGGCTGCTCATGGTGTACTTTTACCTGGAATGGCACAATGACAGCGTGGTGATTAGCGACCAGCGGGTGGTACATATTGAGCGCAGCATCCTCACCTTCCGCACGACACGCAGCGAAATCCCTCTGAGCAGCATCCTGGAAATCAAAGCGGATGTCCCGCCCGGCGATCCGTTCTCTCGCCTGCTGAACTACGGCACGGTGACGATTAAAACGTCCGGGCAGGGCGGCAATGTGAAATTCGACCTGATGCCCGCCCCTCAAACTGTCCAGAATGTGATTTTTACCAACCAGGCACGATTCCGAGAGAACATGGCATCGCAAACACGTAACGCCATTCGCGGCCAGGTGGATGACCGTGTCCTGCACCGCAGTGAAAACGACAAGAAGGATGTTGCGGGCAAAAAAGCGCGGACATCGGGTGGCATTTCTCCGCTGCAAATGAAGTTCACCAACGAAAAAGGGGAAACCGTCTACCGCAAACACTACATCGTATGGTTCGGCCATGTGCTGCTGCCGCTGCTGGTCATACTGGCCGGGGCGGTGATCCTGATTTTTGATATGTTCAACCAGTTGCTGCCGGATGGTCTGGGGCTGCTATCGTACCTGTTAGGGTTTGGCGTTGTGGCGGCGGGCATCGGCGGATTTTATATGGCCGATTGGGATTGGCGCAACGACCTGTATATCGTGGGAGACCGGACGGTGACGCTCATCCACCGGCGTCCCCTGTTTTTGCAGAACGTAAACGACCAGTTCCTCCTGGCGCAGGTAGATAACATCTCGTCCGATGTCAGCGGCGCGTTTTCAACACTCCTCCGTATCGGCAATGTTCAACTCAAGCTGGTCGGTTCGAGCGAAGAATCCAAAGTGTTCCGCAATGTGTATCGCCCCGGCCAGGTGCAGGCCGAAATCGTCAAACGGCAGGAACGCGCCCGCCAGCTCCAGCAGGAAGAAGATGCCAGGCGCCGCCAGCAGGAAATCCTCGATTACCTCTCGGTATATCATGAACGCATTTCGGGGGAAACGCCACCCGATACGATGTCGGAAGCCCAACCGCCGCCACGCCCCCCTCAGCCCAACCGGGATGCTTCGCGGCCTCCTGGCGTACCGCGTGTCCGGCGGGATTGATGTCCCGCTGAAGACCTTTACCCTACCTACAGCGATTCATAAGAAAGGTCAGTATGCCACAGCACGTTCAGACCATCACTGTTGATTCTGGTTTTGGAGTCACAACGCACAATCTGTTCTTTTATCACGACGAACCCCGCGCGAACCGGCTGCTGGTGCTGCTGCCGGGGCGCGGTTATACCACCGAGCATCCACTGCTGTATTACCTGCGAAAAATGGGATTCGAGCGTGGTTATGATGTCCTGAGTGTTGAATACGGGTTTCAGGTGAACAATACCGACCTCGTGCCGGAGAATATCACCTACTTACAGCAGGATGTGGCCGATGCGGTTGCCCCGGTCTTTGAGCGCGGCTACGAACATATCTGTATCACCGGTAAATCCCTTGGCACGCCGCTGGCCGCCGAACTCGCCCGCAAGAATGCCACCGATGGAGTCTCACTCATCCAGCTCACCCCGATTGGCGGCGCGATGCACGGCCTGGGGGACATTCGCACCCTCGCGGTGATCGGCACAGCGGATTCACTCTATTCCGCCGAGATGGTCGAGGCCTTCCGCGAGTCGGCGACAGTGCGCTGGCATGTCTTTGAAGGGCTGAACCATTCGCTGGAATATGAAGGGAACTGGGAGAAATCGCTGGATTCTCTACGCGAAATCATGACGATCTGTGCTGAATTTCTGGCAGCCTGCCATGAGTGAGGCTGGGCAGCAGTGGGATACTGGCCTGTATGACGCGCATCACAGTTTCGTCACGCGCTATGGGGCTGACCTGCTTGACCTGCTCAATCCGCAGCCGGGCGAGCGTATCCTTGACCTGGGTTGTGGCACGGGTCATCTTACTCAGCAGATCGCGGCCAGTGGCGCGACTGTCGTGGGCATGGATCATGCTGCCGCGATGGTCGAACAGGCACGGGCGAATTACCCGCAACTGACTTTTTTCCAGGGGAATGCTGCCAATTTCCAGGTTGATGAGCCGTTTGCTGCGGTGCTGTCTAACGCGGTACTACATTGGGTGTTGACGCCGGAACGTGTGCTGCAATCTGTGTACAGGGCCTTGCTGCCCGGCGGGCGTTTTGTCGCGGAGTTCGGCGGTCAGGGCAATATCGGGCTGCTGTCTGCCGGGATTCTGGCGGCGCTCAGTTCGCTGGGTTATAGCCCGCCCCCGCACCCTATCTGGTATTTTCCTTCACCCGCTGCTTATGCCACCCTGCTGGAAGCAGCGGGTTTCCGCGTCGCGCTGCTGGCACACTTTGACCGCCCGACTCGGCTGGACGGCGAACATGGCCTGCGCAACTGGATTGCCATGTTCGGCGGCCCACTCCTGGTAAATGTCCCGCCCGATGCCCGCGCCGCCCTGGTAGAGGCTGCCGAGGAGCGGTTGCGTCCCACGCTCTACCGCGATGGTGTCTGGTATGCCGACTACGTCCGACTGCGCGTCGTCGTGCTGAAGGCGGCGGGTTAGCCTGTCAGCACCCGCCAGCCCACCGAACATGACACTTGTCACCCTTTTTTACGTACACCCCAACCGCACAAATTACTTTGCATCGCTAAATACATGCGTTACAATAATTAGCTGCACTAAATAGTTTCTGATGGGAAGTTTTGGCCGCACCGCTATCCGAAACGACCAGGCTGTCCCGCAGCGAATGAAAGGAAAAGGACAGATGGAACTCTCAAAGCGCAATATGTATCGTTTTCCCTGGTCAGGCAATGATAACCCGATTGGCTGGCTGGAAGTCACCGACAAGTGCAACACCTATTGTCGTGGGTGCTACCGCATCAACGGGATGCAGGGGCATAAAACCTTAGAGCAGATCAAAGAAGAGATTGCGCTGCTGGCGAAGTGGCGGAATTGTGACAATATCTCGATTGCCGGGGGCGAACCGCTCATCCACCCGGACATCATGGAAATCATCGCCTACATCAAGAGCCTCAAGATGAAGCCGCTGATCCTCACCAACGGGATTAAGCTGGAAAACAACCGCCCGATGGTCGAAGAACTCAAACGCGCCGGGGCGATTGGCTTTACCTTCCACATTGACAGCGAACAGCAGCGCCCGCACTGGAAAGGCAAGACCGAAACCGAACTGTTTGAACTCCGCCAGTATTACGCCGATATGGTGCATGATGTCGGCCACATGACTGCCTTCTTTGGCATGACGGTCTACCCTGGCAACCTGGATTTTGTGCCGGAGATGATCCGCTGGGCGAACAAAAACATTGACCGGGTACATGGTCTGGTATTGATCGGCTACCGCAACGCCACCATGAACGGCGATTATGACTATTATGCTGATGGCAAGAAGATCAAGCTGGAAACCAGCTACGTGTTCGAGGACACCGAAGAATCGTACCTCGAATCGAAGGACATTTATAAAAAGATCAAGGACGAATTCCCGCATTACGAGACCTCGGCCTATATGGGCGGGACGAACGCGATTGATAAGATGACCTGGCTCGTTTCGGCGCAGCTTGGCAACCGCCACCAGATGTACGGTTCAGTGGGAGCGAAGGTCATGGAACTCTTCCAGACATTCCACCACTTGCAGCACGGCACCTATGTCATCTACTCGCCCAGCAACAAAATCCCGAAGATTGCCATGCTGCTCGGCCTGTTTGATAAGGGCGTGCGCCAGTTCAACGGCAAGTTCCTTAAGGACGTGCTGCGTCACCCGCTGCGGATGTTCCAGCCCATCTACGTCCAGAGTATCGGCATCATCCAGGGGCCAGACCTGCTGGAAGATGGCCGCGTGGATATGTGCGAAAGCTGCCCGGATATGACGGTGTGGGATGGCAAACTGGTGCATTCCTGCCGCATGGACGAGTGGCGGCTGTACGGCAGTTATGTCGTCGCCCAGCGTAAGGCGGAAGAAGGTGCGGAGATTGAAGCCAACGGCAACGGCCATGTCATCGCGCCGGATTCGATCCCGGTGAATAAGGACATTATCAACCCGAACTAGATGCCGTATCCGGCAAGTCCCTTTTGATTACCGTAGGGGAGGGTCTCAGACCCTCCTCTGCTTTTCTTCGGTAATAATCTTACTTTTACGCATTGCAGTTCAGCAGCGGTGCGGCTGGAGTTTATCCCCGCAGACGGTCAATCCGCCGCTGCAAATACGGCGAAAAATGCCCGTCGTACCGCTTCCAGAGTTCCGGGCGTTGCCAGTCATCCCCGGATATGCGCCCCCGGCACAGCGGCGACCCGCACAAACAGGTGAATTCGTCGTAGGGGCTGCCGTCACACATCGCATAATCGAAACACACTTCCTCACCAGGCGCGATGTCCCGGCGGGCGATCACCGCCACCTGCCCATGAAACCAGGCATTCGGGTCGCAGGAGTGGTTGACGAAATGCGCCGGTTCTTCCCGCAGCGGCGCGACATAGTGGTCTTCCTCAATCTGGAGGATATGCACCTGGTCAGCCGGCGGTAGCTGTGCCAGCCGCGCCCCATCTATGAGTTCGCCCATATAAATCGCCAGCAGTTCGCCCGCCGTTACCGGCTCCACCGCGAACAGCCCACCGAAGCCTTTGGCGGGAATTTGCCGGGCAGCCAGTTTGGGCGATGTGTAACAGGTAGGACGATCCGCCATCTTACGACGCCTCCGCGATGCGAATGGACTGTAATGCCCGGATACGGCGCAGCAGGTAAGGCGAAAAATGTTCACCATACCGCGCCCAGAGTTCCGGCAGTTTCCAGTCGTTGCCAGTCACATGCCCCCGGCAGCCCACCGTGCCGCAGCGACATTCAAATTCATCATACGGGCCGCCATCGGTCATGGCGTAGTCGTAGCAGATTTCCTCGCCGGGCGCGATGTCGCGCAGGGCGACAAACGTGATCTGCCCGCTGACGCCCACATTCGGCGTGCAGGAATGGTTGATGCGGTACGCATTTTCTTCCTGAATCGGGCAGATATAAGCGTCCTCCTCAATTTGTATGCTGAAAGTGTGACCGGTTGATGCCAACCCCGCCTGATTGAGGATTTTTCCGCCCATCGCCAGCAGCAGTTCACCGGCGCGAATCGATTCGCGGGCGAACATGCCCACACCTTTTTCTCCGGCCAGACGTACTTCCAGCCTGGGCGAGAAGTAACACAAAGACTCTTCAGAATCCCTCATTTGAAGCTCCTACCTGCTTATCAGGTTGTCTTGGTGGGCGCAAACCAACGCCCTAAAAGGATGGGGAAAACATGCAATTGCGGCTGATCGTTGTGAGGTCAGTCATAGATTTAATTATAGTAATAAATGCTGCGCAATCAAGCGATAATGATGAGAAAACTCACAGGAGCGCGTCAGCGATGGCCGCGATGGCCGAAAGCACCTGGCGTGGCAGACGCTGGCGCAGCGCCCATTCCGCGATAGACTGGCGCAGTTCCAGCGGCACGAGCCGGAACAACATATTAACATTGTGATCGGCCAGGCTGGGCGCGTCCGGGCGGTCAAACACCTTGCTCCCCAGGAATGGGTCGAATTTCCAGGGGTAGCCGCGTGGCCGCAGCGCAGGCCGGAAGGGATGGTTATAATGGTTTTCCGCCAGGACTTCCCCGGTAGCTGTATCCACCAGTGACAGGTTCACCCGTTCGATCTGCCTCGACGCGACCCGCCAATTTGTGTGTACCAGCCGCCGTGCCCGGTTAGCCAGCAGCGATACCGGCTGTGCCCCTTCGGCCAAAGTCTCCCCGTCAGCGCCCAAAACCTGCCACCGGAGCTGGACTGCCGGGTACTCGTGCGCTGTGTCGTTGAAGGCCCACAGTGCCACCGGGCGACGGTGATTATATTCCAGCGCGACGTGCAGTGGAACTGAGGCGCGGCGCAGCGCGTTATATCCCCCTTTCGGCTGGCGCGTCGAATCCAGCACGCCACAGCCTACCTGTGGCACGAGGTCGGTCAGCCAGAAGTGGATGTAACCCCCGCAGCCGGAATCGCGCAGGCGGCGTATATGTTCGGTCTGGTACTGCACCAGTTCGGCCTGGTACTGCCACAACGCATCAACCTGGTCTTCCAGGTGGGAGAGCCGCTCCCAGACTTCCGGGTACTGGCGCAGCGTGCTGGCGGCGGCAGGGGCTTCAAAGCCGAACTCGGTGTTCAGCCGGAAGCTGTGGCGGTAAATATCGGTATAGCGTGCCGACCAGATCGCGCCGTAATAGGTGTGGATGTCGCCAGCACGCTCCCAGTCGTCGGGAATCTGGCCGGAGCAGATAAAAACCGGGCGGGTCGGGTCTTGCTGGCAAGCATCGGCGTAGAGCGCCGGGTCGGGTCGCACTTCCAGGTTGCGGCGGTGGGTATAGACCATCGTCGGCTCGTTGTGGCACGCCCAGGTGATTACCGCCGGGTGATTCCCCAGCAGGTCAATCATATCGCGCTGCATGTGCCGGGCGCGGGTTTCAAATTCGAGGGAATCATCCTGCGTCCAGTTGAGTTCAAAATCCTGGAAAACCAACATCCCGGCGCGGTCGCACAGGTCGTATAGTTCGGGCGGCGCGACATGCACATGCACCCGCAACAGATTGAGATTCGCCTCGCGCGCAAAGGTCACATCCCGCCCCAGCCGGTCAGCATCCCACTCGGAAAGGTACAGCCCCGGCATATATGACGAGCCGCGAATAAAAACGGGACGTTCGTTGACAAAGTAGGTGAAGCGCTTCGGAGAGCGTTCCAGCCGGACGGTACGGATGCCGAAGACCTCCTCATGTCGCGCTGTATGCCGGCCATCGTGCCCCTGTAGACTGATTGTCAGGCGGTAGAGATTCGGATCGCCCTGATCCCAGGGCCACCACAGGCGCGGGTCGGGGATGTCGAGATGATAGTCAAGCTGGTGCGTACCGGGCGGCAGTTCCAGCGGGGCGGCGGACATCGCTCTGTCGCTCTTATGGTTTTCCCCCTCGGCCTGCAAGCCGAGCGTCCCCCGCCAGGTTTCCCCGGTGGCGTTGGTCAGCGTGACGCGCACATCGGCCCGGCCGTCGAGCGCGGTACGGATACGAACGTGATCTATGCTCACGCCATCGTCCAGCAGCAGCCAGGCCGGACGCCAGATACCCAGCGGGTTGACATCCGGCGGGATGACGCCCTCGCCGTGTTCGTACAGTCCTTTCACCAGGCCGCGAATCACATGGTTGATCGGGTATGTGCCGCCGGGGTTGGGTTCATCCCAGGGAGACGACACACGCACCGCCAGTTCGTTGGGGGCGTCGGTCCTCAGATAATCGCTGATGTCGAAGGTGAACGGCGCGAAGTGGCCTTCATGCTCGCCTACGTACTGCCCGTTGACCCACACCGCCGCGAAATAGTCCACCGCCTCGAAGCGCAGCCGGGCGCGGCTGAACGGTACATCGGGGACGGTGAAGGTCTTGCGGTAAACCCAGGCGTGGCGGTTGACGTCGCGGATGTGATCCCCCCAGTACGGCTGGTCGGGATACAGCACCGGCTGTAAATGGGCGCATTCCGGCACGATGACCGTATGCTCATCGGTTGTCTCCGGCAGCCCGCTAACGTTGAGCGGGACTGACCTTGCTTCCCACGCCCCGTTCAGGCGGTGGACTGCCGGGCGGGATGGGTCATCGCCGGGGTTGAAATCAAGCATGAATAAACACCTTCCTATGGTTTAAGCAGCGCCGTGAACCAGGCATAGGCCATTACCTGCAGGTATAAGGTCATAAGTTGGTCTGGCCGCTTCAGGACATACTGTTAATTTCTCTCACCATTTTTGAGCCATCACAGTTTGATGCTGACCAGCACTTGCGGATGGCTGCCGTCGTTCTCCGCTACGACGATGTCCTCACTTTTAGGGTCGTCAAAGCGGTGGGTGACGAAGGCGATCTTCGTTCCATCCGGCGACCAGGAAGCCTCAAAGTAGGCCCGCTCGCCTGGAAGGCGAATCGTCACTGTGGTATGCTCGCTCATATCCATCAATGTGAGGTCGCCCCACTTTGAACCGAGTGCCAGGAACAGGAGCTGCTGACCATCAGGCGAATATACCGGCGCGCGCCCATGATCCCAGAGTGTGTGTCGCGCTGTGCCGTCGAGGTTAATCTGCTCGATCTGTTCCTTGTTCTGTTGAATTGAACAGAACACGATTTGATCGCCAAGTGGTGACCAGGACGGCCATTGGTAGCTGTCCACGTCTCCGCTATCGGTAAGCGCCTGAAGGTGACTGCCATCACGATTCATGACGTAGAGATTGCCGAGTGCGCTCCCGGTGAAATGCACGACGAAGGCCAGGCTCTGGCTATCCGGTGACCAGACCGGACGCCCAACATTGCCGAGTGTCGTCAGACGCCGCTGATCGCTGCCATCCGCCGCCATCACGTAGAGCGACTGAAATTCGTCGCCCTCCCGGAGCGATAGAAAGGCGATAAACTGTCCATCCGGCGAGGGGACAGGGTCAACCCCTCCCGGCGCATAGTAAGTTGGACGCCAACCGACATCCGGCGTGAGCGCGACCCCGGCCTCGCCAGACAGGGGAGTCTGATAAATTTGGGCCTGGTCGTTGACTTCCAGCACGGAGAGAAGCGCCTGTCCATCGGATGACCAGGCGGGTGTCATATTCAGGGGATCAACATCGGTGATGCGCTGTTGCTCTCCATCCAGATTAACGACGAAGAGACCGTCCCGGCTCGCAAAGGCCAGCGCCTGACCGTCCGGCGACCAGACCAGGGCTTGAATGATGGCAGTGTAACCCCCGGCCTGCGCCGGCATGACGATCAGACTCAACGCGAGGAATAGACCTATAACGAATGATAACCCCGTCCTTGACACGACAACCTCCGGCGCACAGCGCATCAACATCGTTTTCCTTATAGCTACTTCTGCGGATAAGCACATAAGCCCTGTTCCTGAGCAACCACCACGATTCCGAATGATTGAGCGTATCAACAGCGAAGCCAAGTCCACTGAGGCGATTCAGGAAGTACATGACCGCCCGGTTTTTCTTGGTGTTTCATTGCAAAACCGCATAAATGCCCGGCGAACAACATGCCTCGCCCCTGCTCGTAACCTATAACTCTGCCCTTTTTAACGCGACTGTAGGCGCGATGCCAAGCAAATTGGGATAGTCTGCCTAACCAACGCAGTAGCGCAACGCCGGGTTATCCTCGCGCTCCACCTCATCCAGGTTGCGGACGGAGATTTCACCGTGTTCATAGAGGTACTCGACGTGTGCGCCCACTTCTTCCAGCGCCATCAGAATCTCGTAGCCGGTTTTATCGGGATACATCGCCTTCGAAATATCGCTGATGGTGATCGGCTCGTCCGCCGCCCGGATGATATCCACCACCCTCCCCAGTTTACGCTGGTGGCTGGCGAACATGTCCTCAATGCGGGCGTAGACATCGTAAATCGGGTCTTCATGCCCGCCCAACGCGACGCGAATACCGCCGATGAGACGCACTTTCGCCAGTGATTCCAGGTAATGCCCCAGCCCGGTATAGTGCGTGATGCTCTCCGGCGCCTGGTGCGGCGTCGTATGCGAGAGAATGTGGTCGGCGCTCATGAACACATCCCCCAGCTGAATCGCCACCTGCCCCGGACAGTGGCCGGGGACGTGGTAGAAGCGCATCCCATCCAGCGGCGCATTCTCGTTCAGCGCGATGCCCACCGGCACGGAGCGGACATGCTTTTTCGAGAAGCCGTACATCTCCATGAGTGCGCCCCGCAGTTCCGGTTTCACCCCGGCGCGTTCCAGGTAAACGCGCAAATCCTTGGTGGCGACAATCACCCGTTCCTCGTAGGCCGTCAGCACGCGGCGGTCTATCGGATGGATGCCGACCTGCGCCCCGGTCTGCTCAACCATGAACGCCACGCCGCCGAAGTGGTCAATGTGGCCGTGCGTCACCAGGATGCGCTGGATGTCGCGCAGCTCAAAGGCTTCACCAAAGTCGTCGCGCACCGCCTGAATCCCGGCCAGCAGGTGGTCGTTACTGCTGCCATAACCGGAGCCGGTATCTACCAATGTGATCGGGCCGGCGTCGAAAATCAGGTAGCAGTAGGCGATGAACTGGGGGAAGGCTTCCACCGGAATGCGGTAAATCCGTGCCCCGGCGCTGGAGCGGAACTGTTCAATCGGGGGAAGTGAGGTCATGATAGAGGCTGCCTTTCTGTATGCAGCCCCCATTAAAGCACAACCGGCAGGCGAAAACGAGAGCCAAGCCATATCGCCGCAGGGCGATTACTCTGCGGGATAGTATTATAGCTATCCGGCTATTTTGGGGATCAATAGTCCTTCAGCACATCGAAATCGGGCAGCAGGCGGCGAATCGTGGCGGCCAGCTCCGCATGGCGCATCCATACATCCCCGGCGCGGCGGATGAGGCGCTGGTACTTCTCGAACCAGTAGGTATCGTTAGAGGCGGTGGTCGGCTCGGTCATAAAAGGTCGCCCGGTGATCTCTGCCAGTTCGTATGTCCAGCCGATCTGCCCATCCAGCCGGATGAGGGCGTCATCGAAGGCCTCAAACGACTCCTCCAGTGCAGTGTGCGTGAATCCAGTGCGCGACTTCGAGCGCAAATCCAGATACTTGCTGACATGCGCCGTGTAGAGTTCCCAGTCAATTTTGCCACTTTGCACCTGCTGGTTCAGCACTTCGATATAGCGCCCGTTGATAAACAGCCACAACCGTTCCAACTGGCGCCGGTCTGTCGGGCTGACGCGCAGGCCGCTCTGTTCGTTATCCAGGTAACGGATCAGCGTCGCATACAGCAGGTTCAGTCCCTCCACCGTGATACCGGCGGTCATATCAATATGCTGGATTTTTTCAAGCGCGTCCGGCACCTGCACCCGCGCCCGCACCAGAATCGGGACAATGTGTTTGCGCAGCTTCCGTGCCTCGTCCAGTTCATGCAGACACCACTCGGAACGGAGCGATTCTTCCGACATCAGGAAAATGAAGTGCTGGCAGGAGGTGATTTCCTTGACGATTTCCGCCCACCATTCCTCACCGCCATGTAAATTCTCGTCGAACCATACATGGTCAAAGGCTTTCCGCAGCAGGCCAGCCAACCGCTCGGTGATCGGCAGGTCAACCCGGCTGTAACACATAAAAATCTGGCTCATCATCCGCACCTATCTACAGGGCAGCCTGTTCAGTGTGTGGCTGCCGCGCACTCCACAGCAGGGCCAGCGCCCCACCGACCAGCAGCCCGGCCAATCCCCAGGCGGGGGCGCGTTCGAGCATCGCCAGGATCAGCGGCAGCGGGTAATCAGGATAAATATGAGAATGCAGCGCCGTCTTGACCAGCATCAACCCGGCAGCAGCCACCGCCGCGCCAGCGCCCACGACCAGCCCCGCCAGCGCCGCGCTCAACAGCAGCCAGCGCCTGGGGATCACCCGCCCACCAAACCGGCTTATCACGGCGAGTCCCCCGACCATCAACGAGAGGCCAGCACCCAGCACGGCTACCGGCCAGACATGGTTATCTTCTGGGGAGAGCCACAGGAAAACCAGCAGCCCGTAGCTGATTGCCCCCAACCGCAGGCGCAGAGTCAGTGCCGGCAGACGCATCACGCCCGTTCAAAATCGAAGATATGGGATTGGTACGGCGCGAGGTCTACATACAGACCGACGCCATCCAGTAAATCGCCCTGGCGCAGATACAGGTCGCCGTTCAGCACGTCGTTCAGGTGCCAATCGTGCTGCGGGATGTCCGGCCAGCCTTCCAGCCTGACATGCGCCTGGGACTGCACGCCGGTCAGGTTGACGACCACGAGACGATACGCGCCGTTGTGCTGCCAGCCATAGGCGATCAGGTTCTTATGGGTTTCATTGTTCTGTCCCGGCACGATTTCAAACAGCCGCCAGTCACCCTCGGCATAAATCGGGTGACGGATTTCCGCCAGCAGCCGCTTGTAGAAGGCATGTAGCTCTTCCTGGACAGGCTCATAAGGTTGTCGCCCAATCTGCACCGGGAGCTTCACCCGCCGCCCCTCGAACTGCCCCTGGTGCAGCAGTGCCCCGCCGGGCAGCGTGCAGATGAGCGTCGCGGCGGGCTGGCTGCGCTGTGGCCCCAGGGTTTCGGCGGCCCGTGCTTCGTCGTGGTTTTCGATGAAGCGGATTGAGCGCCGCTGGTAATCCACTCCGGCGGTCAGGTGCGCTCGAATCTCGTCTACGTGTCCTTGCATCACCAGATCATAAAGGTGCTTATCGTAGGTATAGGCGAACCCCAATTCCTGTAAGCGGGCTTCCATCCCCCAATAGACCTCCGCGATAAACTGGAAATTGGGGAACTGTGCATGTACCGCCGGAATGATGTCGTCCCAGAACTCCTGATCGGGGGCGCTGGTGATATGATCGCCCCAGGTGCGCTTGAATACTTCGTTGAGCATGAGCATCGCCATATCACAGCGGATGCCATCGCACTGCGCGGCGATATCCAGCAGGATCGCCAGCACCGCGGCACGCAGCCCCTTGTTGAAGGCGTTGAGCTGCGTGGTATCAATCCAGCCAGGGAAATACGGGTCACGACCGTGCGCGACGACGATAAGCTGCCCGGTGGCAGACCGGGCGCTGAAGTAATTGCCGGGGTTCTTCTTCAGGTCGCTGGGAGAGCCTAACACCAGGTAGTCAGGATGCACCCGCACCCAGGCATGGTCGGTGGCGATATGGTTCGGCACAAAGTCCAGAATCAGCAAAATGCCACGTTCGTGCAGCCGCTGGCGGAACTTCGCCAACCCCCGCGCCCCGCCCAGGTTTTCATCCACCAGGTAGGCACCGACAGCATAGGGCGAGCCGATGATGTCATCATGCATCAGGTCGGGCAGAGCGGGCCTGTACTCAGCAGCGTATTTTCCGGCGCTGGCGCGGGCTGCCGGACTGCGCCACCAGATACCCATCAGCCACACCACGTTACAGTCTGTTCTGACAATGTCATCCAAAGCGGCGTCGGGCAGGTTTTCCAGCGTCACCGGCCAGTTGTAGCTCCGGCTCAGGCTGTCCAGCCATACCCAGGTATTGATTTCATAGATGATCGGTTTTTCCGGCCAGACGATCACATGGCGCTCCTGTGATTGGTTGAGCAAAACAGCATCATAATACACCGTAACAGAGGCGCATTTCAACTAACTTGCAGGTGGAGGGGGGCGTCAAAAAGGAAATTTCGCATTGATAATCGTTTTTGGCCTTTTTCACCCCCTCTAAATCTCCCCCGCCAGCAGGGGAGACTTGTTTGCCCTGCCTGACCAGTCCCCGCCCCGTTTACGGCGACTGAGACGGGAGACTCACGTCCCCTCGAAGGAGGGTTAGGGAGGGGTTAGGAACGACCATTTTGTATAGAATAAATTCGATGCGATTATCCTGTGTTTTATGCCATCCATCGGCGGCATTTTGTTGCACCGGCGGTGTTTTTGCCGCAATTTGCGTCATAAAATGGTGTTCTGGTCGAGCCAACAAGGGAAGAAACGGGGTGTTTTTGCCGCATTCCGGTTTTTTGCTGCAATTGCTGCGATTGCTGCAAAGTGGGTTATCAGCCGTCAGTTTTCAGTGGTCAGTACAGGCAGTGGATAGTCGTTAGCAATCATCGGTGGGCATTCGTTAGTGGGCAGGATGGTTCGTCTGTTCCACAATAGCATAAAATGGGTATGAGATGGTGAATATTTGTTCAAACATTTGTTCAGTCTGGCCGCTGGCTGTTGGCCGCTGGCTGCTGGTTTGAGCGCCGGAGGGTGGAAACCATCCGGCTAACATGAGGTTATTTAGCCGCGCTGCTCCCCTCAGAACCGCCCTAAAACTGCCTCCAGCACGTCCGCCAGTTTTTCATACGAGAAGTGCGTTTTGCAGACTTCATAGTTGTGTTTTGCCATCGCCTCCCTTTTGGCCGGGTTGTCGAGCAGGTCACGCACCTGGGCGAGGACTTCCGGCGTGAGGTCGTGCGTGAACTCCACCGCCTGTACACCGGTTGGCTTGATGTCGGAAAGATACATGGCGTAGGTATGTACCACCACCGGCTTGCCGAAGTACAGCGCCTCGATGAAGGCGTTGCCAAACCCTTCATACGTGCTGGGATAAGTGATGAGCGTCGCGTGCGGGTAAATGTCCCACAGGCTGTAAACACGGTGGCCGTCCTGTTCGCCGCGTTGATCGCCTACATAATCCGCGATGAAGCGGTAGCGAATCCCGGCGCGATCCGCCTCTTCGCGCAGCCACCCCCCGTAACCACCCGGTTCGTCGCCCTCGTAGCCGGTGATGAGCAGAATCAGGCGCGGGTCGTCCAGCTTACGCACCAGTTCCACCGCCTTCTCGATCCCCTTGCGCCGGATGACGCGGGTCGGCTGTAATACGATCACGTCGTCCTCGCTGAGTCCCAGTTCCGCCCGGAAACCGGCGGCGTAGTCGTCCAGTGGGGTCGGCGGGGTGGCGAAATCGAACACGTTGGGCAGATAGTCGGCCTGGATGCCACGCCGGGCATACAGTTGGCGCTGCATGGGCGTGTTAATCACCAGATGGCGCACATTTTCCAGGCCGGGCGGGAAGGCGGTATCCAGGATGTCCTGGATGCCGTTGGTCAGGAAACGTTCGCGCTCCCAGTAAAAGTCGTGGTTGTGGCAGATGGTGGGGATGCGGGTGCGCGCCGCATAGTCGCGGATCGCCACCCCCAGCGCGATATTCATCGGGATGGCGCAGGCATTCTGCGGCACGATCATGTCTATGCTGTAGGCGCTGGTGAAGCGTTCGAGTTCACCTCGCAGGAAGTCGGCCTGTTCGTAGATGCGGCGGGTGAGTTCCGGCGAGCCGTGCGGCGTCCCGAAGGCGGCGTCATGCAGGGCTTTCGCGCCCGGGTGGGTGAAGTGCATGGCGGGCGTCAGCTGCCCCGGAGGGCCGCCTGCTTCGAGTTCCCCGGCGCAGTAGAAACACTCGTGCCCCATGCCTTCCAGCACCTTGACGAGTTTCGCCGTTTCCAGGCTGACACCATCCACGCCTGCCAGCCGGGTTGACACAAAACCTATTCGCATGTTGCTTGCTCCTATTTGTTTACATCTCTGTAAAGGCGACTCTGAGCGTCACGCGGCGTAGAAAGACCATCTATTTGTATCTCAGACCGTCTGCCGAGCATTAAAATGCCCGGCAAGGTGTTCCAAACCCGCTGAAGGGGTTCATGGTGAAGGGCAGCAAGAGTCCCTTTAGCGGACTTGGTTTTGCCTTAGCCGGGGGATTTATCCCTCGGCGCTTACTACCGGCGTGGTTGGCCGCTGGACTCGCGAATCACCAGTTCCGGTTTCAACAGAATCCCTGTTTTTTCCAGGGGTTCGTTGGCAATCACTTTAATCAGAATCTCGGTAAGCTGCTCACCGATGGTGTAAATTGGCTGGCGGATAGTGGTCAGCGCGGGCGCGGCGTGTTTGGCAGCCGGGATGTCGTCAAAGCCACCTACCGCAATATCCAGGCCAGGGCGCAGGCCATGCCCCTGAATGGCACGCATCGCACCAATTGCCATCAGGTCATTACAGGCGACAATCGCTGTGATCTGCGGCTGGCTTTCCAGCAGATATGCCGCCGCGTTTTCACCGCCGCGCTGCTTCATATCCCCATGCACGACATACTCCGGGCGGTAGGGGATGCCCGCCCCCACCAGACCATCCCGGTATCCTTCCAGGCGGTAAGGCGTAAAAGCGATATTTTCTGGCGGCAGAATCAGGCCGATATGGGTGTGACCATAGGTAATAAAATGCGTCACCAATTCCGCGATACCCACCCGGCTGTCTGCGTCAATATAGGGGAAATCCGACACCTGGTCGGGGGCGGAACGCCCCGCAACCACAAAAGGGTGGTTGAGCGAGCGCAGATAGGCGATACGCGGGTCATCGTGGTAGGTACGCGCCAGCACCATGCCGTCTACCCGGTTGCCGCCGACAATCCGGTGGTAAGCGTCCATCTCGTTGGCTTGTGGCAGTTGGGCGCTCACCAGCACATCGTACTGGTGGCGGGCAGCCGTATGGGTGACGCCCCGGATCAACACACTGAAGAAGTCATCTTCAAAATTATGGGTCGTGGCGGGGATAATCAGCCCGATGGTATAGGTGCGCTGGCTGCGTAACTGCCGGGCGATCAGGTTCGGTTGGTAGCCCAGGTCGTCGGCGATCTGCATGATGTACTGGCGGGTTTTTTCATTCACATCACTGAAGCCGCCTAACGCCCGCGAAACGGTGGTGACGGAAAACCCGGCTTTTTCAGCGATTTCTTTGAGTGTTACTTGCATAAGAGAATTCTGGATGATAAACGAGCGGAAAAAGACGATCCGAAATGTTTCGGATACACACCTAGTATATGCAATTAGGCGGCGGGCTGTCAATTTGCGGAAAAGTGACGGGTGCATTTCAGATTATTGGCGGCGTGATAACCACACACACATCCCATTCAAGCCTCATGCCTGCCTTTCACTTTCCACTCGGCACTTTCAACGTCCAACTCTGAACAAATGTTCTCACAAGTGTTCACCATTGATAACCCGTTTTGTGCTATGCTCGTGTTATGTTGATTCGACCACCATACCACCACACCCACCCCTCAGAACCTGGTTTCTCACCATTCTTGCAGCAAGGTCACGCACTTTGCAGCACAGGTGCACCACCACTCACGGGAGGATTGCGGCAATCGCAGCAATCGCAGCACAATTCCGTTTTGTTGCAAAAACACCCTGCCTCCCCCCCTGTTTGCATCGCCTGAACACCATTTCATAGCGATAAAATGCGGCACGCAGTATCTATCCGTAAAATCATGCTGATGCTTGACCTCACCCCTCCCCCCAGCCGTAAGCCGGGGAGACTTGTCTTTCTCGGCTGGCAATCTCCCGCCCCGTTTGCGGGGAGAGCTGGGGAGGGGTCGCACTCGCCCCGTTTACGGCGACTATGACAGGGACGAATGCCCCTCGAAGGAGGGTTAGCGAGGGGCAGAAAAGCGATTTTGCATAGGACAGATTTGATGCGCGACTGTACTATCCTTGACTCTGCACACAACCGGACTATAATCAAATAAAGTGATTTAAAATACTCCCATCCGCCCCTAGAATTCAACAGTTTTCGCAAATAACGAGGAGGGTTGAAATGTTGCTCAATCCGGCTGTAATCGGCGACGAACAGGAAGTCGAAGAACCGCCATCTATCTCCGACGAAGAGCCACCATCCAGGGTAGTATTACCCCATACCCCGCGCCCGGCACTCTGGGCCGATATCCCCGACGAAAAATGGAACGACTGGCACTGGCAGCTTGCGCATCGCCTGAACACGCTGGATGAACTCAGCCAGATTATCAATCTGACTCCTGAGGAAATCTCTGGCCTGACGGCTGAAAACAAGTTCCGTGTGGAGATTACGCCGTACTTCGCCAGCCTGATAGACCCCAACGACCCGTACTGCCCGGTGCGACGCCAGGTTATCCCGCTGGGCCGTGAATTGCAGGCCTTTGAGGGCATGATGGAGGACAGCCTGGCCGAAGACCGGCACAGCCCCGTCCCTGGCCTGGTACACCGCTACCCGGATCGCGTGTTGATGCTCGTGACGACCCAGTGCGCCAGCTACTGCCGCTACTGCACGCGCAGCCGCATCGTCGGCGACCCGCACCAGACCTTCAGCAAGGTGGATTTTGAAGCTCAGTTGGATTACCTGCGGCGCACGCCCCAGGTACGCGACGTGCTGCTCAGTGGCGGCGACCCGCTCACGCTCAACCCGAAAACATTGGAATATATCCTCGCCGGCCTGCGGGCCATTGAGCATATCGAAATCATCCGCATCGGTACTCGTGTGCCGGTTTTCCTGCCGCAGCGTATCACCGATGAGTTCTGCGATATGATCCGGCGTTATCATCCGGTCTGGATGAATATCCACGTCAACCACCCCAAAGAGATCACACCCGAACTCAGCCGGGCACTCGACAAACTGGCGTCCGCCGGTATCCCCCTGGGCAACCAGAGCGTGCTGATGGCGGGTATCAATGACAGCGTGGACATCCAGCGCGAACTGGTGCATAAACTCGTCAGAAACCGGGTGCGCCCGTATTACCTCTACCAGTGCGACCTTGTGAAAGGCGCGGGACACTTCCGTACCACTGTCTCAAAAGGTATCGAAATCATTGAAGGGCTGCGCGGCCACACCAGCGGTTATGCCGTGCCGACCTACGTGGTGGATGCACCGGGCGGTGGCGGCAAGATTCCCGTGATGCCACAGTACCTCATCAGCCAGACGCCGGGACGTGTTGTGCTGCGTAACTACGAGGGCTATATCACGGCCTATGATGAACCGTCAGACTACGACCCACACCTGATTGACCACCTTGACCGGCAGGCGACCCACCGGGAGGAAACCGGGCAGCAGGGGGTCTCCGGGCTGCTGGCGGGCGATGCCCAGGCCATCAAACCGGAAGGGTTCGATACGCTGCACCAGCGTGGCGGCGGCCAGCACCGGCTGAACGCGAACACGGCCAAGTGGCAGCCCTTCCACCAGAATAGTAACGGACACAATGGGAATGGGCATAACAGCAACGGCCATGGCAACGGAAATGGTTCAGCTAATGGCAACGGCCATAAAAGCGAGCCGTAGAGGCTGTGTCTGCTGATGGGTGTATGCAATAACGTGGTGTCCTAGCGGATTCCAAAAAATCTTGTCCCTACAGATCATCATGGATTTGTAGGGACGGCATTCTTGCCCTCCGCCGGACTATATGGTGCATTCACCAAATAACCATCATTTTCGTAGGGACGAGGCCTGCCTCGTCCACCGACAACAGACAACACCTGTGTTGTCCCTACAATTTACCGGATGCACCACTTAGCCGTAAATTCATTTCAATGACCTCACCCCCTGCGACGTGGTGAGGCAAAGCATAAAAAGGAATTACGAACGAAATGCGAATCGCAGTCCTTGCCAATCTTAAGAAGAACGCCCCAACCTGGGAGGGGATGTCCCCCGACCAGTGGGATGACCTCGATAGCCCCAAAACCGTCAATGCGATTGTGGCCGCCCTGCAAAGCGGCGGGCATCAAGCCGACTTCTTTGAGGCATCTATCCTGCCACCCTACAGCCTGATTGAAAAGCTGACCGCCTACCGGCCTGATCTGTGTTTTAATATCGCGGAAAGTCATTTCGGCGATGCCCGCGAGTCACAGATTCCGGCAGTGCTGGAGATGCTTCGCCTGCCGTATACCGGTAGCCAGGTTCTGGCGCTCGCGTTGGCGCTCGATAAGCCCATGACGAAGCGAGTCCTGTGCTATCACGGCCTGCCGACCCCCGAATTCCAGGTCTTTGAAAGCGCCGACGAACCGGTGGATGAAGAACTCCTGGACGCCGATGGGGGGCTGCGTTTTCCGTTGTTTGTCAAGCCCAGCCGCGAGGGGACGAGCATGGGGATCAGCGCGGAGAGCATTGTGCGCACTGTAGACGCACTGCTCCAGCAGGTCACGATGCAGCTCGCCAAATATAACCAGCCCATTCTGGTGGAACACTACATTGAAGGCCGTGAAATCACGGTGGGGATGGTCGGCAACCTCAAGCCCACTGCCGCCCGCCGCCTGAATGACCGCACCGCGCCCCACATGCTGCCGGATACACTGACCTTCCTGCCCGCCCTGGAGGTTGACCTGGGTGCATATGACCCCAGTGAGGCAGGCGTGTACACCAATCACATGAAAGTAGAACTGGCGGATACCTTCCACTATCTCTGCCCGGCACCCATCTCCGATGACTTTCTGCACGAACTTCAGCAGTTGGCGGCGGCTACTTTCCGCGTCA
The DNA here is from genome assembly GCA_937974245.1 of uncultured Chloroflexota bacterium. Taxonomy (GTDB): domain Bacteria; phylum Chloroflexota; class Anaerolineae; order Aggregatilineales; family Phototrophicaceae; genus JACKCG01. The sequence continues at coordinate 88,155 of CALJKV010000037.1, read as the reverse complement.
CCGGCTGCCGCGATGTGGCGCGGGTAGACTTCCGGTTGGACGCGGCTAACGGGGACAAACCGTATATCCTGGAGATCAACCCGCTGCCCGGCCTGAACCCCGGCTACAGTGACCTGTGCCTGGAAGCGCAGGCGGCGGGCTGGCCCTATGAGCGCCTCATCAATCTGATCGCCGATCTCGCCGCCGAACGGCACGGCCTGCGTGTCACGGCATAATCTTCGCCACACCCATACGCCACTGATATAGAGGGCGTCCGTCTGGACGCTCTCTTGCGTTTAAATCCTGTAGATAAAGATTGAAAGAAAAAGACCAGCCTGGCAGAGTTTCTGTAAATGCAGTCCGTAGAAACATCCCCGGCTTCACGTATTCTGCCTGACCACACCCCATTAATCGGGGGAATTGCCGCGAAATCAACCAGTAAGCGCAAATATTTACTATACTCAATATAAAGGGATAGTACGATCAACAAGGCTGAGTAAAGATGGCAACAATCTTTTTTTCTTATGCACACGAAGATCTGGAGCAGGTCACCCGGATTAAAGACGTTCTGGAAGCACGCGGCCATGAAATCCTGATGGATGTCAGTTTTCAGGCGGGCGGCTCTTTCCCCAAAGCGATAGACCTGGCGATTGAAACCTGTGACTTCTTCGCCATATTCCTAACCAGGAATTCCATCCATTCTCATTGGGTGAATATCGAACTCGACATTTATCTCGTGAAAGAAGGCAACACCGCCCAGGAGACTATTCTGCCGATCAAACTGGACGATACCGATATCGGCAGCTTTCGACTGGTACTTCAAACCAAGCATTACTGTGATTTCACGCAGAGTTTTGAATCCGGGCTGCGCGATGTGCTCAGTCGCCTCCGGCGGGGAACATCCAATCTCACCAGTTTTTCGGAAGAAGACTATCAACGGCTGGTCTTTGCCATTGAGGTTGCGATTGATGCCGGACACGCGATCATGATGCACTACAATCGCAGTCTCAAAGACTATTCTCAACTGGATCAGCGCAAGAATGCCGCGACCCATGCCGATACCGCCGCCGAGAACAAGGTTATCCGGCTGATTGAGTCTTCGGAGTATCGGAACGAGACGATCATCTCGGAAGAAGCCGCCAAGAACTTGCCTTATGAGGCCTTGTTTGAGCGCGTTGATATGAACGGGTATACCTGGGTCATTGACCCGCTGGATGGCACCAGCAATTTTGTCAGCCGCCTGCCGTTCTTTTGCAGCGCCATCGGGGTTCTGAAGCATGGCCTGCCATTTATCGGTGCGCTGTTTGACCCGGTAGCAAACGAAGTCTACTATGCTTGCGAAGGACAGCAATCCCGACTGTGGAAAATCTCAACCGGCGAAACCACGCCGATTTCAGCCGATTCCAGTATCCGAACACTCCATGACGCAGCGGTGGCTACCCATATCAGCACCCGCCAAGAGGTGGCCGACAAATTATTCCAGGACGACCTGTTCCGGCGGATTTCAAAGGCCTGCAAGTTTGTTCGGGCGCTGGGGTGTGGTCAGCTTGCCATGGCTTATGTGGCGTCAGGCCGGTTACACTCCTTCTTTCAACTGGATGGCTATATGTGGGATCAGGTTGCCAGCACTGTGATCGTGAACAACGCCAGAAATCCCAAAATATCGGGGGCGGTGGTCAAGGAATTCGACCTGAATTCCGGTCAGATATCGGACTGGACATACCGGAGTCGCAATATCCTGGCCTGCTCAAATGAAGACATTTTCCAATCATTCACGTCAATTCTCCAGGAAAACAAACGTTAAGCTCAATAGGTTACTCTGTCCGGCCTGAACTCCGGGTACAGTAAGCTGTGCCTGGAGGCTCGGACGGCAGACTGGCTGGCTGAGGGCCTCATCGACCTGAGCGCTGATCTCCCCGCCGAACGGCACAATCTTCGCCACACCCATACGCTACTGATAGATAGGGCGTCCGTCTGGGCGCTCTCTTGCGTTTAAATCCTGTAGATAAAGTTTGAAAGGACAAACTATCTTTGCGGGATTTTTGTAGGCAAACGTTAGGAATCTCCTATACGATAAGCGCAATACAATGACAGTCAGGGTGCCCGCAGGGATACCCTTCTTTGCCCGGCGTGTTGCGGGGTAAACGGCTGTGACTGCATGAGAGGGAAAATAGATGAGGAGCGTGTTTAACATGCGACACCAACCATTATTATGGATCGCTGCTGTTGCGCTGCTGGTCGGCGGGTTCGTGCTGGCAGTCCCCGATTCCGGGCTGGCGCAGACTGACGCTGGCACCTGTCCGGCGCTGGTACAGCAAGCGCTGAGCGAACTGGGGGCGAACTGCGACTCGCTGGAACGCAACAGCGCGTGTTACGGTTATAACCGGGTGGATGCCACTTTTGCCGAGTCCGTCGACGAGAACTTTTTTAGCACGCCGGCGGATCGTTCAACGCTGGCCCTGCTGGACACTATTCAAACCGCACCACTGGATGAGACACTGCAAGCCTGGGGTATCGCCGTGATGAATGTCCAGGCCAATGTCCCCAACAGCTTACCTGGGCAGGCCGTAACCTTTATTCTGTTGGGCGATGTGCAGGTCGAAAACGCTGTCGCGCCGGAAGATGCGCTGCAACTGGCCGACGCGGTGACCGTGACGACGACAACCGGCGCGAATATCCGCAGTAGCGCCACCACCAACGCCAACATTGTTGGGAGTGTGCCAGCCGATACCGAACTGACCGCTGATGGCCTGAGTGCCGACCAGGGATGGCTGCGTGTGTTGTATGCCAGCGGCCCTGGTTGGATCAGTCGTCAATTAGTGGATCCCGCCGTTGATGTGTCCGGGCTGCCGATTATCAAGGCCGAAAGCCGCACGCCGATGCAGGCCTTTTACTTCCGCACCGGGGTAGGCGACCCGGTCTGTGAAGAATCGCCGCCGTCACTGCTGGTTGTGCAGGGGCCAAACGGCGTCAAGGTGGATATTACCGCCAATGGCGCGGACATCCGTATCGGCTCGACGATTGCGCTGCGGATTCTGCCAGGCAATATCATCCAGCTCATCACCCTTTCCGGCAACGCCGAAGTGGATGGCCTCAATATCCCGGCGGGCTTCACAATGACCGCGCAGCTATCGCCCGATGGGTTGAGTCTGGTGGGTGACTGGACAGGCTTCCGGCCCTTGACTGCCGAAGAACTGGCCGAACTACAACCACTGGAAGGGCTGCCGGGGAATCTGCTGCATTACACCATCGTCCTCCCTACGCTAGAGGATATTCAGGCAGTGCTGGCGACTTTTGCCCAGGTCAACCAGTCGGGCGGCTCGGTAAGTTCCGGCCCGGCGGCGGGACAGGCGAACTGCGCCAACTTCAAGCCAACATCCCCGTTGGGCGGGTTAGGTGGTGGCATGACGACCTTTTTCTGGGATGCTGCCCCCGGCGCAACCCAGTATCAGGTGAATGTCTACAACGAAACTGGCGCAAATGTCCTAAGTATGACGACTGCCGCCCCCAATACAAGTTTACTGGCCGATATGGGGCAGGCGGGGAACGGCTTCTCGTTCTCGTGGGAAGTCGTGGCACTGGTTAACGGGCAGGTGGCCTGCTCCGCCAGCACCGGCCTCATGTACCGCGAGTTCGTCGCGCCGCCAACCGTCGTCCCTACGCCCAGCCTCACACCCGAGCAGATATGTAATGCGACACCGGGCTGCTCATGGGATGGGCAATGCTATTGCGGTGGGGCCTAGAGCAACTTCAGAGTCAGTAAGGGAGCGCCAATGTGCGCTCCCAGTGGACACCCAGAAGAGCATCGCTACAGCCTGTATTTGTAGAGAGAAGGCTTCTGCCTGCCCGCCGGGCGGCAAGTATGCCGTTCTTTCTACAAACTCAGGGCGGAAAAAAGGTACAATGGATACCAACAGCCGATCTTGAGAGGATGGTGTGAGATGAAAAGGTGGAATAGCCTGCTGGTTATGGTGTTCATGGCAGTTGTCCCGCTCCTTACTGCCGCGCAGGATACCGTCACCATGCCGGACATCGTAGGGTTGAGCCTGCCCCAGGCTGCCGCTCAACTCAACCGTGCCGGTCTGGGGCTGGGCGCTCAGGAAAGTATCCCCTGGACAATGGAATCCGGGCTGCCTCAAAACGCAGTCAGTATTCAATCTATAGCACCCGGTTCACAGGTCGCGCCGGGCGATCGGGTGGCGGTGATGGTGTTGCGTGCGCCAAATGCCCTCCTGCTCTATGATGACAACGATCTGACACTGGTGAACCAGGCCGGCGGCGCACTCGACTTAACGGGCATTCGCTTCCAGTCGGTGGATGGCAGCCCGGCTTCGCTGGCGGCAACTCGCTGGGCTTCCTCTCTGCGGGACGGCCAGTGCGTGCAAGTGTGGGCCATCGGGCGCAACGGCCCAAAAGGCCTCGATGAATGTTCCACGATCCAGAACTGGCTGGTAACCAATAACACTGGCGAGCATTTCTGGACGGGCGCGGGCGGTGTCACCCGGTTCAGTATTATTCAGGATAGTGTGGAACGGGCGGTTTGCCCTGTTGCGAATCCGGGGCGCTGCGAATTTTACCTTTCAGGCGGGGGCGCTGCCGGGGATACCGCCGAATATGTTTACTTCGCCTATACGACTGACCGGTTAGCGGTAATCAACACTTCAACCGACCAGTGGTTACCGCTGGAAGGCTTCCTGGTACGCAACAACTTCGCGCCACCTTTGGGCGCGGCGGTCAACTTGGCCGATCCCTCATTATTTGGTGCGAACATCAGCCCGGTAGCGAGCACGCGGTTACTCGCGCCAGGACAGTGCATCTTCTTCACGAATGGTAGTCCTGCCGAGGATGAGCCGCCGCAGCCCTGCGATGTGGTCGCTCGTCTGGACATCGGCGCGTCGGTGATTTTCTGGGGCGCGGCGTTTGACGTGGAGAGTCTGACGGATGACTTGCCGCACTCTTGCCCGGCGGCTACCGAGGGGCGGCTGACACTTTGTATCATGCCGCGCTGACCGGTGCCAACCGGAATGGAAATAAATAGCCTGTTCATCACGCTGTCGCCGCGCCGGATGACACTCGTCCTGGGCGGCATTTCTGTTTTCCTGTGCCTGGTCAGTATCGCGGGGAAGGCGCTGGAATGGGTGTTGGGCGTACATTCCACCTATTTTATTTACCAGACGGTACTGGCCTTCAACGTCAACCGGGAGGGGAATATCCCGACCTGGTACTCAACGCTGCTGTTGTTGATCTGTGCTGTCTTGCTATGGGTTATCGCCCATGTCAAACGGCAAACGAACGGGAGTGATTCCCGCCGCTGGCAGGTATTGGGGTGGATTTTCCTGTATCTTTCGCTGGATGAAGCCGCGGTCATTCACGAAAAACTGACCACCCCTTTGCAAGAATCACTGCAATTGACGGGATTCCTGCATTTTGGCTGGGTATTGGTAGGGGCGGCTGTGGTACTGCTGATCGGGGTGGCGTATGTGCCATTTGTCATGCGGTTGCACGGGCGAACGCGCCGCCTATTCATCCTGGCGGGACTGCTGTATGTCGGCGGGGCGCTGTTTGTAGAGGCGGTTAGCGCCAATCTATGGTATCTCAATGAGGGTACAAGTCTGCTGTTTTCAGCGATAGGCACCCTGGAAGAGCTATGCGAAATGCTGGGGCTGGTCGTTCTGGTCTATGCGCTGCTGACCTATATGCAGGATAACATCGGCGGATTCCGTGTGGTCATCACACCTGGCCCAGAGCACAAATAACAATGGGGCGGGAAAAGCCTTCCCGCCCCAAACATGTGCGTTTATTTACTGCCGCTCGACTCGTTGCCGCCGCTTTCACAGCGCCGCCGCCATCCGTTGGCCGGTGCCCAGGGGGGCGGTGGATTACCGCAGCCCTCATCATCGCGCCAGACCTGACCATCGAACACCACTACATCCACATTGATGAAGATGATATTCACCACCACAATGATGATTGTATTGCCGCGATAGTCGGCATTGCCCTCCACGCGGATCACGTCGCCAATCTTGAGAACGGTCAGGATCGGGTCATCCATGTCCAGTTCGATGTTGATGTTGTAGATCGTGATGATATTGATATTGATGGCTTCTACCGGGCCTTCGATGATGATGGTAATCGGCAGGCCGTTATCATCACCGGGTTCGGGTGTTGCCTCTGGGGTGGCTTCTGGGGTGGCTTCTGGCGTTGCAGTGGCACATCCAACAGCCAGCAGGCCGCTATTGTAACTTTCCAGAATAGTCGCCAGATTCACCAGTGTTTGTCCTTCGGTGGAGGACGGCGCAACCGCATAGGGCAGCTTATCCGTGAATCCCGAAAGCAGGGTATCCGCCTGGGCGATAACGCCGCTGACTACCGTCGCATCCAGCCCGCTCGCCATATTGAGTTTAGCCGCGATCAACTGGTGCGCCAGGATCAGGCTGGCATCTCCGGCAGACGGTGCATTCAAGAGAATCAGCAGTTCTGCCTGATTATATGTCTGGCCGCCGAGGGCCAGTTCAGTTACCGGCCATGCGGCCTGATTTTTCCAGTAACCGTGCCCCAGCGGACATTGTGTTGGTGTATCCTGGGCTTGAATCAGGGCGAAAGATAATAACAGCAGCACCAGAACCGATAAAGCGACCCAGCGAACATGATGAAAAGCCGTTCGTCGTTTCATGTCACCCTCCCTACTCCATTTAATAAAAACCGGTTGCTTGTATTGTAAGCTACGAAATGAATGTAGTGAACAGGACTTTAGATTGTGCGAAATTGTACGAATTGGCATTTTCCCTGGATGATTCAGTACAATCAGCTTATGAGTCGGGTGATGTGACATCCCCACACGCAAACTTATCAAAAAAAGGGAGTTTTTATCATGGAATTTGCGATTACCTTTAAAGGCGACATTGACCCTAAGCGCACTGTAGCCCTGTGTAAGCAGGCCGAAGTCGCCGGATTCACCTATGCCTGGTTTTTTGATTCCCATATCCTGTGGCGCGACTGCTACCCGACAATGGCGATGTGCATGGAACATACCGACCATATGCACTTTGGCCCGTGTGTGACTAACCCCGGTGTACGCGAATGGTCGGTGGCTGCCAGCATGTTCGCGACGCTGGCACTGCAAAGCGGCGGGCGCTTCGATATGGGGCTGGGGCGCGGCGACAGTTCGCGGCGCGTGCTGGGCAAAAAGCCGATGACCGTTGGGACGATGGTTGAGTTTGCCGATGCCGTCAAGCGTATGATACGCGGTGAAGCGGTGAAGTATGACGAGGACGCCGCCGAAGTGCAGTTCCCCTGGGCGAACGGTTACGAAATGCCAGCCTGGATTGCCGCTTACGGCCCGAAGGCGCTCAAGGGCGCAGGCGAAGCGGGCGACGGCCTGATTATCCAATTGGCCGACCCCTGGTTGGTGAAGTGGTTCAGCGACCAGGCTAAAGCCGCCGGGAAAGCTGCCGGGCGTGATATGTCGAATTTCCGGGTGATGTCCGCCGCCCCGGTGTGGGTGGGTGATATGGAGACGGCCCGCAGGCAGACGCGCTGGTTCCCGGCGATGGTCGGCAACCACGTAGCGGACATCGTGGAAAAGTACGGACGCGACGGGGGCGGCGATATTCCGGCGCGACTGACAGACTATATTGAAGGGCGCAAAGGCTACGATTACAAGCATCACGCCGATAAGGATGCCGATCACCTCGGTTTTATCTCCAATGACATTGTGGATAGTTTCGGGATTCTGGGGCCGGTGGAAAAGCACGTCCAGAAGATCAAGGAACTGGAAGCAGCGGGCGCGACCCAGTTCAATATTTATCTGATGTGCGGCGAAGAAGAGCGTATTGTGGCCGAATACGCCGAGCATGTCATCCCGCATTTCCGTTAAGTCATGGCGGGTACTGCGGCCTGAAAACAGGCAATATTGCGAGGACTGAATACGAGAGGAAGGGGGAAGGCCGCTGGCGGCGTGTCCCCCTTTTCAAATAGCGGGCGCTGCGCTACAGTTGGCGGACAGTCTGTTCTCATGAAATTTCCTTACGGCTAGACGACGCCTATGCGGGTGTTCCACCATGCGACACCCGGCCATCGTCCATTCCGACATGCTATTTTCACGAGCGGCAGCAAGAACATCTTACAAGCAGGCCAGGGACAGCAACAACATGACTCTGATACTCGGTATTGAAACATCGTGTGATGAAACCGCAGCGGCGGTCATTGAAGATGGCCGCACGATCCGCTCGAACATCGTTGCGTCGCAGATTGACCTGCACGCGCAGTTTGGCGGCGTTTTCCCGGAGATGGCGTCACGGGCGCATATCGAGGCGATTGGCACGGTGGTTGAACAGGCCATCAGCGAGGCGAGCGTGGACTACAATCGCCTGGATGCAGTGGCCGTGACGCGCGGGCCGGGGCTGGTCGGGTCGCTGCTGGTGGGCGTGAACTATGCGAAGGGTGTGGCGCTGGCTGCCGGTAAGCCGCTGCTGGGCATCAACCACCTGGAAGGCCATGTATATTCCCTGTGGCTGACCGAACCGCAGCGCGAGATTGTCTTCCCGGTACTGGTGCTGATCGTCTCCGGCGGTCACAGTGAACTGCTGCTGATGCAGGGGCATGGCGTCTACGAGCGACTGGGCGGCACCATAGACGATGCGGCGGGTGAGGCCTTCGACAAAGTGGGGCGACTCTTAGGACTGCCATTCCCTGGCGGGCCAAATATCGAACGGATCGCGCAGAAGGGCAATAGTGCCGCCTATAATTTCCCGCGTGCCAAGCGCGATTCCAGCTATGATTTCAGCTTCTCCGGCCTCAAAACCGCCGTTATGCGGGAAGTCACCGTGCAGCCTTCCGCCGACAAACGGCGCAAGAGCGGCGCGAACAGGTCCCCTAAATTACGTTCGGATGTTTCCGTGAATGATGCCGCTGCCAGCTTCCAGGCCGCGCTGGTGGAAAGCCTGGTGGAAAAGACCGTCCGCGCTGCCAGAGCCTACGGCGTGACGGAGATTCTGATGGCGGGCGGGGTGAGCGCCAACGGGGCGCTGCGCCAGGCACTCCGCGCCGAAAGCGATCTGCCCGTGCGTTACCCGCCGCTCAAGCTGTGTACGGATAACGCCGCGATGATCGCCGCCGCCGCCCATTACCGTTTTCTGTCCGGACTCCGCGATGACATGGACATGGACGTTTCCCCCAACTGGCCCCTGACCAGCAGCACATACCAGACGGGCAAGTGAGGGCTACATCGCCATCACTTTTTCGTAGACAGCCAGTGTCTCCTGGGCGGTTTTGCGCCAGCTGAAGTGGGTCGCCCGGGCCAGCCCCTGGTTGATGAGGGCATCTCTCAGGGCTTCCTGCCCCAACAGCGCGAGAATCGCCCCGGCCATCTCGCGGGCATTCCCGGCTTCCACCAGGTACGCACCATCCCCGACAATCTCCGGCAGGCAGGAAATCTCATTGGCGACCACCGGCGTACCGCAGGCCATCGCTTCCACGACGGGCAGGCCGAAGCCCTCGTACAGACTGGGGAACACGAATACCGTCGCCAGCCGGTAGAGCGAGGGCATATCTTCGGCGTCCACATAGCCGATCCACTGAACCAGGTCGCTGATCTCCAGTTGGTCGGCGTACTTGCGCATATTGGGGAACAGTGGGTCACGCCAGGCCGGTTCGCGCCCGGTCAGCACCAACGGGTAGACATCGCCTTCGGCCTGCGCGACGTAGGTATAGGCCAGGAGCAGCTGGTTGATGTTCTTGCGGCGGTCAAACTGTCCCAGACACAGCACGAACTCATCCGGCAGGTGGTATTTTTCGCGCACCGCCGCGTCGCGTTCCCTGCCAATTCTGGGGTGGTAGGCGCTATCCGCCGCCAGATAAGTGGGAGTCACCCGGTCTTCCGGCAGGCCGAGGTACTGGATAATATCGGCTTTCGCGGCGTTGCTCAGGGTGAGGGTGTGCGCCGAACCGTTGGCCGCCGCCGCCACCAGCGACGTATACAGCCGCCCGGCCACACCGCCCGCGTATTCCGGCATCACCAGCGGAATCACATCCAGGATGGAGGTCACCAGCCGCGCCGGAGAGGAGAGCGGCGGCGCCCAGTACGGCACATGGGCAATATCAGCGTTCACCCGCTGGACAAGCTGCGGGTAGGCCCGCTGCTCGAACAGCACTTTGCCCAGTTTGCCGCCCCGCCCGCTGGCATTGACCACACTCACGTTCTCCGGCAGATTATCCAGAGAACGGTTATGGGGCGGTACGATGAGCGTCATATCCAGGTCGGGCGCGATGCGGCGCAGGGTGTGGAGCAGGTGGCGCAGGTACATCCCGCTGCCGTTGTTAGGCTGATCCCAGAACCAGCCGTTATACGCAATGTGCATGGTGATCGTCCTGAGTTCGGCTATCTATCCGTTGAGTCTGTCGTATTCACGGGCGAATGGCAAGGGTAGAGTAGTGGATAGGCGCAGGTCATGATATGATGTTGGGCGATTGTACTGTGATGGATAGAGACAAGTGGAGTCAAAGCGCCGATGCTGTTAAACCCTCGAACCGGACGTATCGTGATTGCCGTTGTGCTGGTGCTGGTCAGCCTGAACGCCGTCGTGGCGCAGGAAGCCACGCTCGAACCGCTCGCACCCACCGGCTACCTGTTCACCGAACCGGATGTATGTGCCTATGTCCCCGGCCAGCCAACCAGCGCCGACTGCCTGGCGCTGATGGCGGAGTCGCCACGCCCGGAACTGGAAAATATCAACCAGGATCGCTCGACCCTGGATTTATACAGTTTCTGGCAGGTCGGGCCGGATGCTGTCAACAAGTACGATGCGCCGGGCGGGGGCGTCACCGGGCAGATTCCCGCCGGGTATAATTTCGTCAATGCGATTGATGTGAGTGTGGATGGATGGCTGAAGATTGAGGGCGGCGAGTGGATTTCCCGCGAGCAGGCTAACGCCCGCTACGCCGAACCATCATTTTTTACCGGCGTGGCGATCCCTGAAGACTGGACGCAGACTTTTGCCTGGGTGCTGGATACTACTGGGATTTACGCCTCTGTTGAGCCGGGCGGTCCCGGCGTGGCGGAAAGCGGCTACCTGACGAAGCGTTACGACCTGGTAACGGTTTTCGCGGAAGCCTATGACAACGAAGGCTGGCGCTGGTACATGATCGGCCCGAACCAGTGGCTCAAGCAGACGTTTGTCGCCAAAGTCAAGCCGGTGGAACGCCCGGAAGGCGTAACGGGGCGCTGGGTGGGCGTTGATCTGTACGAACAAACGCTGGTGGCGTATGAAGATGATCGCCCGGCATTCGCTACACTCATCGCCAGCGGTGTGAAAGAATTCCCCACCAATGAAGGGCTGTTCAGCATCTGGGCGAAAATGCCCCGCGATGCCATGTCCGGCGGCACGGGCGCGCCCAGCGCTTACGCCCTGCAAAGTGTGCCCTGGACGATGTATTTTGACGGCAGCATCAGTCTGCACGGGACATACTGGCACAACCTGTTCGGCTACCGGCACAGTCATGGCTGTGTCAACCTGAGCATCAGCGACGCCCGCTTTGTGTTTGACTGGACAGCCGGCGCGCAACCGAACCTGAACGGCGATATTATCAATTACGTGTATGTCTACAGTTCCGGGGAGTACGGTACGCCGCCAGGGACATAGGCGGCGACAAGCGACCTACCGGGGGTAAACGGCCAGCACCGCCGGGACGGCATCGAATGAACCAATCGTGTATTCCAGCACGCCCGGCACGTTGACGACCAGCAGGGTTGAGCCGCCGCCATCCAGGTTGACCGCGTTCATCAGCGCCATGTCCGTAGTCGGCAGGTAGGTGCTCAACTCCGCCAGGGTCAGCCCCAGCAGCGGCGTTGCCAGGGCGATGATGCGCCCATCGCTGCTCTGCCCGATGATGGTACGCCGCGTGAAACGGTCTGTGCCGGCACTGGTATAGGCCGCTGCGCCGTTGACAACCAGCATCGGGAAGGCCTGCACCGCCTGTTGCAGTGGTTCGCCCTGATATGGCTCGGCCAGGAGTGACTGCACCCGCACCGCATCGTCGCGCACCGCCAGCATGCCGCCCCTATCGGTGAATGACCAGCCATACGTCACGCCGTCCGCGACCAGCATCCCCAGGATATTATGGTCTGGATCGAAGAAATTCGCATTGAGGATGACCGCCGCGCCAGGCAGGGTGTCACGCCATGCCTGCGTTGTGCGGGGCATGCCGGGGGTGTAGTGCGCCCGAAACGTGAAATAGGCCGGGTCAATCCGCAGCGCGACCATGCGCGTAAACGGGCGCGATTCGTCCGGAATGAGGACGCGGCTCTCTAGCCCAGGAGCAATCGTTTGCCAGTCGGCGCTTTCAATATCCAGGCTGCCCGGTTGAGGGAGCAGTGTCGGTGTGGCTTCCGGCAGCGCGGGAATGGCTGTAGGGATGGGTGTCCCGGCCAGCGGCGTGATACACCCGGTTAGCGTTCCGGCGGCCAGCCCGATTACCCCGGCCAGCAGGCGGAGAATCCCCGACCTTGAGTCTTGTCTTGTGGTCATCGATTATGTTATACTCTCAATTATTCAACGGGCGCGTAGCTCAGCTGGTTAGAGCGCACGGTTCACATCCGTGAGGTCGGGGGTTCGAGCCCCTCCGCGCCCAAAGAGAGTATTATATAACATACGCGAAATAGTCAACCGGGTTAGTGGTTGGCTGTTTTTGATTCAGCGAAGTCTTGAAATGCGGGAGATGGATTCGGGGAGTTGTCGTTAAAGCTCCGGCTGACGGGCGGCTCTGCGCTGATACATCACCCGGTAAACCATGAGAAGCATGAACAATACCACCGCAACGGCGCTGGTCATCCCGGCCCATTTGCGCCCCTCGAACGCCAGAGTCAGATCACTGTATTCGCGCAGAAGAACCGAGAAATGGAGCAGCAACAGGGGGAGGTAGAAAGCGGCACTATAGCTGATCTGGTGACCTACCAGCGCGGGAATGATCAGGGGCGCGTGTCCAAAGATCATCGAGAAGATAAACCCGGCTAACACGGCATGGATCACCGCGTCATAGTGGAACCCGGCATAAACGGCGCCAGAAACCATACCCAGAACGCCCGCCGCGATTAACCATATATACCCTGTGAGCAGGCAAACCGCAATGTAGCGGGTCAGCCCTGACCGGCGCACACTGTGACCGGCGATGTCGAACCGCAGTAACCACAGCGCGATGAGCAGTTGTCCAAACCCGGCAACGCGCACAGCCATATCCAGGGAAATAACCGTGAGCAGGACGCCAAGCACGTAAACACTGATACTGGCAACCAACAACTGTTCATTTCGCGGTGTCAGCCGTCTGACACGCGAGAGTTCCAGCCGTTCCCCGACAATCGTGAGGACAAGAAAGGCGATCCATCCGTGAACCACAATATAGAGCGGATAGCCCATGAACCACAGTATATTACCGCCAACCCAGGCCACAGCACCGACCAGCATGATCCCCGTATGAAGTGACCAGTAATGGCGCGTGGTGGCAGTATAGGCGTAAACCCATGCCAGGAGGACGCTTGATGCGAGCAGGCAGAGTTTGGTGAGTGGTTCCGCGCCCACGACAATCAATAGCAGCCCGCTGCATGCGCCCAGAGCCGGGGCAAGATACGACCAGTGCCATTTCCGGCGCGTGAGGGAGGCGACGGCGACTGCCCGTTCAAGTGCGATCAACGTGCCAAATAACCCCCCCATCATCAGCGGGCCATGCATACCGACAAGGGTGGGGCGCGGCGCGGGGAGTGACCAACCAGCCCGCAGCAGTGCAGCCCAACCACCGGTCAACAGCAGCAGTACCACCAGTCCAAAGAGCAGCAGGCGGGGAGATGGTAAACGAAAGGGTTTATTCATGAGTCAGTATCTCTGGCATTTTTAGCTCAACCCGATCAGGAAACTAAACAGCGATTAAAGCGCCTGGCAGACCGCTGTTTGCCGCCTGATCGGGTATAACGACGCCGGGAGTTTCTTAGCCCCCGGCATTGGCGGACAGTGTGCGAATATAGGCAATAATAGCCTGAATCTGCTCGTTGGTCATGGCCGGGTTGCCGCCTTTGCCGGGCATGTCAATACCGGTCGTGTTCAGTGGATCCCAGATCGGACGGCCCGTGATAATGAATGTCATCAGGTCGGCATCGGACAGCCCGGCAACGAACTCACTTTCAACCAGGTCTTTGCCCAGGTTCGGCAGCCCGCGCCCATCCGCTCCATGGCAGGCCGAGCACAACAGGAAAAGCTGCTCACCCTGTGAAACCAGCGCCGGATCGTAGTTGGCTGTATTGACGGGAACAGGCTGGGCTTGTGTGGCGACCTCTGTGACCGCCGCTGTAGTTGGCTCCGGCATACTGGTCGCCGGTACGGTAGTTGGGGCAGGCGTTGGCGGGATTGGCGTGATTGTGGGCGGTTCGGTAGGAGTCGTTTCCACCGCAAGCGCCACTTCATTGCCACTGGCTGGCACGGATGCCGCGCCGCCGGTTTGCAGCGTGCGAATATAGGCAATAATAGCCTGAATCTGCTCGTTGGTCATGGCCGGGTTGCCGCCTTTGCCGGGCATGTCAATACCGGTCGTGTTCAGTGGATCCCAGATCGGACGGCCCGTGATAATGAATGTCATCAGGTCGGCATCGGACAGCCCGGCAACGAACTCACTTTCAACCAGGTCTTTGCCCAGGTTCGGCAGCCCGCGCCCATCCGCTCCATGGCAGGCCGAGCACAACAGGAAAAGCTGCTCACCCTGTGAAACCAGCGCCGGATCGTAGTTGGCTGTATTGACGGGAACAGGCTGGGCTTGTGTGGCGACCTGGGCCACCTCAGCGGCGGTAGGTTCGGGCGTCAGCAGTGTAACCGTCTGTGTGGGGATAACCAGGGCTTCGATTGGCCGGTTGTCTTCCGAAACCGCTACGTCATCCGCCGGATTTCCTGGTAGATTGGCGGCGAGGATGGGAAAGATGACAACGAAGGTGACAACAAGAATGATACCCGTCAGATTGGCGAAATGGGTACTCTGATTACGTTGGTGCTGGGACATTCAAATACTCCTCTGTTCGTGAACGCGCTGTTCAATCACATTTGGCCTAACGGTCAGTTTGCCGGAATCGTCACATATTGGTCAAAAACTCTTTCGAGATTGCTGCCATTTGAAAGGCTGACATGAACGGTCATCTGCCAGTCGCCAGACATGGCCCAGTGCAGGGGCACCCGGTAATGTCCGTTTTCAGTATGTGTCCCGGTCCATGAGTAGGGCATCATGCATTCCCCCGGCATATCGCCTGTGACCGCGACAATGGCATCGGTGATCGGCCTGCCCGCCTCATCACTCAGGCTGATCGTCACCGCGGAATCGCCACCGATCTCCAGATGGTTGTCGGGCTGGTAGATGATGTTGATTTTTTCGTGAGATTTGTCGGCGCTGGCTTCAGGCGTTGTGGTTCCGCCGTGCTGGTTGATGATACTTTCGCTGGATACTGCCTCAACGAAAAATTCAAAGGACTGGCTGGCATCACCCCGGTTGTCTGGCAGGCTGGCTGTGACTGTTACGACCCAACCACCGCCCATGGTCCACATGAACGGCACCCGGTATTCACCGGCGGTACTCTCGCTGGCTTCACGATCAACCGGCATCATACCTTCGTGATCCATATTGCCGTGAATCATCAGTGTCGCGCCGTCAATCGGCTGCCCAGTGGCATCTTTCAGGGTCACGATCAGGGTGGTGTCGCCAACTGCAAGCGCCTCTGGTTCAACACGGAGCGTCATCTGCACATCACCGGCGGTCGTGACCTGCGTATCCTGCGGGCCGCAGGATGCCATCGTGACCATCAGCGCCGCGCCTAAGGCCAGCCTGAAAAATGGTTTCATCGAGAATTTCCTTTCAGAATGAATCGCTCCTGATTCGAGAACAGAGCTAACGCCCCACCTAGCGGAATGACAATCCACAGGACAAGACCGGCAAGCAGCAGCGGCAGCAGCAGACTGCCAAACTGATCGGTCGCGTATAACCCTGCCGGGCCAAGCACTTCCAGATTGGCCTGAATAGTAAGAATTGAAGCGATTTTGAACATCTGCAACGGATTCACGACGGCAATGAAAAAGACGGTCTGGATCGGCATTTGCGTGGCAATCGCTGTTCCCATAATGCCCAGGTCACCGATAAAGACGAGAAATAACCACGCGAATAACGCCCCGCCCAGGGCCGCAGCTGTCTTATGGGCAACGGTAGACATCAGGAAACCCAGGCTGAGCATTGCCAGCGCTAGGAGGTAGGCCAGAAGAACCGTGAGCAAGTAACCGAGCGCATCATTCAGGCTGCCCTGTAGTGCCAGTGTCACGCCCGCCACGCCAAAACCGAGGGCTAATGTGGCAAATAATGCCCCGGCCAGACCCAGGTATTTGCCCAGCAGGACTTCTACCCGGCTGACAGGATGAGTCAGCAAATACGCCAGTGCGCCGGTTTCGCGGTCTCCTGCGAGATTGGCGGAGCCTAAGGTCAGGCCGATCAGCGGGACAAACAGCAGCACCAGATTAATCAGGCTGGCAGTAGTCCGGCTGTAATTCATCGTGCGGAGCTGCAATCCGCTGGGCTGCATCAATGCGGATAACGCCAGCGCCAACCCTGCAAAGGCCAGCGTAAAGACAATAAACCAGCGGTTGCGAAAGGCTTCGCGCAGTTCTTTTTCAGTGATCGTCCAGACATTTGTCAGGTCAGGCATGATTTTCCCCCTGAGATATCCATTCACCCTCAATCAAGTCGAAATCTTCAACCGGGATGCGTGCCTGTTCCAGCAACCGCAGCGGCGCGATTTTCCCACTCGCATTGACCTGTACATATACGCCCCGCCCATTGGGCATGACTTTGTATCCCTGCTCATCCAGCACACGCAAAGTATCGGTCTGGTGCTGCGCTTCAACCCATATCCGCAGCCAACGATGTAGCCCCAACTTGTGAACCAGCTCATGCGGTTGGCATTCGAGCGCCAGACTCCCATTTGCCAGGACCATGACGCGGTTGCCCAGTGCTGTCACTTCATCCAGCCGGTGAGAGGAGAACACAATCGTTTTGCCAGCCTGGTTGAGGGATTGAATCATGTGAGTGAAATCGCGCTGTGCCTGAACATCCAGATTGGCTGTCGGCTCATCCAGCACCAGGATAGGAGGGTCGGCCAGCAACGCGACGGCTAATGCAAGGCGCTGCTTCATCCCGCCGGAAAGCATACTGACACGCTTGGCAGCATGGGTGGTCAACTGAACTCGTTCAAGTGTCTCGTCAATACGGGAAAGAGGCGCTTTCTTCAGCCGGGCATAAAAATACAGAGTCTCTCGCACAGTCAGGTCATAGAAGGCGGCTTCCTGTGGCACATAGCCGATCACCGCTCGCACGGCCTTATTGTTTTTTCGCACATCAATACCATGAACGGCCAATTGACCTTCAAAACTCTGTACGCCCAACAGGCAGCGCAGCGCGGTTGTTTTGCCCGCACCATTCGCTCCCCATAACGCGATTGATTCACCCGCTTCAATATGGAAAGATACCTGATTGAGTGCGATGGTTTTCCCATAGCGCTTTGTTAAGTGTTCTGCCGTAATCATACTTATTCTGTCCCTACTGGTAGGCTGGATGGAATGGTTTTTACCGGCAGCGCCCCGCTCCTGTTCCGGTGGAATGTCCCGTGCATGGCAAATGCCCACAGCGCTGCCCCTGAACCGAGCAAACCGAGTGTGATGAAGAGGAACTCCAGTGATATACCCTGGGGAGCAGCAGCGAGACCGGTTGGAAGGGTGTAGTGCATCAAGGGCGCTTCATCAATGACCTTTGGGTCGGGGCGGAGAGACGGGAATGCGGCGGCGGCAAAGTCAATCGCCTGTGTAACCGGGCTAAAGGAAAATATGCGGAGAACCGGTTCATTGTCGGTCAGGCTTTCAAACAGTTTTTCCGAACGATAGGGCATATCGCCCTGACCATCGTGGTTACCATCGTAACCGACGTAGTCGCTCCAATAATTGCCGATGCCGTCCTGCTGCCAGGTGTTACCCAACAGATTGCCGCGTCCCTGGACACTGATCTGCTGATGATTTTCGAGAAATGTATTGCCCTGGAATATATTGCGGGCGGTTGATGGCAGCGCCGCGATGCCGATGTCGTTATAAGCGAAGAAGTTCCCACTGACGGTGTTGGTGATGTTGTAAAGCGCAGGGGAGTTATCGAGGTACAGTCCAGCCCGGTTGCCGATCAGCAGGTTGTCTTGCAGGGTCACATAGTCCATGTCCTTCAAGGCGATACCATAGCCGCTTGGCCCGCGATTGGACAGCATGTGGTTCTGGGTCATGGTAAGCCGCTGGGAATACATGAGGTAACTGCCTACAGAGTTGCCCTCAAATGTGTTGCCCTCAATGTCCGCGTCGCTGCTGTACATGAAGTGCAGCCCGTAGCGGCTGTTCTGAATTACGTTGTTGATAATTGTGACATGCTGGGCGTACCAGATGAGCGTATCACGGCAGGTCGTGACGGTATTTCCTGAGATGACGACATTGCTGCTGAACCAGACACGGATACCGTCACCCCGCACGCCCAGTTCACGATCCACGCAGCGGACGGTATTACCCTGGGCTGTGCCTTCACTGGCGTCGGCAAAATAGATGCCGAACAGAACATCTTCAACAATATTGTTGGCGACAGTTACACGCGATGCCTGAACGACGATCCCGGTATCTTCATGATTGACATTCACACCCGAATTCCGCACCACAAAACTCTCGAACCGGACATCCGGCGCCGTGATGATGACCAGACTACCATTACCGTGACCGTCAATAATCGGGCTATCCAGGCCGATCAGTGAGACGCTTTTCTCAATCAGTAATGGTGCTGCATACTGGCCGCCGTGTACCTCAATGGTGTCGCCCGCTTGTGCGACAGCCAGTGCCGCTTCTATGGTCGTATAGGTGCTGTCTGGCGACACGATAAACACTTGATGGGTGTCATCCTGTGCCATTGCGGTAAATGACCCACCCAGGCAAATCCATACCAGCAGCCAACGGCAGATCACCCGAGTAGCCCGGTCGGTATTCACGGTTAAGACTCCTTTGCCGAGGTTGTTCGGGTTACCAAGCGAATAAGCAGGGCAACCAGAACGAGTGCCGCCGCGCCAACGGCCAGATACCAACCCGCATTCACATAGGCGACGGTTTTGAACTGGCCGATAATGCCTTCACCCAGGATGGGCGGGGTAAACGGCTGAATTGCGCTGGAGAGGGGTGCATACGGATCGAGGTTCTGACCGTAATTGTTCATCCAGAAGGCCAGATCAGCCAGGAATATAAAGGGGAAGGCAACCGCTGGCAGGGCTAAAAGCCATACCCAACGGCGAGGAACAAACGCAACGACCCCCAGCAGGATCACCATCAGGATCACGCTGGGCAGTGCAATGGAGCGCTCAAAGGCTGCAGCTTTATACAGCGATTGCATACCGATGTAATGGTTAAGCCCGTCGATTTCGCGCACTTCATCCAACTGGGGGTCTTCGTCTCCGGTCATATAGTTGACGAAGACTCGCATCTCCAATCCACCCGGATACTGTGGCGCTTCCAGTACCAGCCCCCAGTACGGGAATGCGATTGAAGCAGCCAGCAAGACAGCAGCAGCTAACAGCAGGCCGGCGGGAATCCACCTGTAAAGGCGTGTATTTGCTCTTTCCGATCGTCTGGTTTCTGGGTTTGATTGTGTCTGGCTCATGCTTTGAACTGCCATTCCTTGTAATCCTTTAGGACTTCAGGTTTATCCGCCGGTATTCCCGGTTTTCAGATAAATCTTTGCTTAAACTGTCATAAGTTCAGAACTGGGGTGGGTCGTTCACCCACCCCAGACTGTGTTATGGGAACTACTGAGGCTGGATGGTCAGATACCCCATCATCTCCAGGTGGAGCGCTGAGCAGAACTCAGTGCAGTACCAGCTAAAGACACCAGGTTCGGTAGCATCGAATTCAAAGGTGATGGATTCGCCCGGTTCGATACTCAGGTTGATGCTGTACAAAGGAATTGAGAAGCCGTGTGTTGCGTCACGCGCCCGTTCCACGTTGGTGATTGTCCAGGTTACGTGATCGCCGGCCTGAATTTCGACGTGTTCCGGGGTGAAGTGGCTGCGAACAGCGGTCATCCGCACCGTTACGTTATTACCGTCACGTGTCACACCTTCCGTGCCTTGCGCGACAGCGTTGGGGTCAACCGACTGGGTGAGCGGATTCCAGCCGACTTCGGGATAAACTTCCCAGGCATGGAGCTTGTCGGCACGGATGATCTGGGCATAGTGCGGTTCACCTGCGGTGATCGGCATATCATAAAGAAGCTGCATCTGGTCGCCTTCCTGGCTGATGTCAATCAACTGGAAATTCTGCGGCAGTAGCGGCCCGGTGTTCAGGAAACGATCTACTGACCACTTGTTGAGCGAGACCAGGTAATTGCCATCCGGTGATACGGTATCCCCTTCGGCAGCGGCGATATGGCCGACGTTGTATTGAACTGGAATTTTGCTGATGAGCGACCAGCCATCCTGCGGGCGATACCCTTCTGCCCCAATGCTCCAACGCGCTACTGCGCTGTCCAGGAACAGGCTGGTATAGGCGTAACCGTCCGGCCCAAATTGGGTATGCAGCGGGCCAAGCCCGACTTCGACCTGTGCTTCCAGGACACTTTCATAAGGCAGAATCGGCACCCCATACTGGTCGGTTTCCGTCGTGCCGGCGGCAATCGCATCCATGATTTTCTGGAAGCTGTAAACCGTCACATGCGGATCAAGTTTGCCGGAAACAACGATGAAATCACCCCCTGGCGCGATATCTACGCCATGCGGGCTGCGCGGTTCTGGTGTGAAGTAGAGTAGATTGTTCTCAATCGCGGTTTCCAGCGGAATGACCTGCATTCCGGCGATTTCAACAGTTGCGCCGGATTTATAGACCTCCACAGCGGCATTCAGGTTGATGATGTGCATGAAGTCGGTGGTATTCCGGCTCACACCAGCTTCAAAGGGCGGATTGCCGGATTCAATACCGCCGGTTGCCAGTTCGGTATTGATCGAATTGCAGAACACCCAGCCATCAGAAACCAGCTTGCCCGCATCACACAGGTCTTGCCAGTAGGGGGGTAATTCGATAGCGAATGACTGGCTCATATCAATGCGCCCGGCTTCACGGTCGAACTTCCAGAAGGTAATCATGCCGCGATAGGCACTTTCATAATCCGAAAGCGGCGCGAACGTGCTTCCCAGCGGCTGTGCATACTGACCGCCTTCAATGATGTAATCGGTATTCGGCGTCACAAACGTCCCGCCGTGATCGTTGAGAAACAACGGATTGTTGACGATCTGCTTGGTCTCGAAATCGCGCAGGTCAATCACCGCGACACGCCCATTGGCCTTGTCGTTGATGAATACCCACTGCCCATCGTATTCCCCGTTGGTTTCGCTCAGGGCGGGGTGGTGGGTATCGGCCCAGCGGACCTGTCGCCCATTGATGTCACCGCCGGCCAGCACTTCCTCGCCCGCCCCAAAACCGTATCCCTGCCAGGGTTCTGGCGTGAAGACCGCAATGGTGCGGATCAGGCGCATGGAGGGCATGCCGATGACGAACATTTGCCCGCTGTGACCGCCTGAAGCGAACATCACGTATTCATCTATGGTGCCGCTGGGGGTATAAGTCATCACAGCCGCGCGAAGATCAGCTTCGGTTAAGCCGCGCGAATTGGCAATAGTCTGCCAGTCTGTGCTGCTGCCCTGGGCGCTCGTCATCGCTTTCGGCGCAATGACAACTGCTAATATCATTGCAGCCGCAATGACCAGCCCGATCAATAACACTCTTGAGGATAATCGTCGTACCATCATTTTTGGGTCTGTCTCCCTGACTAAATAATCAAATACTCCTGCTGTTCTGGTTTGTGCAGCGCATTTGTACTTTTATCATGCGGGAGATGTGATCAGTGGAATGTGATTCAAGTCACATGCTATGGAAGGTTTTGGCGATGCTGAGGGTTAATGGGATTCGTGAAAAGCGATGGCGTGTAGTGCGTCGTGGTCACGGATAATAATAGTCAGGCGATCGGCGCGGATCACGCCACTGTCTTCGAATCGCTTGAAAGTTCGGTAGATGACTTCGCGGGCAGTCCCAACCAGGTCGGCATATTCCTGCTGCGATAACAACCTGTCAAAAATGATGCCTTCGTGATGTGGCAGGCCTTCGGTTTCGGCACGCGTGAGCAAGACCATAGCCAACCGCGACGTGACATCCCGAAAGGCGAGATCATGTACGAGTGTGACGAATTGTTTGAGCCGATCCGTAATCAGCTTGAGGAATATTTCCTGGAAATCCGGGTGGTCATCGAGCAGTTCTTGCAGATCATCGGGCATTAAAACAATGGCTTTTATCGGGGTAAGCGTTGTGGCAGAGTACGGGCCGGGCGCACCAGTTGGCAGCGATTCCGCGCCCAGGCAGTCACCCGTGATGGGCAGCGCCAGAATCTGACATTTGTCTTTGGATTGGCGATACAACTTCACCCGCCCGGACAGGAGAATATATAAGGGGCTGGGTGCGCCACCTTGCTGGAAAAGATCAAGCCTGGCGGGATACTCTGCCAGAATAGCCTTTTCTACAAGCGCATTCTTTATCCGCCCGTTGAGCGTCGCAAACAGTTGATTTTGGGATAATAACTCTTTGCTGACCATCATGATTCTACCATTTTCATAGATCACTATACGGTTAGCATAGAGGATTTCAATACAGACGGATGTGATCTAAATCACGCCCGACAGATTACGAATGATCCTCGCAGGAACAGGGAGGTGTCAGCCCGGCGGGTTTCAGAATGATGATGCGCCCGCTCTCATTCCGAACAATCCCCTCTGTTTCCAGCAACCTGAGATGCCTCGTAACCACTTCCCGCACCGTACCGGATAACGCGGCGAGTTTTTCGTGGGTTAGTTCGACAGTGGTTTGCTGTTTACTGCGGTTGGCATAGGTGAGCAGACAATCATTGATGCGATCTGCGACAGTCCATGACCCCAACACCTCACTTACCCGCGACAGGTGTTCCAACCGCTGGCTGTAGATGGACATCAGCGCCCGGACAAGTTGAGGGTCGCGCTCGGTTAACTGCTGCAAGGCATCTTCCGGCAGGATGAAGAGGGTAACCTGATCGAGTGCCTGGGCGGTTGCCGGGTTTTTCTCCATGTCAAACAGGGGGCAGCTCCCAAAGCACTTGCCCCGATCCATCAGACATAAGCCTTGAATCCGCCCGTTCAGAGATTGTTTGATGATCTTGACGCGCCCCTGGAAGACAAACCACAGGGAACCGGCGTGATCGCCTTCTAAGAAGATGATCTGCCCGGGCGTGTACTGGCGTCGAACCATCACAGAAGCCAGACTATGGATTTGTTCATCAGGCAGTTTGTGAAATGCGGGTATTTCTCGCAGGTCATCCGCCTGTAATGCGAAGCGATCCGCCGTCATTTTCCTAACCCATCATCCAGGAAACCTGATTATAAATCAGTATAACAAAATATCCGCCACTCTTGCCAGAGCAATCGCGCAGGGACTGCTGGCAGGGTAGATTTGGGATGTGGGGCGTCACGCATTTGGCAGTTAGTGCCTTAATGATTTCATCGTTGAAGGGCTTCTGCGATTGCCCCAAAAACACCTTGATGCAGGCAGTATATGCCGCGCTGGCAAGACATATCCAGGTGCGGCCAAATGTTCAGGTATACTTTGCCACATCAACACTCATTATTGTTCCGTTTGCATGATACACGAAATAAACCAGCCCGGCAGGTGGGCTGTTTGGGGTGCGAAGCAATTGCCGCCGTGCGGTGAATTGTTTTTTGCCTATACTGATTGATTTACCGTTACTGTAGTATCCTAAAATACCTACCGCTGCCGCAACGGAAGGACTGGTCTTTAGGCCAATTGTGGACGAAAATAATATTATAGTTCCAATTACTAAACCAAGACCACCAAAGAACAGCGACAGAACGCCTATCGTGTTTGTACTTGACTGTATTATCAGGAAGGGGATAAGCAAAAGGCCGCTACCTCCAATTACTTTTAGGGAGGCCTTGAGGTTGGTGCGATAAGTAGTCGTTAGGTAGGCAATCTGCGAATTACTTAGCTTCCCCTTTCTATTAAGCTCTAACTCCTCTAGTGAAAATCCAAAAAATGAGGCTAACTCGACTTCCGAAGGTATGAAAGGTATCTGCTTGGGTTTTGGGCGAATCGCTTCTTGTGTAAGGTTGAGCGCCTTACTTACGTTGAGTTGTTGCTCGATAGACCGTATAACACGTGAAATATCGTGGTCAAAGCTACTATAGTTTATTGCTAAAGCATTATGGTCTGTTAAGGTTTTTAGATTTTCTGGTAAATCCGATTTTGAAGGAAGCGTTGCTCCTCCTACAAGCAATGGGATTACTAGCACATCTCGTGCCAGAGCGGTAGCAATTTCCGTTCTTAAAATGTCCTTCGGATCTTCGAGCCTGGGTCTACCGTTTGTATCAGTTATGGAAAGCCACTGTTTGCCAATTACGACAACCATTGCATCAATTTGATTTACAGCATCAATTATCTCGGAAATAAACTTGACACCCGCTCCGAGACTTTGAATATCCCAGAATACTTCTTCCCCAAAAGCTTCTCTTAGCCTTTCGTAGATTAGGAATGCGTCAGCCATACTGTCATCACGTCTGTAACTGATAAAAATCCGCGCCATTCTGTCTTCCTGATCTTATATTCACGATCTCTTAAATTATACTGATTATCAATGATTTTGCCGGGGTTTTTCCTTTTCCTAGTTCGGGTTATCTTCGTTGGCGGTACGTTAAAAATACGCTGTTGGTCTGCGCGTTATGTTGTAGCCCTCCAGGGGCGATTGCTGAGACATCTATTGGTTTTCAATTGATGTCTTTTTGTTTTGGATGTCTTTGGCTTAAAACCCCCTTGATGCTAGCAGAATGCACCGCACTGACGTTACACCTCAAGGGGTTCAAAAAATCCCTAGAGTGTAGCGGCTAGACTTAATTTGTAAGATAATTACCTCATACAATTTGCACTAGGGACGTAGCTATGGCAACTTTCGTTCAAAAGGTAGCAAGTAAATTTGTTGATGAAGTGGCAGGTGCAGTTGCAAAAACTTTACTTGGAGTGGTGATTGCATTGATACTCGCCGTAACTGCCTTTTTAACTGGACATCCCGAAATCGGGTTAATGCTTGTCTTGATCGGTTCTTGCGTTCTGTTGGGGGTGTTGATAGGTAGACGATCTATCTCCGTTAAGACAGAGCAACCGAGGGCAACATCGCTTGAAACGACAGTCAGCCGGGGAGATTTGTGTATACTCGGTGGGTTCTATGGCGCGAACGATACGTGGAGAGACGTTACAGGAGTGCTGTTGGGGTTTGTAAAAGACGGCAGGTACTCATTTGCAGTCAATAATACTAATCTTGTAGGCGGTGACGATAAAGACCCGTTGCCCTATGTCCCGAAACGGTTGATTATTGCCGCAATTCACAAGCGACAAGTCATTTCTATAGATGCCCCCGAAGGCGCGATGATTGAAATTCCCAAGTAGGGAGCATTTACCCTCTTACGGCTTAGTGCTTCATCCTGTAAATCTTTGGAATTCTTTGCATGGGAGGGCCAACGTGCATTTCCCTGCGTCCGTTGTTAAAAGACTTGCCGGATGGGGCACTTAGCTTGCACTCATGCCGCGTCTGGTTTTTCATCGGTTCTTGTTTATCGCAAGGGTGTAGTGAGAATGTCAAAAGGACTAAGCGACACAATACCATAGTAACAAAAAACCCGGTTCTTAGGCCGGGCATGTTGTTCATATCGCTTTTTTCCCTTAATTTTTGGAACATGGCATAATAGCCTGATGCTAAGTGTTACATTAGGGTGTCCGTTAGTCCCTCCGCGCCCAAAAGCATAAAAGTGTGCGCGAAATAGCCAACCGGGTTAGTGGTTGGCTGTTTTTGATTCAGCAGAGATTTGGAACTTGGGGAGATCGTATGCCGGAAACCTACAGGGAAGCATCATAGACGCTTCCCTGTGCCAGGCTGTTTTGAAAATTCCAACGAGGAGCTACGGAGTCGCCGGCAGGCTCAGGAGATACACGATGAGCGCCTGGATGTCCTCGGCGGGGAGCGTGCCGATCAGTTGGTGCTGGCCGGGCAGCGCGAACACGTCAGCCAGAGTTGCCGCTCGCCCATCATGGAAGTACGGGGCGCTCAACCACAGCCAGCGCAGCGCCGGAGTATCAAATTCCCCGCCAATACCCACGTCATACCGCTGCAAGTTGGTTCCCACACTGCCTACATGACACTCGTCACAGCCCTGTTCCAGGAAGATGGCCTGGCCGCGTTCGCGTTCCTGCGGATCAGTCGTCAGCGGGCTGCTCTTCGGGCCTTCCAACGTCAGCAGGTAATCTACCAGCGTTCCCAGGTCGAGTGACAACCCGGTGTGCGGATCGCCCAGGGCGGGGTTCGGGTCCTGCTCGGTGATTAAGCCCGTCCCGGCCATCAGACTGCGGATTTTGAGTTCAACGTCCGCCAGTTCATCCCAATCGCCCTGCCACAGATAGGGGGCGGTTTCCAGCAGATTGAACAACAGCGGCGTATTGCGTGGGCCACCCGGCATATCCTGCCAGATACGCCCGTCGGAAAGGCCGTCAAAGTGACAGTTGGCGCAGCTCAGGCGGTTGTCGGTGCTGATACGGGGGTCGGCGGCGCTGTGGAAAAGCTGCGCACCCAGCAGAATATTCACTGGGATCACCAGGTCGCTGATGATGAGGGTATCCACTACCTGAAGCGTGCGTGTTTCGACTACACTGATCGAACCATCCAGGGCGTTATGCACAAACAGGTAACTGTTATCACGGTTGAGCAGCAGGCTGCGTGGATTCGCCCCGACCCGGATATTGGCGCGGGAGAGGCCGGTGTTCAGGTCAATCACCGAGACATTATCACTCCCGGCGTTAGCGACAAATAACCACTGGCGGAATGGGTCGAGTGCCGCCGCGAAGGGCATATTCACGGGTTGGTCGGCGGTATCCATAGCAATACGGTTGCGTCGTTGGATTGTCATGCCGCGCAAGTCCATCACGTTGACCACCGAAAAAGCCGCCGAATCGAACGTCAGGTGGGCGGCGCTGGCATTGCTGCGGCTCTGTGGGACATAGGCCAGACCGCGAATTGGGTCAATTTCCACCGACTGCGACACGCTGGTATCCAGCCCGGTAGTGGCAGAAAACATCACCTGCTGGCGCGGCAGGTAAAACAGGCTGAGTTCGCCGCTCCAGAAGTGGGAGATATACAGGAAATCGCCCCACAGCGACAGCCCGGCGGGGTTGGCCGGCACCGCTGCCCGCCAGAGAACTCCCCCGTTCACCAGGTCTACGCACACAATCTCGTTACTGCCTTCCAGCGAGACATAGGCCGTTTCATTGTTGTCGGTGACGACGGCATACGGCCAAAGCCCGCCCAAATCAATTGTGCGGATCACTTCCTGCGTGACAAGGCCAATCACCGAGAGGCTGTTATCACCGCGATTCGTGACGAGAATCAGGTTGCCATCGGCGGTGAGTGCTACCGAACGCGGGTCTTTGCCCACCGGGATTTCGAC
Organism: uncultured Chloroflexota bacterium; assembly: GCA_937974245.1. GTDB lineage: Bacteria > Chloroflexota > Anaerolineae > Aggregatilineales > Phototrophicaceae > JACKCG01. The sequence continues at coordinate 60,527 of CALJKV010000037.1, read as the reverse complement.
GATAAGCTGGCCTTGCAGCGGAAGCGCAATCGAAATCGTATTGTTGAGCAAATTAGCGGCAACCAGAGTCCGGTTATCCCGCGCGAGGGCCAATGAACTGCTGGCAATCGGACGGGAACGGCTGTCTGGCAAGGCATACAGCGGCAGGGGGGTCGGCTCGGTATTGCGCTGGGCAGCGACCGGCGGAATTGACCAACTCGCGGCAACCAGCAGCAGCCCGATAACGACCAGCAGCCACCAACCAGACCGTCGTACCCCAACCATCACGAAACGCTTACGCCGAGTATCATGCATCATCATGCCTCATTGGTTGCCTATGACTTCCAGAGAAAGCATCCGGTCATGCCGGATGGTAAACGTGCGGCTGCGAATCTGAAACGCGCCATTTTCGTCCAGCCCGGTGACAACAAACGTCAGAGTCACCACATCGGAAGCCGCCGGGCCGCTCCCCTGGCCGTTGTTTTCCAGATTAGAGAACACCCGGTTCAAATTGGTTGGGTTGTACTGGTAACTGAAGGAGAGCCCACTGGTCCGCAGCGGCCCCTGTTCGAGGATTGCGAATGGGGTTGTGATGGTATGGTACACCTGGAAATCTGTCCAGCCATCCGGGATGGTGAAATTATAGTTAAAGGGGATGCCCGCCCCGATGCTCACATCCGGCTCGGTGACATTGCTCACGAGCGGTTCACTGGCGGCAGGCAGCACGTAAATTAAGAAGCGACCACCGTCTGCCCCCAGGATTCCACCGGTAGGCGCAGGGGGTTCGATCATTCCGGCGGAAGTCAGCCCATCATGGCGCACAGTGATGTCTACCGTCCAGACACCGGCCTGGTCGAGTATCACGTTATATTCGGGCATGTAGAAATACCCCACCGGGTTGGCGATCCCGCTGAAGGCCTGCTTTACCATCCCATCCGGCGCGGTGATGCTGACCATAACGACAGAAGGCAGCGTGGGGGCGACCTGTCCGGATGCTGCCACGACATCGCCGACGGTAAACACCTGCCCCGGTTGCACGCCAGTGGGGTGGAAGAACATATCTATTTCCTGCCCGCCAGCCACCAACAGCGGCCCGCCGTTTGGCCCGCCAGTCGCACCCTGGAACGGCGGCGTAATCCGTGATCCACGGGGATCATCGGCTTCCTCAATCATCGAGACGAATGCGCCATAAATGGCCGAGTCGCGCACATCTGCGGCCTCATTTTTCACGATTGCGCCGCCGAACACGAACCAGAAATCACCCGGACGGTCACCGGCGACACCCGCGCCAGACTGCTGGTTGTACGGGTCGTCGGCGTCCAGATAGGTGAGGAGACCACCGCCATAGCCGCCCTGCACAAACTGACGGGCGGTCAGGCCGGGGCGTACAACACTCACATAGCTGTAGGCCATATTCACAATGTCGTCAGGCAGGAGCGATGGGGGATACAGGCTTTCGGCGCTGCTGAACATGGCAACCGGCAGTTCATCTTCTATGGCAAGACGCTGCATAGAAGTGCCATTTAACCCGCTGAATACCGGGTAGTTAGCGACCAGCCAGGCAGCATACCCACCGCCAATATCCTGCACACTGAAAACCGGCTTGATTTCCCCGTCCAGGCCGCTGGCAATCCAGGCGACATCGCCGCTGAAGTACGGAGCTTGCAGCCGCCAGGTATCAACATCGGTGCCTGCCAGGTGCTGCTGCACCGTCAACCAGGGCGGGCGAACCTCCGTCGGATCGTCATCAAGGCCACGTACCCCGTGTGCGATCAGATTGCTATCCCGGTTGGCTATCACCCCAGCGCCCCGCAGACTCCCCGCCCACAGGCGTGCTTCGGGGTCGGTGTAGCGCACATCATAGTCCGCGATATATTCCCCAGGTGTGTCCAGGTAGAGCGGCTCGTCTGCTGGAGAGAAGTGGCCGTATGAGTCGGCCTGCCCGCTGAAACGATAGGTCTGGGGCGGGCTGTCGTCCAGCGGATATACTGTCACTGTGACGGTGACTTCGGCAGGGATTCCGGGCGAAATGCGTAAGCCGGGGTAGAAGGCATCGCCCACTGTGAAGGGTGTGCCGGGCAGCACGCCGGGCAGAATATCTACCATTTCCGCAACCAGGATATTATATATTCCGCCGCCGCTGTAGCGGTTGCCCCAGATATCCTCCGTGTTGCCGGCCAGCTCGATGGCGTACGGCCCGTACTGGTCGAAGGTGTAATTCGTCATGAGGTCGTTGAGGGTTGTCAGGCGGTAACTATCCACCGGGGACTGACCGCCGAAAAGGGTGCGTTCATCTGCCGCGATGGTAGAGAGTTGGTTCTGAAGAATCGGCATACTCCCCAGGTCATCCACCATACCATCAGGGCGCGTGATGCGTGCGTTCAGCCGCCCGCCGGGGAACAGGAACGGGATCAGCGGGGCAGTGATGGTATCGTAGGCATTAGGCAGCAAGTTGAGCAGGTAAGGCTCCAGTGGGTAAGTGAGGGCTTTACCTTGGCTTGGCGGCCCGTCAAATGGCTGGAGAATGTACGTGGGGCTGTTGTAGCGCACCCGGTTGTCCAGGGCGTAATGCGCCTGGTCTTCCTGGGAAAGCACACCCCGGCTGCCATTACTGGGCGAGTCGAAGAACAACGCCCAGACAAGATGATTGTTCTCGATGTTCCCGCCCAGGTTAAGCAGCAGTGGCAGGCGTGTCAACTGCAAGCGTGAAATGCCCCTGCCCTCACCGAACAGCCCATTAGCCGTCCAATCCACAATATCGCCATCGCCAGCCTGTGCCGTGCCCCGGAAAACGGGGACATACAGACCAGGCGGCAGGTCTTCGGGGATGGTGAGCGAGAACTGCATTGGGAAGAAGAACTGGCCGTCTTTACGGATTACTGCCTGCCAGGGGACGATAGTCTGCCCCAGGGCAACATCGGCGTAGAGGTTATCTATCGCCAGGCCGCTGGGTGTTTGCAGGTTCGACCAGCCGTTGTTGCTGTTCAGGCCGCCGCCGCGCTGTTGTCCGTCCGCGCCGGTCACGGGTTGCAGTATGATCTCCCCGATCATCCGCAGGCCAATCAAGCCAGGCGAGACATCCGGGGCGGTGAGTGTGACATCCATCTCCAAATCAAGCGTTTCGCCGGGCTGCGCTGTCAGTTTGCTGATGCGTCCCCGCGCCGACCAGCGGTTCGCGCCCTGCGCCACCGGCCCGCCGATGGTGAAGCGAGTGAAATCATTCTCTAACTGGCTGTTGAGATACACAATGCCGTCAGTCTCATTCATCAACGGCACGTCCTGGTCGATGAGGAGCGCCAGGAGTTCGGTATCGGCAGCATCGAAGAAGCGCAGCAGGTTCAGGCTGGCGGTTTCTACGCTGGGGTTGCTGGGGTTGATGGGCGCTAACGGAATCCGTATTTCGACGGCATCGGTCTGAGCCGATGCCACCGGCAGCGATCCCAGGTCACGAGCGGAGGGTTCGATTCGCTGCAACAGGGCAAGCTGCTGCTCACGCGGGTCTAGCGTCAGGACATAAACTGAGCCTTCGAGCGTGAATGTCAGTTGCAGGTGGTCATAGGTATCGAACAGGCTGCCATCGGAAATCGCTACATAGAGCGAATCCTGGTTGAGCAGCGCCAGGACTTCATGTTCCTCAAAAGTATAGAGGCGGGTGTTGGTGTAGGTTTCCCAGTCGCTCAGGTCGCCATCCACCAGCAGTTGAGTGAATGCCCCGGCGGACTGTGCGATCTGTGGGAACTGCCCGAAGATAATCGTCCCTGGCCCACCAGGGAGCGCCCCCGGTTTATTCCGCTGTGTACTCGTGATGTTGGTTGCCGGGCTGATCCAGAAAGGTGTATTACCCGGCCCGTAGATCTGTGCGCCAAAGCTGCCGGTGATCCCGGCCTGCGCGTACACAGTATCTTCAGTATAGAGGTTGCGAATAGCGACCTGGGCGCCGGGAAACACCGCGCCCGGCGCGCCGGTTATGGTGACAACCCCGTTCGTATCCGGGACTGAGATGCTGATAAGGGTCGCCACCGGAGGATCCCCGACGGTTAATTGCGCGGCGTTCTGCGCGGATACACCCGATAACACCAGCCCACTCAAGATGAGCAGGATCAGGAATCGTAAGTAGGGTAGCAAGGTTATCGCTCCTAACGGGAATTTGACGGCGGGCTAACCAGAGTTTAGAGTATAAGAAATGCGGATTAGGTTGTCAATTTTTCGGCGGCATTCTGACCTTATTTTGTATGAAACTTTTGTTATGTTCCGCCACTGCGACTAGGAATGTCACAATTAGGGCCTGAATCCTGCATAGCGGGCATCCAACCCGACACGCTCGTGCGACCAGAGGGCGTTTCAGGTGCTTCTGACCACATCCCCCGGCCCTTCTCCCATGCACACTACTGGGAGAAGGGTTTTGAGGTAAGGGCTGAGGAGCGGACACATTTTTACGGCGCGTGTTAAAGACAGTCCGTCTTGCCGCAAAAGTGTACAGCCGTGCGGTTCGGCAGAGGGTGAAGTCTCTATCAAGCCTGGCGAATAACCGCTAAATCTGTGGTAGCGCGGCCTTTGCGGCCTCAATCTCCGCCTGCGGGTACTCGTAGTCGCTGAGCTGGCCGCCCAGGTATGCTTCATAGGCCGACATATCAAAGTGGCCGTGCCCCGACAGATTGAAGAGAATCGTGCGCTTTTCGCCAGCCGCTTTGGCGGCCAGCGCCTCTTGCACGACAGCCGCAATCGCGTGGGTCGGCTCCGGCCCCGGCACGATGCCCTCAGAACGGGCGAACTGCAACCCGGCGCTGAAGGTTTCCATTTGCTGGACGGCACGCGCTTCTATCAGGCCCTGGTCATAGAGTTCGCACAGAATGCTCGCCATACCGTGATAGCGCAGTCCTCCGGCATGCAGCGGGGGAGGCACAAAGTCCTTGCCCAGCGTGTACATTTTGACAAGCGGTGTCAGGCCAACCGTGTCGCCAAAGTCGTAAGCATACGTGCCGCGGGTCAGGCTGGGGCAGGCAGAGGGTTCAACGGCGATAATGCGGGTTTTCCTGCCGTTAGTCAGGTTTTCACGCACGAAAGGCAGCGCGATCCCGGCGAAATTGCTGCCGCCACCCACACAGCCGATCACCACATCTGGGTATTCCCCGGCCTGTTCCATCTGTTTGAGCGATTCTTCCCCGATCACCGTCTGGTGCGTCAGGACATGGTTCAGTACCGAACCGAGCGAGTACTTGTACTTGCCACCGCTGGCAACCGCTGCTTCCACCGCTTCACTGATGGCGATGCCCAGCGAGCCGGTGCTATCCGGGTTTTTCGCCAGGATGCTGCGCCCGGCCTGGGTGTTTTCGCTGGGGCTGGGGTAGATGGTTGCGCCGAAGGACTGGATAATCGCCCGGCGGTAAGGCTTCTGCTGGTAGCTGATCTTGACCATGTAGACGACACATTCCATGTCGAAGAAGTTGCAGGCAATCGAGAGGGCTGTCCCCCACTGACCGGCGCCGGTTTCAGTGGTCAGGCCCTTGACACCTTCCATCTTATTGTAATAGGCCTGGGGAACGGCGGTGTTCAGCTTGTGGCTGCCACTGGGGGAGACACCTTCGTATTTATAGTAAATATGTGCCGGGGTATCGAGTGCCTTTTCCAACCGGCGCGCCCGCAGCAGCGGGGTTGGCCGCCACAGTTTGTAGATTTCGCGGACTTCTTCCGGGATCGGGATGTAACGCTCCTGGCTGACTTCCTGCATGATGAGTTCCATTGGGAAGAGTGGGGCGAGGTCAGCCGGGCCGATGGGTTGGTGCGTGCCGGGGTGCAGTACCGGCGGCAGTGGGCGCGGCAGATCCGCCTGGATGTTGTACCAGGCCTTGGGTATCTCGGACTGTGGCAGATCGAAGCGAATCACGGAATCAGACATAAGAAACTCCCTTGTTATAAACAGTGAATCTAAGCCCACCGCCTGATGGCAGAAGGATCGAAACGGCCTAACGACAGTTGTATTCTTGAGAATAGCTGGGGAGTGTAACGTGGATTGCGGCGAATCGCAATTTGTGAGGCTGGGATTCCGAAATCAAAAACCGCACCTTTACCAGCGTGCGGTTCGTTACACGTTATGCCGGAAATCGGTGGCTCGCGTCTACTGACCCAGCAGGTACTGGATGGCGTAATCCAGGATGACATCGCCTTCGGCAAACACGGTTTCTTCGTCCACCGGCACTTTCACATCCAGCGGCACGCCCGTACCTTCCACGATGACATTGTCGTTCGCGTCCAGGTTGCGAACGGCGGAGAATTGCAGCACCAGGCCGTCCGGCATTGTGAAGAACTTCTGCCCGCCGCCCAGCCCGCCGGTGGGATACTGCCCGACAATGGCCGCTCGGTCTTGCAGCGTCATGTTATACGAGAAGAATTCGCAGGCGCTGTTGCAGTTCGGCCCTACCAATACGGCAATCGGGCCATCGTAGCGCAGGTTCGCCGGCGGCAGGTAATAACGCGAAAGTCGGTTGCGGTCACTATAGAACGCGCCCAGACTGGGGTCATAGGCCGCACCGTTGCCGATTTCCAGTGGATCATTGAAGAAGTAAGCCGCCATCTGGTCGGCCAGAAAGCCGCTGCCGCCGCCATTCTGACGCATATCAATAATCAACGCCGGAATCTGGTTGTCGTTCATGGCGGTAATCATGCGTTCCCACAGTTGAATCGTCAACAGATCATTGTCGAAGAAACTGTAGATTTTCACGTACATGATGCCGGGGTCAATTAACTGGTATTCCAACGGGAGTTCCACGCCCGTCAGCCCGGTATTGAATGACGAGGAGGCGAAACTATCACGCTCGTTCGACGCTACCAGCTCGGCAGCGGCGGGCTGTGCTGCGCCGGGATTCTGATACTTGACGATGACCGTATCACCCACGTGGAAGCGCGTGATATAACGAAGCTGCTGCAAGCGCAGGACGTGCGGCGCACTGAAGGGCGACGACCAGGGGACGTTTTCCGCGATGACTTCATCAATTGCCTTGTTGTTGATCGCCAGGATTTCCGCGCCCAGTTCGATTCCAGCGTTAGCAGCGGGCGATCCGTCACCCAGGTAATTCACGATCACCCGGCCATCATCAAGTTCGCTCACGGCGATACCGAGGCCGCCATCGGTTTCCTGTGTGAAAAGGTCAATCGTCTGCTGTGTGAGGGGGAAGCGCATGTGACCGTCAGGAATCTGCCAGTAGAAATCACGCAGCGCCAGCACGTAGGCCACTGAATCGCGGCTGGCATCGGCCTGCTCGAAGCGTGGGCGGTATTCCTGCCACAGTGCATCCCAGTCAATGCCCTTCGACTCCGTGTAGGCATATTCGTTGCGAAACATTTCGACCAGCGCATCAAAGGCATCGGTATAACTCAGATTGGAGAAATCCACCGCCGCCGCGCCCTCGCCCTCAATGAGGTCAATAACCGGGTTGCGCGAACGGTCAAAGGTGAAGGGGTCGGTGTCCATATCCACAACGGTATAGCCCTGGGGCAGCCGCACCACCGGCTCGTCCCCGGTGAACAAGAGGCCATCTTCACCAAAGCCGCTGGGGAAGCCCTGCTGGTCGTCGGGAGCGTACACGAGATACTTGCCACCAAGCAGTTCCGCTTTGGCAGAGGGATTCTGGTCAATGCGGGTGGAGGCATAGGCACCAGACCAACCGCCGCCGAACAAGTCGCGCTCTTCCAGGTAGGGATCGCCCCAGGTATTCGACCAGTAGGCAATCGCGTAGATCATCACGCCGCTATCGGTCTGTCCGTCGTTGTCCACATCGCGCAGGCTGGCACGCGGTTCAATCGGCAGTTCAACGCTGTAAGTAAAGGGCGAGGTGTAAAAGTCCGAGGTAATCTGCCCGATCACCTGAGATTCCATCGGCATGAGGAAACCCATGTTGCGGTCTACGAAACCGGCCTGGTCTTCCAGGATAATCAGTGGTTCGGCTACGCCAACAGTAAAGGTCAGCGAGGTATAGTTCACCGAGCCGGTGATCGCAACCGGCCCGCCTTCATCATTCACGATCTTGGCCGGGGGCATGTCATCCTGCGCGGCGACAGGCAGCCCGATCAGCGCCAGACTCAGCACGACCAACACAAAAAGCATCTGTTTTCTCAAAATCATCACTCCCAATCATGACACAACGGGGAAACGAGGCATATTCCCCAGCCGGTATACGGTTGTATTCCCATTATAGGCTAACTGGTGAATTTGGGGGCAACCTGAGCCAACGCTTAATGCAATATTAAGAAGGTGGCAGGCATATCAGCGGTACGGTTGCGCGCGCATCTATTGCCCTCTGATGCTGATTGGGTAGAATTAGCCTATGTCAACACAAATTCTCGCCACAAAACTATATACGCCCCCCTCCCGCCCGGGTATTGTTCTGCGCCCGCGTCTTATTGACCGGATAAATGCAGGACACCAGGGTAAACTCACGCTGGTTTCCGCACCTGCCGGGTTTGGCAAGACGACGCTGGTTACAGGGTGGATCACTGCGGGGGAGCGTCCTGCGGCCTGGCTATCGTTGGATGAAGGCGACAGCGACCCGATGCGTTTCCTGGCTTATGTCGTTGCCGCGTTACAGACGGTTGCACCCCAAATTGGCACACGTATCATGAGCCTGCTCGAATCCCCGCCGCCGCCGCCAATCGAGTCGCTCCTGACATCGCTGCTCAACGAAATCGCGACCATGCCGCATGACCTTACGTTGGTGCTGGATGATTACCATGTACTCGACAGCCAACAGATCGACGAAATTCTCGCTTTTCTGGTCGACAACCAACCGCCGCAGATGCATCTGCTCATCACCACCCGCGAAGACCCTCGCCTGCCGCTGGCACGTCTGCGAGCACGCGGGCAGTTGACCGAACTCCGCGCTGCGGATCTGCGCTTCACCCCGGACGAAGCGGCTGAGTTTCTCAATCACAGGATGGGGTTGACCCTCTCGCCGGAGGATGTCGTTGCGTTAGAAGCCCGCACCGAAGGTTGGATCGCCGGATTACAGCTAGCCGCCATTTCGATTCAGACGAGTGATGACACCAGCAGGTTTATCCAATCGTTTACGGGCAGCCATCATTTCGTATTGGATTATCTGGTCGAAGAAGTCCTCAATCATCAACCGCCGCATATTCAGGATTTCTTGCTGAAGACATCGATTCTCGACCGCATCTGTGGCGCTCTGTGTGATGCCGTGCTTCATGATGCGGGACATTCTTCGCAGCACATCCTTGAATACATCCGGCAGGCCAATCTGTTTCTTATACCGCTGGATAATGAACGGCAGTGGTATCGCTATCATCACCTGTTTGGTGACCTGCTGCGCAAACGCCTGCAACAGGCAGCGCATGTGGACGTAAACGAACTGCACATTCGGGCGAGCCAGTGGTATGAACAGCATAACCTGCGATCCGAGGGGATTCATCATGCACTCATCGCTGAAGACTTTGGACGAGCGGCAGACATGATCGAACTGGAGTGGGCATACACCCATTCGACCTCTTTTCAAAGTCGCGGACAACTAGTCTGGATGCAGGCTCTGCCTGAATCTATGTTTCGCAACCGTCCGGTTCTCAGTGCGGGTTACGGTTGGGTGCTGCTGGATTTCGGCGAGATAGACGCTGCCGATACGCATCTGTGCAATGCCGAGCGTTGGCTTGCCCCGGAAGCACAGGCCGACGACGTGGTTTCCGAAAGGATTGTCGCCGATGATGTGGCATTTCAACACTTACCGGCAACCATCGCTGCGGCACGCGCCTATCTTGCGCTGGCGATGGGTGATATTCCCAGCACAATCAAACATGGGCAGCGCGTACTGGCGCTGACCTCGGCAACCGATCATCATCAGCGTGGTATGGCTTCGTCTCTGCTGGGTCTGGCGCACTGGTCGAGTTCTGATCTGGAAGCGGCATTTCAATTCATGACAGACGGGATGGAGAGCATGTACAGGCTGGGCAATGTCCCCTTTGCCCTCAGCAATACGTTTGGCCTGGCGGATATTCGGCTGGCACAAGGACGCCTTCTGGATGCAATAGGCATCTACAAGAATGCGCTGCAAGTTGCAGAATCGCAGCCCTTTACGGTTCAAGGTGTGGCAGATTTATTCATGGGGTTAGGCGATCTCCACCGCGAACAAAATGATCTGGAAATGGCACGAGAATACCTGCAGAAAAGCGAAACTCTTGGCAAGCAAGCCGGATTACCGGATTGGCGGGTGCGTTTTTGCCAGGCGCAGGCTCGTATGAAGCAAGTAACGGGTGACTTTGCCAGTGCCCTGGAATTACTCAATGAAGCTGAACGCCTCTATTACGCCACACCTGTTCCCAATCCACGCCCCATAGCGGCTGCCAGAGCCTGTGTATGGATCGAACAAGGGCAGATTGACAAAGCCTTGTCGTGGGCGCATGAGCGCGGATTATCGTTCAACAGCGAAATCAGTTATCTGAACGAATTTGAACTGATCACACTGGCACGGATCCACATCACTCAATACGAACATAACCGCGTGCAACAATCGGTTGATGAGGTCGCTTCATTACTGGGGCGGTTGCACGACGCAGCGGAAACAAACCAGCGCATGGGGAGTGTGATCGAAATCAGTATTCTGCAGGCACGGCTGTATTGGGTTCAGGGTGATAGGGATATCGCGCTTACGATGTTGCAGCGGGCGCTTCAGCTCGCCGAACCGGAGGGCTACGTTCGTGTTTTTGTAGATGAAGGCATGTCAATGAAAGCCATGCTCTCCGAAGCACTTACCCGGGGAATCCGACCAGCCTATACACAAAAACTGATTGCGGCATTTCAACCAGCGCATCGGCAGCCATTGGTCTCACAACCGCTGATTGAGCCTTTGAGCGAGCGTGAATTGGAAATCCTGAGGCTGGTCGCAGACGGCCTCTCCAACCAGGAGATCAGTCAGTATCTTTTTATCGCACTGAATACCGTCAAAGGGCACAACCGGAACATTTACCAGAAACTTCAGGTCAACCGACGAACAGAGGCGGTCGCCCGTGCGCGTGAACTCGGGTTGATCTAATTTGTAAGAGAGGAGACTTCATCTGACACCACTCACCACAGCTTTTCCCAAAAACAACACCCCCTAACAACACTTTCGTGTCGTCACAACAGTACCATCGGGCGGTTATGCTGGTCTCATCGTATTTCTGAAGAAAGGACCGGCTAATGTCGAAACGCACCCCTTTTTTTCTGGCAGTTTTGCTCCTGTTGATGGCCTCGCCCATGATCGGACGCGCACAGGAAACCGTTGATGCATTACCCACCGGTATCCGCCCTGATGCGCCAACCTACGGCGTGCGCGGTCAATACCCGGTCGGCACTCGTGACCTCATGATTGATGGTGATGTGCCGCTTGAAATCACTGTGTGGTATCCGGCGCTTAACCCGGACAGCCTGGAAGCAGCCACCGAATATCCTTATTACTTCAAATTCGGCGGGGACGGTGGGCCTGTTGCGACGGTCAGCGGGCAAGCCATCCAGGGCGCGGACTATGACCTGTCTGGCGGGCCATATCCGCTGGTTATTGTGTCACCTGGTTTCGCTCTGGGACGTAACAGCTATGCATGGCTGGCAGAACATCTGGCGTCTTATGGCTTCACCGTCATTGCGCCCGAACATCAGGAATTCGCGGATGAAACCTTGAGTACATTCTGGCAGTCGGCCATTACACGCCCACAGGAGATACAGTCCGTGCTGGCTTATGTGGACGCACAGGTTGTTACGGGCGGGGCGCTGGAAGGCCTGGTCAATACGGAACTGATTGCAGTGGCTGGGCATTCTTACGGCGGCTATACCGCATTGGTTATGGGCGGCGCGCGCATTGATGTGGCCGGTATGCAGGCGGTGTGTGCCGATGCGCGCCAAACTGGTGACCCGAGCGCCTGGCTGTGTGATCTGGTTGAGCCATACGTTACGGACATGGCTGAACTGGCCGGCTTCGAGACCCTGCCGGATGGGTTGTGGCCGAATTGGGGCGATCCGCGTGTGGATGCGATTATGCCGATGGCGGGCGACGCTTACTTCTTCAATGAATTGGGCCTTGCCGAAATCACAGTCCCGGTGATGGCGATCGGGGGTACAGGCGATACCGGTACACCCTATATGTGGGGGACGCACCCGACATACGAATATGCCTCCAGTACGACCAAGGCGCGGGTTAGCTTTGAGAATGCCGAGCACATGATCTTTGGCGCGACCTGCGCAGCGCTGCCATTCTTCGCCGAAATCGGGTTCTATGAAATCTGCTCGGACCCCGTGTGGGATATGGACCGCGCCCATGACCTGACCAATCATTTCGCCACCGCTTTTCTGCTGGCAGAACTGAAACAGGACGCGGATGCCGCTGCCATACTTGCGCCGGAAATCGTCAATTTCCTCGGTGTGGCTTACGATGCTCAGGGCTATTAGCCCATGTGTGTGCCGGGTGGAACACGCGGTTTTCTGCCCGGCACCGCAAAAGGTGTGAAATCATGTCAGAAGCGCGGACGCCAGGCCCGGATCAGCCCCTGATTTACCAGGTCAGGATTAAGGGGCATCTGGACGATGACTGGAACGACTGGTTTGGCGGCGTGTCCATCACACCGGAGGCAGACGGCACAACGTTGCTGACCTGTCATGTGGCCGATCAGGCGGCGCTGCACGGGCTGCTGCGGCAGATACGCGACCTTGGTATGCCCTTGATCTCAGTCAACCAGATTGAGCCGTAAACCAGTCACCATCTGACTTGCAACACCTGATTATGAGGAGACCATCATGGTTCAAAAATTCATCGAATCGCAGCAGCAAGACGCAGATCACCTACAGGACAATCGGAGCAGCAAGGCGATGAATTCAAAACGAGCGTCACGGTATCTCATTGGTATTTCACTGTTCTTTGCCGCTGCCATGCTCATTTCGGCGATCACTTTGCCGACAAGGACGATTCAAAGATAGCGATTTTTCTGGTGATGGCAATATGGTTTGTTCCATTTTTCTACTTCGCCAGAGCAAGAAACCAATCATCTAACTGACGATCAATCAGATCGAAACCAAGGAGACAAACTCATGAAAACAGTTGTACAGGACAAATACGGATCACCCGAAGTGCTTCAGATAGTGGAAGTAGAAAAGCCCGTGCCCGCAGCCAATGAGGTGCTGGTCAAAGTCCACGCGACGACAGTCACCGCGACGGAAGCCATATTTCGTCAGGGCAAGCCCTATTTCTCACGGCTATTCACGGGACTCACAAAGCCGAAGAATAAGACCTTAGGCGAGGAATTAGCCGGGGAAATCGTAGCAGTGGGCAAAGATGTGACCGCGTATAAGCCAGGTGACCAGGTCTTCGGCACTGCTGGCCCCAATTTTGGCGCTACTGCCGAATATATCTGTATCGCTGAAAATGAAGTGCTGACCATCAAGCCCGCTAATCTGACCTATGAAGAAGCTGCTGCCAGCGTTGACGGCTTCTTGACGGCATTGCCCTTCCTTCGGGATGAGGGGGATATTCAAGGCGGGCAGAGTGTCCTTATCAATGGGGCTTCTGGAAGTGTAGGCGCAGCTGCGGTACAGATTGCCAAGTTCTTCGGGGCGGAAGTCACTGGCGTATGCAGCGCCGCCAATGTCGAACTGGTGAAATCTATCGGAGCCGATCATGTGATTGATTACACCAGCGAGGATTTCACCCGGAATGGTCAAACCTATGACATCATCTTCGATGCCGTTGGCAAAACCACATTTTCCCGCTGTAAGAAATCATTGAAGCCGAACGGAACGTTCCTTGAAGCGGGGATAAGTATCGGGATACTCCGCCATGTCTTGTGGACATCAGTAGTCGGCGGCAAAAGAGCGAAGTTCGCCACCACAGGCTTGCGGCCACCACAGGAACGGGCGAAAGATCTGCTCCTCCTCAAAGAACTGATGGAAGCAGGGACAATAAAACCCGTCATTGACCGCTACTATCCGCTGGAGCAGATTGTCGAGGCGCACCGTTATGTGGATACCGGGCGCAAGAAGGGCAACGTCGTGATTACCGTAAACGGCACTATTACCAACGGGAAATCGTGATGACGGTGAATCGAAATCGTATGACACGGATGGGGGCAGGTCTGGCATTAGGCATTGGGTTGGGAGTGGCATTGAGCAACATCGGTCTGGGAATCGCATTAGGTGTGGTTTTTGGTGCCGCATTCACTCAAATTCGCTCAGACGGGGATGAAGATACGCGAAGCCACCGTTGATCGCAGCGCGGGGCCGAGTCGTGCAACTGGCTGGCTTGCGAATGTTCGGACACCCCTTTATAGGGAGATGACATACTCACCAGCGAAAAACCACCTTATTTCGGGTGGTTTTTCATTTTAATCCTAGCTAGCTTGCTTGAGTGGGTCAGGTGGACTGACCGGGCATTATCATGCTTTCTCACGATGCCTGTACTGCTTTGAGCGCCGGGTAAAGCGCCCGGTAGGTCGGGTAAGCCTCGGCATAGATGGCCTGATCGGCGCCCGGCTCGACACGCGCCCCGGTTTTCACCGTCGCCGCGCAGGCTGCCGCCACATCTCTGAACGCGCCAACACCCACCGCCGCCAGCAGCGCCGCCCCGAACGCGCCCGTTTCCGGTGTGTTTACATTTACCAGCGGCGCTCCGAGCACGTCCGCGATAATCCGCTGCCAGAACGGGGATTTCGCCCCGCCGCCGCTGATGCGTGCCGTGAAGCTGTGCGGCAGTCCGGCCTCCGCGATGAGGGTGAAGCTGTCTTTCAAGCCATAGGCGACGCCCTCCAATACAGCGCGGGTCAGGTGAGCGCGGGTGTGGCGTGATGTGAGTCCGATGAACGCGCCGCGTGCCTGTGGGTCAGGGTGCGGCGTGCGCTCCCCGGTCAGGTAGGGCAGGAATATCAGGCCATCGCTCCCTGCCGGTGCGGTTTCGGCCTCCGCCAACAGGGTATCGAATGATACATCCGGCGCGAGGGTGTCGCGGTACCATTGCAGACTGCCCGCCGCGCTCAACATCACCCCCATGAAGTGCCACATCCCCGGCACAGCATGGCAGAAGGCGTGAAGCCGTCCTTCCGGCTCATAAGAGTAATGATCGAGCGGGGCGAATACCACGCCCGACGTGCCGACGGTTACACCAATCGCGTCCGGCGTCACGCAGCCCATCCCGACTGCACCTGCCGCCTGATCGCCGCCACCACCAACCACCGGAGTCCCGGCCTTCAGCCCGGTTAACGCCGCTGCCCCTGCACTGATCGTCCCGGTGATCTGCGTGCCTTCATGCACGTCCGGCAGCCAGTCGTGGGGGATACCCAGCGCCGCAACGACATCGTCGGACCAATCTCGTGCCTGGACGTTGAGCAGCGACGTACCGGCAGCCCCGGCCAGGTCGGTGGCATAGTCGCCGGTCAGCTTGTAGCGGATATAGTCCTTCGGCAGCAGGATATGGGCGCAGCGGGCATATACCGCCGGCTCGTGGTCGCGCACCCACAGAATCTTCGGGGCGGTGAAGCCGGTCAATGCCCGGTTGCCCGTCAGTTCGATCAGCCGAGCGAAACCGACTCGTTGGGTCATCCAATCGCATTGTTCCTGCGTGCGCTGGTCGTTCCACAGGATCGCCGGGCGCAGCACGTCTCCGTTCGTATCGAGCATCACCAGACCATGCATCTGCCCGGTGAGGCCGATCCCCGCGATGGCGTCCCCGGTCAGTCCGGCCTCATCCAGCGCGGCGCGGATTGAAGCGACCACGCCATCCCACCAGTCCGCCGGATGCTGCTCGCTCCACAGCGGGTACGGTTGGCTGATCGGCTGCGGCGTGCTGCCAATCGCCTGCACCGCGCCGCATTCATCAATAATGATGGCTTTGGCGCTGGTCGTGCTGATGTCAATGCCCATGAAGTACGCCATGACTAGCGCACTCCGAGCAGCAGTTCGATGGTGAGTTGGTCGAGTTGTTCGTAAGGCAGGTTTCGAGCGCCGAGGGCATCACGGTCAAACTGCGCTTCACGTAACCGCCGGGCAGCGTCACGGCTGTAATGCCCATTGAGGTAGCTCAATGAGTCATCGCCTGCCGTGATTTCGGCCAGCAGCGCCTGGATTTCGGCGTCTTGGTTAAAGCGTTGTGCTTTCTCCTTGAGGATGAGATAGGTCCGCATACAGCCCCGTGCGAAGTGTTTGACGTCCTCATAGCCGCTGCTGCGGAAGGCATGAGCGTCAAAGTGGCGGCTGCCGGCATACTGATGGTCTTCCAGGAACTTGACCAGGTAAAACGCCTGCTTGGGCATCATACTGCCGAAGCGGAAATCCTGGTCGTAGCGCCCGAAAAGCTGATCGTTGAGGTCAATATGGAACAGCTTGCCGGCGTCCCAGGCCATCGCCACGCCATGCAGGAAGTTCAACCCGGCCATGTGTTCGTGCGCGACTTCCGGATTCAGGCCGACCATTTCGGCGTCGTCCAGCGTGCTGATGAAGCCCAACGCATCGCCAACGGTGGGCAAAAAGATGTGTCCACGCGGTTCATTCGGCTTGGGTTCAAGCGCGAATTGGAGTTCGTAGCCCTGGTCTTTGACATAGTCTGTGAGGAAGTTCAGGGCTTCCCGGAACCATCTGAGCGCATCCGCCGGGTTCTTGCTGCTGTCGGTTTCCGTGCCTTCGCGCCCTCCCCAGAACACATAGACTTTTGCGCCGAGTTCCACACCCAGGTCAATCGCATTCATCGTTTTTTGCAGCGCATACGCCCGCACTTTGGGGTCGTTGCTGGTGAACGCACCATCCTTGAAAGCGGGATGGGTAAACAGATTCGTGGTCGCCATCGGTACGACAAGACCGGTTTCCGCCAGCGCCTTCTTGAAGTTGCGCACGATCTGGTCGCGTTCGGCGGGAGTGGCGTCAATCGGCACCAGGTCGTTGTCGTGGAAATTGACACCCCACGCGCCAACCTCGGCCAACAAGTGTACCAGTTCCACTGGGGATAGCGTATTCCGTGTCGGTTCGCCAAAAGGATCGCGGCCAGTGTTGCCGACTGTCCACAACCCGAAAGTAAATTTGTGTTCCGATTTTGGCTGATATGCCGTCATAGAAGAAACTCCTTTTAGTTTGTATCAAAATGTCAACCCATTTTAACAGCACGCAGAAGGTAGAAGCCAATGCGTACTGGGCAATTAGTCCAAAGTTGAATGTATGTCCGCGCTAGTTATCCACCTGCAGCGCCCAACGATTTTCAACTCGGTACTTTTAACTTCTGGTTCAGGCAGGCGAATAGATTCTGAACTGACCGCTCAAATGCAGCAGAGCCAGCATATAGAGCAAATTGTCATAGTATCGGTATTGCCCTTTGTTCAACGGAGAATCCCAAAAAGCCTGCACAAACTCCAGACGAATTGGATCATCAGCAGCCAGCGCCGCCACCGCGTTCATGGCGATCAGGCCGAGCGAACGATGCTGCGGTGAAGCAGGTGTACCATCAACTTTGAATTTCGTGTTATAGCGATTGATGCCCAGATCATAAAAGAAACGCAGCAGCCGGTTACTCTGTTCGACCTGCCAGGGATCAGCAGCAAACCAGCTGTAATCTACCGCGATGTTCATTACTGTTCGCCATGCATCGGCATAGAAGTATTCACCATAATCGCCCCAGGGCACCGGCTCGCCCGTAAATTCGGCATAGTCTGGCATCAGACCGGTCTCAGGGTGGGTAGTTGTGCGCCAGAAAGCCCGGCTCACACCAACCGCCTCTTCCCAGAAGGCCTGATCCTGGTCAGCCCACCGCGCCCATAGTTCATAGAAAAACGGCGTGTGATACGAGGGGTCGGTAAATTCACTCACCCGTCCGAAGTCCGGCACAAAAACGACCATTTTGGTTTCATCGTCAAACATATTGGTCGCGCCTGAGCGTGGACTTTCGGTGTGCAGCATGGCATTGAGGATGGCATTTGCTTCGGCCTCATAATTGAAGATACCCTCGCCGTTTCCCCAGCGTCCCGCCGCGAAAAACAATGTGGTCACGAACCAGGTTTCGCCATCTGATGCGGGATTGCGGTCAATCGGCGTACCGTCGGTGCGATTGTGCCAGGAAAAATACCCCTTGTACTGCCCATTGGACTGATACATATAGGTTTTGGCCCACAGCCACAGGCGGTTAAATTCTTCCTGTTTGTCCAACTGCACAGCAATCATCATGCCGTAGGACATCCCTTCAGAACGCACGTCCTGATTATTGACATCCAGGATATACGCCATGCCACCATCAACTGGGTAGTAGACTCGCTCTGTATCGTCATCACCGTAGAACATTTCCTGCCACACGGCGTCAATACGAGTTTGAATCTCGGCATCGCTCAAGCCAATTTCGCGGAGTACATTAGGATATTCTCCACTCGCAAATGCTCCGGTCATGGTTTCCTCCTGAGCAGAAACCCCGCTCAAAACAACGAGGACAAAAACAAAAATCAGTAAAAGACGCATAACTGCACAGGCCTTTAATTGCTAAGCTCGGACAAAGCTATCGCACGGTCACGGGTGTGAAAAAGACTTGATCCACTTCGGTTGACATCCCAGTGATCTCAAAGTCGCCGCGCAAACGAATATCCTCTGATGAGCTGCCAACCCCCACATAAATCGTACCTGGCTCGACCTGATAGCGCATAGCGAGATCGTAGAACGCCAGATGCCGCACATCGAGATGGAAGGTGATGGTTTTGCTTTCCTGTGGTTGCAACAGGATGCGCTTAAAGCCTTTCAACGCGATAACCGGACGGGTCACGCTGGCGATTGGATCGCTGACATACAACTGAACGACTTCTTCACCGGCACATGTCCCGTTGTTGGTAAGCGTGAACGTCACCTGCACGACGCTGGTGGTATCCGCTCGCTGTGGGGTAATCTGTAAGTCGGCATACTCGAATTGGGTGTAGCTCAGGCCGTGGCCGAAGGGATACAGAGGGCTGGCGCTCATCTCGACATATCCGCCCTGCCAGTGCGTGCGCCCGCCGGATGGTTTGTGATTGTAGAACACCGGCACCTGCCCGACATGGCGCGGGAACGAAACCGGCAGTTTGCCGCCGGGGTTCACATCGCCAAAGAGCACATCAGCGATGGCTGCGCCACCCTGTTCGGCAGGCAGCCAGGCCACCAGTACCGACGGGATATGCTCGGCAATCCAACCCAGGCTGTAGGCGCGGCCATTGGTCAGCACGACGATGACGGGTGTCCCTGTGGCATGGATGGCCTCGACCAGCCCTTGCTGTACGCCCGGCAAATCGAGTATAGCGCGGTCAATGGATTCGCCTGTGGTGCAGCCCGGCGCGAGACCACTTTTATCGCCGACAACAACTATCGCTGCTTCCGCCTGTCGTGCCGCCGCAACCGCCTCCGCAAACCCGCTGGTATCCTCACTGAGAATGTCGCAGCCTCGTGCATAGAGGACTTCAGTCTGGGGCGAAACCAGGCGTTTGACGCCTTCCAGCACCGTCACCGTCGGCGGCATGTGGGAGCTCAAATCCAGGATATTTTGTTGGTGAGGTGTCGGGGAATCCGGGCTGACATTCGGGTCAAACATTTTTTCCATGTGCGAGGGGTAATGATAATCCCCTTGCAGCAAACGGGCGCTGTCGGCGCTCGGCCCGATAACGGCGATCCGGCTCAGGGTCTTCGGGAGGGGCAGCAGGTCCCCATCGTTCTTGAGCAGCACGAGCGACTGCTGCGCGATACGCCGCGAAAGCTCAACGGTTTCCGGCCTGGAGAAGACCTCCGGTACACGACCTTCATCCACATAGGGGTTATCAAACAGCCCCAGGGCGAATTTCGCGGCCAGCACGCGCCGAACACTGGCATCCACCAGCGCCATATCGATTGTGCCGTTTTCCAGTCCTTCGAGCAGTGGAGCGCCATAACCATCCGGTGTGGGGAGTTCAATATCCATCCCCGCTTCCAGTGCCAGGCGGGCTGCCTCGGTGCGGCTGGCGGTGACATGATGATAATCAACCAGTTGCGCAATCGTGAAGTAATCCGAGACGAGCAGCCCATCAAAACCGAGTTCATGCCTCAGCAAATCAATGAGGAGTTCCTTTGAACTCCCGCAGGGGACACCATCCATTTCTTGGTAGGCATTCATCAGTGTAGCGAGCTTGCCCGCCTGGATGGCCGCCTTGAAGGGGGTCGCGTAGATTTCGCGCAGTTCGCGTGCGGGGATATGCGCGGGCGCCCAATTCATGCCGCCTTCGCTGGCCGCGTAACCGACGAAATGTTTGGCCGTGGCAGCGATGCCCTGTTTCAGATCATCACCCTGCAAACCGCGCACATAGGCGGTTCCCAGGGCACTGACCAGAAAGGGGTCTTCTCCGTAAGTTTCTTCCATCCGTCCCCAACGTGGATCGCGGGCGATATCGAGTACAGGTGCCAGCGCATGATGCGAGCCGATGGCACGCAGCTGTTCCCGGATTGCTATCGTCATCGCTTCGATCAGTTCAGGCTCCCATGTCGCAGCCTGACCGATTGACTGTGGGAAAGTGGTCGCATCCCGCATCAGGATGCCAGCACAGGCTTCCTCGTGAATCATGACAGGAATGCCCAGACGTGTCTGCTCAATGACATAACGTTGGATTTCATTGGCAAGTTGGGCGACCTGCTGCGGTGGCACCAGGGCATTTGCGCCGAGCCGCGAGATTTGCCCGACACCGTGTTGCAGCAGCGCAAGTTGGCGCTGTGGCGCAAAACGACGCTGTTCATCGAGGAGGGCAATCGCCCAGATTCCCCATAACTGGGTAGTTTTTTCTGCTGGCGTCATCTCAGCAATCAGCAGCTCAATACGCTCAGTCACGCCAAGCGAGGCGTCCTGAATCTTCATCATCGCCTTCAGTCCTTATCCTTTGAGTTCCCCGCCTGTGAGGCCGGTGACAATATAACGTTGAGTCAAGATGTAGAACAACACGGCAGGCACAATCAGCAAGGAGACGAAGGCCATGACCCGGCCCCAATCGGTCCCATACTGCCCCTGAAACTGCATGATGCCCAGGGTCAGCGGCCATTTGGAGTCGTCCGTTAATACCAGCAGTGGCAGGAAATATTCGTTCCAGGCGACAATTGTTTGCAGCACGATGACAGCGCCCAGGGCAGGGCGCGCCAGCGGTACCAGGACGTACCAGAAAAACCCAAGCGTGCCACAACCGTCTATATAAGCGGCATCTTCCAATTCGGAAGGGATGCTGCGGAAGAACCCGCGCAAAATCAGCGTGCTGCCGGGAATGCCAAACGCAACCAGCGGTAAAATGATCCCGAAATAGCTATCAATTAAACCGATTTGCCGGATCTGAATGAACACCGGTAGAAACGCGATGGTCACTGGAAACAACAGACCGAGCGTGAAGAAGTTGAAAATCAATTCGCGGCCAGGGAAAACCAGGCGGCTGAAGACAAAAGCCAGCAGCGCCGAAGTCGTTACGGTCAGGCTGACCGTCCCTGTGACGATAATCACGCTGTTTTTTAGCTGGAGCCAGAACGATTCACTGTTCAGAATGCCGGTGTAATTTTCCCAGCGGGGGACGGCAGGCAGCCCGAAGGGTAGATCATATAGCTCACCCGTTGTTTTCAACCCACCCAGTACCGCCGTCAGGACAGGCCCCAGGATAATGAGCGCCAGCGCGATCAGGATGGCATACTGGAGCAAACGGCTCAGTATGCGCTGCCAGGGGAGGGGGCGCCGGGGTGTTGTTCTAGTTGAAGTCATCGCAGCCATCCGTCTCTCCTTATACTGACCCTGCGTAATCACGGCGCATAATGGCGCGTTGATAACCGATAGAGAAGACGAGCGCGATGACAAAGATCGTTACCGCAACCGCGCTGCCGTATCCCAGATTGAAGCTCTTGATGCCAAAGCGATACATATAGGAGGCCATGACCTGCGTGGTGTTGGCCGGCCCGCCTGCCGTCAGAATCCAGATCAGCACGAACTGGTTAAGCGATCCCAGCACCGAGAGATAAACCGTCAGGCGGATTGTCGGCGCAACCAGGGGCAGGGTAATATAGCGCAGCACTTGTAACTCGTTTGCGCCATCTATGCGTGCCGACTCTTCGACTTCAGAATTGATGGACTGGAGGCCGGCCATGTAGAGGATCATGTGTAAGCCGAAATATTTCCATGTAATGACGAAGAAAATCGCCAGCAGCGCAATGTTCCGGTTCGCGAGCCACCCTATCGGTTCATAGTTTGGAATGACCGTTGCCAGCACGGTGTTGAGCAGGCCGCCCCCAGGGTTATACACAAACGTCCAGATAATAGCCGTAATAATCTCAGAAAAAACGTAAGGCATAAAGAAGATGCTGCGAAAGAAAAAGCGGCCAGGCAGTTTCCGCCCTACCATGAGGGCCAGTGCCATCGCCAGCGGTAATTGAATGAGCAGTGACAGCGCGGTGATAATCAGACTATTGACCACAGAGGTCTGAAAGATGGAGTGTTGAAATGCGCGTTCATAATTGCCGAAGCCAATGAAATCGGTCAAGGGGCCAAGCCCGTTCCAGTCAAACAGACTGTAGTAGCCAGCCTGAAGCATCGGCATAATCAGAAACACCGTATAGATGATGGCACCCGGTATGATAAACAGCCCGATGACGAAGAGTTGTTCGCGTGTGGTACGCGGACGCTCCTCAACTTTAGCCTTGGACTGTTCGCGCGGTATAAATCGAAATCGAGGCCGCGAACGGTTTCCCATATGAATATCCTCCAGGAACAGCGTTGTTTGATGAAGGTGGGGAAGGCCGACTGGCCTCCCCCGACCTTGTTACGAGAGGTTATTTAAGCTCGAAGGATGCCACATCTTCGATAGACTGTGCTGCTTCTTCGGGGTTCAACGTCCCGACCAGCAGCGCCTCAACCGCATCCAGCACTGCCTGTGCAATCGCCGGGGGCAGGAATTGATCGTAGTAAAGCTGATAGTAACCGGCGTCGTTACGAGCGGCCATCACCGCTTGCAGCAGCGGGTCAGTCACTGAGCTTTCTGCTCCTGCGACTGTCGGGATAAAGCCCGTACCCAGTGCCACGTAGCGCTCCTGAACCTCAGGCATGGTCAGGTATTTCAGGAAGTCTATCGCTGCGTCAGGGGCATTGACGCCGACTGCGAAGCCGTCGCCGCCGCCCAGTACGTCAGCAGGGCCACCTGCGCCGCCTTCAATAATCGGGAAGGGGAACCAGCCCAGTTCGCCTTCGGGCAGGCCTTCGCCGCTGGTGCTGTTACCCTGCTGGACACCAGGCGCCCACTGCCCCATGAGTTCCATCGCGGCTTCCCCATTACCGACAATACCGGCTGCCTGACCGTAGCCCATCGCCATGAAGTCGGTCTGGAAGGGTTCGAGCGCACCCAATTCTACCAGGCGCGCACCGGCTGCGATAAATGGCGCATCAGCGAATGTGCCTTCGCGGGTATAAGCGGCTTCAAATGCAGGCTGACCACCTTCACGGATGGCGAAATACACCCACCAGAAGTGCGACGGCCACTTGTCGCGCGCGCCCAGAGCAATTGGGGTAATGCCCGCATCCTTCAGCATCTGGACATCGGCGAGGAACTCATCCCATGTTGCTGGCGTGCCTTCGATTCCAGCTTCGGCAAACAGGCGGGTGTTGTACCAGATACCGACCGCGCCAAAGTTGAGCGGCACACCGTAATATGCCCCGTTATAGCTGTACAGGTCCAGCGCGGCCTGTGCCGAGAATGAATCTTTCCATGCACTGTCTTCCGCCGCCAGTTCAGGTGTGATATCACGCAGCAGACCGGCTTCGGCATAATTCCACAGGACACCACCACCCCAGCTCTGGAATACATCAGGCGGATCGCCGGCCTGCATAACTGTCGCCAGACGTTCCTTGAAGGCCTCGTTTTCGAGGTGGGTGATTTCGATAGTGACGTCAGGATGCATTGCCATATATTCCTGGGCCAGCGTTTCGGCCAGCGCGGTCAGTTCCGGCGGGGTTGTATAGATCGTCCACCAGCGGACAACGACATTGTCCTGAGCGCTGGTTACGCCCAGGGCCAGTACCAACATGAGGGCTACAAAAACTAAAAGACGTTTTGTTTGAGACATTGCGTTTTTCTCCATATCAAATATGTTCGAACAGTTGCAGTAGGACGTAAGAAAATAAACGCGCGATATAACCTCCTTTTACTGCTATGTATTTCGTGATAAGCGTGTTACAGGAAGCACGGATTAAAAACTCCGCTCTTTTATAGTTTGCAAGCGGTTGCAAAATCAGGTAAAAATAATATGCGAGGCCGCTGCTCCTGGAATGACTTCATCATCAACAATAAATAACAAACCCAATACCTATTCTTTGTGTATAACTTGGCGCAAAATCAATGCAAGCGGTTGCAATTTTAGGTAAATACGATTTACTGAACCACTTCCTTGATTCCTTCTTATCAATCAATGCGCTTACAAGAATCGCGAACGACGAATTCTGTTTGGAGTACGACTTGCTGCGGCGGACGATCCGAGTCATGTAATTGCTGTAACAAAAGATTGACCCCACTGCGCCCCATCTGCTCAAGGGGCTGCCGCACGGTGGTCAGGCGCGGATTGGTATAGGCAGCCTGGGCGATATCATCAAAGCCAACAATGGACATATCCTCAGGCACCGATAGGTTGTGGTCCCGCAGGGCGTTCATGGCACCGATAGCGGTCAGGTCGTTCGCCGCAAAGATGGCCGTTGGGCGTTCATCCAGCGCCAACAGCCGATTGGTTGCGTGATAGGCTTCCTGCTTCCAGAAGTCACCCTGCACAACATACTGCGGGTCGAACGGGACGCCATGATCCTTGAGCGCCGCCTTGTACCCGGCCAACCGATCATGCGTGCTGTATAATTCCATCAACCCGGTGATAAACGCGATACGTCGGTGACCGAGTCCGATAAGGTACTCTGTTGCTTCATACGCGCCCTGGTGGTTGGTTGCCAGAACTTCGCTGCTCTCGCCGGCGTAATCGTGTTGGTCAATCAGGACATACGGAAAATGAAGTTCGCGCAATGCCTGCAAATAGCTGCTGGTTGCCAATGGCACGACGAGCAGAAGGCCATCCATCATACTGCCCATGATGGTTTTGACATTCTGTTGTTCCTTGCCGATGTGCCGGTGGGTTGTATACAAAATCAGGTTGAGGTTTGCGGCGCTCAGCTCATCATCAATGCCAGCGACAATTTCAGTGATATAGCTGTTGTCAATTTTGGGGACAAGAAGGCCGATAACGTTTGACTTGCCTCCAGCCAGGCTGCGGGCTTGCAGATTAGCGACATACCCTAAGCGCTCCGCCGTCTCCAGCACCTTTTCGCGGGTGGTGTCTTTAACAAACTCAAACCCATTCAGCACACGAGACACAGTCGAATAGGAAACTCCGGATTCCCGGGCAACATCGTAAATAGTGACTTTAGGGTTGTTTGGGTCTTTCACTGACATAGCCCATTCAAGTCTACGAGTATATTGCAACCGCTTGCAAAATAATATAACATAGTTTGGTGGCTTTTGTCAAACAAGTCGAAAATCCAGAAATCCGGCCTCATGGTCAGTTTTATCACCATGTGGGGCGGGACAGCGCCGGATTTTCACCGAACTTCCCTCATCCAGAATGCGAAGCGATTGTATGCTGCCGCTGCTCTGTTACAGCATTTTCTCACTCACTGGCGAAGCGGAAACCGCGCCGAATAATGAACTGCTCCCTGTTTGGTGATGACCAGCGCCGCCGTATCCGGTAGCCCTTCCACCAGTGCCAGCCCGGCCTGTGCGCCCATGACCATAACTGCCGTTGCCAGCGCGTCCGCATCACAGGCGGTGCGAGCCAGCACGCTTGTACTGGCAAGTTCCCCAGGAGATATACCGCTGCCAGGGTCAATGATGTGGTGCAGCCGCCGATCCGGCGTGAAGGTATATTGGTAGTCACCAGATGTCGCCAGCGCCATATTGGTGACCTGCGTGACCAGCGGTGTTTTCGCCACCGCGTCCGGCACGGGCTGCTGAATGCCCACCTGCCAGGGGCGTGAACCGGCGTCATTATGGGTTTGGAGGTCGCCGCCAAGCTCAACCATGACCTGTTCGAAGCCGAATTCACGCAAGGCATTTGCGCCAGCATCAATAATATAGCCTTTGGCGATCCCATCCAGTGTGATCGCCATGCCGGTCATGTCGAGGCGAACGGAATCCCCCGTGATAACGATTCGGCGGTAATCCACCAGTTCCTGCGCGGCAACAACAGCCGACGGTTCGGGCAGTTTGCCCGTTTTCGTCGCTTCCCGGTACAGCCGCAGCACTGGCTCGATCGTTACGTCAAACGCCCCGCGAGTCAGGTATCCGTAATCCACCGCTTTTACCAGGACTTCCCGCAGCGCGGGGTGTGCCTCACGGATATATCCGTCGCTATTGAGCTGGCTCAACTGGCTGTGTGGCCGGAAGCGGCTGAAAACATCCTCCAGGGCGGCCATACGGTCAAATGTCGCCGCGACTGCCGCCTGCGCTTGATCGGGGTACGGGCTGATGATAGTCAGGTTAGCGATACTGCCCAGGAGCAACCGCGTTTCCTGCGTGCGTACCGCCGGGGTCGCCAACCGGGCAGCAAGCCCCGCTCCACTGGCAGCGAACAGCCCGGCTATGGCCGTCATGTGGATAAACTGGCGGCGGGATAACCGATTAGTGTGAGGTGTCATGGTTTTCCCCTGATGGTGTTGCTGTACCGGATTCAATGGTGGATGCCGGTGTAGCCTCAGCATGTTGGCCGCGCCCGCCGCCTGTGCCGCTGCCCTGATGTGCTGCCGGGCCAATGGTCACATAGTCGGCCTGCTGTGTCAGAACAAGAGGACTCAGTGTCCGGGTAGCAACGACGGTCACCTGGGTTGTCGCCGGAGTTTCCGGCGTAAACGCCAGCACGAGCGTCATCAGTATCATTGCCACACCCAGCGCCAGATACGCGATTAAGGCAACCTGCCGCTTGTCGATCTGGCGGCTCTGTTCTTTTGCCATAAATTCTTCACCCAACGCCGCACTTCCCCGATATACCCAACCACAGGGTCAAGCGGACAGAGATAATTACAGAAGGGACGATAGATCACGAGCGAGCCAAACAGCACCATCACCAGCAAAACCCACTGTGGCCACGATCCTTCCAGGTTGAACAGCGTGCCAAACGGCTCGTAGCTGGTCGCGCCAGGCTGGCGCAGCGCCAGTCCCAGCACAATCGCCGTGAAGGATAATCCACGCTGAAGCCACTGTAATTTGCTATAGATCGCTCGCGGTTGGTAGGGTTTCGCCCCGGTCAGGGAACCGAGAAATTCCTGGGTTGCCCCAAACGGGCAGAACCATGAGCAGTAGGGATTTTTGCCCTGGATGGAGGTCACCACCAGGATACCGCCCAACAGCAGGAACCAGTACAGGTTATTGCGCCAGTCCGGCCAGTAGCCTGCCAGCAGCGAGACGACATTTGCCAGCGTGAACGGTTTGTTCAGGATAAACCCAAGCACCAGCACGCCGGTTGCCATCACCGCCCAGCGCCCATATTTCTTGATGATCGGGCGGGAGCGCAGTTGATGCAGGATGAAGCTCACGACAAACAACGCCAGCAGGACGATTTCCGGAGCGCCAAAGTTAATCGGGCGGTTATCAGGCGGGATGACCGCGCCATCAATCGCGCTGGATGCGATCCCGCGTACTGCCTGGCGGATGCCCTGGGCGACAGCCTCAGCCGAGAGGGTTGCCCCGCTGACACCATCAATATCTTCACCCAGATACAGCGAATCACCGTAAGAAGTGCCGGTAAACTGGTCATAAAACCGGACGCGCTCTAGCTGGCGGAAGAAGTTGGGCGTTTCGGCGTGTTCGACCACCGATACCGCCGTAATCGTGCCGGCAGGGTCGGTGCCCACCAACATGGCAATCGGGCCGCCGTACCCGGTGGCAACCCCGACCATAGCATACCCACTGACCACCGGTTCACCATCATCGCCCGTGATAGTGCCGGTGAACAGGCCGTTACTATCGGATTCGATTCGAGTCGCCTGGGGAAGCACCTCTTCAACATAGCCGTTCAGAGCATCCTGGTTGCCGGTATTGAGATATCCGACCAACCAGGCCCCGGCCAGAATCAGAAAGGCCGCGAGGCTGAGGAGACCCTGGCGGCGGCGCTGGCGAGCACGCTGCTGCTGTATCGAGTTGGGGGCTGCTGCCTTTTGCATGTTGGTTACCTGATGGATGAGAACAATGAGTCGAGTGAGGGGGATGTGTGCCATCCCCCTCGAAACATTATACAGGTGCGATACAGCTAGGCTTTGGCTTCCACTGCCTTCTGGCGACCACGCCAGATGCGGATCCCGACGATAGCGACCAGGATCAGCCCTGGCAGACCGAAGGAGAGCAGCAGGAAGGAGGCCGCGCGTGTCTCCAACTCTTCCAGTGATGCGTAGTAGTTGGAAATTGCGAGCATAAAGAACAGCAGCGCCAACGCCAGCAGCAACCAGTCATACCAGGCCAGCTTGATATTCCCGCGCTTTTGAATAAAGAGCGCCCCGGCACCGAGCAACAAACCTAAAATGAGCCAGAACAACATCGGTCATGTCCTTTCTATACTATGCCGGTACGCCTAAGCGTCACCATGCCCCTGTGTCGAGTTAACGCCGTATTCACTGTAATCCAGTGTCCACCATTCTTCGGGGTCTTTCTGCGGTTCGTCCATCTTCCCTGGTGAATAAACCGTGCGGCTGAGTTCCGCCAGCGCGCCATTGAAGATAGTCGTCGTGCCAATCGTACCCTTCACCATCTGGTGGATCAGCGCACGATCCTTGACCGAGAACGGGCAGACCGCGAAGCAGATACCGCAGTTGGTCCCGACTTCCGCCCAGTAGTTGCGGCAGGTCAGTGAGTTCTCGTACCAGGTCTTGACGCCGCCCCGGTTCCAGCCGCCCTGGGTTTCATACGACGGATCGCCGGTACTCAGTGACCCGGATGGGCAGTAGGTCGCGCAAGTCTTGCAGGATTTGCAGAAGTTGTAGATGCCGGCGTCAATCGGTTTGGTCGGCGCTACTGGCAGGTTCGTGACCATCTTGAAGACACGCACCATCGGGCCGTATTCGGGGCTGATCATGCGGTTCAGGCGGGAAAGCTCGCCCAGACCGGCCAGCACGCCAAACCCAGGGGCAATACCCAGCGCGTTGGTCTGCGCTTCGCCCAGGCCGTAATAGCCGATTCCACGCAGGAAGCCTTGCAGGCGGCTCTGGGTCGCCCGGCCAATCGCATAGGCCATGGCGGTGGTCGCCGCGCCAACCGGGGTTGGGCTGCGGGTCATGCCTTCCTGCGACATCTGCACCGTCCAGACGATCACCCAGCGGGCTTTCTTGGGGATAATGCGTTGGGTTTCCGTCTCTTCCGCCACGTCCTGATCTTCGCTGATGACCAGTTCCTTGCCATCCGGGTCAATCGCATAGATCAGTTTTTCGGTGTTTTCATCCAGTTCCACGAAGCCGACGGTAGCCGCGCCAAAAGCGCGCAGGGCAGCCCGGATCATCTCCGAGGCTTCTTCCGGCGTGCCCGTCCAGGGGGCAAGACCGTTCTCTTCCGGGGTGGCGACACTATCCGGGCCGAGGAAGGACTGGGTCGCGCCGATACCACTGGAGCGATACAGGGCGATGTCGCGGGTGGAGTAGCCCGGCTTATCTGCCTTGGATAGGTCGTAAATGCTGGTCGAGTTTAATTCCTGAACAGCCTTGAAGGATTCTTCATCCAGGTATTTGCTCCAGCCCCGGCGAACGGTATTCCGTTCGTCGAAACGATAGATGAAGTCCCAGTCAATTTCCACCGTTGGGATGTCTACGGTGCGTACCCAGGGTGGACGGGGGGCGATACCGGCCTGGTCGCTCCAGCTTTCGCCAAGCGCTTCAATTGGGCCCAGCGCGGCAACAGTGGCTGCACCAGCACCCAACAGACCCATATCCCGCAAGAATTCACGTCTATTTAAACTTGAAGGCATAGAAAATCCCCTTTCTTTTCCGCCCGTTTTATGGCGGTTTAATCCACAAACAATGCGGGGAAACCCCGGTATTTCAAACAACCGCTAACGTGGGCGACAGCTCGCGCACCCACTCCCGGCGACACTGCACCCGGAGCAGGACGATACACCAGCCAGGGCGCGTTTTTCGCCCCCACTCCCGGACGAGAAGATAGCCACCACACTGATTAACCGCTGGGTTTCGGATGAATTGCAGTCGGGGCAGGATGTCGGGCTATCCAGTTCGGATATGGATTTACGCACCGGAAAACTGGCCTTACAGCGTGTGCAGTGGTAGTCATAGACAGGCACTGAAACCCTCCTTTGCTTCTGCCGGAAATAAAAAGCCGGGTACACTTTCGCAGTGTCCGGCTCCCTAAGTCACGTAGGGTATGGCGGATAAACGGGTGATCTGGCTTCACGGGATTCCCCGTGTCACAGTTGCGGCTCAGCACCGGATTTCCACCGGCTTTCCCCCGTAGCCCATTGATTACATTATGGCGAATCTGCCGGGGGTTGTCTGTCAGGAAGGTTATGATTGTTTGTCGGGAAAATGCCAGCAAAAACGGGGCCTGCCTGTAGGGTTTTCCCCTACAGGACTTTGTCAATCCTTATGTGTGTCGATGCCGTACTCCGGCAAATCCAGTTCCCACCAGGATTCCGGGGATTTCTGAACGCCGTAGCCAAAGGCATCATCCATGTTGCGGGTCAGTTCATCCAATTCGGGAAAGGTTGCAATCTGCATACGTACCAGGTCGTGCATAAAACTGCTGTTACGCTTGGAAAACGGGCATACGGAAAAACAGATACCACAGTTCGTGCCCAGTTCCTCGAACCAGTAGCGGCGGCAGCGGAGGGAGTCTTCAAACCAGGCCTCATGGCCGGGGTTACCCCACTCGCCAACCGGCTGCCAGCCCGGTTCAGTCTCAAAGCTGAGGGCGCTCGGTGGGCAGGCTTCAGCGCACTTTTTACAGGCCCGGCAAAAACGCGCGATCCCGGCATCAATCGGTTTATCCGCCACCAGCGGCAGGTCAGTAACCAGCTTGAAGAGACGCACCATCGGCCCAAATTCCGGCGTGACCACCCGGTTGAGCCGCGAGAGTTCGCCCAGCCCGCCCAGCACGGCGAAGGCCGGGGCGATCCCTAATCCATTGAGCGATGCTTCGCCCAATCCCTGGTATCCCAGGCCGCGCAAAAACTCCTGCACATTATTCTGGATCAACAGGCCGCGCTGGTACGTCTCGCTGGTGGTCATCTGCGCGATCTTGGTCGGGGCACGTTTGATCGCCGTCTCGGACATCTGCACGGCATAGACGACGGCCCAACGGGCGGCATAGGGGATGACGCGCTTATCCGCATCTTCATAGGCTTCCGGCACATTGTCAAAGACGATCTCTTTGCCATCGTTGTCTACGCGGTAGATCAGCTTGCGTGTCTGCTCATTGAGTTCGACCACCCCGATTGCCGCCGCCCCCATCTGCTGCATGGCGATTTTCAGGATACGGGTATTCTCCTCCGGTTCGGCTTCCCAACGCGGCACGCCCATGTCCTGCGGGCGGGGTACAGCCTGCGTGCCGAGGAAGCTGCGCGGCATTGAATCCCGCGTGTTGCGGAACGCATTCGCGAGGGCGAGGTCTTTGAGGGTGTAGCCCGGCTCATTCCTGGCTAACCGGCTGCGTTCGTTTTCATTGTACAATGCCGCCAGGCGCATGTTCTCTTCCGGGCTGGCGAAGCGCCCCAGGCCTTCGCCTCCCACCAGTGTGTTCTCAGCAGCGTTGACCCGCTGTATGGTCTCCCAGTTGATACCTGTTGTTGGCTCATCCACCTGGCGCACCCACCAGGGGCGGCGGTAGACACCGCCCGACATCGCGCTGCCCAGGGCACTTCCAGCGGCAGTTACCGCAGCCGTGCCGGCAACGCCGAATGTAATCCCTGCCATGCCCAGATTCTTTAGAAAATCGCGGCGGCTCGGTTGCTGGTGTTGGTCATTTGCCATCGGTCTCTACCTATTCTTCTTCCGGATGATCGTCAGTGTCGCGCGTACTCACCTGATGTGTCAGGCGGCGGCGCTGCCGGCTGCGAGCTTCAATGCCCCACATAATCTGGACGATGATCCCGGCGCCCAACAGCCCAATAAAGATTGCCCCGGCCAGTATACCGGCCTGGCTTTCCTGCTCTCTGAAACTGCTCAAGGCATAATCCAGCAGTACCGCCAGTCCGACCAACCAGACTATCCCCGCCAGCCATTCACTGACTGAGCGCCGCCTCAGGCGAATAATGTGGTGCTCATCTGCATGAGGCACATGCTCACGTTGCGAATCATGATGATTCATTTGGGTTCCAGCAGTCCGTTTTTCAGGGCATACTGCACCAGTTCAGCACGGTTTTCCAGATGCAGCTTTTCCATAAGGCGCTGGCGGTACGTATCCACTGATTTGGGGCTGATGAACAGTAGTTCCCCGATCTCTCGACTGCTGTATCCCAGTGCCGTCATCACCAGGACTTCATGCTCGCGGTCACTCAGGAGGCCTAGTCCGCTTTCCTTTGCGGCGGGAACCGGTTGTTCCTCCTGTTGCCGGTAGTCACTCATCAAAACCTGCGTGGCTTCTGGCGTCAGGTACGAACTGCCACTGGCGACGATTCGGATCGCTTTGATAAGTTCCGTATCAGCGCTGCTCTTGAGGACATACCCGGCGCCACCGGCCTTGACGACATGGCGAATATACTGGGTATCCGCGTGCATGGTCAGTACCAGGACACGGGTTTGCGGATAGGTTTTCGTGATCTGCTCAATGATGTCCAGCCCTTTCACGTTGGGCATCATCAGGTCGAGTACCACAATATCCGGCTGGCACTCCGCAATTGCGTTCAGGGTTTCCGCGCCATCTCCCGCTTCGCCAACAACCATGATGTCCGGTTCACTGTTGAGCAGCACACGCAGCCCAGCACGTAGTACGGCATGGTCATCTGCCAGCAGAATACGAATCGGATTTTCAGTCATACCGTCCCCTTCAATCATCTAGTGTGGCAGAGTCAGTTCGACATTGACCTGTGTGCCGTGCCCAGGACTCGAATGCAGCGTAAACGTCCCGCCCAGCAGTTCAATACGCTCCTGCATCCCTAATAACCCCAGGCCGCGCTCCTTACCTGCCAGGATATAAGCCGCATCAAAACCGCAGCCATCATCCCCGACAGATAGTGTGATCTGCTCCTGGTGACGTTTGATCCATACCTGAACGTGCGTGGCCTTCGCATGGCGCAGGATATTGGTCAGCGATTCCTGTATCACACGGTACAGGACGATTTCGATGTCGTGCGGCAGACGTGTTCCTTCCATATCGTGCGGTTCAAAGTCCACTCGCAGGCCGGACTTTCCGGCGTAATCATAGATATAGCCTTCCAGGGCCGAAATCAGGCCGAGATCGTCAAGCGCCGCGGGCCGCAGGTCGGCTGCCAGCCGCCGGACTTCATGCAGGGTTTGCAGAGTAAGCTGGCGGACACCCGTGACCTGGGCCTGCACATCCTCCAGGCTGCCACTATTTTCCATGATTTTGAGCTGCACCAGCAGGGATGTGAGCGCCTGTCCGGTTTCATCGTGCAATTCCCGGCTGATACGATGGCGTTCGTCTTCCTGGGCGGAGACGACTTTGTTCAGCAGTTGTGCCCGTAATTGCTCTTTGTGGCGCAGTTCTTCCCAGAGCTGGCTGTTCTGGATAGTGACGCCAAGTTGGTTACAGATTCCCCGGATCAGTTGGTGGTGCTGGTCAGAAAAGTGAGAAGCGTCCATATACAGCATGACCAGGATGCCGAGCATTCCTTTCTTGACAAGAATCGGGGCGAGTACCATCGCGCCGTAGTTCAGCTTCTGGCTTTCCAGCGCCAGCGAAGCTGGAATCCCCTCTGCCGCCGCGTAAACGTCCGCAACCATAAGGGGGCCAGTATCCACCGTCCCATTCAGCGTAAAATCAAATTCTGGCAGGCAGTGTAATGTCATATCCAGGAATGCTGTGGACAGGTTCTGATTGGCGCTGATGACAGCACGTCCGCCATTCAATAGCAGGATGAGACCTGCTGCCGCGCCCGTGCTTTCCAACGTTTGTTGCAGGCTGTGGGTGCTGACCTGCTGCATGGTAAATGATTTGTTCGCCATATCCGCTAACTGATACAGCGCGGCCAGATCACGATTGCGAAACTTGAGTTGCTCGTTGGAGTTTTCCAGTTCGCGGTGCGAGGCATCCAGGCTGGCGATCATATCGTTAAATGCCCGTCCGAGTTCGCCAATTTCGTCGTTCGCCCAGACCGGCGCACGCACCGAAAGGTCGCCATCCCGGACTCGGCGTGCGACATACGTCATATCCAGAATTGGGTGGGTCAGAAACCAGGTCAGGAATGAGCCAATCCCTAATCCGGCCAGTGCGGCAAAGACCGTGATGATAAAGACACTGCGCATCCCAACTGACATGGCCTGAGCGACGCGCTCCTCACTGAGCAGATATGACAGCCACCCGCCGAGCTGGCTGCTAACCCACCAGGCAATAGTGAAGCCGAGGATCACCAGTGGCGCGACGATGATGCCCATGATTTTCTGCCGCAGCGATACGCGTCCGACCCAAGTCCACAGTACGTCCCAGATCGTTCGTTGTTTCATGGGATTCTTCCATAACCATCATTTACTGTAATCTAACAAGTTAGCTGATTTTATCCAGTGACATTTGTAAGTGAATCGGCATTTCATTCACGACTTTCTGGAAACAGCCTGCAACAGCAGCCTTGATAAAGGTTGACAGGGGATATAAAGGGATTTCGGCTGAAATCAATTTTGCACTTTCAAGAGGTTGTGCTGAACGGCTTTATGGCGCGACGATCAGGGAAAAATGTCAATCTCAGAAATAAAAAAACCGCCCGCGTCAACTGGGTAGGGAGAAAATCTCATGTCCGTTGATAATATTTTCCCGATCACACTGATCCTGGCGACGTTGTGCTGTACGCTGGTCACCGGCTTCCTGTTTACCCAGGTTAGATGTTACCGGCAGCGCTATTCCCCCGAATCAGCCGGGTAAACAACAGGCAAGAACCCCAGCGCCGGAATCTGGATGACCGTATCATAATCCAAAAGGGTCAATGTTTCCGGCACGCTTATTGCCTGGGGCTGGTTAAAATCCGCGATCCGCAGCGTGATTTCACTCAGGGTTTTCCCCCAGGTGGCGGCCTGACCCCCGCCAGTGATGGCATCAATCATGTCATTCGTTTCCCCGCTCATGTTCCAAGTATATTCCCCGCTCAGGATGCCCGTTTCCAGGTCAACAAACTCGGATCGCAGACGCAGCGGTTCAGGGAAGAGAAGGCTCATCTGCTGCGCGATCCGATCCAGCTCTTCATCGGTGGGCGCATCACGCAGGCCGGAGGGTGAAAAGCGCACATTCTGGCGGTAATGTTCCAGCCGTTCCCGCAGGCGCTCCCGGAATGCCGGGTCAGCATACAGAGCAGGAATATTGACCATTGTATCGAACACCGCCTGCCCATCTTCCGCCGCCCGCACGACCATGAGATACCGGCGCAGCATCTCCGGCTCAAATTCACTGAGCAGTTGTCCCGCATCCAGCCCCAGCACCAGCGGCAGCGTCACCACATACTGGCTGTCCGGCGTGGGTTGAACGCGCGGCGTTAAATCCAGCGGATACATCCCCCAACCACTGTAGCCGTCTCCCAGTGGCGGCTGAAGTGAGTCAAAATCCACATAAACCTGCCCGTCTATAAACCGGAGATGGGCGGCATTGGTCAGGGAGGTACCCGGCATGACAGCCGATTCGGGTAGAGTGTTGGTAATCACAGCATCCCCCTTGAAACTACGGAACCTATTCAGCCAGTCGGCCTGTCTGTCGCCAGTCGGGAGGAAGCCGCCCGCGTCAAAATCGGTAAAAATACCATTGGCAGAGAGCGCGAAAGCCTGACCATCACCAGGGTCGCCGGGCTGCTCATACCATGTGCGAAATTGCAGGTCAAACGAGCCGGATTGCAGATCGAATAAGTTCTGATAGGCATTTTCCAGCAGCATACAGTCCGCTTCCGGCAGATCTCCACAGTACACCGGGAAGATTGCGTCCTGACCTGCGGCAGGGGAGACAAACACAACCAACAGCAGAAGACACGCATAAATTCGAGCCATGTTTTCCTCACTGAATATCATCAGGCCGCAGCCAGTACAGCGGGCCAAAATCCTTGCTTACAATGACTGATTTTCCATCCGGGGACACGATGAGCTGTGGGCTGAATCCCGCGCCGCTAGTATCAAAGAAGGCGTTCAACTCCCCTGTTGCCAGCGAGTGCAGTGCGATCCCTTGTGAAGAAGCGACGACGATCTGGTCGGTGGGCATCAGATACTTAAAATCCGGGCGCGGATAACTGCGGGGGACGTGGCCGGGGAACTGGATGACGGTTGATTCGCCGGTT
Source organism: uncultured Chloroflexota bacterium (assembly GCA_937974245.1). GTDB lineage: Bacteria > Chloroflexota > Anaerolineae > Aggregatilineales > Phototrophicaceae > JACKCG01. The sequence goes on along the minus strand of CALJKV010000037.1, from coordinate 24,118 downwards.
TCCAGCGTGATGACCTCATATTCATCATCGTAGGTAGGCTGATTTTCCCAGGGGGACATATCCCACAACTGGTTATCTGGCATGAGCAGCAGCGTAGGCAGGTTATTGTCAATTATTCCGATACGACCATCGGCAGAATGATACCAGTACAGCGCCTTGTTACGTGGGTGATTGAGGCGCATCACCAGGTAATAGCTTTCTCCTCCGGATTCAGCGTACCACCCTGCACCAGACATCTCGAACGGATAGGCAATCTCCAGGTCGAAGATGTCGGGCAGGACATGGGTCACGGCGGGTGGATCAGTGTGCAGGTCAATGAGCAGCAAATCGCCCTCGCCGCTGAGTATAACCTGTCCTGCGATCAGAGCTTCGACAAAAGGTGGACTCTGGTCAGCCGCCAAATTCAGCGCCAGGCTGTTCACCACCGCGCCCGTCGCGCCGGATACCAGGTACACGGTGCTGCCTTCGGTACGGTCACGGCCATTCAGGTGAGAGATCACAACCTCTTCACCGCCCGGCAGCCAGGCGAAGTTATCCCAATGGAAATCATAGGGATTGGGCGTTATCCCCTCAACGCGCTGCATCGTCAGTGAGGCCGTATCCAGAATCCAGTAGGTGGCTTCCCCCTGTAGGAGTATCAGGCCGGTTTCCGGTGCATAGGCTCCGATCTGGGTGAAGGTATCGTCCAGGATGTCGGTTACATCGGTAATGGTATCCGTACAGGGCGTGATGATGACGACCTTTCCTTGTGAGTCGATATAGAATACCCGACCATCCGGCAGCCAGGCATGATGGCCGTACAGGGTGTCCGCCAGCGTATACTGTCTGTCAACCGGGCAAATCTTGCCGGTATCCTGAACCAGAAAATGCAGGGTGAGTGTATCTTCAACGGTTTGCGTCCCAAAGAAAAAGTAGGCGCTGTCCGGCGACCAGCTTCCTGGCGCGGTGGTGACGCCATCCAGCAGGGGATCAACAACCGTTTTGGGGAAATCCAGGTCGCTGGGGGGCAGCGCGGTGGGCTGAACCGGCTGATAGGCCGATGGGTCGCCCGGCCAGGGATACTGTTCCCGGATAACAGCTTCGCGCCCGTCGCAGTCCCAGTCTCCGGGGGGCGCTTCTCCGGCGGATTGGTAGATATGCAGTGAAATCGGCGAACTGAAATATTCCCGATAAAAGGATGCCAGTCGGTAGAAATCGGTGTCCCCCTGGTAGCACCAGTCTTCACCGGGAATCATGACGGGCGAATCGATATAGGGTAAATCTCCCGGTGTCAGTTCGGCCAGGGTCTGGGGGTAACGGCCTTCACGGGACTGAAACTGGGCCAGCGCCTGCGCGATGTGGGCCGCCCGATCCTCGGTGATCTGGTGATACGACGTCTGCAATCCCAGGTTGAACATCAGCGCCAGCAGGAGCGGCATCCCAGCCATGAAGGCCAGCCCGGCCAGTCGGGTTTTGCCTCGCAGTGTCAGCGCCATCAGCATCCCCGCGCCGATGGCCGTCAGCATGGCGAACTGCGCCACGATGACCCCGAAAATACCATCATTAGTTCCATCCCAGATGGTTCCCCAGTACACCACGTAGGCCGCGCCAAACGGGAGGAGCAGCCCTAAACCCAGCATCACGAACCGCACCAAACGGGAACGTGTCTCTTTCATATTGGACGACTCATCGGGGGTGTACAGCGCATTGGTTATCAGCACGGCAGGCAGACCAATTACCAGGGCGGAAATGAGATAGAACCCTACCGGCAGGGCAAACCCAAACAACCCAATCGTGGGTTCCTGCGGCGGAGTGTTCGCGATGTCATGGTATGCCCAGAACAGCCCTACCAGAACGACCAGACTGAGAAGGATCGCCAGCCAGGGACGGCGATACCCGATCACCCAACCAGTGACCAGCACGATCACGCCCGGTAAAACAAAGGGACCGATGATCCCCATCGGGTTGGTTTGCAGCGGATAGAGCAGCACGACCTGCGCCACAATGAGAATGACCGCACTAATCCGAGCCGCGCCATGCAGCCGGGTAATTGACCGGATGTTCAGGACGGTGAGCGCCAGAATCCCGATCAGGGCGGGCACCATCAGGCTTGCCAGTTGAAAGAGCGGCCAGTTGACGGATTCATAGGCAGGTGGGGTGGTGATGGCGTTGAAGACCAGCGCGAGAGTCCCCATAATCAGCAGGAAGAAGAAAAAACGCCGCTGTGCCTTTTGTGTGTCACTGCCATGCCGGATAAGTAGCCCGGCCAGAATCACGAACAGCGCCGAGATAAGGAGGGTCGGGTTGAATAACATGGGATTTATTTCTCCACCCGCGTCGAACGAGTTTCAAGCCAGTTTCGGTAAATGACACTGGCAAGCATAGGGAGCAGCAGCAAAGCCACCAGCGCTGCCCATAACGTACTCAGCCCAATCAGGTCAGACAGCCAACGATTCTGCAAGTAGACCTGCTCCATTAAGGGAAAGACCAGCACCAGCGTCATGCCACCTAGCAGGACGCCGAACTGATGCGCCTGCCGCTGGCTGCGCGAATAGGCTACCGCGCCCAGGATCATCGCCAGGAGTGCCAGCGCGAAATAGGCCGTGCGGTTATTTGGGACGGTATCGTCAAAAGCGCTGATAACCGCATAGGGCAGCACGCTATAGAAACCAAAGGACAGGCGTGTCCAATCGAACGCCAGACTCCGCCCGATGCGCTGGAGAAACGGTGCCAGCGGCTCATGGTACAGGTGAACGTAGATGGCAGCTAATGCCAGGGCGAAGCCCCCCAGTAGAGTCGCAGCCCAGAAATAGAACAGCCCTTGTGATGTGAACAGGATATGTCCTACCACCAGTCCACCCGGCGGATAGGCCCAGCGCGGCAGCCCGCGCAGCAGCCCTACCATCAAGACAGGTAAGGCAAATAATACGACCCACCCGCTGAAATCCAACCACTGATGCTGCCATTCCGCCGGAATCCAGGTTGGCTGAAGATAGACGACTGTGAACAGCAAGGCGCTGACGAGGATAAACGGGGCGGTTTCAAATAGCGTTTGCCACCAGGAAAAGCGGCCATCATGCGCCGGGGGTACGGGGTGGAATGGGGAACGATAGATCGCGCGAATCAACAGCGATCCGGGGCGGTTTTTCCGCCATACCCGCCAGCGCAGCCGGAAAGCCGCCACTGGTAACTGGCTGAGTTCATGGAAACCGATGACCAGCAGCGCCCTGTGACCATTGCCGGACTGTTCCGCCAACTGTTCACGAAACACCCCTTCCATTTCATCGGCGAATTCAGCGCGAAATGCCTGCGGGTATGCCTGGAAACTGAGTTTGTAGAGCCACAGCAGGACGGTCAGCATTTAACCTCCTTCTGAACCCAATCGACGGCGTGCAACGGCTAACAGATTTTGCAGGCGTACCGTCTCGGCTTCGATCACGCGCTGACCCTTGAGTGTGAGGCGGTAGGCTTTACGCGCTTTGCCCGGATGTTGGACTTCCTGGGTATCAATCCGTTCAATCAGTGCCTGATCGAGCAGGCGAACCAGAGCTTCATACAGCGTGCCAGTGCTGAGTATGACCCGTTCCTGGCTGAGTTCGGTGACATCTTTCAGGATGGCGTAGCCATGTTTTTCGCCCTCCGCGAGGCTGAGTAAAATGAGAAAGGTTGGCTCTCGCAGTGGGAGCAAAGTGGAAAAATCATCGGGTAGTTGGTGCATACATTTGTTTCTCTGGATCAACTATATGTCGGATACCGATATATAAAGAATCGTAACGGAATTTTGTCGGAAAGTCAAGCAGGGTACAACCAATGAGTACAAATCACCGGGGATGGGTTTGATTCAGGTTCACCATGCAGTATTTCGTCCCTTCAGACGTCTAATACAGTAGTGAAGTAAGGAGCAGCTATGCCGAATGCCACTGACAACCACGAACAAGCACTCGTCCAGCGGGCTATAGATGACCCTGATGCGTTCCAGGAGCTTTATCACCGTTATTTCCGGCGGCTCTACAGTTACGTGATATCACGCATCGGGAACCCGCATGATGCGGAAGATGTCGTTTCGGAGATTTTCCTGCGGGTTGTCAAGCGCCTGGATCAACTGCGGAATCGGTATCCGGCAAGTTTTGCCGCCTGGTTGTTTACGATTGCCCGCAACACGATCACTGATCATTACCGGCGCTTTGGCCGCCGCGAAACCCTGATTTCATTGGAGGCCGCTGAACCGCTGCCCGCCACAGCATGGGAACCAGATCGCGCTGTCACCGCGCATGAACAGTCTGCACAGCTTCACCAACTTGTTCTGATGCTGCCGGAGCGCCAGCGCGAGATCATCACGCTGCGCTATTACGGTGGCCTGCGGAACCAGGAAATCGCAGCAGTTCTGGGAATCGGAGAGAAGACGGTTTCCGCTTATCTCAGCCGGGCGTTAGACGAACTCCGTAAGCAATATGTCGCCTCGCTATCGCAAGGGATAAAGGAGGGAAAATCATGAGCAGTAATCAGCCAGAAAGTGAGGGCGCGATGCAGACTTTGACCGAATTTGAAAACAGCCTGTCGCTATCAGCCCCACATCCCCGCGCAGAGTTCGAAAACGACCTGGCGCAGCAGCTCAGGCACGAATATGTACAGCGAAGCCGCGCCAAACAGGTTTTGGTGGCAGTGCAGCCGCGCCGATACGATAAACTGTCCGCTCGGACAGCGGCTACCCTAGTGGCTATCCTGACGATAGGAATTGGCGTGGTGATTGCGATGAACACCTTCTTACAGCAATATCTGAATTATGATGCCGGCCTGAAGGCCATCTATGAACAGGGTCTGGGACACGAAATCGGGATCAGGCAATCCCATGAGGGTTTCACCGTCACCCTGGAATGGGCCTACGCCGATGGCAATCGCCTCACCCTTGCCTATGTCACTCAGGGACATCCGGGCACAACGTATTCCAACCTGGAAAGCCGCGTCTACCGGCTCAGCCTGCGCGATACCGGGGTGGAAATCCCCTTCTATCAGGGGATGAACGTGGCGATTGACCAGAATGGGGAAGCCGTTGGCTGGGGAGCGCCACCGGATGCCATCATCACCTTTGACCGCAGTCTGGAGATCAATACCTACGACTTGAGCACAATCCCTGTTGGTGATAGCCCTACGCTCAATCTGCATCTCGAAGTAGGGGTTCATGGCATCACCTGGCAGCGGCGGACACAAATGCCTCTCGAACGGATGAATGAAATGTATGAAGGACCGGAAAGCCTGTTTACCTTTGACTTCAGTGTGCAGCTGGTTAACGAGCAGCGGGTGATGAATACGCCGCAAGCTGCCACAAACCAGGGAATCACGCTGACGCTGAAGCAGGTTACCGTTTCGCCTTCGCAGGCTCGTGTTGTTGTGTGTTTTGCTCCACCCGACCCGGCGCATCAGTGGACGGCTATCCCCTATCTGACCACAGGCGCGGGCGAAGTACCCGGCGGTGGCGGGGTGCTGCCCCTTCAGGCGGTGAATAACGAAACCTGTGAGGCGTACACTTACTTTGCCGGGATGTTTGATTACACCGGCAAATGGCGGCTTGAGGTCACGGAACTTGTTGGCTTCGGCAGCGGCGGCGGGGCTGACCAGCAGCGTATTCCCGGCTCGTGGGTGTTTGAGTTTGTTGTACCCTGATAGGAACAGGGGACAGCGCGGCATTCGGCATCAAATGGATGTGCACCATTCTCATACCTTAATCAGTTGTCTGGTCGGGTGAGTGGTCGAGGGCGTAGTAACGGGAACAGGGAAACAAAAACCAGCACACAGGTTGGCGCTGGTTCGACTAAACTCTCCGTAGGTGGACCTGAAGGGATTCGAACCCTTGACCTCTACAGTGCGATTGTAGCGCTCTCCCAGCTGAGCTACAGGCCCTTTAATTAGGCGAATTGTATATTCGCGGCGGCGTGCCTGTCAAGGTTGGGTTCAGGTCACTGGGGGAACAAATACCCTGCGACCCCCAGTTCTATGAATGAAAAAGGGGCTGTAGAAAGCCCCTCGTCGGATGTTCTGGTTGATTATTCGGCGGCAGCCAATCGCGCGGCGTACTGCTTCTTATAGAATTCCAGGTACTCGCCGGTTTTGATCTTGCGCCACCACCACTCGTTTTCCTGGTACCACTGGATGGTCGTCTCGATAGCCGTCTCGAATGTGTACTCGCGTTCCCATCCCAGCGCCCGCAATTTATCACAGTTCATTGCATAACGGCGGTCGTGGCCTTCCCGATCCGGCACATACTTGATGAGCGTATCCGGCTTGTCGAGCAGCTTTAGCAGGCGTTTTGTGACATCAATGTTATGCCGCTGGTCTTCTCCGGCGATATTATATGCCTCGCCCGATTTGCCCTTCATCAGCGCCACCTCAATACCACGTGCATGGTCATCCACATACAGCCAGTCACGCACCTGCATCCCGTCTCCATACACCGGCAACGGGCGGTCATCAATCGCTTCCGTTGTGAAGAACGGGATAATCTTCTCCGGGTACTGATACGGGCCGAAGGTATTGCTGCCGCGTGTAATCACCGTATCCATGCCATGTGTCACCTGGAATGAGCGCACCATCAGTTCACCACCGGCTTTGCTGGCCGCATAGGGGCTGTTGGGCAGGAATGGATCATCTTCCTTAGAAAAGCCACTTTCAATATCGCCGTACACTTCGTCGGTAGATACCTGCAAGAAGCGCCCTACACCGTGCTGTCGCGACTCGTCCAGCAGGATATACACGCCCACGACATCGGTATGAATAAAGGCATCCGGCGAGAGGATACTGCGGTCTACATGGCTTTCGGCGGCGAAGTTGACCACTGTATCAATCTGGTGCGCATTGAACACCCGGCGCACGGCTTCACGGTCGGCGATGTCGCCCTGTTCAAACCGATAGTTCGGCTCATCCGATACCGGCAGCAGGTTGTCCATATTTCCGGCATACGTCAGTTTGTCATAGACGATAATATTATATTCCGGGTACTTTGCCACCATATAGCGGACAAATGCGCTGCCAATGAAGCCCGCGCCGCCCGTAACCAGGATATTTTTCATACCTCGTTCATGCCTCGCTCTAGAAAATGTTCAGGATTCAGACTCGCGCACCACTTCAGGTTCTTCCGCTGTGTCACTGCTCACCGGCAAGACGAACCGCTCTACTGCCTCAGCCACCCCATCGGCATCATTGCTGGCAACCACATGATTCGCTACAGCCTGCACACTGGCATGGGCATTCCCCATTGCCACGCCGATCCCGGCCATTTTCAGCATCTCAATATCGTTTTCAGCGTCGCCAATCGCCAGCACTGCACTCGCCGGAATCTTCAGATCCTTCAGGAGGGTCTTAAGTGCCGTCCCTTTGGATACCCCTGGCGGCAGGATTTCCAGCACCTCGCTCACCGCTGTCTGCACCAGACGTGCCGAGCCGTTGATCTGCATACTGAGCTGCCAGCGCAGTGCCTTCGTCCGGCGCGGGTCGCCATCAGCGACAGCCAGCAGCTTGTTGACCGGCACCGAATCCAGCACATTTTGCAGCCCACCCACTGCTTCCGGCTGTGGTTCGCCATACCGGGCGTGCAGTTCGTTCAGCCAACCGGTGACCGAGCGTACCAACAGACGATCCCCACAGTACAGCGTCATCCGGTAGCCACGATCTTCGGCAAACGTGATAATCTGACGGGCGATGGTTGGGTCAAGCGTTTGCTGGAAACGCAGCGTACCGTCGGCGTTATACACCGCCGCACCCTGGCTGTAGATGCCCGGCGTTTTCAGCCCCAGTCTTTCAACCAGCTTGCGCCCGGACACAACCGTTTTACCAGTCGCGAGCATGACCTGAACCCCTTTTTCCAGGGCGGCCTTGAGTGCCTTTTCAGTGCGTTCAGTCATCTGCTGCTGGCTGTTGAGCAGTGTCCCGTCGAGATCAATAACAATCAATTGAACCGCATTGGTAGTGGTTTGTTGAGTCATCTTACCTTTTCTTATCAGACTTAACCTTGCGAGTAACTTAAAACAGCAGCGGCAGCCCGATCAACCAACCGAGTCCGCTGGGCAATACACCAGGCCGAGCATAGCACAGGCAGCACGAAGCCTGCTCGACTGCTGCCCACCGCCTCACATCCTAGCACGGTTAGCCACTATCGGGAAGGCGCTCATTGACAGAATCACAGGGGATAACCCGATCAAAATCGGTATGGAAAATATATTCCTGGTCACGGGCCACCAGGACAATCCGGTAGCCGTCAATCGCCAGAGTGGTGTAGGTCTCTCCTGGCAGCGGGCAGCCCAGGCTGGTATCTGACCAGATAAACGGCTCAACCACCGCAACCGTAATCCGCAGCGAAGGCAGGTCTAACTCCGTCCCCAGGCGGCGCTGTGCCATAGAAGCCAACTCTGCCGCGATAGGGTCAATCTCGACTAAAGATTCGGTTTCTCCCACTATAGTCCCGGCCTGTTCACAGCGGCGAATGGTCGCGCCCGAATCCGTGTGGTATTCGTAAGGGGTTTCTGCAACCAGGAAAACAACACGATAACCAGGAATATTCACCCCGGTACTACCCGGAATTACCACCTCACCACACCCCAGGTCAACACTCGCCCAGGTAGCAGCTTCCACCAGATGCAGTCGTACTGCATCGCGGTTAATGCCGAGCTGCTGTGTTAGGTCATCTAAGGCGTGTGAAATGACAATCTGGGCTGCTTCGGGAATCAAAGCAGGTGCGTCATCCGGGAGCGACTGAACATCCGCCGGGCCAGGCAGCACAGGATACGTGGCAGTCGGAGGTGCCGGTGTTGGCGTTTGTGTCGGAACAACCCGCAGCAAAGTAGGGGTTGAGACACTCGTCACGGTTCCCGACTGCGGGGCGCAGGCACCGACCAGCAGCGTCATCGCCAACATGACTGGCAGCAGGCTGCCCAGGTGCATACCGTTATTCCGTACCCGAAATGCCGCTGAGTTTCTCCTCAGCCTGGGCAGTCGTAATGCCAATGACGCTGATAATCTTTTCGCGTCCATTTTCCCCGGCGACAATCTCGATATTTTTGATCGGTACGCCCAAATGCCCCGCCAGAAACTCGCGCAGTTCCTGGTTGGCTGCCGGGTCACCTGCCGGGGATGCCGTCAGACGCACTTTGAGCGAGCCGTCTTCCTGAACCCCAACGAATTCGGTATTGGCGGCGCGGGTCACAACCCGGACGGTAAAGGCAGCCCCCCCGGTGGCATCAGTGATCTCGAATTTTCGATTCTGTGACATAGTCTAACTACCTTTCTAGGCGTTTGTTTTCAGGTTGACCACAGACTGGATCAGTGTATGCCGTTAATTATAGCTTACTGCCAGTCCAGCACAAACACCTTGCCTTCATTCTTTAGAAAGGAAGCATCCGCAGCAGCACCGAAATGATGAGGAAAACAATCAGTGGACTCAGGTCAAAACCGGATGTCGGCGGGATCATGTTGCGTATCGGACGCAACACTGGCTCCGTAACCTCGTACAGCAGTCGGATGATCGGGTTGTTGTAATCCACATCGGGAATCCAACTTAGCAGCACCCGCGCCAGCAGGATAAACTGGAAGATCGTGAGGATCAGGAAAATCATCTGGAAAAATACCGACATGTGTCTTACCTCGCTCCTTAGTTACGTTCACCAAAAATCGCACGACCAACGCGCACCAGGGTCGCACCTTCCTCAACCGCCACCGGGTAATCATCGGTCATACCCATACTGAGTTCGGGCAGTTCCAGCACGAAGGACTCCACCAGTGCCGCCCGCAGCGCCGCCAGATCCGCAAATACCGGGCGGGTCTGTTCGGCTTCGGCCACAATAGGCGCCATCGTCATCAAACCGCGCAATCGTATGCCCGGCAGGGCGATGACCTGCGCCACATCAGCCCAGAATGCTTCGCGCACGGCGGCATCTCGTGTCCAACCGCTGGCCTCAAAACCGTACTTGCTGGTCTCACCGGAGACATTTACCTCTAACAGGATGTCCAGCGTCCGGTTCTGTTCCAGCGCCAAAGCTGAGAACTTCTCCGCCAGCCTGACACTATCAACCGAATGCACCAGGTCAAAGAGCGGCAGCACCAGTTTGGCTTTGCGGCTCTGGACATGCCCGATCATGTGCCAGATCAAAGGCTTACTCGCCTCGTGGTTGACAGCAGTTATCTTTGTGATGGCTTCTTCTACGCGATTTTCGCCAAAATGTTGCAAACCGGCTTCCGCCGCTGCCAGCACCGCCGCTGCCGGATGTGTTTTGCTCACAGCCACCAGCGTCACGCCGGAAGGATCGCGCCTGGCACGAGCGCAGGCTGCCGTGATCTGTTCCTGAACCTGCTGGATTCGGGCAGCTATCGTCATAGACTCAACACCGCACCGAAGCGCCCGGTGCGCCCCTTTTCCGCTCGATGAGAGAAGAATTCCGCCGTGTGAGTGGCCGTGCAGATCCCGGCGATTTCAATCATCTCGACGCCTTCGCGTTCCAGGTCGCGCCGGTTGGCCGCCCACAAATCCAGGTAGGCAGTGCCATCCGCCGGGTCACGCCGGATGAGATTGTCTGTATCGCCGAAATAATCTGCTACTGCCTGGACGACTTCCTCGCCCACCTGATAACGCTCTGGCCCGATGCTCGGCCCGATACCGGCTTGAATATCCCCCGGTGTGCAGCCGTAAGCGCGAATCATCGTCCGCACCACGCTGGCGCCCGCACCCTGCACCGTCCCGCGCCATCCGGCATGAGCGATCCCGATCACCCCCTGAACCGGGTCATGAAAAAGCAGCGGCGTACAGTCGGCGAAGCGCATCGTCAGCGGCGTACCGGCTTTATCCGTCACCATGCCATCGGCCAGTGCCAGCCAGCGCCGTCCCTCAACGGGCCCGTTGGCGATAATCGTATCGGCGCTGTGTACCTGCCACACGGTGCAGGCACGGGTTTCATCAAGGTCCAACGCAGCATACATCCTGATATGGTTCTGGCGCACCGCATCGGCATCATCCCCCACATTGCCACCCATGTTGAGCGATGCCCAGGGTTCCGGGCTGGTGCCGCCTAACCGGGTGAATATGCCATGCTTCAAGCCCGGCCACATCTCGAACTGGTAGTAAACCAGCCCATCCTGCTCGATTCGTTTCACCAGTGTTCCTCGTCCCTGTTGCGGTTTCCACTGTCATTGTACAGAGTCACGCCTAAAAATACATACCATCTACATAAGAGATTGGTTGGAAATCAGGCTCCGCTCTCGCTGCGCCACGCTTGTTGCGGCATGCTGCGTTTTAGGTGTATACTGCATTTAAATAGTCCGCTTGACAGCAATTACCTTTGATGACAATCACTCAAGGCAAAATTTTCTTTTGTCTTCTCTAGCAGAGACAGCCTGGTGCTGTTGGCAGGAGTTCGTTTGATGGATAGCAGCGAAAGACATCGCGCAACCCCCCCCATATCGGTACTGGTTGTGGATGACCACCCATTATTTCGTGATGGTCTGGTGCAGGCGCTAAAGCTGGAAGATGATCTTCAAGTCGTTGGTGAGTGTTCTGATGGCAATGAGGCGCTCAGGCAGGCGCGTCTGTTGGAGCCGGATGTGATGATTCTGGACATCAACCTGCCAGGGCAAAATGGGCTTCAGGTGGCACGCCAGCTCAAAAGCGAGGGCAACCGCACCGGTATTGTCTTCCTGACCGCATATCATGACGCGGAACAGGTTCTCCATACCATGCGCGTCGGCGCATCGGCCTACTGCCCGAAGGACATTACCCCCAGTAATCTGGTAGATATTATCCGGGATGTCGCACGCGGGCTGTACGTAGTTGAGGATGAGCGCCTGGATGAACGTGCCCTGGCGAGTTGGATTCAGTCCAACATTGAGCAGCTCGGCGGTGCATATATTGTGGATGCAGATGACCACTATATCCCCCTCAGCCCTCGTGAAATGGAAATTCTGGAGTACGTCACGCACGGCATGAGCAACAAAGAGATTGCCCATAAGCTCCAGATCAGCCAACAGACCGTTAAAAATCACATGACTTCAATCTTAAAGAAACTGAATGTGGAAGACCGGACGCAAGCGGCAGTAAATGCCTTGCGTCGGGGATGGGTTCGTATTCAAGATGGTAATTCGTGAGGCGTAAGAAGAAGGAACTATGGCAGCAGATACCGGCGATGTCAAAGATGAGTTAATCGAACTGATTACCCGCGAGATGAAAACCAGCAAGGATAAGCTGGCCGAACTCAAAGGCCAACTTGACCAGACTCAACTTATTGTTGACCGGGAACAGCAGCGAAATGCTGACCTGGCAACCGAACTACGCACGATTCAGGACAATATCGAAACAGTCCCGCGCCAGGATATTCGCAGCAAATATGATGAGGCGCTGGATGCGCGTTTTCGACTCACCACCATGCGCGGCCAGCTCGAAAAGTTCCAATCGCACCGCGACGGTTTAGAGGAACGCCAGAAGTTCCTGGCGCAAATCCTGAACATGCTCCAGGGCATTGAGTCGCTTGGCAGCGGTGAGGAAGAGACGGCGACGAATGGCGGTGCTGTCAAAGTCCCGGTGAATATCGTCCGCATTGTCCAGGCCCAGGAAGAAGAGAAACTGCGCCTGGCCCGCCTGATGCATGATGGCCCGGCACAGTCGCTGACCAACTTCATCCTGCAAACCGAAATTTGCCAGCGCCTGTTTGACCGTGACCCAGCACGGGCGGCGGAGGAGTTGGGCAACCTGAAAACCACCGCCAGCGTGACATTCCAGAAGGTGCGTGACTTCATTTTTGACCTGCGCCCGATGATGCTGGATGACCTGGGGGTGGTGCCAACAGTGCGTCGCTATGCCGATTCCTTCCGCGAGAAAAACGATATTAACACCCGTCTGGAAATCATGGGGGAAGAGCGCCGACTGGAAAGTCACCGCGAAGTCATGCTGTTTCGTGGTATCCAGGAATTAATGGCCGACGCCCGCGACTACGCTTCCTGCTCCGAACTGGTCATTAAACTCGATCTGTCATCAGAACGGATTAAGGTGGTGGTTGCTGATAACGGGCGTGGTTTTGATACTGACACGGCCTTTGCCGATGAATCCCATCTGGATGCACGCTCCCAGGGCTTGTTCACGCTCCGGGAGAAGTTTGAACTGATTGGCGGCTCAATGGTGATTCACAGTAGCGAATCGGAAGGCAGCACCATCACACTGGAATTGCCAACTGGCGATGACGATTATTAGGATAGCGGCCTGCGTCATACCCGGTAACTGCTTTCTGAAGACACGAGAAAACAACCAGGGCGTAAGAATTTTCGAACGATACGCCCATTTTGTGGGGGTTGTGTTTCTACTACACTTAGGATACATACTAAACAAGGGCTTCAATCCTTTGTTTGTATATCATCAGCCCGTGCAATTTCGGAATCTGAACTATAATGTTAGGACTATCAGGCAGTTTGACATTTAGCTGTGTTCGCATACACTAAAAAAATGACTCAACCCTATTCGCGCATCCTGGCTGATCTGCTAACCGGAGTACCCGCCGCGCAGACCAGGCACACCTACACCCGACGGAGGAACTTATGCGTGGTCGCTTATTAATTCTGGTTGGTTTAATTCTGCTCTTAGTGGTCATTGTCGTTGTACTGATTTCATCAGGCGTATTGAATGGCCCGGCACCAACAACCCAAACAACGAATAACACCGGGAATACCACGACCAATAACCAGCAACCAGCTACGGTTGTCCCAACACCAATCCCTGTGGTTCGGGTTCTGGTGACACTTCAGAACCTCCCACGCGGCTACCGGTTCCCGGAAACAACCGCAAGCCTGCTGGGGGATCCTAATGCAACCCCACCCGTTCCACCTCTGCTCGCCTGGCGGGAATGGCCGGCAAATGCCGTGCCGTTTGATGCACTGACAGAAACCGACGTGGAGGAGTTGGGCGGTATCGAAAAGGTGGTTGGTACGCATATCGCGCGTACCGACATCCCGCGCGAATCACTGATTTTATCCGCACACCTGGTGCTGAACCTTACTGAGGCAGCCAATATCGGCTCGGACGCGGCGGCAGTGCTGCCACAAGGGTCGGTGGCCGTGACGATCCCGATTGACCGGGAAACCAGCGTTGGCTATGCCATCCGCGATGGCGACTATGTAGATGTGCTGGTGTCCATGCTGTTTGTGGATGTGGACGAAATCTTCCAGTCCATCACCCCTAATCAGATTACCCTCATTACGCAGAATGAAGACGGCAGCTTCTCGCTTACCACCGGCATCCAGGGGCGCACGGACGTGACCAACCTCGGCCCGGTAGTCATTAGCCCGTCAGAACGGCAACGCCCACGCCTGGTTGTCCAACGTACTATCCAGCAGGCGCTGGTGTTGCATGTCGGTGACTTCCCGTTGACTGGACGGTATATTGGGATCGCGCCTACCTCTACGCCAGTACCGCAGGCCGCTGGCAGCAGCAGCAGTGCCCAGGCGACTGTTCCCCCGCCGACCGTTGTGCCAAGGCCGGAAATTGTCACCCTGGGTGTTTCGCCGCAAAACGCCGTTGTCCTGATCTGGCTGCGCGAGGCGAAAATCCCGATCACACTGGCTTTGCGGGCCGCTTCGGATGCTTCCAGCACGCTGACGGAAAATGTGACACTGGATTACATCATGTCCCAATTCCGTATTGATGTACCCGGCAAGCGCGACTACAGCATTGAACCGGCTATTCGCAGTATCCGCCAGTTGGTCACGGGCCAGGAAATCAACCTGGGTGCCGGCGGAAACTAGTATGAATAAGCTGCGGCAGGGGGCGTAAGCTCCCTGTCTGCCCTAAAAACAGTATCGGTATGAATGTGTCGAGATTCCACTAGAGGATAGGTATGAATAAACCAGGTGCGCAGGGGCAAGACGGTGAAATTATCACTATTCTCCTGGTAGATGATATCCCCGAAACACGGGAGAATATTAAAAAACTGCTCGCATTTGAAGCGGACTTCAAGGTGGTTGGCTCTGTTGGCACGGGGCGTGAAGGCGTGGAGATGGCGAAGCAGGAAAAGCCGAATATCATCATCATGGACATCAATATGCCGGATATGGATGGTATTCAGGCAACCACACTTATAACCGAGTCTGTGCCGACCGCTGCCGTCATCATGATGTCCGTGCAGAATGACCCGGACTATTTGCGGAGAGCAATGCTGGCAGGCGCACGTAACTTCCTTACCAAGCCGATTCTGCCGGATGAACTCTACAACACGATTCGCACCGTTCATGTGCGTAACAAACCACTAGCGGCCCAGTACCGGCAAATGCAGGATCAGGCGCCGATGGAAACCCGCCAGAAAGCGGAAGGCACGGAGAACCGCCCCGGGCATATCATCGTCGTCTACAGCCCCCAGGGTGGCGCCGGATGTACCACACTGGCAACCAACCTGGCCTCCGGTCTGATGAAAGAAGGTATCCGCGTATTGCTGGTGGATTCCGACCTGCAATTCGGTGATGTCGGTCTCTATCTGAATATGCAGGCGCAATCTACCCTGGTTGACCTGGTAGGGAATGTAGATGACCTGGATACCGAACTGTTTGATAACATTGTCATCACCCACGACAGCGGCCTGAAAGTCCTTTTGGGGCCGTCACGCCCGGAGTACGCTGAAGTTGTCCAGTCCAACCCGACTTCGGTCGCGCAAATCCTGGAGAAAATTTCCGGCAACTATGATTTCATTGTCGTGGATACCAGCCATAACCTGGATGAAACTGTGCTGGCACTGATGGATGTGGCGACCAAGATTATCCTGATCGCTACCCCTACGCTGGCTGCTGCGAAGAATACCCGCTTTGTGATGGAACTCTTTGACAAGCTCAATTACCCAGTGGAAAAATCGGTGCTGGTGATGAATCGTGTCCCGCATGATCGCAATCAGAAACGGTTCACGATTTCCAGTGAGCAGATTGAGAAATTCCTTAGACGCCCGGTTGAAATCGAAATCCCCCTGGATGATGTAACCATTCTCAGCGCGGTACACAAAGGCGTGCCGGTTATCGCCCAGCGTGACCGTTCGAAATCCCCCGTGAAGGAACTGGTCGCCCTGGCCGACTTGATGTTTACCAAACTGATGGGCGACGCAAACCAGGATGACGATCTTGATGATGGGAATGGGCGGCGCAAATCCAACCTGGGGCTGCGCCTGAATCGTTAGTGTATTTATTGGTAATTCGTAAAGTGATATGTTCCGCAAGTGAGAGGATAGGAAACCATGTCTCTGTTAAGGCGGATTGAAAAAGGCGGCGGCAGTGGCAGCAGCGGCGGCAGCGAAAACCGCCCGGATAGCAGCCCGAATGACGAGGCGGTCAGCCCGCAGGACGAGTCAAAACTCGCCGCCATGCGTCAGCGTCGCCAGGCGATTGCGGATGCCCCGCGTCCAGGTCGCAAAGATAACAGCTACATGGACTTAAAGACGCGCGTTCAAAACAAGCTGCTCTCTGAACTCGACCAGTCTATGGATGTTTCGCGCAAGGCGGAGGTGCGGGCACATATTGAAGAACTCTTCAATGCCATCCTCTCCGACGAAAGCATGGTGCTATCCCGCGCCGAACGGCACAACCTGTTTGAATCCATCGTAGCCGAAATCCTGGGTTTTGGCCCGCTGGAAATCCTGTTGGCCGACGACACGGTGACAGAAATCATGGTGAACGGCCCCAAGAATATTTTTATTGAGCAGAAGGGGCAGCTCTCACGGGCGAACGTCGCCTTTGAAAATGATGAGCATGTGCTGCGTATTCTGGATCGTATTGTGGCACCACTGGGCCGTCGTGTGGACGAAAGCTCCCCTACGGTGGATGCGCGTCTCCCAGATGGCTCGCGTGTGAATGCGGTCATCCGGCCTATCGCGTTGTGCGGCCCAACGATCACCATCCGTAAGTTCTCCAAGAAACCCCTGACGATTGATGATCTTGTTCGTTTCGGTTCCATGACACAGGAAATCGCGGAATTCCTGCGGGCGACGATCATCTCCAAACTGAATGTTGTGGTATCCGGTGGTACGGGTTCCGGCAAGACGACTCTGCTCAACGTGTTATCCGGCTTTATCCCCAACGATGAGCGTATCGTAACCATTGAGAATGCCGCTGAACTCCAGTTGCGCCAGGAGCATGTGGTCACACTCGAATCGCGCCCCTCCAATATCGAAGGCAAAGGCGCAATCACTATTCAGGACCTGGTGGTGAACTCATTGCGAATGCGGCCTGACCGGATCGTGGTTGGAGAATGCCGTGCCGGGGAGGCCCTGGACATGCTCCAGGCGATGAACACCGGCCATGACGGTTCGCTGACAACCTTACATGCCAATACCCCGCGTGATGCGCTCTCGCGGTTGGAAGTCATGTGCCTGATGTCCGGTATGGACTTGCCGGTGCGGGCTATTCGTGAGCAAATCGCGGCGGCGGTGGATATGATCTGCCAGCAAAGTCGTATGCGGGATGGGTCGCGCAAGATCGAAAAAGTCACCGAAGTGCAGGGCATGGAAGGTGAGATTATCACCATGTCCGACATCTTTGAATTTGAGCAGACGGGAATTGAAGGCGGCAAGATCATCGGGCGTATCCGGCCTACGGGTCTCCGCCCGCGCTTCATTGACCGGATTGAGGCGTCCGGTATTCACTTGCCACCGTCGGTCTTCGGTGTCGGGCGTAACTACTAAGGGAACGAACCAACCAGATGAGTGTCTGGTAAAAATTAGCGATTTCATACCGGAGAAGGCGCGTCTTACTTGACGCGCTTTCCCTAAAAATCATACAATCAAGTGTAGTAAGTGAAGTCATCCAAAAAACACGCTCACAAGCGTGAAAAGCAATCAGGCTAGTCGGTGGAGATTGCCTATGTTGCCCCCGGAAGTAACGATTATTGTTGGGATAGTGGCCGGTGTCGTGGCAGTTGGCGTTATTGTCTATGGCATTATCAGTGTGCGTTCTGAGCGAGACCTGGTTCAGGAGCGGTTAGGTCGGTACGAATCGGGTTATGAGTCTTTCCTCGATATTCAGGAAGATGAAGATGCGGCTGCCAAGCGCAAAGAGGAACGGCGCACGCTGGAAGCAATTGACAAAGCGATTTCACAGCGCCAGTTCGCCAAAAAATGGCGGCAGCAGCTCGCCCGCGCTGACCTGAAGCTGACGGTGGCCGAATATGCCGCGATGCATGTGGTTTCTACCATCGGGTTCTTCGCGGGTGCATACTTTCTGCTTTTCCGGGGCGACCTGATTATGTCTATCGTGGCCGGTTTCCTGGGGCTGTTCTTCCCCCGTATTTATGTTTCCAGGGCAACCAGCCAACGGTTGATTCATTTTGAGCAGCAGTTACCGGATACACTGAGTCTGTGGGTGAATGCCCTGCGTTCTGGTTTTAGTGTGTTGCAGGCGATGGAAGCAATTTCCCGCGATGCGCCTGAGCCGACCTCGGCAGAGTTCCGGCGCGTTGTGACCGAAGTGCAGTTGGGCATTGACCCTGAAGACGCCCTATTACACATGCTGGAACGGGTGGACAGTGAAGACCTTGACCTGGTCGTGACCGCCGTCAACATTCAGCGCGAAGTCGGTGGTAATCTGGCGGAAGTGCTGGATACGATCAGCCACACCGTCCGTGAACGCATCAAGCTAAAAGGCGAGATACGAGTGCTGACTTCACAGGGGCGCTATACCGGGTATCTCATCAGTTTCCTGCCCATTGCTGTCGCCGCTTTCCTTTCTCTGATTCAGCCGGGCTTTATGCAGCCCATGTTTGAGAACCGTCTGTGTGGCTGGCCGATGCTCGGTATCGGTATCGCCTTGATCGGTACGGGGATGGCGGCTATCCAGAAGATTGTGAACATTGATATTTAAGCGTGAACTAAAGTCATTAGCGGATATGGCCTGTTCGGAATATAATGAGATTATAGGTAAACGAGGCTGCGACTGCTCATGGAAATTGGGATACTGATTGTTCTTGGTCTGGCACTGGTGGGCGGGTTAGTCTATGTCGGGCTGCGTGACGATAAAAGCCGCGACCCGCTCCAAGAACGTCTGGCGCAGTTCGGAGAACGCGAACTCCCGGAATCGCTCGAAGAAATCGAGATGTCCATCCCGTTCAAAGATCGTGTCCTGCTGCCAATACTCCGCAGACTGGCAGGCATTACCACCAAATTTACGCCGGAAAAACAGTTGCAGGAAGTCCGCCACCAGATCGAACTGGCGGGGTTGGCCGGTTCAATGGAGCCGACCTCTTTCCTGGCAATGCGCATTGTTGCAACCCTGGCTTTCGGTTTCCTGGCCTTTATGGTCTTCTTTGTCTTGAGCAAAGCCACCAGTAACTCGGTTATGTATGTAATCGGGGGCGCGGCACTGGGATACTTTTTGCCAACGCTGTGGATTAAGGGCAAAATTACCCGCCGCCAGGATGGTATCCTGAAGGCTCTACCCGACGCCCTTGACCTGCTTACCATTTGCGTGGAAGCCGGCCTGAGTTTCGACCAGGGCATGGGCAAGGTCTATGAAAAATGGGAAAACGACCTGGCAATCGCCTTTGGCCGCGTGCTGCGTGAAATCCAGCTCGGGAAAATGCGCCGCGAAGCCCTGAAGGATATGTCTGACCGGATGGACGTGCCGGATGTGACGAGTTTCACGGCGGCTGTTATCCAGGCTGACCAACTTGGTGTGAGCCTGACGAAGATTTTGCGCATTCAGTCCGACCAGATGCGGGTTAAGCGCCGCCAGCGTGCCCAGGAAAAAGCGCACCAGGCCCCGGTGAAGATGATGATCCCCATGGTACTGCTCATCTTCCCGTCCCTGTGGATCGTGCTGCTCGGCCCTGCTGTCGTTTTCCTGCTTGATAGCGGCGTCATGGGTAAAGTCTAAGCCAAGCTCCCTTTAACAACACTGCTCCCTTTCACCTGGGGTAAACGTATGCAACCAGGTCATTTTTCTATTGATGTTCATGTTGATGGCACACAAAAAGCCCGGGGGCTACCTGGGCTTTTTGCGCCCCGTCGCCTGTGGGCAACCTGGGTTGACCTGCTCTACCCGCCACGTTGTGCCGGGTGTGGCAAAGTGGATACCTGGTGGTGTGACACCTGCCAGTACAAAGTGGAGCAAATCCCCCCTCCGCGAGACATTTACGCCGTGCCCCCGCTGGCTGGTATCGTTGCGACCAGCACCCACACCGGCCTGTTGCGGGAAGCTGTCCAAGCCCTCAAATACGAAAATGCCCGGATGCTGGCGCAGCGACCGCTGGGGGAGCGGCTCGTCAGGCGATTGGCGGCTTCCGACTGGACGATTGACATCCTGGTACCCGTGCCATTACATACTGAACGGCTCAAGAGTCGGGGGTATAATCAGGCACAACTCCTAGGTGAATACGTGGCCGAAACGACAATGCTCCCGATTTCACCGGCGGCCCTCTACCGCCAACGCTATACGCAATCCCAGGTTGAACTGGGGGCGCAGGCGCGGCTTGCCAATGTGCGGGATGCGTTTGTGGCCGACTCCGCTGTTGTTTCCGGCAAGACCATCCTCCTGATTGACGATGTGTATACCACAGGCGCGACGTTAAGTGCCTGTGCTGCGGCTGCACTGGCAGTTGGTGCGCGGGCGGTTTACGGCCTGACTGTCACCGCTGCCCGTGCTATTTAACTTTAAGGCTTATCCACCCTTACAAGACAAGGAGCAAGATCAATGGACGTAATCATTCAAGGTCATAATATCAAGGTCAATGATGCTCTGGAGACTTACGCCAAAAAGAAACTGGATAAGCTAGACCGGTATCTTCCCAACATCTACGAAGTGCGTATGGACCTTTCGACCCAGCCGACCAAGCGCGGCGAGAATATCGCAATCGCCCAGATTACCGTCCGTCACAGCCGGGGCGCGATCCTGCGTGCCGAAGAGAAAGTCCCGGGTGATGTCCGTAATGCGATCAACTCGGCAGTGGAAAAAATGTACCGACAGATCCAGCGGTTCAAGGGAAAACGCAACCGGAAAGGCCGGGAACGGTTCACCGCCAGCATTGAAGAAATGAATATGGCTGAGGTGATCCCGGAGGTCGCGGAATATGTTGAGGAAGGACTGTATGCTGAAGAAGGCGTCCTCGATGCAGGTGATGCCCGTATTGCCCGGCGCAAAACAGTTGAAGTTGCGGCCATGAATGAGTCGGAGGCCATCGAGCAGATGGAACTGCTGGGACATACCTTCTTTGTGTTCTTCAACGATACCACCGAGAGCGTGAACGTCCTCTACAAGCGTACCGCCGGGGGCTACGGCCTGCTTATCCCGCAGGAGGAGTGATTGAGCCGGAAAGCCGGATAACATCTTAGAACCTATCCGTAAATTTAACCTCACCCCTTCCGAACCTGCGGTTCTCCCTCCCCTCTCTATTGCATTTGAGAGGGGAAAAATGGCGCAGCGAGTAGGGGTGAGGTTTATTCAAGTAAAAGCATTAGAACAAGGCATTTTCGTGTTCTGGCAATGTTTTATGCCATCCGCCCCGAGCGTTTTGCCGCATGGCGAGACGGAAATGCCGCATACCGCCCCATGAAATGCTGTTCAGACCGGATCAGCACGGGAAGCGATGGGGTGTTTTTGCCGCATTGCGGATTTTTGCAGCGATTGCAGCGATTGCAGCAAGGTGAGTTATCCGTCGTCAGTAGTCGGTTACCAGTAAAAGCAGTGGAAAGCCGTGCTGAGGCATGAGAAAGTCCTGAATAACTTAACCCATCCCGCTCCCGCCTTCTGAGATGTGGGGCATGTATAGCCGCCAACGACGAGGGGAGAAAACCTGTGGAGGAGGGACGAGTAAGGATTAGCAGTACAGGCAGTGTAGCATAAAATGAGCTTGAGATGGTGAATCTTTGTTCGAACATTTATTCAGTGTTGGGGTGAATGGCTCATGCGCCGGAGGCTGGAAGCCATCCCAAAGGGCATCTTCGCTTCACGGCGGGAAGCACGCGCCGCATTATTCGACTACATCGAGGTGTTCTACAACCGTCAGCGGCTGCATTCGGGCATCGACTATGCCCGTCCAGTCAGCCGCGCCGCATGAGCAGTTGTTACTCCAAAAAACTGGGGGTAGACCACCTTCAGAAATGACAATATCACTTCTGAAGGCTTCCTTTTACGTATTAGGGCTTACGCAGTTGCCTGGAAGGACAAGGGGCTTAAGCCCCTTGCTCAAACAGAATTTCTCTCTCAACTGCGTAACTTCTAACGTATTTAGAGTGGAGACATTGCATTTGAATATAATACTACAGCGAAAAACTGTACTGCTTACCCTAATTTTCATTATACTGGTTGCATTGATAACCACAATATCCATTTATACCAGCCGAATGAATACTAAGGTACGCGTTCAACAGGCTCTTAATGAGCAATGTGGCATAAGTCTAGTTTCTGAGGCAGAAGGGACTTATAATTACGATCCGATATTTACTTGGAGTAGTCCAAGGGCATATTGTTACCTTAGCGTTGCAACCGATGAGATAATTTGTATTTGCCCGAATCCGTAACCAACTACTAAAGTGAAGTCTCGAAAGAAATCGTGGAAAGAGTTATGCTAGGTGAATGCCAAAACTCAATAGCGCATGGTAAGAGGCTTCACAGAACGCCTCTTCTGTGAAGCATTATGGTTGATTTCAGGGTGAAATATGCCTGAATTAGTGGATTATCCCCTTCAAAACACTTCAGGAAAGGATTCAGATCACCGATAATCTCTGGTCTTTCCCCGCCGACTCTGTCTCGGCTTGATCGGTTCGAACTGGATGGTACGCCTCCGTTTAGTTTTGCAGGTAAGTTGCCAGTGACAGATTCCTGGGTTCCTAATAGGCCAGGTATAATGACTCCACATGAAGGATTACCCTATGCATGGGGTACAGGAGGCAGTGCCTACCAGTACGACGGGCTGGGCAATCGCATCCAGCAAACGGTAGACACAATCGTCACCAGGTATCTGCTCGACCTGCAACCGGGGCTAGCTGTCGTGCTGCGCCAGAGCGACGGGACAAATACAAACCACTACATCCACAGCCTGCGGGGTATCCATGCCCAGCAAAACAACGCGGGCGACTGGAACTGGATGGTGCCGGATGGCTTGGGCAGCGTGCGCGGGGTGGCGGACAGTGCCGTGACCACGCTGGAAAGCCAGAGCTACACGCCCTATGGTGTGCCAGATACCAACCTGACCGGCCCGGCTTTCACCGGCGAATGGCGTGACCAGAACGGTCTTCAGTACCACCGTGCGCGGTATTACGACCCAGTAATGGCTACTTGGTTGAGTCTCGATCCTATGGAGACTGCAAATCGCTATGCTTATGTATCAGGAAATCCCACTACCCAAGTAGACCCTTCAGGTTTATTCAATTGGGAAACGGGTGTAACTGACCAAGGTGATTGTCTATATTGCATCGGTAGAGATTTGGGGATTAGCCCAGAAGAAAACCCTGCTGCAATGAGGCATTTCATAGATCAAGTTAAAGCCGTAAATTCATGGCAAGCAAACGATGTGTTCATACCTTATCCGTCGGAGCATAACCCTTGGCTAAAACCGGGTGTGGCCTTGTACCTACCCATCGAATATTCACTTGATGGTAGTGTACAAGCAGCCCAAATCGGCATCTTTGGTCGGCATTGTCCATGTGGAAGTGATGCTACAGTGACACCGTCGCCAACCTACACACCATCACCAACATATACACCATCGCCAACCTACACGCCGTTGCCGACACAGACTCCAACGGCCACAATGACTCCTGCGCCAACGTGTACACCCAGTTTGACGCCTACTTTAGTGCCTGTTCCAGTCTATTACCACTCCATTGGTGAAAGGATCGATGTAAGTGTTGCTGCTGGAACTGGTTGGGATATGAATTTAGAGCATTACAGCACTTTAGGGCATTCGGCTTGGTTCTTGAATTTAAGTGTTGAACTGCAACAAGGTGCAAGTGCGGGGCTAAATGGTGGTGTGGTCTTGGGGTATATTACTTATCCTGAAGATCCTGGAGACACTACTTTCTCTTACACAGCCGGGGCTGGATTGGCTTTAGTCATTGGCGTGGAGACTGATCGTGCTATCTATCCAGATGGCAGCATTACATGAACTGACCCCCAATGCGTGGAGTTAACGAAAGGGATAGAACGCTTGCTCGAA
>CALJKV010000036.1 GCA_937974245.1 uncultured Chloroflexota bacterium | reverse complement strand
GTGCGCCGTTTAGTACGACTTCAGGCAGCAAATTGACTTTTCAAATGGCTTCTAAAGGGGTACTTTTGACCCTTATAATCACTCTTTGTTTTTTGTCATTAACGAATTATTTGCGTTGATTCTAGCTATTTACAGCAGATGCACCCACCTGCTCCTCCACCAGGATACAGGCTGCCTGATGCTCCGCCGCGACGGTGACAAGCTGCGGATCAACGCGCCGGCACTGATCCATTGCCACCGGGCAGCGGGGATGGAAACGGCAGCCAGGCGGCAGGTCAATCGGGTTGGGGATCTCCCCCCGCAGAATCTCGCGTTTTTGGCGGTGGCGCGGGTTGGGCACCGGGATCACCGACAGCAGGGCACGGGTATAGGGGTGTTTGGGATTAGAGAGTACCTCTGTCGTCGGGCCGATCTCGACAATTCGCCCCAGGTACATCACGGCGATACGGTCGGTGAAGAATCCGGCAGTCGCCAGGTCATGAGTGATATACAGAATGCTGATCCCCAGTTCGTCGCGCACCTGCCGCAGCAGATTCAGGATTTCGGCGCGGACTGAGACATCCAACATTGACACCGGTTCATCTGCCACCAGCAGACGCGGGTTGAGGACAATCGCCCCTGCGATGACCACCCGTTGACGCTGTCCACCGGAAAGTTCCTCCGGGTAGCGTTCCAGGAAATTTTCCGGCGGCTTGAGCCCGGCATCGGCCAGCGCCTTTTTGACCCGTTCTCGCTTTTCCGCTCGGTTGGTTGTAATGCGGTGAACCTCCAGCGGCTCGGACACAATGCTATAGACCGTCTGCCGGGGATTGAGTGCCTCATACGGGTCCTGAAAGACCATCTGCACCTGCCGACGCAGTTCCAGGCGACTGCGACCATGCGCCATCTGCGGTACGCTCTGGTCGTTAAAATAGATGTCCCCCTCAGTTGGTTCGATCAATCCCATGACGCTCATGGCGGTAGTGGTCTTGCCGGAGCCGGACTCGCCCACCAGCCCCAGGATTTCCCCGGAACGCAGGGTGAAGCTGACGCCATCAATCGCGTGGACGTGACGAATCGGTTTGCGCTGGATTGCCCCCAGCAGCCCGCGTGACAGCGGGTAGAGCTTGCGCAGCTTGCTCACCTGAAGCACAACTGAATGGGTATCAGTGGGCATATTACCCCTCCTCAACATGATGACAGGCGACGACGTGACCGGGCGAGCGCTCTATAGGGGCGGGGTTGGCTGTCGCACACAATGGGCTGCGGCGGTGGCAGCGCGGTTCAAAGCGGCAGCCGGGTGGCAGAGCGTTCAAGAGTGGTGGATGCCCCGGAATAGAAGCCAGGGATGCCGTCGGTTGATTGACATCTGGGAAGGCCTGAAGTAACCGCTGAGTATAGGGGTGCAGCGGCGTGTTGTAGATGGTATCCACGTTGCCGTACTCGGCCACTTGCCCGCCGTACATCACCAGCACGTCGTCACAGAGTTCGGCTACCACACCCAGGTCATGCGTGACCATGACCACCGACAGGCTCAACTGAGATTGCAGGTTTTGCAGCAAATCGAGCACCTGCGCCTGAATCATCACATCCAGGGCGGTCGTTGGTTCGTCAGCGATGAGAATATCCGGGTTACAGGCCAGCGCCATCGCAATCATCGCCCGCTGGCGCATTCCTCCGCTGAACTGGTGCGGATACTGGTCGGCGCGCTCCGGCGGGATGCCGACCAGCTCCATCAGTTCGCCGACGCGCGTTTGCGCCTGTTTGTGGCTGATTCGCGTGTGATGACGCAGGACTTCAACGATCTGGTTGCCTACCTTGCGCACCGGATTCAGGGCGTTCATCGCCCCCTGAAACACAACGGCGATGTTATTCCAACGATACCGCCGCATCACCTCCTCGGAAATCTGCAGCAGGTCTGTTCCCTGGTAGAGAATCTGCCCGCCTGTGATCCGCCCCTGTTCCGGCAGCAGCCGCAGCAGCGCCAGCATAGTTGTCGTCTTGCCGCAGCCGGACTCACCTACTAGCGCCAGCGACCGACCTTTATCCAGGCTGAAACTGACGTCGGTCACCGCGTGCAGTGGATGGCCGTTCGACAGGTAGTCAATCGAGAGATTGCGAACCTCAAGGATGGGGGTCATCAGTCCTCCTGGGCGGTTGGGGTGGTTTTGGCAGGCGCTGGCGCAGGCGGCTCAGGTGGCACAGGCAGCACCAGCGAAACCATCCGCCGGGGATCGAACAGGTGGTGCGATTTGATGCGCGGATTGACAATTTCCTCCAGTGTGCTGCCCATCAGAATCAGCGCCATGCTTACCCATAGGATGGCGAATCCGGGCGGCAGTAGAAACCACCACGCCTGACGACTGATTGCCCGCTCAAAGGCGAAGTTAAGCATATTCCCCCACGTAACCAGCGTCGGATCGCCCAGACCGAGGAAGCTTAGGGACGATTCAGCCAGGATGGATGCTGAAATATCCAGCACCGCCTGGGCAATGATGAGTGGGGTCACCTGCGGCAGGACATGACGCACGATAATCCGCAGGTTGTTTGCACCAATGGCCCGGGCGCGCAGCACAAACTGCCTCTCCTTAATCGAGAGCGTCTGCGAACGCACCAACCGCGCTGTGTACGTCCACCCCAGGATGCTGATGACAAAGATGATCTTCCACAGGCCACGTCCCCACACGGCAATAATCACCAGCGCCAATGGCAGATCGGGAATGACCAGCAGGAAATCAACGACACGCATCAGAAAGTTATCGACCTTGCCGCCATAGAAGCCGGAGACCAGGCCGACGGTCGTGCCGATAAACATCGAGACAAACGACGCCGTGAACCCCACCAGCAGCGACACCCGCGCCCCATAGATTAACTGGCTGAAAACATCTTTGCCAGCGTCGTCCCGGCCCAACAAGTGGGCGCTGTCCGGTGGCGCAAGGATATCCGAAGCCTGCACCTGCACCCGTTCATATGGGTTATAAGGGGCGATCCAGGGTGCGAACATAGCGGCAATCACCACCACTGCCAGCATGATCGTTCCGATCAGACCAGAAGGCCGACGCAGAAATTGTCGGATATATTTCAGCATGGCACGGCCTTTCTAGTTGACCTTCACACGGGGGTCAAGCACCGAGTACAGAATGTCCGCCGCCAGATTCGCCAGGATAACGCTGATCGCCAGCAGCAGGAACGCCCCTTGCAGAACCGGGTAATCCTGCTTGGCAACCGAGTCGTAGATCAGACGGCCAATGCCCGGCCAGGAAAACACCGTTTCTACCTGGATTGCGCCACCGACAGTATAACCCAGCGTCAGCGCGATGATGGTGATCATCGGCAGCATCGCGTTTTTCAGCGCATGATCTCGCAGAATTTGCGCCGTGCTGAGTCCTTTGGCCTTAGCCGTCAGGATGTAGTCTTCCGCCAGCACTTCAACCACGCTGCTGCGCATGATGAGCATATAGCCGCTGGCGCTGACTACCGCCAGGGTGATCGTTGGCAGGATCAGATGGCGGGCAACGTCGAGCCAGTAGGCCACCGTGTTCTGCTCCGCGTAGCCGGGTGTGACCATGCCGCCGCTTGGCAGTACCCCCCGCGCCAGGATCAGCAGGATAATCCCCAGGAAGAAAGTCGGCAGCGCCCAGGTCAGCAGGCCGAGGACTAGAGCCGCAGTATCCAGGCGTGTTCCCCGCCGCCAGGCTGCCGCCAGACCGACCACCACCCCAATCACGATTGCCAGGGTTTCGCCGGTAAAGACAAGCACTGCCGTCCGCCAGACACGCTCACCCAGCACTTCCCCCACGTCCTGGCGTGTGGCGAATGAGATACCCAGGTTACCCTGAAAGAGGTTGCGCACATAAGCCGTAAACTGGCTGTCAAAGGCTGTTTCCAGGTCGCCAGATTGCAGCGCCTCGCTGTCCAGCCAGATGGGTTTATCTAATCCGAACTGGACGCGAATTTGCTCCTGTGCCTGTCGGGTCAGGCGGGGATTGCGAAACAGCAACTTGACCGGGTCGCCTGGGAGAATGCGAAACAGGAAGAAATTGAAAACAATCACCACCGCCAGGGTGATGACTGCGAAGATGACTTTCCGTACCAGGTAGTCAAACCGTATCATGATGATATGTTAGTCCACGAGCGGTTGGCCGCCCGCCTAATCCCTGCCTGCGAAACCGGATGAACCCTCACTTTTACCCACAACACGACACATCAGCCAATCATCCTGCAAACAAGCGGTTGTAGGGGCGCACGACGGTGCGCCCCTACCAGATGGTCTAAGCGAGGTGTTGGTACACTACTTGATGCTGAAGCCGTGGAACAGCGCCCATTTAATCGGCTCGGCTGCCAGATTCGGATCAAAGCTGAACGCGGTGCTGCGGTATGCACTGATCGAGTTATAGTAGGCCACCGGGATATAGGGCTTGTCATCGAAGATCATCTGTTGCGCCTGCCAGATGATGTCGCGGCGCTGCTCGTGGTCAAGGGCGGTGGACTGCGCGTCATAGAGGGCGTTATAAGCCGGGTTGCAGTAGCCGCTGTCGCTCCATCCTCCGTCGACCGTCTCGGCACAGGTGAAGATGCTCACCGCGAAGGCAGGATCGGGGTCAAAGGCCCAGCCCCAGTAAATCAGGTCACTGTCATAGTCCGGTTGGAGGGCGATTAAGCTGTCATCAGAAAGCACCTGCGGCGGGGCGGAAATACCAATCTGCGCCAGGTCGTTTGAGATGATTTCAATCACACGAGCATAGTAAGTGGAACTCTCTGGGGCATACAGACGATATTCCAGGGGGGAACCATCGCTGTATTCGCGCACGCCATCGCCGTTGGTGTCCAGGTATCCGGCCTCATCAAGAAGGCGGTTGGCTTCGGCCAGATCGAAAGCGTCATCCTGGATGTCGGTGTTGTGGAAGTCGCCGTAAGCCGGGCCCAGGAAGGTGGCTGCCGGAGTGGCGTATCCCGAGTAAGCGATGGTGATGATCTGCTGCTTGTCAATCGCATGAGAGATCGCGCTGCGAACAATCGGGTCATTCAGACTGGCCGGCTGTGTACCCTCCGGGCTGGAATTGATGATGAGTTCTTCCAGTGAGAAATAATCACTGATCGAAACGGTGACCGAATCTGCGGCATCCAGCAGCGGTTGTGTGCCGGAGAACGGCACGGTTGTAATCAGGTCAATTTCCCCGGCCAGCAGTGCCTGGATCATCGCATCATCGTTGGCATATTCCTGGTAGATGATCCGGTCGACCGGCGGTTTGCCTCCCCAATAGTTCGGGTTGGCATCCATAATCATGTATTCACCTTCCTGAAAATCCTTCAGGATGTACGGGCCAGAACCAAGTACTGCGTCATATTCTGAATAGGTGGTGATATCGTCTCCGGTGACATTTTCCCATACCTGTGGCGCAACAATCCACACGTATAGCAGTTTGGAGCTAATCATGTCCGGCACGGGAGCATCAAGGGTAATTTGCAGTGTGGTCGGATCCAGTGCCTCAACCGTTTCGATATTGCTCAAGTAACCGGACAAGGATGGGACTTCGTTGTCGATGACCCAGTTTAAGCTCCAGGCGGCCTCATTGGCGGTTAGCGGTGTGCCGTTGCTGTACATTACGCCCTCGCGGATTTTGAACTGCCAAACCAGCCCATCGTCGGAGACGCTCCAGCTTTCGGCCAGTCCGGGTTCAAAATTCTGGCCGCCCGCCCATTCAACCAGTGTATCCTGCCAGAGTGGGCGGATATTGTAGCCGTAAAAACCATTGGCCGGGTTGATGGTATCCATAATATAGGTCGTGCCAACCCTTAACGTGATCGGTTGATCCTGTGCCCCGGCAGACACCGGCAGCAGCAGTGGCAGGATGACTAACATTGCAAACAGTTTTCTTAATTTACCCATGCCGAAACACTCCTCTAATACTCAAAAAGCCTTAATTGCATTGAGTGCGGACTATTAGAGCACATCAGCGAATAATTGCAACAAATTCCTTGCGTTGCTCAACCCTCTGACTGTAGGAGATGTTGGAATACAGAGGATACTGCGGTAGCGGTCGGTAAATCCGCCAGAGCTATTCCCAGAACATCACTGTCAAGACATTCCAGTACAGGTGCTATGTAAGCAGCAAGCAGGATTACTAATCGTTGGTGCCAGTTTATAAGGCGAACTGAGCGAAATGATACAGGCGATCCTGTGGATCAGCGTCTGGCTCGAGGTGCCGGTTGAGACCAAGTACCGCGTTGAACAGTGCGACGACCTCTGGCTTAGAGCGTGTTATGCACTTTAGAGACAGAAAGCCATGCACTGGACAGATAGCAAACGCCAGGAAATGCAGACCCTTTAGGGTGTCGGGTAAGCGCTCGTAGTCGCGGGCCAGGCGGCGAAACCGCGCCATCCAACCAAAACTACGTTCAACCACCCAACGGCGGGACAGCAGCACAAAGCCATTCTTGGCTTCGGCCAGTTTCACAACCTCCAACTACATCGCTTGTTCTTGAGCCGCCTGCGCCGCTGTATCGCCGGTGTAGCCTTGATCGGAAAACGCCAGCTCAACCGTCTCGCAGTAGCCTCCTGGACGGCCTGGGCTAACTGCCCGCCAGAGCGCGGTCTTGTTCATTGGCCGGTGTCATCACCAGCGCCAAGGGTGCCCGCCCTGATCGACCAACAGGTGCAAATTCGCCCCTTGTTCCCCACGATCTGTCGGGTTTCTGCCGGTTTCACTGCCGCCCAACGGGCGCCGGGCACGCCTTGCTGACGATGGCCTGCCATTGCCATTTTTATCCTGTGCTGTTTGTCGTAAAACTTGACCATCAACGTCATGCTCCTGGCAAAGATACCCTGCTCCTGCCAGGTCTGGAAGCGTTCATACAAGACGCTGCTGGCAAATGCCAAACCAGTCTTTATGCACCGCTTTCCGCTGTTTGGGGGACTTGGGAAAGAGCTTGCGGATTTTCTTCCACAAGAGTTTGGACACCTGAAAGTAATCGATATTTTTCGGTTTTTCGCTATGATGTATCGTCATAGTGTACCCGTGAGGTTGACCTGTTTGGCAACATCAATCTCAACGAGTTACACCTTTTTTCAGGTCTCTGGTCTAGCTCCAGTTTTTCAGGTACATCATAGCCCTTAACGCATAATCGAAGCCGCCATTCTACGGTAGGTATGGCGTACCCCCCGGATGCTCAGTGAGAATGTCAGAATATTCTCTGGTGGTGGCATCCCGGATAAACCAGCTTCATCAAGCCGATAGGCGTCAGCACCGAGCTGTTTAGCCATAAGTGCCAGATTCATCATTACGGTTTTGGGCGCACCTTCCACCGAACCCGTGATAAATAGCCAGGCCAGTCCACCCTCAGCATGAATAGTATCTATCAGTTGCCGCGCCTGCGGGGGTTCCCATCCTTGCTTGGAGCCAGGCATTGGCAAACCAATACCATGACAACCGGCATTTAGCAGCGCCATAATCTCATTACTGTAGTCCGTAAGGTGCTCTTCCGTGCGTGGGGCTGGTTTCGAGAATGAAGGTACGCCAACCAACAAAACGCCATTATCACTTAACGAACGAATCATTTCCACTGCCGCCACCATCTGATCAGACGTACCGCCCATCTTGGGGCGAACATAGATATTGATTATCTGCACACCTTGTTGGATGATCTTTGCAATATGCGCCTCAGTGATGAGCCGCCCGCCCAGAGTAGCTCCCTGTTCGGCATTCGCAACGATCATATTCACGCCAATAGGCCGACCTAGCAGTTCCCGGTATCGTGCTAGCGGCTTCGGGTCTGCCGTGACCCAGGATGGGGCCCCTTGTATGACCGGATTCAAGGGGTTGTATTGGTCCAGGATGATGATGTCCGCCGCCATTGCCGCGCCAATTTCGCCATGTGACACACCTTCAACTGGAGATTGGATCGTGCAGACAGCCTCAATCGCAATGGTACGCCCCTCAGCGGCCAGGATACACGCCTTGAGTTCTGGGGCGGACATCTTCATGAAATCACTGGCAACGGCATCAAGCATCCGAAACGTCATGCTAATTTTCTCGCAATGAACGAACGGTATCCATGAATAGCTGCGTGCGGCTCAATGAAACCGGGTTGGAGGCCAGGCTATCTTCTTTCAACGCGGAACCCACGATTGCGCCGTCCGCGCGAGCTAGCACATCCGGAAGGGTCTTTTGTGTCGTGCCGCTTCCTACCAGGACCGGAATACTGCACACGTTCTTCACTTCCTGTACAACCGACAGCGGCGTTTCCTGCCCGGTCGCCGCACCGGTGATTATAATCACGTCCGCACCCGCGTTCACCGCATCTCGCGCAGACTGCGTGATGGGCTGTTGCAGCAGGTTCTGGGTGTACTTTGTTTGAATATCAGCCCAAATCTGCACATCGGCAGCGCCCAGCGCCCGGCGGTAGCGCATGATCTGTGCCGAACATGGATGCACAGTCCCTTGTGCGGAAACGACAGTATCCACAAAGACTTCCACCCGGACAAACTGCGCCCGACACGCATAAGCCAGCGCGAGTTCGGCCTGCCATGCGTTGAACTGCACATTGATCCCGATAGGCATATCTGTCATCTGGCGAATTTGGTTGACGGCACGCGCCATAACCGCGAATTGGGCGGGAGTCGGTTCGCCAATGAAATACGGTTCGTCACCGAAATTCTCGATAATCAGTGCGTCTGTCCCGGCCTGTATCAGCGCCCCAGCATCTTGTTCAGCCCGGTCATAGAGGGCAGATAAGTCGCCACCAAAGTGCGGCGTTTCAGGCAATGGAAGCAGATGCACCATCCCGATAATCGGCGGTTTGGCGGTGAAGGTCGTATCAAAGTCTGTCATGATTACTCATCATTTCGGTGTCTGGTAACGATAACGGATGTGTTTCGTTTCCATGTAAGAATCTAACCCCGGCTCGCCCAATTCGCGCCCGATGCCGCTCTGCTTCATGCCCCCAAACGCCCCGCGTATATCGGTGATGTCATTCACGTTGATCCCCACACCGCCGAAATTCAAGCGCCGCGAGGCATAAAAAGCAGTATCGAGGTCCTGGGTGTAAAAATAAGCAGCCAGCCCATAGGGTGTACTGTTCGCTTTGGCAATAGCGTCCTCAACTGTGTCAAATGAGGCGATGGGCGCAACCGGCCCGAACGTTTCTTCCTGCATCACACGCATGGTCGTCTCGACATCAGCCAGGACGGTTGGCGCGTAGAAATGCCCACTGCTGCTGTATCCTTCACCGGTCAACCGGCTTCCGCCCGCCAGAATCCGAGCGCCGCTGGCCCTGGCATCATCCACATGCGCCTGTACTTTGTGGATCGCCCCGGCATTAATCATCGGCCCCATGTCAGCATCCGGTTCAACCAGCCCATTGACAGCAACCCGCAGTCCCTTCGCACGAGCGGCAAAACGCTCGACAAAATCCGGGTAGACAGCGCGTTGCACGAAAATCCGGTTGACGCTGATACAAATCTGCCCGGTATGCGAGAATGTGCGCCGCATCGCCTCTGGTACAGCTAATTCCAGATTAGCATCTTTGCATACGATGAATGGTGCGCTACCACCGAGTTCCAGCGTGACCCGTTTCAACAACCGCCCGGCCTGTTCGCCAATCCATTGTCCGGTTGCAACCGACCCGGTAAACGCAACTTTGCCAATGTCAGGATGCTGCACCAACATCGCTCCTATATCGCCCCGCCCGGTCACAACATTGAGTGTGCCGGGGGGGACACCTGCATCCAGGAAAGCCTGAATCAGTAAATTACTGGCAAGCGGCGTTTCTTCCGATGGCTTGATGACAAAAGTACAGCCCGCCGCCAGCCCTGGCCCAATTTTCCAGGACAGCAAATCAACCGGGAAATTCCAGGGTAAGATGGCGGCCACAACACCAACCGGCTGCTTGACAGTGAAACTGTGCGTAGCGCCCATATCGCCACTGAAATGCGTGCCTGTAATCCGACGGCTCTCATCCGCATAAAAATCAATGACGTCCGCAGTGTAGCGGCACTCCTTGTAAGAATCGTTCAGTGGCTTACCATTTTCCTGTGTGAGCAGCCGGGCAGCCTCATCAAGATACTGTCCACGGAAAATCTGCGCCGCGTCATGCATCAGGGACGCACGCTCACGCCCGCTTAGCTCAGACCAGATGGGAAAAGCCGCTTTTGCCGCAGCAACCGCCGCGTTCACATCTTCGGGGGTGGCAACCGCCATCGGCGCGATGGTCGAACCATCCGCAGGGTTGGTGACGGGCAGGGTATCGCCGCTGCTGGATGACTGCCATTCCCCATTAATCAACAATGTTTTACTCATCATACGTCTTGCTCCACTCGACAAGCCCATCCAGTACCGTTCGTATGAGGATGTCTTCGCCGCTGTCCCGCTGGTCACTATCCAGTATGGCGAACGGGGCAGCCGTATTTGTCACCAGACACATAGCAACAACGGGCAGCTTCAGCCGCAATCCGGCGATATACAGTAGAGAAGTCTCCATATCCAGGGAAAGGACGTGTGCCTGTCTGAGCTGCTCCATATCGGGCAGGCCGCGCCCGACCAGGGCCGGCGCCATTTTGGGATAAAAACTATCATAGGTCGCCGTCAAGCCCATCTGGCAGTGAATGCCGGCGTTCCGACTACGCTGATACAGGCAGTTCGCCAATTTCCAATCAGGAATGGCCGGATATTCCAGGGGGAGATAATCGCGTGATGTGCCTTCAAAACGCACCGCGCCCGTAGAAATCACATACGATCCCATCGGCGCATCTACGCCCATCATTGTGCCGACTCGCACAATCGCCTTGACGCCCAGCTGCACCAGTTCTTCAATAGCAATCGCCGCCGACGGCGCACCGATGCCGGATGACACACTGGAGAAACGCAGCCCACCATACAGACCGCTTGTCGTATAAAACTCGCGATTTTGAATGGTGAAATCAACTGCCTCAAACATGCCCGCCGCACGATCCACCCGCGCCGGGTCGCCCGTGAGCAGCACAAAATCCCCCACATCTTCCGGTTTGCACTTCAAGTACAGTGTTGGGTTCATAACGATCCGAACTGTTCCTCATATCGTGTTTGCATCTGGTACCAATCCGGCAGATTTGTCTGACAACCGATGGCTTCCAGCACGAACGACGCGACGATAAGCCCCATACGGGCGGCAATTTCGACATCATAGCCCTTCAGCACACCCGCCAGGAATCCAGCCGTAAAACCATCGCCAGCACCCGTCGTATCTTTGACCTGTGTTACGATAGGGACAGTCGTCGTTTGCGTGTTTTTTGTGTGAACAGTGACACCAGCCGCGCCCTGAGTCACCAGAATCACCTGTGTTTTTCCCCGCAGCAAGTCGCGCACTGCCTGGACGCCCGCAGCAGCGCGGACAAACTCGGCTTCGATATGGTTCATCAGGATGATTTCGCTCGATTCGAGAAACAAGGCGACACTATCCACCGGATAGGCCTGTACATCCGGCTTCATCTGCCATACCACCGGAATATTTGCCGCTGCCATCTGTTTGACAAACTGCTGGTTGTAATAAAAAGGGCCGACAGTAATCAACCCGTATTTCAGGCCAGCCAAAGCATCTAGCCTGAGTTCGCCCCGCCATTCGTCCGCCGCGCCCGCATAGAAGAAGTTCTGATATTCACCATCTGGTGATCGGAACAAATAACTACGCGATGTTTTCGCGCCCGGCGTGCAGATTACATTAGCCTGATTGACGTTTTGCTGCCTGAGATAAGCCTGATATGATGCACCCAACTTATCATCTCCCAGGATCATCGCAACCCCGGCTTTTAACCCCAGGCGGCTGAGTCCGACGGCCACATTCGCCCCACAGCCGCCGAACATGCTGTTGGCTTCATCTGGCGGTGCCTGAATCAATGCGGTTTCACCGACTTTCGGGCTGTGTGAAACCGGAAAAATCGAATCAAAACTAGGATACCCTGTCGCCAGCACATCAAGCATGGATTTCCGCTTTCGTATTGCCCGCCTTCATCATCGCAAGAGCTTCTGCAACGCTCACCACACGCCCAAGGTAACGATCAATGTCTTCCAGGTTGGCTTCATGAAGATGCTGGCGGTCAGTGGCGACACACTCGCGCGGCACGATGACCCGGTAGTTGGTGGAAAACGCATCCTGCGCGGTGGCACGGATACAGACGTTGGTCTTGGTGCCGGCCAGGAACAGGGTGGTAATATGATTGTCGCGCAAAATGAGGTCGAGGTCGGTTCCGACAAAGGCGCTGTAACGCCGTTTGGTGATGATATAATCTTCGTCTACTGGTGCCAGGGGCGGCGCGAGTTCGACCCCAATCGTGTCAGCGCGGCAGTGATCGCGGACATTCTCCAGTTCCCAATCGGGTTTGCCAGGGCGATGCGAATCGATCACCCAGATGACCAGTGCCCCCAACTGGCGGGCGTCCTCCACGAACTGGACCACCGTGTGTACCATCCTTGATGCGGGTTCATTGGGGACTTTTCCGTGTTCCATATCGGTGAAATCCCGCACCATATCAATCACCAGTACCGCGAATTGAGTCATGCGCTTACCCCTCACCCCTTTTTCCATTCTTTTCGTACCGAAATCGCCACTAACATGACCACCACCATCAGGTAGGGCAGCATCTGGAAGAATTGCGTGGGAATATTGCTGGTCGTTTGCATCCGAAATTGCAGCGCTTCAAAGAAGCCAAACAGCAGACAGGCGAGCGCCGCCATTCGTGGCCGCCCCGCCGCAAAATACACAGCAGCTAACCCGATAAAACCGCGTCCATCCGTCATGTTCTCGCGGAACAGCGCCAGATCACCAACGGCCAGGTGTGCGCCCGCCAGACCACATAACAACCCAGCGAGAATAAGCGCCAGATACTGCATTTTACGTACCGAGATTCCAACGGTGCGTGCCGCTTCAGGATTTTCCCCAACGGCTCGGATGTGGATGCCTGGGATGGTATGGTACAAAAACACCGCAGTTACCGGGATAGCAATCCACGAGACATAGACCAGCGGTGAATGACGGAACAGGACTTTACCCAGAATCGGAAGATCGCTCAATCCCGGAATATTCAGCACCGGCAGCGACTCGAAATTTGCGGGGGTATAGGAACCCTGTACGCCAAATAGAATCTGAAGCAAGTAGGCAGTGCCGCCCAACGCGAGGAAGTTCATCGCAAGGCCGGTTACGATCAAATCGGCGCGGAGATCGGTCACAAACAGGGCGAAAAACGCGCCTCCGATGGCACACACTAGGCAGGCCAGGATGACACCCAACCAGACCGACCCGGCTTCCACCCCCATGACAACCGCCGTAAACGCCCCGATCAACATGAGGCCTTCGAGCGCGATATTGACCAGTCCGACCTGATAACTAAGAAGGCCCGCCATAGCTACCAACAGCAAGGGAGTCGCCAATCGCAAGGTTGATGCGGACACATTGACCGCTACGTCCAGAATATCCATAGAAAATACTCGCTAATCCCCGGCGCCTTCGGCGAGCAGGTCTGTCTCCGACCCGCCTGTCAGCGGCGCGAAACGGCGGCGCAGCCAACCAAATCCGACATCAATCGCAATAAAGAAGATGATGAGCGCCTGCACAATATCAATCAAATCGCGGGGGATACGGGTAAACATCTCCATTGTTGCCCCACCGCTGCGGAGCGCCCCGAAGAACAGCGCCGCCAGCAACACACCGACAGCGGTGTTACGCCCCAACAATGCCACGACAATCCCATCGAAACCCAACCCGCGTGAAAAACCGGCGACAAATCGGTAATGCACACCCAATACCTGCCCTGCTCCGGCTAATCCGCCGATAAACCCGCTGAGAAACATCACCAGTACAATGATTCTGCGTACCGGCATTCCCGCCCACCGGGCAAACGTGGGATTCGATCCGAGAACACGAACCTCATAGCCAATGGTCATCCGGCGCATCATAAACATCACAATGAAGAACACCGCCAGAGCGATAAAAAAGCTGGGATTCCACTGTGACCGGCTGACAATTCGTGGAAGCTGTGCCTGTAACGCAACCTCCTGCGACATGGCGTTGGACATCCCCGGCACAAAAAACGGCCCCAGCACCAGGTATTCGGTGAGCGAAATCGCCACATAGTTCAACATAATGGTTGAAACCACCTCGTCAACCTTCAAGCGTGCCTTGAGATAACCCGGAATCGCGCCCCAGAGTCCGCCCACAACCCCGGCAACAATGAATGCCAGGGAAATAATCACCAGCGCGGGCAGTTCAGTAAACGTGAACCCGACCCAGGCAGCAGCGAATGCGCCGAGATACAACGAACCTTCCACGCCGACATTGAATATCCCGGCTTTGAACGCGATCATGGTCGCCAGACCGGTGAAGATCAGCGGTGTCGCTTTCAAAAGCGTATCCGCGATAGCTCGCTCATTCCCTAGCGCGGATTGGAGCAGGACACTATAGGCATTCAGCGCGTCCTTGCCCGAAACCTGCATGATAATACCGCCGATGACGAGCGCAAGCGCCAGTGTGATGAGAACACGAAAGACCTGCTGGACTTCCTTCATGATGTTGTGACCTCGTTTTCTGTGCTGCGGCCTGCCATCAACAACCCCAGTGTTTCACGGGTGGCTTCAGCAGCAGTGAGGCGTCCCGCAATCCGCCCCTCAAACAACACGATCAGCCGATCACAAACGGCGAGCAGCTCATCCAGATCAGCGGATATCAGGAAAATCCCGACTCCCTGGTCACGCAGGTTGACAAGCTGCTCATGGACAAAACGCGCCGCGCCAATATCCAGGCCGCGCGTCGGCTGGGCAGCAATCAGAATACGCGGGGTTTCAGCCAATTCACGGGCAATGACGACCTTTTGCGCGTTGCCACCCGATAAAGTACCCACTCGCGTGTTGTGGCTGTTCGCACGGACATCAAACCGCTGCATCAATTCTCGTGCTTTCTGTTGCAGATGACCGATTCGCAGTACATTTCCGCGCGATTGGGGGGCAGTGTAATAGCGGGTTATTGCCAGATTTTCCCAGATACTCAGGTCATTGCTCAGACCTTCCTGGTTGCGATCTTCAGGTATCAAGGCTAATCCATCTTCCCGGCGCTGCCGTCCGTTCAGGTTCGTGGCAAGGGTATCGCAAATATAAATCTGGCCGGACTTCGGCCTGCGCAGCCCTACTAGCACCTCCAGGAGTTCATGCTGGCCGTTGCCTTCCACACCTGCCAGCCCCACAATCTCCCCGCTGTGTACGGATAACTCGATATTTCGCAGCACTTTCAGCCCACGATCATCTTCCGCGACAAGCTGTTCCAGGTGTAATTGACGGATACCGGGCCGGCTGGTGGTGGTCAACTGAACAGTATCGATATCCGCGCCCACCATCATCCGGGCGATCTCCACCGGATTCGTGGACACAACCTCCAGCGTCCCCATCACTTTCCCGCGCCGCAAGACGGTTGCCCGCTGGCAAATCGCCATTACTTCATGCAATTTGTGCGTAATAAAAATCGCCGTGCGTCCCTGATGCACCAGATTCCGGATAACCTCGAATAGCTTATCCACTTCCTGAGGGGTGAGTACGGCGGATGGTTCATCCAGAATCAGCAGTTTTGCGTTGCGATAGAGCATTTTCAGGATTTCGACCCGCTGCCGGATACCAACCGATAATTCTGCCACACGCTGATTGGGATCCACCTGCAGGCCATATTGCTCGGACAACGCCCTTACACGGGTCGCAATCCCTGTTCGGTCAACAAATATTCCCTTCCGAGATTCATAACCAAGCGCAATATTCTCCCCAACGGTGAGCGAGGGTATCAACTGGAAGTGCTGGTGAACCATGCCAATACCCATCCGAATTGCACTATAGGTATTGGGGATTATCACCGGCTTGCCATCCAGCATGATCCGGCCCGAGTCAGGTTGCTCCAACCCATAGAGAATCTTCATTAAGGTTGATTTACCTGCGCCGTTTTCACCAACCAGCGCGTGAATCTCGCCTTTCTCAACCGCGAAGTTTACGTCCGTATTGGCGGCCACACCGGGATAGTGCTTGGTGATATCCTGCATCATGAGATAAGGCATAACAGAGTCCTACTATATATGGAATACAGGGAGATATAGAATCTCCCTGTATCGTGAAGCTGCCAGTGGGTTAGTTCATCATGGCCGCGTGGAGTTCTTCCACCCCGGCGCAGGTTGGGTTGTTCGCCAGGATTGAAGCGGTGGCTTCATCCAAAACACGGATATCAATGACATCCAGTTCACCAGCGATGATGGCTTCGCGGGCGACATTCACCTGATCCATGTATTCGGCAGGGATAATATGGCGTGTGTATTTCATCTCAGACAGGCCGACACCATTCACATCCAGCCCGTATTGCGCAACGGTGCCGCCTTCCAAGGTGCCATCAACAAGGCGCGAGATGACATCGAACACGGCCACATCCACCCGTTTCAACATACTGGTCAGCACGTTGCCCGGCGCGAGGTAATCCTGGTCACTATCCACACCAACGGCGAAGAAGTTCTCGTCACTTGCCGCGTCAATCACACCCTCACCTGTGCCGCCAGCTACCTGGAACACTACGTCCGCACCCTGTTCATGCATGGAGAGTGCCAATTCACGCCCACCCGCCGGATCGCCAAAGCCATTCGAGTAAGCCAATAAGACCTCGATATCCGGGTTGACCGCGCAAGCACCCTGCAGATAGCCATACAAGAACACATCAATACCGCTGGATGGCACACCGCCAATGGCACCGATCACCGCAGCGTCGTTAGTCTGCTCGATATCGGAGTCGGTTGTGACCAGCGCGGCCAGCATACCAGCGAGGTAGGACCCGGTATGTTCGTCAAACATGATCGAAACGATATTGTCGCCTTCAACCACAATATTGACGATGGCAAACAGTGTATCCGGGTAATCCGGTGCGACACGCGCCAGCGGATCGAAGTGGCTGAATTCCAGGGTAATAACAAGGTCAAAACCCGCTTCGGCTGCGGCACGGAGCAGTTGTTCGCCTTCACCAACCGGGTCGGGGGATTCAATCGGCACAACCTCTACGCCTAGTTCCTGGGCAGCCAGTGTTAGGCCAGCAAAAGCCAGATCATTGTATGACCGGTCGCCAAGACCACCCTGCGCGATAATCAGCGCCACGCGGGGTGTATCCTGTGCGAGCGATGCGCCACTGACCGACATCAGCAGTAAGGCTAACACGGCCAGAACCATCAAACGGGAAATATTCTTCATCATTCCAACTCTCCTATAAAAGCTAATGGACTGTTCGGCTATTAAGTCTGTTCGACAGGTATTCGTGGTCTTTTACCTCCTTAGAATCGTCTCAACTGAATGGTGTACTGGTATAAATCGGAGTGATAATGAGCGATGACAAACTCGACGAAGTTGCCCGCTTTATCCCACGAATACTGCGATGTCTGTAACAACGGGGAGCCTGGCTCAACCTCCAGGATCGCTGCCAGTTCGTCGGAAGCCGCAACTGCTTCGATGGTCTTTTGGCCTTCGTACAGTTGAACACCTTTGCTTTCAAGAACTTTATAAAGGGATTGTGCGCGTTCGAGTTCTTCTCTTGAAAAAGATACGCCATGGAGGTACGTATCATGAACGCCGACGGGATGGTTATCTGCTAACCTGATACGCTGTATGCGTAACAGTTTTTCATTTGGTGAGAGGTTACCGTGCTGGATGGCGGGTCTGGGTGGATATGCCTCTTCGAATAGCAGAATTTTGGATGAAGGCATCAGTTCGCGTGTCTTCATGTCCTCCGAAAAGCTCATCAAGCGTTCCAGTTGATGCGTCATACGACGCGAGGACACAAAGGTGCCACGTCCCCGCTCCCTGTGGATATAGCCGTCATTAACGAGTTCCGACATCGCCTGGCGGACCGTCATCGGACTGATGCTGTAGACTTTTGAGAACTCATTGTCAGAGGGTAGGGTATCGCCAGGGACTAACTCACCGGCATCAATCAGGTGTTCGATCCCCCGTTTGAGTTGGTAGTAAATCGGTATAGGACTGTTGCGATCAATATCCAGGGCGAGAATGTTCATTAGGTTCTGTAAATAAAAATCTAGTTATCTATAGAACTATATCTTGATACAGTTTACTTGTCAAGCATTTCTGGGTTAGTTCTGGTTTCGTGGCGCATTGCTTTCCGGCTTGGGGTATGAAGACCTGCATGCACGATCTGCGTTGAGTTTCACACATGTCGAGGGATGGTAATCATGTGGTGTCAATTAGCCCCAACGGACTTGAACCCACCGGATTACCATTGACGGAAATCGTGGAGTGGTTATTGACCACCAGCGACCTCAAACGCGCCTTCCAGTCGGTACTTGGTCGCGCCGGGATTACCCGACCAGGTAGTCTCTTTTCGCGCCAACAGAAGAACCCATTTTAGCAAGGCTTCCCCTTAACATGGCTAATGACTGATGAAATGGAATAATCCTTCCTCTCGATGATATATACCGATAATATCGGAGATTTTGAAGAACCCTACCCACTACGGGCTGGCGGCAGGCTGTTCTAATTCCTGCACCTGATCCGTTACAAACAAATCCGGGATCGAAGCAAGATTCAAGTACTGATGATAGGCCTCTAAAGCCGCTGGGGTATTTCCCAGCCCATCCTGTGCCAAACCTAGACCATAATATTTATCAGCCTCCATAGAGTTTAGCAGGATGGCCTGTTCCATATCCGGGAGCGCGTTCTCAAAGTCCTTCACGCCGATATAGTACCAACCACGCTGCCCGTATCCCCGATCCGAGCCAGAGGTTAGTTCCACCAACTGATCAAAACTAGCAACTGCCTGTTCAGGTTGGTTGAGCTTGACGTAGCTCCATGCCAGGCCTTCATAAGCGTCTGCGCTGGGAGAAATCAAGGATGAATGTTCAAATTTAGCAATGGCATCCTCGAAGTTGCCGTTCCGGTATGCGCGCCAACCATCATCCACATAGTCGGATGCCCGTCCAGGGATAACCCCCTCAATCACCAGCGATGTTTTTCCAAACGGCACAATAGTCAGACAGGCAGCAGCGGCCAGCACCAGAATACCAACCAGGGCAACACCATCACTCTGGCTTACTCCACACTGGCAGAGTGTTTCCATGCAGGTTTGGAAATAGAATCTCACAGCGTATATTCCCCCATAAGAACAGGAATCGTCTATGAGTGATCCAGGCAGCGAGGCGGGAGTCAACGGCTGGCGATACCCCACTCTTACCGGTGGGCGCGATCTGCGAATTGATTTTCTGCGCGGAGTCGCCATGTTTATGGTCGTGGTCGCACACATCGAAATTCCTTCTGCCTACCATTTTTTCACCAAAGAACGCTTCGGGGTCGTTACTTCAGCCGAGGCGTTTGTCTTGTTGTCCGGCCTGATTATCGGTCTGATCTATCCGGGACGAATCGTGTTGGATGGATGGACGAAGGCTGCCCTCAAACTGTTCAGGCGCGGGGCACAGCTTTACGTAGTGAGTCTAGGTGTCGCTATCGGTGTGTATCTGCTACGTTTCAACCCGCTTCTTAATGCCAGCGCCCTCTACACTTTCACCGATACGCGAACTGGCATTGTATACGACCTGTACGATAGCACCGGCGGGGACGCGCTCAGTTTCATCCGTAACATGCTTATTCTGCGCTATGGTCCCGGTCAGTTCAATATTATGGGACTGTACGTTGTGCTGATGGTGGTCACCCTATTTGTGTTATGGGCGTTGGAACACCGGATGATCATCCTGGTCGCACTCATCAGTGGCGGGATTTACCTGTACAATGCGGCTAATCCGACTCGAGTCACGATTGCCCAGTTTGAGAACGCGTTTTCTCTGCTGGCATGGCAGGCCCTTTTCATCATCGGAATCCTGATTGGCTATCATTGGGAAAATCTGCTGGGAATTGCGCGAGGAAAGCTCGGGCGGCCACTTGTAATCATTATCACAGTCGCTTTTTTCGTGCTGATGTTCTACAGCCTCAATAATCCCTGGATAGATGTTCCCCGTGATATGCGGCTTAAATTCATAGAAGAAGACCTCTTTAATCAGATTTACGCGCATTACTTCTCACGGGTCTGGTTAGGCATGGGGCGTATATTGAATACATTAATCGTATTTGCCGTATTTTATGTACTGCTCACACACTTCTGGAAAGGATTTAACCGGGTAGCGGGTTGGTTCCTTATCCCAATCGGCCAGGCCTCACTCTACGTTTTTGTCGTTCATCTTTTCTTTTTGATGCTCATGGCTAACATCCCCCTGTTTCAGGAAAATCGCATCTGGGTGAACGCAATGGGCGAAACAGCGGTGCTGCTGGCAATCTGGTTTATGGTGCGTCACAGAGTCCTGTTCAAGATCATCCCACGCTGACCTGGCTTCAGCGCTCCAACAATCTATCACAAGAATAATGAGTACATCCGGCGGCATTCAGCTCTGGGCTATCTCAGCCCCGCTCAGTTCGAGCAGCTTGCTGACCGCCCCTGGCATTTTCACTGTCCCGTTGAATCGGGGTAAGGTCAAATGGTCTACAGCCCAGCAAGGCATGGTGATATTGCACTAGGTTGAATTGTCAATAGAACATGGGTAAAATCGTATCATGAAAGGTGTGGGATTACTGACAAATTGATGGTGAATGTGTAAATATTCC
Source organism: uncultured Chloroflexota bacterium (assembly GCA_937974245.1). Lineage (GTDB taxonomy): Bacteria > Chloroflexota > Anaerolineae > Aggregatilineales > Phototrophicaceae > JACKCG01. The sequence continues at coordinate 19,031 of CALJKV010000036.1, read as the reverse complement.
GCGGAATTTTCTACGAAATGATCTGCACGCCTAAATGGCGGTTGTACAAGAACGTCATGACTTCATTGCAATGGGGAAATGAAAGGGCCACAGAATGGTGCTTCGTACTCAATGGCGTGATCCGGGAGTATGGGGTTGGATACTGACCTAATTCGCGGATGATTCCGACATAAAAATGACATGATTGACGGCTCCTTTACGCGGGCATATGCCCAGGCTGATGTGATCATAAAAAACCGCGGTCAAGTTGAACAAGCCCAGGGATGCGGCTAAGGTATTGTTACATGATCTACAAGGTGACCGAAACGGGTTGCTTACCAGGTGTCAGGATCATCTCGGTCACAGGATTTTCAAAGTTGAGAGCGGAATGGCCGGGATTCGAGACCAATTCCTTCTGTCAATATGGATTGAATTGTGGAACTCCTATATCAAAAAACCTACACTTTCTGCCACGTCTCGATGTGAAACAGTGGCGTGAACGGTTTCAATTCTGCTGTAATCATAAGGCTCTTGTTGACCTTTCTTCGCAGTTAGTTTAACAACTTAATGTAGATTTTAATTTATTGATATTTGATTTGGTTATGTTAAATTATCAACAGAACTAAGGAAAACCTTTATGAATGTTGGCGGTAAACATTATCGAACCATTTGGCTCAAGCCCGATGACCCAACAGTGGTCCAGATCATCGACCAGCATCTGCTCCCACATGAATTCGTCGTACTTGACCTGACAACTGTCGATGATATCGCACATGCGATTAAAGCGATGACTGTACGCGGTGCGGGACTGATTGGAGCAACGGCTGGTTATGGCATGTATATCGCTGCTCTGATCGCGCCTCGTGCGGACAGGGAATCGTTTCTCGCGTTTATCGACTCTGCTGGTGAAACATTGAAAGCGACGCGCCCAACTGCTGTGAATCTCGCGTGGGCAGTTAATCGCCAGCGAGAGGCCGTGCGGCAGGTGGAGTCAATTGACGCGATGATCGCCTGTGCGCGGGAAACAGCAAACCACATTGCGGATGAGGATGCAGAATTCTGCCGCTCCATTGGGGAGCACGGCTTGAAACTTATCCAAATGATTGCCGAGCGCAAGCCCGGTCAGACTGTAAATATCCTCACTCACTGCAACGCGGGTTGGCTGGCGTTCGTCGATTACGGGTCCGCGACCGCACCAATTTACGCGGCATACGAAATCGGTATTCCCGTGCACGTTTGGGTCGATGAAACCCGACCACGTAATCAGGGGGCGCGGCTTACAGCCTGGGAATTAGGTGAGCACGGAGTTCCACATACGATCATAGCCGATAATGCTGGCGGTCACTTGATGCAGCATGGCCTGGTCGATCTGTGCATCGTGGGTAGTGACCGTACGACCTACACCGGGGATGTCGCTAATAAGATTGGTACTTACCTAAAGGCGCTCGCAGCGAAAGACAATGGCGTTCCATTCTATGTGGCGCTACCATCTTCCACTTTTGACTGGGAGATGCGCGATGGCGTACACGATATTCCGATTGAACAGCGCGACCCTGAGGAAGTGAAATATATCGGCGGCCAGACTGCGGATGGAAACACAGAGACCGTGCTGATCACTCCGGAAAACAGCCCTGCCGCCAATTATGGATTTGACGTGACTCCCGCTCGTCTGGTGACCGGTCTAATCACAGAACGCGGTGTAGTGGCACCGAATGAGACGGAAATACTGAATCTCTATCCTGAAAAGAGAATCCACCCATGACTTACCATGCACTTGATAACAAGACTATTCTCGACGATGTGCGCAGCAGACCAACTCTGAAAGCCGTGTTCAGTGATACCAGCGCGCTGGAAGCGGAAGAAGTCGGTGACGGTAACCTTAATCTTGTTTTCATCATTCGCAATACGAAAAACCCCGTGGAAGCGGTTGTGATGAAGCAGGCGCTACCGTACCTACGTGTCGCAGGCGATTCCTGGCCGCTTACACGTGAACGGGTGCGTTATGAAGCGCAGGCACTGAGGCTTTACAATGAACTGACTCCGGGGTTAGCCCCACTTGTGTATGATTATGATGAGGAAATGTCATTGCTCGCGATGGAATACCTGGGCAACCATGAAGTTATGCGTCACCCGATGGTTGCGAGAAAGCGTTTCCCCAAGTTCGCGGATCATTTATCGACCTTTCTGGCGACGGTACTCTTTAAAACCTCTGACTTATATTTGACCGGACTCGCCAAAAAAACGATGCAAGCGAAGTTCATCAATCCGCACCTGTGCAAGATTCAGGAAGATTTCGTCTTCACGAATCCGTATATGACCTCACCGGAAAATCAGTGGAACCCTGAGATTGATCCGGAAGTTCAAGCGGTGCGTCGCAATACTCCGCTCAAGTTGGCGATTGCCGAACTCAAAGAGAGTTACATGACCCAGGCGCAGGCACTCATCCACAGCGACCTGCATACTGGCAGTATTATGGTCAACGAGTACGACACCCGCGTGATCGATCCAGAATTTGCCTTCTTCGGACCGATGGGCTACGACATCGGCGCGGTACTGTCAAATTTCGTCCTGAATTTCGCCTCTCATTACGCGCATACATCCAACCGGGCAGAACGCGAGTCATACCAAGCGTATCTGATCGAGACGATGCGTGAGTTGTGGTCTCAGTTCGCCGCCAAGTTCGAACAACTGTGGATCGAAAACAATACAGGCGAACTTGCACCTAACGCTTACTGGGACTATCCCGGTGGTGATCAGGCCTTCGCAGAGTACCGCCGTAAATACCTGAATCAGCTTCTTCAGGATACCGCGGGACTGGGTGCATGCGAAGGGCTACGCCGCATGATGGGCATCGTCAGCGTGTGGGACATTTCCAGCATTTCCGATAACAGGCTACGTGCAGTGAGCGAACGCTTTAACATTCGCGTCAGTTCGCGTTGGATTATGGAGCGTAAGAGCTTTAACTCAATTGAGGACATGCTCGGTATTGTGCAGGAGGAGGTGGCCGGTCTATCGCTACCATGAACTGCTGAAATGACTTGCGCCTACCATGAAATCGCATGACCTGACTAATTATTGGCCCGTGATTCTGCTGGTTAATGATAAGTCCGGAAATTCTCAGCTTGATCGTATTGATTCAGGTAAGCTGATTTTTGTTCACGGTGACGATTATTTTTTGATCGTTCCGAAGATTGTGTGTAAATTCGGGTAACAAGGTCTAAAATAATTCACTGGGATCACCGTGGTTCACTTGCTGCATCGCCTGCACCGAACGTCTCTTTTGGGGCGACTCAATGGTAAGCCTGCCTTCGACACAGTTGGATACAACACAGGCGTTTGCTAGGCTGCGGTCTAAGCCCGCCCGCTTAATGCGCTCGGTTGCCCACACTGAACCCGAAAAACACTTTAAATAGATATTACTTCGCAGAATGCGAGTCCATCTGTCCTCAATCCATCAACCCTGCCAGGATTGGATTTTCAAGCCAATGGTCTGAAATCGGTCAGCAAGGGCAGCCATGAACAAATGTTATAAGCCCTTTGTCTGATAATGATCGACTTCGGATTGTGGCCTAAGTTTTGAGCGTATCAGCAACGGACTGGAGCAAGTAGTAGATTGAGACTGCTCCTGGGTCCATTCCCCCTTTACTACGATCACCTAGCCGCGATGAGCGCCCGCGCTTGCTCACCATGTCTGCGGTTGCTTCCATTCCACTCTTCGCACGAGGCAGCGCCTGAATCCAAGCATCAATAAGAATAGAACCCTGCTGGCTTGCTTCACCCAGTGCCTCAACAAATGGCATCAGAGTGTCAATCATCGTCTTGTCGCCCACCGAAGTCTTGCCGAGTTCGCATACGATATTCGTACCCGCCTTAAGGGCGTGATATACATTCTCGGTGTCGGGGTCTTCCGATAGATTCTCACCGATAGTAGCGATAAGGGTACCAAATAGCACGCCAGATGCGCCTCCTGCTGTGTTGACGAAAGCCTCTCCGGCAGCGGACACAACCTGGCTCGCGAACTCGCTTTCGGCAGCCTGAGCAGCTTCATTTGCGGCGCGTAATCCCCGCACCATGCCCGCCCCGTGATCGCCATCTCCGGCAAAAGCATCCAGACGGGCTAATTCGTCTTCCACCCCTTCGATAACTGATAACATGTTGGCAATACATTTTTTGGCTATTGTGGCTTGGGTAGACATGGTGTTTCCTATACTCGTGTAAAGCCAGGCGTCATCGCTGGCGCATCGTGAAGGGTTTGCAGCTCGTCAGTCAACCATAGTACCGTAAGTGAGCAACCCGCCATGTTTAGCGAACTCACAAACTCCCCGACGAACGGTTCATGCAGATCCAATCCGTTGGCTTTGAGCTGAGCGTCAACATCCTTGTAGAGTACGAACAGCTCCTCGTATTTAGTGCTCCCCAGCCCATTCAGCAGCACGGCCACCTTATTCCCTGCATCAGACGGCACATCGGATAGCACTTTATCTACCATGAGTTTCGCAATTTCACTGGCGGGCAGCATTATCGCGGATTCGATTCCAGGCTCACCATGCACGCCCAGCCCGAGTTCCATCCGATCGGGTTCAACAGTAAATAGATCCTCTTTTTGACCGGGCAACCTGCAGCCACTGAACGCAACACCAAAGGATCGCGTCCGGTCATTCGCCAACCGAGTGAAGACCTCCACATCATCCAGCGAATCACCGCGTGAGGCACTTGCACCAGCTATTTTGAAGACGTAAAAGTCTCCCGCAATACCGCGCCGGTCTTCAATTTCGGCAGGTGATGCAGAGGCTATATCATCCGTAACCAGCACGGTCCTTACGTCAATGCCTTCCTTTTGACAGCGTCTTGCAGCCAGGCCAAAATTCAGCACATCGCCACTGTAGTTGCCGAAAGAGTACAGGACTCCTGCGCCACCATAAGCGGATTTGGTGCAACGATAAACTTGCTCGCCAGATGGGCTGGTGAAAACATCCCCAATCACGGCAACATCCGCCATACCCTTACCGACATAGCCTGCAAATGCCGGATAATGCCCGGAACCGCCGCCGATCAAAACGGTGACCTTTCCCTGTTGAGGCGCATTGAGCGCCATTACACCAGCCGCATCCGGGACACGGCGCACATAACGGCTATAGGCCCGCGTGAATCCATCAATCAGATCTTCTTTGAATTGAGTTGGATCGTTATATAGTCTGGTCATTGCGTAATCACCTCTTGTTTGGATCACACCGTTCTAAACGTTGAATGTTTTCAAGGCTAAACCGGGACTTGCGTCGGTACGCCATTAGGTTGAACCGGAAATGGCGGCCTGAAGAACCTTCATGAAATCGCTCGGTTGCCATGCAGCCCGCCCGACAAAAAGCCCATCAACTCCGGTTTCCTGCACATAATCACTACAGTTGCTCTCATTGACACTTCCGCCATAAAGTATCGGAATTCTCGGTGCATCTTGCCCGAAACGAGATTCAAGCGTGTGCCTGATGGAGTTAATGCTGGATGCAATCTCGCGTGGTTCGGCCTCCCTTCCCCCCTCTCCAATGGCCCAGACTGGTTCATAAGCCAATATCAGGCGATTAAGCAGTTCACCTGGGAAGCCTAACAACGCAATCTTCAACTGCATAGCGAGAACTTCGTCGGTAATACCTGCAAATTTCTGTTCTGCCGATTCGCCTACACATAGCAGTACCCGAAGATGATAGTTGATAGCGTTGAGCACCTTCTTGTTAACCTCATGATCAGTTTCACCAAACAACTGGCGGCGCTCAGCGTGTCCAAGCAAGACCAGGTCAACCCGAAGGTCGGATAGCATTGGAGCAGAAATCTCGCCGGTAAATGGACCAGAATTGGCCCAGTGCATATTCTGGGCCCCAATCCACAGGTTTTGAGGGCGGATAATATCCTGAAGCCCGCCAAGCGAAGTGAAAGGTGGAATAATGAAGAGCTGAAGGCCGGCCCGGTCTTCATACACTTGCTTCAGTGACTCTACGAAGGTCCTCACTTCTGCCAGGGTCTTGTGCATCTTGAAGTTTGACCCAAAGTAGAAGCGTTGATTGGCATTGTTGGACATATATTTACCGTTTAGGCATCGTCCGCCCGCAGTCACCTCTGTGAAAATTCGCTCATACTAAAGTATGCTTCAACCAGATTGAACACAACTGGAAAAACAACAGATACCTCGACCGCTGTGATAAATGATCGAAACACAATATATTACATACTCTAATCGTCTCTATCCGCAAATTTCTTCTATGCTTGCCCCACCCCTGCTAAGCCATAGGGGTGAGGTCAATAAGTGCAAACTCTTGGATAGTTTTTACGTGCGATCACGGCCTGCACGTCCCGCGAATAGCAGGTTAACGACGAGCGCGCCCAATAGCACAACACCGGTTATGAACTGCTTCATGAACGGGTCAATCTGTGGAATGTTATCCAGACCATTCCGAAGCGTGCCGTAAATCAGCAGGCCGATGACGGTTTGCAGGATACCACCGCGTCCACCGCTCAAAGATGTACCGCCCAATACCACTGCACCAATAGCGTCAATCAGGAAACTGTCAATAACCTGTGGCTGGGCACTGCCCAGGCGTCCCATGTTGACCATGCCAGCCAAGCCAGCCGTGAATCCGCTGATCGCCAGTGTTGCACCTATTATCAGATTAGTATTGATCCCGGCCAGGCGCGCTGCCGAAGGGTTAGAGCCGGTCATATAGACATAACGCCCAAAACGGGTATAACGCAGCACCAGAAACCCAATCAATAAACAGAGTGCTGCGACAATCGGCAAAATGCGGAAACTGTCCTGTCCAGCGACACGCCCGCTGCCCAGAAACTGAGCTACCGGCGAGATCGTGAAGTAAGTGCGTCCCTGGCTGATCCAGGTAGCAAGGCCCGAAGCAATGAGAGACATTGCCAGAGTCGTCATGAAAGCTGGTATACGGAACCGCGTGCTGGCGATGCCGCTGATGATACCCAGCAGTGTCGCAGCGCCCAATGCCGCCACTGTTGGCCATGGCTCGGCTATTTTCATAGCGGTGAACATGTGGGCGCTAATAATGCCTGTCAGTGTTACGAGAGCTGCAATACTCAGGTCAATCTGACCGGTGAGCAACACAAAAGTCATACCGGTACCGAGAATCGCGAGGGTCGAAACCTGCACAAGAATGTTGTTCAGATTGTTGGGGTGGAGGAAACTGGTGGATACCAGACTGAAGAATATCATCAATGCCAGGAGCGTCCATACCTGCGCCAGGGCACGCAGTCGTCGCAACCAGATCGTCGATTTAGCTTCTGTTGTTTGCCGGCCAACCACCTCTGTTTGTGTCGTCATATAAGCCTCATTAGTGCATCTTTTTGTAGATCGTCTGAGTTCTGAAGTTCCGAGACGATTTTCCCTCGTGACATGACAATGATTCGGTCTGCGACCGCCAGCACCGTCTCTGGTTCCGAAGAAACAACGAGTACACCAAAACCCTGATTACGGAAATCAATCAAGATACTCAGCACTTCGTTTTTCGCGCCGACATCCATCCCGCGTGTAGGCTCACTGACCACGAAAACTCTTGGCGGAAAAGTGATCCAGCGCGCGATAGCAACTTTCTGCTGGTTACCACCGCTCAGTGTTCCCACCGTGTTATCAGGTACGCATGGCTGAACATTCACCGCCTCCATCGCTTGACGCGCAACGCTAACCTCTTTGTGGTATTGCGGAAGGATTCCACCAATGCGATTCAGGTGCGGCAGTGTGATGTTAGCGTAGTTGGCTGTGTCCATGAACAGGCTCTTGCGGCGTGACTCGGTGGCATAGGCGACGCCATGAGCAATGGCGTAACGGGCGGAGAAGTTGGATGGAAACTGGTGTCCATCTACACTGATCGTGCCAGAATCAAAGCGGAACATACCGAACAATGTTCGCGCAACATCAAAGTGACCGGCGCCAACGGGCCCATACAACCCGACGATCTCACCTGCGCCAATTTCGAAGCTAATATCGTTGAACGCTTCCGCACTCAGGTTTTGGACTGACAACAGGCTGATGCCACCTTTATGTTCCTCGGTGGAAGGGAGCGTGGCGTCCGCTTCGCGCCCAAGAATCAAAGATATCAGATGTGACTTCGATGTTGATTCGGAATCCAGTGTTGATACCTTGCGTCCGTCACGAAGAACGGTGATGCGATCCGCAACACGCATCACTTCGTCGAGAAAGTGGGAAATATAGATGATACTGCGTTTGTGAAGAGCACGCAGGACATTGGTCAGTTCAATCAGGCGTTCGACTTCGGACGGTGACAGTGCTGAAGTTGGTTCGTCCATAATCAGAACACGTGCACCGGATAGAATCACGCGCAAGACTTCAGCCACCTGCTGGATGCCGAGGGAGTAATTTTCAAGTGGTTGGCGCACATCGATGTCGAATCCGAGCTTTTGCATTTCTTCTTCAGCGACGCGGTTCATCATTTTCCAGTCAATCATGCCCCAACGTGTGTATGGCTGGCGGCCCAGAAATAAGTTCTCTGCTACCGAGAGTTCCGGCATGACACTCAATTCCTGATGAATCATGCCGATGCCGCGATACAGCGCATCATGTGGCGAACGAAGTTTCACAGGTTGTCCATCAAGGATGTATTCACCTCCATATTCGGTGTAAACGCCAGACAGAATACGCATCAGTGTTGATTTTCCGGCACCATTTTCACCAACCAGTGCATGGACCTCACCTTCGCGTAGGTCAAAACTCACATCGTCCAGCGCCTGCAAGCCACCAAAGCGCATGGAAATATGATTAAGTTCAAGAATGGGGGATTCGCTCATCGGGCGTTACTCCTGCATGAATGCCGATGCAGGCAGGGGAGATAGCCTGCTACCCCCCCTGCCAGACCATCGCTGAAGACTAGAACAGCAGGTTCTCTTCCAGCCAGCGCAGACCAAGAGCTGTGTTGAGGCCGTAGCCACGCAGCTTCCAGGGTTCGGCGGCCAGCTCAGGATTGCTGTCGATGTTAGCGGTGACTGCGGGGCCGTCGGCCAGCAAGAAGCTGGGGACCTGCTCGCGAATCACGTCTAAGCCTAATGTTGCAGCAGCCCACCCAAGCACAACGGCGTTGGCATGTACGCGCACTGCCGAGTTGCGGGCGGTAGCGACCAGACGACCTTCGTTAACCGCATCAATGGCTGGGAGCATAGCGTCGACACCGCCGATGAACACCTGGTCGCCCAGGCCGGCGTTTTCGACCACCTGGCGAGCTGCCAGGGCCATATCGTCATTGTGCAAGAAGCCACCGGTGATGTCTGGATGACGGTTGAGTGCCGCTTCCCAGATCGCGGCAACCTTCGTGCCGTCCCAGTCGCCCGGTTGATCGTCAACGACTTCGATGTCAGGATACTGGGCAATGATGTTGCGGAAACCTTGGCCGCGGCCCTGGGATCCGGTGTGGCCTTCGACGCCCCATGTGTGGACGATCTTGCCCTTGCCACCCATCTTCTTGACTACTTCAGTCACCACCGCTTCGGACATGAATACGTTGTCCGGGGCTATGAAGCTGAGTACGCCGATGCCGGGAAGTTGATCTAGCGGAGCGATCAGCGTATCCATACCGATGAAGGGGATACCGCGCGAGGTCATCGCCTGGATTGGCTCTACTAGCGAGCCAATGCTGACAGGCTGAATAGCGACAAAGTCCCAATCTTGTGTTGCCATCTGGTCAGTGACAGCCCGCTGGATGCTGGTGTCGATTTGGCTGTCCATCCATGTAATTTCAACGCCGAGAAATTCAGCCCACTTGTAAGCGGCATCATAGCCCTGCGCACACCACGAAATTGCCAGACCAGTATTCGACATCGCCGCACGAAGTGGGCGATCCTGTGCACTGACACGGCGGTAGTCAAGCAACGACAGAACAGATGGGGCAGCAACACCTGCACCCAGTAGCGCGCTGCTGAGCAAAAACTCTCGACGATCCATTCCTTGTTTTTTAGCCACGGTTACTATCTCCTAAAAATAATTGAAGGACTTCTTTCTGGAACTTCTATGTTCTGCACTCCGTCCGAAAAATAAGAAGTCGGACCGGATACCACCTCCTTTCAAATCAAGCAATCATGCCGACCGAGTACCTACTTATGCTGTTTACTTCTTATCCTTGAAGCGCATATCCTGCCAAGGGCCGCCATCGGCAAAACGTTCCGGCTCCAGGGTTCTGGGGCGCGGGTCCTCGGCCTGGTCAAGCTGTAAAACCATCCACTTGGGATAAGGCGTTCCCGGATCGGAAATATCATTCAACATTTTGAGATCTTCGGCGGTCAGTTTCAGGTCTGCCGCCTTGATGTTGTCGTCGAGTTGTTCCAGTGTGCGCCCGGCGATAATCACACTGCTGATGGCTGGGCGAGTAAGTGTCCATGCCAGGGACACACGGGCTGGGCTGGCGTTATGGCGTTCTGCCACCTTTACCAGTACATCTACTATGGAGTAGGCACGCTCTTGGTCAAACAGGACGAACTGGCCGGCTTCCGCAAAGCGGGTGCCAGATGCTGGATCGGCCCCGCGCCTGTACTTGCCGCTGAGGAACCCGCCGGCCAACGGACTCCACACCAAGATACCTAGGCCAGTGTATTCGGCAAATGCCATCCAGTCATGTTCCAGGTCGCGCCCGACAAGACTGTAATACATCTGCGCGGTGACATACTTTTCCAGGTTGTACTGCTGCTGGGCACCAAGCGCCATCGCTGCCTGCCACGCGAGGTAGTTGCTGAGGCCGATGTAGCGCACCTTGCCTGCACGCACCAGATCATCAAGCGTGCGCAGCGTTTCTTCTAGTGGTGTGTTGCTGTCCCAACCGTGCATCTGGTACAGGTCAATGTAATCGGTTTGAAGGCGCTTCAGGCTAGCCTCAACTTCGCGCAGGATGTTGACACGCTGCGCGCCGCCGTGATTGATCTGCGCTTCGTTCATTGGCAGGCGAGCTTTGGTAGCCAGTACGATTTCCTGACGGATGCCCAACGTCTTGAGCGCTTCGCCGATCTGCGTTTCGCTTTCGCCCAGGCTGTATACATCGGCGGTGTCAATGAAATTGATCCCACGATCCAGCGCAAATTTGATCATCTTGGTGGTGGCCTTCTGATCAAGACCGCCCATGTTCATCTTTTCACCAAACTGCATTGTGCCCAGTGACAAGGCACTTACAACCAAACCCGAATTTCCAAGTCGACGATATTGCATGGTTTAACCCCCTACGGCAGAAAAAAGTTGCCACTATGTCTGAATAATCATATTCTCTGACGACAGGATATTTCTAGCCGTCAGACCTATTGGACTTTGTCTGCTCAAGGCAAACAGATCTACTTCTATTCCCGGAGTTCTTGCTCAAAGTAACACGCTACCGAGTTAAGCATGATGGCGACCGCGCGCGCACCCGGGTCCATGGCTCCTATCGAGCGTGCGCCCTGCCAGCTTGCACGGCCAATTTGCGACTGCATTGTTTGAGTGTGTTCCGCGCCTCCCTGGGCCGCGTTCGCACCTGCGCGTAATAACGGCGCCAGTGTCACATCTCCCTGGTGATTCGCCATGTATGTACTCATCGCATCAATAGCAGGGCCCAGGGCATCTAGCATTGTTTTGTCGCCGATATTTGCCTTGCCTTGATCTATGAGAGCTGTCAGGGAAGCCCTCATTGCCTTGATTATATCGGAGGCCGAAGCCTCGGTTTGACCGTTTAGTGCCATGCCGCCTTTCATGAAAGCGGTGCCGAGAAGAGCGCCAAAGCTAGAAGCGGCTGCAGTGGAGAACGTTTTGCCTGTCTTAAAAAACAGCTTGCCTAAGTCGGCCTCAGCATTTACCTCGCCTTCCAGCAGCATACCCTGGACAGCGCGGAAACCCCGTTCTACGGTGCGCCCAAGATCGCCATCACCCAGTGCAGCATCAAGTTCGGTTAGTTCATCTTTGCTAGCGATTGCGTCATCGGCCAGTTTTGCCAATAGCCGTAGAGCTTCTGTATAGGTAAGATGTATATTCATAATAGTTTCCACCGTTATAACAACAATGTGACCATAAATGGTTCAGGTCATTGTTATCTTTCCGTCCGTAAATGCAATTATAAAGATGCACTTGCCAGATATTTTGTGCAGCCAACCGCCTGATAGCATACTATGGACTTATAGAAACTATTCGGTGAGTTGGCAGAAGTGTTCGATAATATAACATTTCCAATGTGATCATGCATTATGCAAACACGATCTCAAAAAATGATGTCAAAGGTTCTTACAGCAACAGTATAGTTTTAGCGTATTAGAAATCACGTAGTTGAGAAAAGAATTACCGGATATTAAGATTGAGATTTCCCTTAAACCTGGTAGAACTATGCGAATTCTACCGAGTATGAGCCAAGATGTTTACGAAGATAACTTTCTCTCCGCAAACCTCATATACGCATTACCCACCTTCAGAATCGGTGCGAAATATGATAAAGAACTTAATGATAATTTACCAATGTTACCCGCAAAATGCAAGTAATTCATCTCATGAATATGAGATTTTGCGTTAAATATTAGTTACAAATCACTTCCTTTAAGTGATTTACGGACAAAATCGGAGGTTATAATGTTATGTATAGTGATGAGTTTGTTATAATGTTCATTATGGAGAATACCGTAAGGTCGGGTGGGTTTCCCGGAATTGTCAAAAAACAGGGGGGGGCTGTATTTGTGTTTAAAGTGGCACGGCACATACTCAAAATGCGAATGTCGTAGCCCAAGTGCAAAACATTCTTGGATCAAATCCGCTAGTGTACTTTTCACGGGAAAAACCCAATCGCTTGGTCGTAACATTGCAGACACTGGTAGTTGAAGGGCACGAGCCTTTGCCTATGCCTACACGGATAGCCCTCTGCAAATTCCGTGACCCTTCAATTACCCCGCACCACCGATGAATTATTACTAAATATACTGAGCGTGTTCGAAGAATGGTGAGGATGCCGGCGCGTCAAGAAGTCGCTTTAGTTCATCATCAAGCTTCATAACGGTCAGGGAAGCTCCAGCCATTTCCATTGAGGTCGCAAAACGACCAATGTATGGACGATAAACTTCAATATTTCGTGTGCTAAGAATCTTGAGCAGATGGCGGTACATGATATAGAGTTCCTCAAGCGGAGTTGATCCCAGACTGTTAAGCATGACAGTGACTTGACTGTTGCTTAGCTCGATATCCTCAAAAATAGCATTTGCCAATTGCTCGGTTATTTCATTCGCGATCCGCAAGTTAACCCGTTCTATGCCTTGCTCCCCGTGAATACCCATCCCGATTTCCATCTCAGCGTCACCCAGCGTGAAGGTCGGTTTACCGATTTGAGGGACAGTACACGGCGAAAGGGCAACCCCCATGCTGCGAGTGTTTGCAAGCGCGTGTTCGGCTGCGGCCTTAACCTCAGCAAGGCTCGCCATTTCTTCAGCGCGTGCGCCCGCGATCTTAAAAGCATAGACCATGCCTGCGACGCCCCGACGGCGTTCCGCTCGTTCTGGTGGTGCACTGGCAACATCATCAGCTACCAGGACGGTTTCTATTTGAACATCGTCTTCCATTAATGCCTGGTCCGCAGCTGCGGCGAAATTCATGACATCACCACCATAATTGCCAAATAGATGTAACACTCCTGCGCCACCATGAACTGCCTTAGTGACCTCGTACATCTGGTCAATTGTTGGGGATGCAAAGACATCACCGACTGCACAACCATCAAGAAGGCCAGTGCCAACATAGCCTAGAAATACCGGGAGATGGCCTGACCCGCCACCAGTAACAATGCCTACTTTGCCTGCCTTAGGTGAATCCGCACGGACGATACAATGCACATCTCCGGCCACTGCCTTCAGATGCCTGGGGTGCGCCGCCAGCAAGCCATCCAACATTTCGGGCACATAGTTTTCTGGATTATTGAGGATCTTTTTCATAATTTTACCTGCCTGAATTTTCCAATCTTCATGCCAATAGATAATAGACAAACCAGATAAATCGCTACCGATCTTGGCACACCCACCCCTGCACTGCTTAGCTTCCCCATGAATGGAGAGGGGATTGAGTGGTGGGGTTAGCAAGAATAGACAACATTCGTTTTGATTTATCCAGAATAGGACCCACGCAATTGACCCAAGCTAGGGGCGGGGTATGACTCACCCCTATTAGGAAAAACACTTGTGAACTGCGTAACAGTAGTTTTAGCTATCAAAGATAAATGAAAAACGGTGTTTCTAGTTTATTTCAACGGAAATAGGCCAATTGGTAAACAAACGACCTTGATCGCCATCCGTATGACCCGACAATCAAGTAGATCTTATCATGATTCAAGTGATTTGTCACTAATTCTGTGGGAGAGCAAGGAAGATACCATTACGCGAATCAAAGACCCGTGTAGGATAACGAACGTATCTCTGAATTATACAGCACTTCCATAACACGTTTTGTGTTGTTTTTATCAGAAAAACATGTTATTCTTCACATAGGTTGCTTATATTGCTCTACTTCATTTTTATGGTTAGCAATTTATGGTTAGCAATATCTACCAGGGTATGTGAAATGCGATCTTCAAACAGTAGTTCGCAGGCTGGGCGCCTAAATCATATTGCAGATTTGGTATTGCGCAATACTTCCATCACCATCCAGGATTTGGTTGACACGTTCCAGGTCAGTAAAATGACCATTCATCGTGATCTTGATGAGCTTGAGAAACAGGGTATCTTGCGCAAAGTACGGGGAGGTGCAACTGCACAGCCCACTTATTTGTTTGAGAGTCATCTGAATTACCGAATAAACGCATCCAGCAAAGAAAAAGAAGCAATCGCGACTGCCGCATTCGCTCATGTGGAGCCAGGTGAAGCCGTTATGCTGGATGACTCTACTACAATCCTGGCCCTCGCCAAGAAGCTTGTTAGCATTTCCCACTTAACAGTCATTACCAATTTTTTGACAACAGTAGACACATTACGATTGTGTCGCCAAATCAATCTCATTAGCTTGGGTGGCGACTATCTCTTCCGCTACAATGCGGTTGTTGGTGACCTTTGTGAGCAGATGATCAGTGGTTTGCGTGTCAATACATTATTTATGTCTAGTTCGGCTGTTGCTGATGGCTATGTATTTCACCAGGAAGAAGTAATCGTCCGCGTCAAACGTGCCATGATGAAGTCTGCCTCGCGCCGAATTCTGCTGATCGACCACACTAAACTTGGCAAGCAAGCCCTGCGTGAAGTTGCCCCGATTACCAACTTTGATCTTGTGATTGTGGATTCAGGAGCGCGACCTGAAGAAATAAGCGCAATTCAAGAGCATGGTGTACACGTTGAAATTGCACCGCTCACTTCTTAGGGAATACTATCAACTTGACTTCAAATCATCCAGTCAATTTGGTGCAGGAAGGATCCAATGTACTTGAGAGAAGTGAAAGGGATAATTTAGAAGGTGTATTAAAATGATTGGATACCGCAGGCACTCTTAAAATTGACTGCGATGACAGCAACCAACCAATAATATGACAACATAGAAAGGAAAGACAATGGCAATAGCAATTGGCAGTGATGAAGCAGCCTATGAACTCAAAGAGGTCATAAAAGCCTATCTCATCGAACTAAATCAGGAAGTTGAGGATATGGGAGTTTATGATACGAACCCTGTACTATACCCTGACATTGCACTGAAGGTCGCTGAAGCTGTGGCTGACGGACAATATGAACGTGGTATTCTGATGTGTGGAACCGGTTTGGGTATGGCAATTACAGCCAATAAGGTACCAGGTATCAGGGCTGCAACTTGCCACGATGTGTATTCTGCTGAACGTTCCCGAAAGAGCAATGACTGTCAGATTTTGACGATGGGTGCTCGAGTAGTTGGTGTAGAGGTAGCCAAGACTGTGGTCAAAGCCTGGCTCGAGTCCGAGTTCCAGGGCGGCGGGTCTACCCCCAAAGTTCAGCGTATGATCGATATTGATAATATGTATCATCGCACATCTGATAGCTCAGAAACGGTTTAAAACGCCCCTTTTTACTTAGGCTGGTGAGCTTTAACTACTATTCAATAGAGGAATCGCGGCCTGCTAAATGGTTTCTCATATACAAGAGCACAACATATTCCCCCACGTTAATTATCCCAATCTAGTAGCCGACAATCTGCTTGAGGGATTTGTTGAGTATACGGGGTATGAAGTGAAAAGTTGGTCAGTTGGGCTATGTCAAGAGTCTGTAGGTCGTCAGAGCCCGTAAGGTGTGAAGTGATGCAAACACTTCGTCCATCTTGGAAGCTTTGACCCGCAACTCTGCCGCCGCGAAATTGAAGCACATTGGTCATTAGAAGAATCATGGTATCAAGTCTGGCTCACTACAGTGCAGCGAGACCTGTAGATGACATAATAAGGATTCGATTATGGACTATTCAAAAATGACACTTGGTGTAATCGTGGGTAACCGCGAGTTTTTCCCCGACCGCTTGATTGCTGAAGGACGACAGGACATCCTTGAAGTCCTAGAGGAGCTGGGGATCGACGCGGTTATCCTCGACGAAGAGACAACTAAACTGGGTGCTGTTGAAACCTGGGAGCACGCCAAGCACTGCGCCGAACTATTTAAGCGTAATGCCGACAGGATTGACGGCATCCTCGTAACGCTCCCAAATTTCGGCGATGAGAAGGGTGTCGCTGATACGATTAAGCTCTCGGGTCTACACGTTCCTGTGCTCATTCAGGCATATCCGGATGAAGTCGACAAGCTCAACTTCGAGCGACGGCGCGACTCCTTCTGTGGCAAAATCTCTGTTTGCAACAATCTTTATCAGTACAGGATTCCCTACACCCTCACCCGGTTGCACACTGTTCACCCAAAGACTGTCTCATTCAAGCAAGACTTGACCGATTTCATGGGTGTTTGTCGTGTCGTAAAATACCTGCGTAGCGCCCGACTAGGAGCGATTGGCGCACGCCCAAGCGCCTTTAATACTACCCGTTATAGTGAGAAACTGCTGCAAGCGTTCGGCATCAGCGTCAGCACGCTGGACCTCTCAGAAGTCTTCGGGCGTGCAGGCAAAATCGGTGATGACGATGCTCGTGTGGTGGAGAGCTTGCAGCGTATTGGTGCATACATCCGTACCGATCAGGTGCCTTCAGCGGCGGTGGTCAAGCAGGCAAAACTGGCTGTAGTTATTGACGAATGGATGCGTGCTTACGACATTACTGCCTCAGCTATTCAGTGTTGGACATCGCTACAGGCCAATTATGGCGTCAATGTCTGCACGATCATGAGTATGATGAGCGAGTCGCTTATGCCAAGTGCCTGTGAAGTCGATGTAACTGGTGTCACGTCCATGTATGCACTCCAACTGGCATATCTAACACCAAGCGCTCTGGTGGACTGGAATAACAATTATGGTGACGATCCCAACAAATGTATCTTGTTCCATTGTGGCAACTGGGCAAAAAGCTTCTTAGGTGATCAGCCCCGGATGCATACTGCGGCGATCTTAGGGGCGACTCTTGGTATCGAGAATACATATGGCGCGGTCGAAGGCAAAACACCAGCTGGGCCGTTTAGCTATGCACGCATCACTACCGATGATTATCATGGATTGATTAAGGCCTACGTCGGAGATGGCGAATTCTTGGATGATCCAGCCGAAACCCACGGCAGTCGTGCAGTCGTACGAGTGCCAGAACTACAGAAGTTAATGCACTACGTGTGCAAGAACGGTTTTGAACATCATGCGGCCATGACCAACGCTTACACGGCGAACGTGATCAATGAAGCCTTTACCACGTATTTCGGCTGGGATACATACTTTCACAATGCTTAACTTCCGAGCGTTATAATAGAATAGAGGCAGCCCATAACCAGCGACTGTCTCTATTCTTTTTATGCCACAGCCGCGGTTTTAGGTTCAGAAAGGCATAGGCGTCGCCAACAGTGAGCTTCTTGTGTATGAGCCTGATGGTGTCGTCGCCAGTGTGACCAGCCCAAGGGTCACCAGTTTGCTCAATCAATTTCTATCCAAGCAGTAAGGTCACTGCTGCAACCTTCGGTGCATGTCTGGAGCTTGCGGAGTGTGCCGCGGCGCCCTTCAGGGATGATCCATGTCGTCCACATAGTCCCACTGGCCGACTTATTTTTCTGCGCTCAGTGTTTGGAAGATGCCCCTCGCGAAGACGTACCCAAACTTCGCTCGCGCCTGATCGGACATCGGAAGAAGGATCAGGCTTTGCGTTATCGCCATTCGGAAAAACGGCGTTGTAGCTGTCGCAGTCAATCGGTTCTGGCCGAAGAGGTTGAACAGGACTTCAGCCGGTTGGTGAATACGCTGCAAGTCGATCACCATGCTATTCAGTTGATGGCTGAACTAGCCGTAGAAGCAGGTTTCGGAAGTTTGGCCGATGAGGATAAGGCGAACCTTGAAGCACAAAAGGAATAGCCATTAGCAAGCACAGTCGAGCCATTAAGAACAATCTCATTCTTTTCCAGAACGGTGAGATAGATGCCGATGACTACTATCGCCAGAAAGACCACCATGAGCGTCAAATCTCGTATTGGGAAGCCCGGACAACCGATAAGAAGAAACTCACGCTGGAACTCACGACGTGTATGCAGATGATGCGGCGGTTACAGGAGTTCTGGAATGTGGCAACTGGCGAAGACCGGAAGCTACTGGCACACAATCGGTTTGATGAAATTGTCTATGATCTTGATGAAAAACGAATTGCTGATTTCAAAGT
This sequence comes from uncultured Chloroflexota bacterium, assembly GCA_937974245.1. Lineage (GTDB taxonomy): Bacteria > Chloroflexota > Anaerolineae > Aggregatilineales > Phototrophicaceae > JACKCG01. Next base: position 327 of record CALJKV010000036.1, on the reverse strand, counting down.
CAAGAGTTGGGCAGAGCCGTTTCTGGTTCTGCGAGCGGCACTGTATGAAGATGAGATGGGAGAGGAAATGAAAAACCGCTTCAACAGCGGCGGTTCAAGTGGAGGTACATCTGGTAGCCCCAACGGGGCGCGAAACGTCGCCTAAGTGCTGCATCCGGTAAATAAATCAAGCAAGAAAACAGGATATTCGTAGGGACAGGCTTCTGCCTGTCCGGCGGACACCAGGAATGGCGTCCCTACACCCGTTCTTTAGAAACTTGCCGGATGAAGCACTTAGTGCTTCATCCGATAAATAACTATACAAAGACCTTGCGCCAAACGTATGGT
>CALJKV010000035.1 GCA_937974245.1 uncultured Chloroflexota bacterium | reverse complement strand
CGCCGTTTAGTACGACTTCAGGCAGCAAATTGACTTTTCAAATGGCTTCTCAGGCAACGCAAGAGCAGTATACGGCGCAGCGCGACGCCGACTCCCTCACGGATATTCTTGTCCAGGCGTTCGCGCAATATGATGTGCAGTGGGTCCGGCAAAAACAACCCTAAAGACCTCCGTTTCCCCATAGCACGTACCCTGCTCACAGGCTATACTTGCGCCTGTTTGTCCCTTTTATCACGATAGGATCGACATGCCGTTATTTGTAGTGTTTGTGTTTGCGACCATCATCCTGGGCGCCGGCGGGATGCTCGCCCCAGCCTGGGAAACGCACCATCCACGCATCGGCCTCATGGGGGCGCTCTCGTTAGGCGTCATCATGGGTGGTGGCATATTCTGGGCAATGCTGTTCGGCTGGAACACCCTGGTGATTGACTACCTGCTGTTCGCTCTGGTGACCACGATATTCCTGGGCGGTACGCTTTCTTACGGGCAAATGCGGGCCGAATCGCGCGGGGAGACCCTGGAAGACGCCAATCAAGGGTGGCCTGGCCCGCGTGACCTGCTGTTCTTCGGTCTGGTCGCGCTGGTATTCGTCGTCCCTGTACTGGTGCTGCCCGTGCCGCTGGATACTGACGCGCAAGGATTCGGCTACCTGGGGCTGTTGGCACGGCTCGGCGGTGACTTTAAGACCCTTGCACCCTTCCACCCGGAAATCAGCTACCTCTATGCGCCCAGCTTCACGCTGATAACCGCTTACCTCAGCCAGCAACTCGGCCAGGGACTGCACCATGTCCAGATGGCCGTTGGCGCGGTGCTGAGTATCCTCCTGGTGTGGTTGGCTTATGACTTTGGCGCAGAATACCGGGATAAACGGCTGGGGCGAGCAATGGCGATAGCGATGTTCGCCGGGGTCGGCCTGTTCACCGCATACATGGACTCACACTATACGACGCTGCTGGGGCTGGTTTTTGCGATGGCTTTTCTGATCTTCGCGCTGCGCTTCCTACGAGACGGCCACTGGCCGGACGCCCTCGCAGCCGGGTTGATGCTCGGCTCTGTCGCCCTGGCCCACCCCGATACCACAATTATCCTGGCGCTGGGCTATGTCCCCTGGTTAGCGACGATGTGGTTCGGCCAACCACGCCCTACGCTGCGCCGCTGGCTCGTGTTGGCAGCCGGTGTGCCACTGGTGGCGCTGGCGGGTATCCTGCCCTGGCTGCTCAACATCCGCGACCTGTTGGGGGCGGACATCGTTTCTCCCTTCACCCGTGATCCAAATTACTGGCGGGTTATGATTCTCTATAACGGGGTCTGGATTGTGCCAGTTGCCATCCTGGGAGCATTTTTCGGGCTGCGGAGGCGGGAACAGCCAAGCATTCTGGCAGTTGGCTGGCTCGTGTTTGTGCTGGAGTTTTCCACGCTCGGAATCCTGGAAGCCCTGATACCCAGCATCATCGAACCAGCGCTGCGCTACGACTACCCATTCAGCATCGCCTGGCACGGCCCGATTATCCCGTTCTCGATTCTGGGTGGGGTCGGTTTGTTGTGGCTCTGGGATCGCTTTGGCGAGTCACGTCTTGGGGAGCGGCTGTATCGCCAATCCTATGCGATTATCGGGATGCTGGGCGTAGTCGTGCTCCTGGGGCTGATATTTAATCAGGAGATACTGACCTTCAGCAAAGACAAGGTGGGCTTCTTTGGCGCATTCTCATCTCATGCCGATGTCAGCGCCATGACCTGGCTCAAACAGAATACCCCACCAGATGCTCGCGTGCTGAACTTCCCCGGCCCACAGGAAGGCGATTGGGTGCCGGTGGTCAGCGAACGCGACAGTGTCTATTACCGCTGGCAGCCCTTCTTCCGGGGTGACGCGGACAGCCTGGCCGAGCAGGAGCAACTGCGTGCATTCTGGGAAAATCCGGTAGACCCGGCCAATGCTGACCTCCTGCGAGAAGCCGGGGTAGACTATGTCATCGTGCCACAGGTCGTCTCCAACCCGGATAGCATCAAAACGATGTTTCGCTGGCGAGCGCCGTTTACTGAGCTGATTAATATGCAGTCCAGCGTCGCCGATGCACCTTACCTGGAATTGGTATTTGATGCGGATGGTGCCCAGGTCTATGCTCTGATGGGTCACTCTGGCAATTGACCTGTTGTGTCGCTTATGTATAATCCAATTGAGTTATCGGGTTGAGCAAACGAGAATATTATGGCAAGACGACCAGCAGTATATCCCTTCACAGCCATAGTCGGTCAGGACAGAATGAAACGTGCCCTGGTCTTGAACGCGATTGATATGCGAATCGGCGGAGTGCTGATTCGTGGGGAGCGCGGTACGGGTAAATCTACGGCGGCACGAGCATTGGCGGCGCTGCTCCCTGAAATTGATGTGGTGGCTGACTCCCCCTTTGGTGATGACCCGGCACACCCGGATACCTGGTCGGACATCACGCGGGAGCGCTACAGTGATGGCGCACCCCCGCCGGTGGAACGGCGCAAGACCCGCTTTGTTGACCTGCCGGTGAGCGCCACTGAAGATCGTGTGGTCGGCACGCTGGACATCGAAAAAGCCATCCAGAAGGGCGAACGCCACTTCGATCCTGGTGTGCTGGCGATGGCAAATCGTGGCATCCTGTATGTGGATGAAGTAAATCTGCTGGATGACCATGTGGTAGACTTGCTGCTCGACTCGGCGGCGATGGGCATTAACGTGGTCGAGCGCGAGGGTATCAGCTTCGCGCATCCGGCGCGGTTTATCCTGGTGGGGACTATGAACCCGGAAGAAGGCGACTTGCGCCCACAGCTTCTGGATCGTTTCGCGCTTTCGGTGGAAGTGCGTGGTATTGCCGATGCGGGCGAACGCATGGAAATTCTGGAACGGCACATCGCTTATGAAAGCAACCCGGAGAAATTCCGCCAGGATTGGGCTAGTGAAGAACAATCCCTATCGAATCGGATTGCAGCCGCCCGCGAGATCGTGGACGACGTGCAGTACAGCCGCCGTGATCTCTTCACGATTGCCGCCATCACCAGCAACCTGCATATTGACGGTCACCGCGCCGACCTCGTGATTTTGAAAACGGCACGCGCTCATGCGGCTTTTGAAGGCCGTCTAAGCATTGAGCACCACGACATTTTGATCGCAACCGAGCTGGCACTCCCCCACCGGCTCAAACGCGGGCCATTCGCTGACGCGCAGATGAGCATGGCTTCACTGGAAGAGCAGATCGAACAGGTCACTTCCGAATGGGGTGAAGGGGATGAGATCACCGACTCTGCCGAGAGCGACGAAGAAACGCCTGTCAAAAAAAAAGTGAATCGGTAGCGACAGACAGCACCGAAAAAGAAGCGCCGGACTTCGGCCAGACCGACCCGACCCCCCAGAACGTATTCGACAAACAGGATTCGTATTGGTGGGAAGGCGGCAAAAAGGTCGAAACCGGCGCACAATTCTCCCCGCGCAAACTCCAAACCGCGCTCGACAAACTTACCCGCCAACACGCGGGACGGCGTTCACGAACGCGCACAGACCGCAAACGTGGGCGCTATATTCAGGCTCGTCCTGCCGGCGACAACCCGACGGACATCGCGTTTGACGCTACCCTGCGGGCGGCTGCCCCCTACCAGATTCAACGCCAGCAACAACTTGATGAGAGCGGCATGGCCTATGCGCTCATCAAAAAGGACTTGCAGCGAAAAATCCGGGTGCGCCGGGCGGCCAACCTGATTCTGTTCGTGGTGGATGCTTCGTGGAGTATGGCGGTTTCCGAGCGGATGCAGGCGACTAAAGGCGCGATCATGTCGCTGCTGACGGATGCCTACCAGCGCCGCGATCGGGTGGGGTTGGTCGTCTTCCAGAAAGACCGTGCCAGTATCGTGCTGCCCCCCACCAACTCGGTTTTGTTGGCGAAAAAGGCGCTGGCGGACATTCCGGTTGGTGGTAAAACCCCGCTTTCTGCCGGACTGCTGCTGGCCTTCGAGACCATCAAGCGCGAGAAGGCACTGCACCCGGATATCCTGCCGCTGATGATCCTGCTGACTGACGGCGCGGGCAACGTCTCGATGGGCAATCTGTCGCCACAGGAAGAGGCCAACCGCATCGCCGAGATGATTAAGGACGATCAGATCAAAACGGTGACGATTAATATGGAGCATGTGGCCTTTGACCAGGGATTGGCGACTAAACTGGCGGAGCGCATGGGCGGGGTATGCTACTCACTCGGTCAACTGCGGGCGGACATCTTGTATGAAACCGTGCGTAAAGAGATGGATGGGCTAAAATAAGGTATTAGTACTCAGTCTCGCAATATGAATAAAAGTGCAGGGTGGAAAGTGGAGAGGTGGCAAGGATTTTTCACTCAGCATGTTTAGCCTTCAACTTTCAACGAGTTTAGAATGATAGGACGTTATGCTGCGGTTTCTCTTTTCTCTCGTGATTGGTCTGACGATTGGGGCGGGCATCGGCCTGTATGTGGGCTGGGTTCAGGCCCCGGTGGAGTTCGTCAACAGCCCGGCCAGCAGTCTGGCGGAACGCTACCAGGATGAATACATCGTCATGGTCAGCGGCGGGTATCTGATGGATGGCGACCTGGGTGGCGCAGTCGAACGGCTACAAATTCTGGGGACGACCAATATCCCGGCACTGGTGCAGGAAACGGTGGAAAAATTCATCAGTGACTCACGCAATGTGGATGACATTCGCAAGCTGGTGGCGCTGGCCGAGGCAATGGGACGGCTGACACCCATCATGGATCCCTATCGTCGTGTAACAGTGCCGGGAGGCAGTTGATGGGTGCTTATGATACGGGCGGCAATCTCTCGCCCGGCAGCCGCAGCAAATACCGCCGTCCGCGCCGCCCGTTTTCATGGATTGGCCTGTTGTTGGGGCTGCTGATTGGCATAGGCGGTGGCCTTTATTATGCCTGGGCAGTTGACCCGCAAATCGAATACAATACCGAACCCTGGCAGTTGAGTAAGGCTGACCGTGAAAATTACATGGTCGCCATCGCGCTCGATTACGCTGCCGACGGAAATCTCGACCGGGCGATTCAACGTCTGCTTGTCATCAATAAGAACGCCAACAGCGATCCAATTCAAGCGCTGGCAGACGCCGCTTGTAATCTGGCGACAACCGGCTATGTGGACAGCAGCAGCGGCCTGAATGCGATTCGCGCCATGATGACTTTCTACCAGCTTCAGGGACGCAGCGGCTGTGCCGATAACCTCATCCCGGTTAGCACTGACAACCCGAACATCGTGCAGATTGACCTGCCAACCCCCACTCCGCTGCCACCTGCTAGTAAAACGCCCACGCCGCCCGGTGCAGCCGCGGCTACATCCACCCGCAGCGCGAATATTGTGCCAACTTCACCGCCGCAACGCGATTTTACCCTGGTGAATGTCACCACCGATTGCAGCGCCGCACTTTCCGGTCTGATCGAAGTGTTTGTGCAGGATTTCAATGGGGAAGGCGTTCCCGGAATCGAGGTTCGGGTGCGCTGGAATGAAGGTGAAGACCGCTTCTTTACGGGCTTGAAACCGGAGCGCGGCCCGGCGTATGCCGATTTCCAGATGGAAGCCGACAAAGGTTATACGATTGAACTGCCGGGACGCTCCGACCCGTCACAGCAGCTAGTCGCCCGTGCCTGCACGACAACCAGCGGCGAAGAAGCGGTGATCCTGTACCGGGTGGTATTCCGCCCAGCAGGATAGCGCCCATAAACACCGGTTTGCGGCAGAGAGAACTGCCGGACTATAATGGTCGTAGAAGCGTCCAATGCCGTGATGGGTCGTTTGTGTGAACCGTCTGATCCCCAGTTATAACCGTTACAGTCACCATGCCCGCCGGGCGTTGACTCATGCGCACCTATTGGCACGGCGGATGCATCACCCGTTTATGGATACCGGCCACGTGTTGGTGGGTGTGCTGATGACGCAGGGCAGCATCGGCTGCCAGGTGTTGCATGAGTTGGCGCTGGAAATCCCTGCCGCAGAGTTCCATTTACAGACGCTGGCACCAGCACGGGAAGCACCCCCAGAGACGATCATCAATGCCGACACGCTTAACACCGCCCTCGCGCTGGCCGCCGATGAATCGGCCTGGCTGGGGCATCATTATGTCGGCACGGAGCATCTTTTACTGGGCATGACGCGCACAAATGTAGGTAACGCCAGTGTGCTGCTGCGTCTGCTGAATGTCGCGCCGGAAGTCGTGCGCCGCCATGTGCGCCAGGCATTAAGCGGCGGGGCACGGGAATTCGACCTGCAAATCGCCAAACGCAATGCCCGCCTGAGTGAACTCTCGCGCCGGGTGATTACCGGGGCGGAAATGCTGGCGGTACAACACGACCATCAGGCGGTTGGAATCGGTCATCTGCTATTGGTCATGCTTCAAGAAACCCGGAGTCCGACCTCTTCCCTGTTGCGCGAATATGGGCTAGACGAAACACAGCTTCGGCGCTTGCTAGATCACCATGACCCGGTAGCCCTGGTCAGCGTAGAGATCATCCTGGGTAAAGCACTTGACCAGGCGGAGCGCCTGGGCAGCCACTACACAGGCACCGAGCATCTGCTGCTCACCCTGTCACAGGACGGTATGGGCATTGCGCTGCTGCACCAGACCGGAATTGACCCGGAAAAGCTGCGTAACCAGGTACTCATCCAGCTCACTACCGGCTAGCAGTAACCCGGAGCGATGCGCATTCTGATAGAATACCAACGATCTGCCTCCGGCCTGGGTATTTCCAGATCGGCAAGTTGACGTGTTCGACGCTTATCGCTACACTTTAGCCATTGTTATATTGATGTGATTATGCCACCACTTTTAGGAGGGACGCCTATTATGCAGGGTAACGACAGGTTTCGGCTGGTCGTCCGGCGGGGTCCACAGCCCAATCAGACCTACGACTTAAACAAAGACATCATTACTATTGGCCGCGATATTACCAATGACATTGTGATTAATGACCCGGAAGTGAGCCGCCATCACATGCGCTTTACACGTGGCGCGGGGGGCTTCACGCTGGAAGACCTGGGATCCACCAACAGCACTTTTGTGAACGGACAGCGCTTAACAGGCGCCAAGCCGCTGGCAAATGGAGACATGATCGGGCTGGGCGAGACGGTCACACTCGGCTATGAACTGGTACGCTCGCAACCAACCAGCACGCCGGCCCCCGGCCCAGGCAGCGCGGAACCGCCGACTGCCGTCAGCCCGGCACCGCAGCAGCCCTACGGGCAACCGCAGCCACGCGAACAGTACCCATCTGCCACACCATCTCCCTTTGAATACGCGCCGACCCCGCCGCAATCCCAGGCCGATATGGGTTACGATTATGATCCGTATGCAGCCCGCGAGGAAGAACCACGCAACACGATGCGGTGGGTTGCAATCGGTTGTGCCGGTATCACGACCCTGTGTTGTCTGTGTACCATCGGCAGCGCCCTTGTGATTGACGCGATGTGCCTGTACAACAGCGTCCCCTTGTTGCCGGATATTCTGCGGGCACTGGGGCAAAACGTTACCTGTGGGGGCTAGTAACACATGAGCTTGGGCCGAAAAGAAGGGGACTCTGTCCCCTTTGTTTGCTGTAACCTTCACCAGCATGGGGCGGCTAATGGCACATTGACGCACTTAGCTGGTTTGGCTACAATGAAACCAACCTAACTTTTAACGGTAAACATATGAAATATCACATTTGGACGCTCGGATGTCAGATGAATGTCAGCGACTCGCAGCGATTGGCATCCGAATTGGAACGGCTAGGACATCAGGCCGCGCTGCAACCCGACGAGGCCGATATCTTCGTCATCAATACGTGCGTCGTACGACAGTCAGCGGAAGACAAGGCTTACGGGCGCTTGCTCGAACTCCAGGCACTCAAGCAGCAGCAGCCGGATAAAATAATTGGCGTGATGGGCTGTCTGGTGGGTGTGCGTGACCCGCTGGCACTGCGAAAAAAACTGCCGCACGTGGATGTGTTTATGCCGCCCAGCGAACCCACACCGATGGTTGATTTCCTGCTGGATCGCAGTGCCGAAACTGCCGCGCTGGAACGGGAAGCCATCACGCGCCAGCAGCGCGAGGCGATCCAGGATGGCACGTTAATTCTGCCCGACCATGAAATGGGCACGCTTATCGCTGCACACGTACCGGTAGTCTATGGTTGTTCCCATGCTTGCGCATTTTGCATCATCCCCTTTCGCCGGGGCATCGAACGCAGCCGGAGTGTCGGCGAAATTGTCACCCATGTGCGCAGCCTGGCACTGCAAGGTGTGCGCGAAATCACCCTGCTCGGCCAGATCGTAGACCGCTACGGCAAGGACATCCCCGACGGGCCAGATCTGGCCGACTTACTGCGGACGGTGCATGAGATTGCCGAAGAAACCGGGTTGGAGCGGATTCGCTTCCTCACCAGCCACCCCAACTGGATGACTGACAAACTGCTCGATACTGTCGCGGAACTCCCCCGGGTGATGCCACACATTGAAGTGCCGGCGCAAGCCGGGGACGACGAGGTACTGCGGCGGATGAAACGCGGTTATACCACCGATGACTACCGGCGTCTGATTACGAATATCCGCAACCGCATCCCGGATGTCGCTATCCATACTGATATTATTGTTGGTTTCCCAGGGGAAACCGAGGCACAGTTCCAGGGGACGGTTGACCTGCTGGCGGAACTCAAGCTGGATAAGGCGCACCTGGCGCGTTATAGCCCGCGTCCTAATACCCTGAGCGATAGAACGATGCCAGATGATGTGCCGGAAGAGGAAAAGAAACGCCGCCACCAGATACTGGACGATTTACAGGCGGAAGTTGTGAGCGCAATTAACCAGCGCTACCTGGGGCAGACAATCCCGATACTTGTAGAGGATTTTCATAAAGGTAAATGGCGCGGACGCACGCCCCAGAACAAACTGGTCTTCTTCCAGGACAGTGCCGACTGGCGCGGCAAAGTGGTTGATGTGGAAATTACGTGGACTGGCCCCTGGAGTATGCAAGGGAGACTGCCTGTCACAGAGAAAACACCCCCGTCACTCATTGTTTTGGCGAGATAGCACCACTTCTCACGTCACAATACTGACGGCAAGGGCTTGAACATGCTAAAATAACGGGAAGCGTCTTGGGGGCAAGATGCCTGTTTAAGACACTGCAATACTCATTTCGTGGTTATTTTCACTCACTCATTGGAGGATCAGGTAAATGCCACCTGAGAAAAGCGGATATTACTACCCGAACAAATTCGCCCGCATCTTCC
>CALJKV010000034.1 GCA_937974245.1 uncultured Chloroflexota bacterium | reverse complement strand
TCTTCTGCCTCCCCCGCTCCCTCCTCCCCGTATGACTTGTGTCGTGCAGTGAAAGCCCTCCTTCGAGGGGACGGTAAAATGACCCCTCCCCAACCCTCCCCGCCAGCGGGGCGGGAGCTGATTCTGCGCTGTATGTTTTGCTCCCGCTGGCGGCGACCGAAGGAAGGGTCAGGAGAGGGTGAAAAGATCAGAGGCATATCCGCAAAAATAGGCAGCAACAACCGATTATTTTCTTAAAGCCCGTAAATACCCGGCAAGGTGTTCCAAACCGGCTGAAACGGTTCGGATGTAGGGAAGAGATAGTCCCGTATTGGTGCGGTTCTGGCTGGTTCAAAGTCCATTGAAGCATGGCAAACGTTATACCGTCGGCTATAATCTGCGGTATGGCATCTACGCACACCCACCCTCACCCGACTCTCAATCGCATCACCCAGTATGGCGCGGCGGCACTACTGGCGGTGCTGCTGCTGGCGGCGCTGGCGCAAATCGTCCTGGCGTTGCTGGGCGGGCCGGGCTTCCTGGTGGCTTCCGGGCTGATGACGCTGGCGCTGACCCCGTTCATCGGGCTGCTGCTGGTGGCGACTCCGTCCCTCACTGTGAGCCAACAGGGACTCACAATTCACCCGCTGTTTGGGCGGGAGCACACCGTCCCCTGGGACGCGGTACGCGCCTTCAGTGATTACCCGCTGCTGCCGGTGCCGGATGCCGAGATCGGACGTAAGGCGATGACGGGGCGGCGCAAGTATCGCCCGGCAGAGGGGAAAATGCTGGTGATTCCAGGGCTACCAGCCCGTTACCGGCTGACCGGCCTGTTCGTCGGTGAAGGGTTCACCGGGGTGATCGCCCTGACAAACCGCACCCATACCCAATATGACGTGTTAATCCAGACAGTTGCCCGTTACGTGGATTCCCGGCAATCTGAAGCCAGCCATTGAAAACGCAGAGAACAGTAGTACTGAGTGCCGCGTGCTGAGTGAAAAGCACAGGCGGTACTGAGCCGTGAGCCGAGTTGAATCAGCTCTGTTCGTTGGATTACTTTTGATAACCCACATGAGTGCTGTGTCCGGCAAGTTTCGCAAGAACAGGCGTAGGGACGGCATTTTTGCCGTCCGTATGAATCCCCTGCTTGGTTACTGAATTGATTTACCGGACACAGCAATTAGACCAGAGGACATGCCATGCTGCCCAAAACCTACAGGAAACTTGTCGCCGCTCGTTTTACTAACCAGTTCCGTGACGCGGTGGAAATCGTCGAAGTTCCGATGCCCGAACCGGGGGCGAACGAGATTCTGGTGCGTAACCACTACGCCGGGGTGAACGCCACCGATGTGAATATCAGCGCGGGCGGCTACACACCCAACGCGAAACCCCCGATTGACCTGGGCGCGGAAGCGGTGGGCGAGGTCGTCGCGGTGGGGAGCGAGGTCACGGAGTTCAAAGCCGGGGACGCGGTGCTGACCAATATGATTGGCAGCGGCTACCGGGAATATGGGACGATCCGCGCCTATCGCGCTATCGCTGTCCCGGAAGCCACGCCGGAAATCCTCAGTATGGCGCTCAGCGGCGCCACCGCCTCTATCGGGCTGCATGGAACCGGCGAGATGAAAAACGAGGAAACCGTGATGGTGACGGCGGCGGCGGGCGGCACCGGGCAGTTCGCCGTCCAACTGGCGAAGCTCCAGGGGAATCACGTCATCGGCACGTGCGGCAGCGACGACAAGGCCGATCTGCTGCGTTCGCTGGGTTGCGATAGAGTGATTAACTACCGTAAGGAAAACGTGGCCGAGGTGCTGCGGGCCGAATACCCACGTGGCATTAATCTGATTTATGAATCAGTGGGCCGTGAGATGTTCGATGTCTGCGTGGATAACCTGGCGATACACGGGCGGCTGGTGCTTATCGGCTATATCAGCGAGTATCTTTCGACGCCGGAAGCCGTGACCGCGCCGCGCCTGTACTTCAAGCTGCTGGGCAAGTCGGCGTCGGTGCGCAGCATGTTCCTCCCGCACTACTTCAAGCAAGTGCCGGAACATCTCTCGCGGCTGCTGGAACTCTACCAAAGCGGGAGTCTCCAGGTAGCAGTAGACCCCACCGAATTTCGCGGGGTCGAGTCGGTGGCTGATGCCGTCGCCTACCTGCACAGCGGCCAGAGCCAGGGCAAGGTCATCGTGCGCTTCTGAGCGCCTGAATGTCAGTTGATGGGGTTTATGCGGACGATTCACCCAGGCGGCGCTCGGTGCCGGTCAGCAGGCGGTGGATATTCTCGCGGAAACGGTAGAGGATCAGAGCGGCCATGATGAGGGAGTAGGCCGAATACTCATTGGGGAGTTGGTGCTGCCCGATGAGAATCAGTGTCCAGAAGGTCGCCAGCGCAAACATCGCCAGCACCCCCAGCGAGACATAGCGGGTGAGCAGGATAATCACCCCACCGAGCGCCAGCATCCCCAGGATGACCTGGATGGGGACGATCACGATCAGGGTGCCGAAGGCGATAGCCGCGCCCTTGCCGCCGCGTATCGTGCCGGTAATCAGGGTGGCGAACAGCGACCAGTTATGGCCGACGATGGCAACCAGCGCCGCGATGACGGTAGCCGCCGCTTTATTATCGGGCATAATCAATGTGGCGATGCCAATTGCCAGAATGCCTTTGCCGCTATCTATCGCCCAGACGGCCAGACCCCACCACAAGCCCATCGCCCGGATCACATTCGTCGCACCCATATTGCCGCTGCCCACCGTAAAGATATTCAGATTGCGGCGGCGGGCGATGAGATACGCCGTTGGAAATGAGCCAAACAGGTAGCTCATGACAATGACCAGCATAAGTTGTATCGGTTGATCCGGCATCATGCGTTCAAATCCCTCATAGAAGTTGTAACCAATATTGACTGGCTACGCTTCACTATACCTTTAAAATCCAAAATGGTACTTTAAACAACACTTAACGTTTTCAGGAGTGGCGCTGCTCTGGGTAAATTCTCAGGAATTGGCCTGGGCTTTCCGGATTCAATGCAAAAAAGTAACGAGGCCGGGATACGTTTCGCATCAGATGTTGATTGCCATGAGGAGTATAATACATCTGATATGAAATCAGGATACGAGAAAAGGGAAGCAGTCCACGAAGAGCGGCCAGTTTTCAGTAGCCAGTTATCAGCATAAACCCTGAAAACGAATCGCATTCCGCCCTTCACCATCCGCTTTGTTCGGTCAATCACCGGCCATCAATCAGACCCGGACTTTCCCTGAAAACTGATGACCGACAACTGAGAACTCAAGACTCTTTACGGGGAATGATTTGCCCTATCGTATTTCGCATAGAGCGTATAATTGAAAACAGCGTCTATCCAAACAGAATGAGAAGCTTATGATGGAATCGGTGATACGCCTAAAAACGTTGAATGTAAAGCGTGATAGTGCGCTGCAAGCAATCTTTTATATGATTCTTTCAGCGATCTGTTTTTCGGTGGTTGAATTGACCGGAAGGCAGTTGGTTCGTGATGTGTCTACCTATCAGCTGGTATGGATACGGTATGCGGTGCATCTGCTTTTCATGGTGGTGGTGCTGGGGCCGCGCTATAAAACGCGACTGGTACGCACGTCGCGGCTGCCGCTGCAGATCACCCGTTCGTTGACGATGCTGGGGATGCCACTCTTTTTTATTATGGCCGTCACTGCGATGCCGGCGAACGATGTCTGGTCGGTGTACTGGCTGTCACCGTTGATCGCGCTGGGGTTCTCGGTGCTGGTGCTGCGCGAGCCGGTAGGCAGGCTGTTCTGGGTAATCGGTGGCCTGGGCTTTGGCGCGATGCTGCTGATATTTCGTATTGATAGCGGGGCTTTGTCACTGGCTTCCCTGTTTGCGGTTGGCATGGGTGCCTGTTTGAGCCTGCATCTCACGTTATCGCGGATTCTGCGTGAAGATCACCCGTTCACCAGCCTGTTTCACACGGCGCTGTGGGTGTTTATTCCACTGAGTTTTGTCATGCCCTTTGTGTGGACGCCGCCGTCGTTCACCAGCCTGGTTGGGATGGTGATTATCGGTTTGGTCGGCGCGTTGGGACTGTATGCGCTGGCGCGTTCCGGTGAACTGGTGCCACTGCCTATCGTGGCATCGTTTGCTTACAGCGAAGCCCTATGGACGCTGCTGCTCAACCTGATCCTATTTGGCATACTCCCCGGCATCCGTACAATAGTGGGGGTGGCGGTTATCTGCGGCATCACACTTTATCAGTTCGCCTATGTATATCGTCAACGGGCCGCTGCTGCCCGTGAACCGGCCTGATTGCCTGAGAGAATTTTACGTCCTGATACCCGCCTTGTTTCCCTGGTTTTTGATGCGGCCAGCAAGGCGCTTTATCGTGAATGACGTTTGGCCTATGTTAGGCCGCGTGGTTTACACTGATGAAAAGCGGAATTGCATCAGTCCGTTTTTTTAAGGTGCATCGCTGCATAATTAAGGAGCATAGTATGCCCCTCGCCCCCTTCTCTCTCAGGGAGAAGGTGTTTTTTAGACCCTTGCCCTGAATAGGAGGGATTGGGGGTGAGAGCGAGGCGAAGTAAATTTGAAACAGCCCCTAACCTAACGCAATGTTTGGATACGAAGGACAGCATAATGGCAGTGGACAACGAACGAAAAGCCCTACTCAAAAATGCCCTCGTCGCGCTTGAAGAGATGCAAGCCAGGTTAGACGCTGCTGAAGCGGCGAAACGCGCCCCTATCGCCATCGTCGGCATGGCCTGTCGCTATCCCGGTGGTGCGAACTCCCCTGAGGAATACTGGCAGAACATGTATCACGGCATAGATGCGGTCAGCACGGTCCCCGAAGGGCGCTGGCGGCCAGAGACTATGCGCGACGCCGACATTTACCCGGCGATCCCGATTGAAAAGTGGCAGGGTGGCTTTTTTGAAAAGAGCGATGAGTTTGAGCCACAGTTTTTTGGAATTACCCCGCGCGAAGCCACGACGATGGACCCGCAGCAGCGGCTGGTGCTGGAACTGGCCTGGGAAGCGCTGGAACGGGCGGGTATTGCAGCCGACAAACTCAGCGGCAGCCAGACCGGGGTCTTTATCGGCATTTCGACCAATGACTATTCGAGTGCGATCACGGACGCCGGACATGACCGGATGGACGCCTACATCGCAACCGGCACATCCTTCAACGTTGCGTCCGGGCGGCTGTCATTCACCCTGGGTTTACAAGGCCCCAGCGCGGCAGTAGATACGGCCTGCTCGTCATCGCTGACCGCCCTGCACCTGGCTGTTCGCAGCCTGCGCAGCGGCGAGACTGACCTGATTATCACCGGCGGCGTGAATGGCATGTTCTCACCGGAGCCTTTCCCGATTATGTATCAGTGGGGGATGCTCTCTCCGGATGGTCGCTGCAAGGTGTTTGATGCTTCGGCTGATGGTTTTGTCCGGGCGGAAGGCTGCGGGATTCTGGTGCTGAAGCGACTGGACGACGCAATCGCTGATGGCAATCCGATTCTGGCGGTCATTCGCGGCACGGCGGTCAACCAGGATGGGCGCAGCACCGGGCTGACCGCGCCGAATGGGATCGCCCAGCAGCTTGTCCTGCGGACGGCACTGGCGGATGCCGGTGTCAAGCCGCATGAGATCAGCTACATTGAAGCGCACGGCACCGGGACGCCGCTGGGCGATCCGATTGAAGTAGAAGCACTGGGCGCGGTGATGGGTGAAGGACGCACACCCGACAATCCCTTGCTGCTGGGGTCGGTCAAGTCCCTCATCGGCCATTCCGAAGCCGCCGCCGGGGTTGCCGGGGTCATCAAGACGGTGCTGGCGATGCAGCACGGTGAACTCCCGCCCAACCTGCATTTTCATGAACCCAGCCCACAAATCCCCTGGCCGGACTTCCCGATTATCGTGCCAACTCAGCCGACGCCCTGGAATCCGCCTGCGGGTAGCCGCCGGTTGGCGGGGGTGAGCGCCTTTGGCTTCAGCGGCACGAATGCCCATGTTGTACTGGAAGAAGCGCCGGATACCATAATCCCGGCGAATGAGATCGAACGCCCGCGCCATCTGTTCACCCTATCGGCACGCGGCGAGAAACCCCTGCGGGAACGCGCCCGTGATCTGGCGGCAGTCCTGGAGCAGGACGCTGCTCTCGACCTGGCGAATGTCGCTCATACGCTCAACAGCGGGCGATCCGCCTTCCCCTACCGGCTGGCATTTACGGCGGATTCGACGGGAGAGGCAGTGCGTAAACTGCGGGCCTATGAAACCGGCGAAGATGATCCTGGCCTGCTGCATCACATTGTGCAGATGGAACGGCCTCGTATCGCCTTCCTGTTCACCGGACAGGGGGCGCAGTACCTCAACATGGGGCGCGAACTCTACGAGACGCAGCCGACCTTCCGCGCCACGCTGGATGAGTGTGATGCGATCCTGAGCCAGTACATGCCCGGCGGGCTGCTGCCGGTGCTGTTCGGTGATGAAAGCCAGGCGGAAACGCTGAACAACACGGCGTATACGCAACCGGCGCTCTTCGCGGTGGAATACGCGCTGGCACAACTCTGGCAGTCGTGGGGGATTACGGCGTCCGCCGTGCTGGGACATAGTGTAGGTGAATTTGTGGCAGCCTGTCTGGCGGGTGTTTTCTCGCTGGAAGAGGGGCTGCGGTTGATTGCCGAACGCGGACGCCTGATGGGCGCACTGCCGGCTGGGGGTGTGATGGCGGCGGTGATGGCCGACGAGGCCAGCGTGGCCGAATGGATTAAGCCCTTTGGCCCCGGTGTGGTGATTGCCACCCTAAACGGGCCGGAAAACACGGTTATTTCCGGCACAGGGGAGGCGGTGGAAGCGGCGATGGCAGCGATTGCGGAGCGCGGTGTCAAAACACGGCGGCTCAAGGTTTCCCACGCTTTTCATTCCCCGCTGATGGACCCGATGCTGGCTGATTTTGAGCGTGTGCTGAAAACCGTCCAGTTCAAGCGACCCCAAATGCGGCTGGCGGCTAATGTCAGCGGCGGCTTTGAAACTGAGGCGCTCACCCGCCCGGACTACTGGCTGAAGCAGGCACGCGGCGCGGTACGTTTTGCGAGTGGCGTGCAAACCCTGTATGACGCCGGATACCGGATTTTCCTGGAAATTGGCCCGAATGCGACCCTGGTGAGTATGGCGCAAACCTTCCTGGGCGAGGCGGTCTGGCTGGCTTCGCTGCGTGAGAAGCGCGATAACTGGGAAACGATGCTCACCAGCCTGGGGATGCTGTATACGCAGGGATCACAGGTGGACTGGCCTGGTTTTGAGAAGGACTACCACCGGCACAAGGTCGTATTGCCGACCTATCCCTTCCAGCGCCAACGCTACTGGCCGGAAGGAAACGGACGGCGGGGTGTATCCCGCGATCAGGGCGACCATCCGCTGCTGGGGACGGGCATTCGTTCGCCGCTGCACCCGGAAACCGTCTATACCCGCACGATCAGCGGCGCAGAGTCGCAGATGCTGGATGACCACCGGATTTACGGGTTATCCATCTTCCCCGGCACAGGCTACCTGGAACTGGCGCTGGAAGTGGGGCGTCTGCACCATTACAGCCCGGTTGTCATCCGCGGCCTGGAGATCGAACAGCCGCTGCTTTTCCGGGAAGGCAGCAGCCAGCAAGTCCAGATGATTTTGACACCTGGCGAAGGCCGGCAGGCGAGCTTCCAGGTTTACAGCGTCCCGCAGGAAAATGGAGCAGGCTTCGATCAGGGCGCACAGTGGAAACGCCACGCGCTCGGTTCGGTGGGGACACTTGGCTCCGACCACGTTACGGAAGCCCCATCCCTGGCGTCAGTGCGTGCCATCCATACCACGCCCGCCCTGGCCGATGATTTCTACCGGATGTTTGATGATGCCGGGCTGAACTTCGGGCCGACCTTCCGTAACCTGAAAGCCGCCTGGCGCGGCCCTGGGAGCGGTGAAGAAGCGTTGGGGCGTATCGAAATTGATCCGGCCTTCGCCCGTGAAGCAGGCCGTTACCACCTCTACCCCGGCCTGTTGGATGCCTGTTTCCACCTGCTCGATGTGGCGATGGACAAAACAGAGGCCGACAGAAGCTCAATCAATATGCCCATTGGCATTGACCGGCTGACGTTTTACCAGGAAGCTGGAGCCGGGCTGTGGTGTCTCGCCCGCTTCCGGCCACGAACAAGCCCGGATACCCGTGTTGCGGATGTGTACCTGTATAACGACGACGGCGCACTGATTGCCGGACTGGACGGCCTGCAAATCCGGCGTGCTAACCGGAGTGTGCTGGAACGTATGGTCGAACCGGACTATAAAGACTGGCTCTATGAAGTCGGCTGGCAGTATCTGCCGGTGGAAGCCAGTGAACCGCAAGTTGAAGGTCGCTGGCTCATCCTGGCGGATCGCGGTGGCCTGGGGGCGGCGCTGGCGGCAGACCTGGAAGCGGCAGGGGCGGCCTGTGATGTGCTGTTTGCCGATGAAACCTCGGTGAATGGCGCGGCGGGTTTTGCCCAGGTACTTGAGCAGCAATATACCCAGGTGATTCACCTGTGGACACTGGATACCTCCCCGACGAACCTGCATAGCGGCGCGGCGGTGGGATTACACAGCACGCTTGACCTGGTGCAGGCGCTGTCGGCCCATGAATCGCCGCCCCGGCTGTGGCTGGTGACGCGCAACGCCCAACCGGCACGGCATGGCGCAACCAGCGCCATCGCCCAGATTCCGCTGTGGGGGCTGGGGCGCGTGATCGCCCGCGAACTGCCGGGCATCTGGGGCGGTCTGCTGGATGTGGATGAAACAGCACAGGCCTACCAGATGATAGCGGTTTTCCTGGCGGGAGACGGAGAAGACCAGGCGCTGCTGCGGGCTGGTGAACGCTATGTTGGGCGGTTGCAACCGAGTGTCGCCCCCGATACGAATGACGAACAGGCATTCCAACTGACTGTTACCGAAAAAGGGATGCTGGAAAACCTGAAACTGCTGCCAGTGGCGCGGCAGAAGCCGGGGCCGGGCGAAGTGGAAATTCGCGTTCAAGCCACCGGCCTGAACTTCCGTGATGTACTCAATGTGCTGGGTATGTATCCCGGCGAGGGTATCCCGCTCGGCACGGAATGTGCCGGGGTTGTGGTGCGTGTCGGGCCAGACGTGACCGGTGTGCAGGTGGGCGATCGGGTGCTGGCACTGGGGGGTAACGCCTTTAACAGCTATGTTGTCACCTCGGCTGCGCTGGTATTCCGGGCCCCATCGAACCTCACCCTGGCGGAAGTCGCCTCTATTCCCAGCGTGTTCCTGACGGCGTATCAGGGGTTGCATGAACTGGCGCACATGAAAGCTGGTGATCGGGTGTTGATTCATGCGGCTGCGGGCGGTGTCGGTCTGGCGGCGATTCAACTGGCGCAGCGGGCGGGCGCGGAAGTCTTCGCAACGGCGGGCAGCGAGGCCAAACATGCCTACCTGCGCTCAATCGGCGTGCAGCATATCATGAGTTCACGTGAGCCGGGTTTTGCCGAGGAAATCATGCGGATCACCAAAGGCGAAGGTGTAAATATCGTCCTCAACTCGCTGGCGGACGATTTTATCCCGCAGAGTTTTTCGGTACTGGCACCCGGCGGCTGCTTCCTGGAAATTGGCAAACGCGGAGTCTGGACGGATGAGCAGGTACAGGCGCAGTTCCCCGGCATTTCGTATTATGTATACGACCTGACCGTGCTGCTGCTGTCCGACCCGTACTATATCCCGAATATGATGCGGATGCTGTTCGATCGGTTCGCAGTCGGCGAACTCGTGCCGACGCCAGTTCAGACATTCCCGCTCGAATCGGTGGTGGATGCCTTCCGCTTCATGGCGCGGGCGCGGCATATCGGCAAGCTGGTGATTACGCAGAACGCGCTCCCTGGTTTCACCGGCCTCAAGGCGGAAGCGACCTATCTTGTCACCGGCGGTCTGGGTGGCCTGGGGCTGAAGGTAGCGGAGTGGATGGTGGAATCCGGCGCACGTAACCTGGTTCTGGCCGGGCGGCGAGCACCATCAGCGGAGGCACAGGCGGTTATCACGGCGCTGGAAGCTGAGGGCGCACGGGTGGTTACAACCCAGGCTGACATCAGTGACTATGACCAGGCCGCCGCGATGCTGGCCGACATCGCCCACAACCTCCCGCCGCTGCGCGGTGTGATCCATGCTGCCGGGGTGCTGGCGGATGGCGCTCTGGTACAGCAGGAATGGGCGAATTTTGAAAAAGTCCTTGCGCCCAAAGTCAGCGGGGCGTGGAATCTGCACCTGCTGACCGACGGGTTGCCGCTGGATTTCTTCATTCTGTTTTCGAGCGGTTCAGCGGTGATCGGGTCGGCCGGACAGGGCAATTATGCTGCCGCGAACGCCTTCCTGGACGGGCTGGCGCACTACCGCACCGCACGTGGTCTGCCCGGTCTGAGCATTAACTGGGGTGCGTGGAGCGAAGTCGGCATGGCAGCCACACTCAGCGAGAAGCAGCAGGAACGCCTGCAGGCCCAGGGGATGCGCATGATCGCGCCTGATCAGGGTGTGCAGGTGCTGGAACAGCTTATGGGTGCGTCGCTGGCTCAGGTCTCGGTGATCCCTGCTGACCGCCACTACTGGTACTCTCCGGAAGTCGTCCAGGCTGCGTTCCCGCTGCTCAGAAACCTGGTGAAAGCAGCTCCCGCAGCCGGGGACAGCGAACCGACTGGAGGCGAATCGACCCGTGAACGTATCCTGCAAGCACCGGTTGAGGAGCGTGGCGACCTGCTGCGTGACTTCCTGCGCCGCCAGATCGCGGCAGTGATCGGTATGCCGGCGGATTCGCTGGACGTGGTTCTTCCGATCACCAGCCTGGGGATCGACTCGCTGATGGCGGTGGAAATCCGCAACCGGCTGGATAAGAATCTTGGTTTGAGTATGACCGTTGCCACGATCCTGGATGGGCCGAGTATCCTGCAAATGGTTGACCAGTTGCAGGGGCAGCTTGAAGTGCCAGCGACTGCTGACATGTCTGCTGCCGATGATTGGGAAGAAGGGGAACTATGATCCTCAACGAGGCGGTGGCTGAACTGGAAGCGCAGGGCGTCGAGCTGTGGGTTGAAGGCGATGCACTGCACTTTCGCGCCCCCAAAGGCGCTCTGACTCCCGAAATGCGTGCGTATCTCAAAGAGAATCGTGAGGCCGTGGTCGCCCTGCTGCACGATAGGGCCACACAGATTCATACTGTGCCGCTCTCGTTCAACCAACAGCGCATCTGGCTGGTGGAGCAGATGTCGCCGGGGAATACGGCTTTGCATCTCCCCGTCGTTGCACACCTAAGGGGTGCGGTGAATGTCGCTGCGATAGAGGCGGCCCTGGTACACATCATCCGCCGCCAGGCTATTTTGCGGACATCTTTTACGGTCGCAGATGGCTTGCCAGCGCAAAACGTGCATCCCTCGCTGTCTTTCACGATGCCGGTCATTGACCTCAGAGAAGAAGCTGACCCCGAAAAAGAGGCTGAACGCCTGATTGCCGAAGACACGATGCAGCCGTTTGATATGAGCAAGCCGTCTCTGCTGCGTTGTTTGCTGCTGCGCCTGCAAGATGACCATTACGTGTTCCAGATTGTCTTTCATCATATCGTGATGGACGGGTGGTCAATGGCTATCTTTTTCCGGGAACTGGTGGTGTTTTATACGGCGCTGGTCAACAACCAGCAGCCTGACCTGCCTGCGCTGGCGTGGCAATACACGGATTTCGTCCGCTGGCAGGAGCACTTTATGCAAAGCAATGTCCTGCAAGAGCAGCTGGCTTTCTGGCGGAAGCAGTTGGCTGACAGCCCGCCGCTGCTGTCTTTACCTACTGACTTCCCGCGCCCCGCAATTCAAACCCATCATGGCGGGCACCTCGACCGTAACCTGACCCCGGAGCTATCGGCTGCGCTCCGGCATGTTGCCCAGATGAGCAGGGCAACGCCTTATATGCTGCTGCTGTCCGCTTATGCACTGCTGCTGGGGCGGCTTAGCGGAGTCGAAGATGTCCCGATAGGCTCACCGATTTCAGGCCGTACCCGAGCCGAAATTGAGCCACTATGTGGCATCTTCATCAATAATCTGGTGCTGCGGACCGATCTTTCCGGCAATCCCACTTTTCGCG
This sequence comes from uncultured Chloroflexota bacterium, assembly GCA_937974245.1. Lineage (GTDB taxonomy): Bacteria > Chloroflexota > Anaerolineae > Aggregatilineales > Phototrophicaceae > JACKCG01. Next base: position 17,556 of record CALJKV010000034.1, on the reverse strand, counting down.
AATTGCTGGATCGCATTCGTGAGACTGCGTTGGCGGCTTACAATCACCAGGATATTCCGTTTGAGAAATTGATAGAAGACCTGCACCCCCGGCGCAGCCCCAGCCATACCCCGCTGTTCCAGGTATTCTTCAACATGCTCAATTTCCACGTAACTCCGCAGGATATGCCCGGCATGAAGGTCGAACTCGTGCAGTCACAAGATACCGGGTCGAACTTCGACGTGACGCTATACGGGCTGGAAAGGGATCATGTGCTGGGGTTCCTGCTGGTTTACAACACCGATCTTTTCCAGCGGGAGCACATGACACACATCCTGGAGCAGTATATAGCGCTGCTGGAACAGATTGTCGCTGACCCTGACCGCCCCATCGGGGAATATTCGCTGCGCCTGGACGCGGTAAATCTACCGGATGTGACTGTGCCGCTGGATGGTGGGTGGTCGGAAGGCATCCTCGAACGCTTCACGGCCAATGCTGCCCGCAGCCCCCGGCAGATTGCGCTGGCCGACCCGTTTGGTTCATGGTCGTATGCCGACCTCCAGACGCGGGCGAACCAACTGGCGCACGGCCTCCGCGCGGCGGGTATCGAGCAGGGGGATGTGGTGGCGATCTATGGCCGGCGCAGTGCGGCGTTGGTATGGGCTATGCTGGGCGTGCTGAAGGCAGGGGCAGCCTTTATGATTCTTGACCCCGATTACCCGGCGACACGCTTACACGGATATCTTGAGGCGGGGCGGCCACGCGGCATCATTGAACTGATGTCCCCGACACTGCTGCCGGATACGCTGCGTGACGCTTTTGATGCCCTCGCACCAGCATACCGGGTTCAACTTCCCGCTGCGATCCCGGATGACGGCGCGAACCCGTTCGCCGGGCTGCCCTCGGATGAGCTTGCGGCGCTGGCCGGGCCGGATGACCTGGCCTATATCGCGTTCACATCCGGCACAACTGGCACACCCAAAGGAATCGCCGGGACACTGCGTCCGGTATCGCATTTTGTCGCCTGGCACGCCCGCAACTTCGGGCTGGCCGAGACGGATCGCTTCAGTATGCTTTCCGGGCTGGCGCATGACCCGCTGCTGCGTGATATTTTCACGCCGCTGTGGTTGGGCGCGACCCTCTGCATTCCCGACCCGGCTATTATCCTCGTTCCTGACCGTTTGACAGGCTGGCTCAAGGACAGTGGTGTTACCGTCATGCACCTGACGCCGTCTCTGGGGCAGATCATTGGCAGCGCCGAAAACGCGACTCTGCCGGCACTGCGCTACGCCTTTTTTGGGGGTGACGCGCTCAAAAACCGGGATATCCAGCGCTTACGGCGGTTGGCACCACAAACCCGCTATGTGAACTTCTACGGTACAACGGAAACCCCGCAGGCGATGGGCTATTATGTCGTGCCGGAGGGCGATGCCGATGATAACGGGATGATCGTGGTCGGGCAGGGTATTGATGATGTGCAGCTCCTGGTGCTGAACAGCAGCGGTGGACTGGCCGGGGTAAGCGAGGTGGGTGAAATCCATATCCGCACGCCATACCTCACACGCGGCTATCTGGGCGATGATTCCCTGACGGCGGAACGCTACCGCACCAACCCGGCCACTGGCAACCCGGCAGACCGACTGTACCGAACGGGTGACCTGGGGCGTTACCGGCTGGATGGCACGGTGGCTTGCCTGGGACGTGTTGACCACCAGGTGAAGATTCGCGGTTTTCGTATCGAGCTGGGCGAGATTGAAGCGGCGCTGGATAACCACCCTGACGTGGAAAAAGCGGTTGTCATCGTCCGCGAAGACCAGGCCGACAATAAGCGGTTGGTGGCTTATGTGGTCGGCGGGGAAGGCAAAAAGCCGGAGAGCGGTACGCTGCGTGATTACCTGGCGACTCGGTTGCCAGACTACATGGTTCCAGCGGCGGTGGTGGCGCTTGATGCTTTCCCGCTTACGCCCAATAACAAGATTGACCGTCGCGCTTTGCCTGTGCCGGAAAGCCTGGAGGGACAAACCCGACGCACGGTGACAGAGGCGCACACACCGGCGGAAGCCCTGCTGGTGGGTGTCTGGCGGCGCGTGCTGGGCGTGAACCGCGTGAGCGCGGTGGACAACTTCTTTGACCTGGGCGGGCATTCGTTGCAGGTCGTCCAGGTAATCAGCGAACTTGAAAAAGAGACGGGAGTCCGCCTGGAACCGGCGGTCATGCGTTACCAGTCGCTGCGGCAGCAGGCGGCGACGATTGAAGCGGCTGGCCCGCTCCAGGTGGTGCATGGCGTGGGGGCAACGCCCGAAGCCAGCCCAATCCAGATACAACTAGCGGATCGCCTCGAAGAGCCTTTTTTCTTCGGGGCGGAGCAGTCGTTATTCGGGGTGTATTACCCGCCAGCGGATACGGGCCAACAGATTGGCGTAGTGGTATGCCACCCCTGGGGGCAAGAATATATCAGGGCGCATCGTGCCTGCCACCAACTGGCGCTGCGGTTATCCAACCTGGGCGTGCCCGCGCTGCGCTTCGACTACTATGGCACCGGCGACTCGGCGGGGGAGGATGAGGAAGCAAGCATCCAGCACAGCCTGCAAAGTATCGCTACCGCGATTGAGGAACTTCGGACACGCAGCGGCGTGACCCGCATCGCACTGGTGGGGATGCGCCTGGGGGCGACCCTGGCCGCACTGGCCGGGCCGCAGCACCCGGCTGTCGAGCGGGTTGTCCTGTGGGAGCCGCTCGTCAACGGCGCGGAGTACCTGGAAGAACTGAAAGCCTGGCACAGCCGGAATATGCTCTATTTCCTGAGTAACATTAAGGACTCTGGCCCGAAGACGGTGACTGAAATCCTTGGTTTCGCCCTCTCACAGGAGATGGTGAGTGAAATGCAGGCGATTAACCTGCTGGGGAACACGGCCAAACCGGCAGACCAGGTCCTGGTGATTGAGCGTGAGAAGCTGGCGCTGACGACTGAGCTGTGCCAGCACCTGAAGAACGGAGGGGCAGCCGTCGCGTACCATCAGGTTGACGCCCCGCAGATGTGGACGGAAAACCCGGATAAAGCGCTGGTGCCGCACCATACTTTAGAGACGATTGTCAACTGGATGATGGAAGGTTAAGGGGACGCCATGCGTGAAGAAGCCGTTCGATTTGGTCGGAATGACTACCTGGTGGGCGTGGTGACGCTGCCGGATGAGCCAGTCCAGGCACCCGCGATAATCCTGCTGAATGCCGGTATGATTCATCATGTCGGCCCCAGTCGCATCTATGTGCGCCTGGCGCGGCAGTTGGTACGGCAGGGATTTATCACCCTCCGTTTTGATTTTTCGGGAATGGGGGATAGCTGCGCGCGCATTGACAACCTGACGTTGCAAGATGCAGTAGTTGATGATGTGCAGCAGGCGATGGATTTCCTCAACACATCCACCGGCGTGTCGGAGTTTATCCTGATGGGGCACTGTTCCGGCGCATGGGCTGCTTTTTTCGTTGCCAGCCGGGATACTCGTGTGCGCGGCACAGTGCTGATGAACCCCGAAGGCGGCAACGAGTGGAGTGAGTATGACCGCCAGCGCAAGATTTCACGTTTTTACCAGCAGTATTACTCGCGGGAGGCGCTGGGCGACCCGGAACGCTGGAAGAAGCTGCTGACCGGGAAGGCCGATTACCGCAGCATCGCCAAGAATGTCGTCAAGAATATCCTGTGGAATCGCATTTCGACGACTGCGTTTAAGGTACGCCACAAGCTGGACAGCGGCACACAGGACGAGACTCCCGCTGACCAGTCGCTTCGTGACCAGATCGTGCAGGCTTTTCTGGAGCAGCACATCCAACTGCTGCTGCTGTTCTCTGAGGGGAGTTCAGCAATCGAGCATGTGCATACCGTCCTGGGGCGCGAGTTTGACCTGATTATGCAGTCGGGTATGGGGCGGGAGGTGGTTATCCCCAATGCCGACCATACTTTTACCCTGCTTTCGGGGCAGCACACGCTGATGAACCACATCGAGTCGTGGTGTATGACGTTTCTGCCGGATGGCGCGTTAGCCGGATAGTTCATGTGGGAGGGTTTTAGACCCTCCCCTACAGGATAGGCAAGCCCTGCCCCTGGCGATTATCTGTTATGGTCTTGCAGGAGCAGAGCCTGTGTTCTTCTCTGGTAACCCTACCCGCCCAGATTCGCCCAGGGGAGATACGGGCCATACGGCACGAGCCGACGATCCTGCACCCATACCAGCATGAACCGCTGGTCGCCCGACCACACGACCTGTGGCTGGTTAAGGCCGCTTTCACGAGTGTTGGCCGCGATCAGGCTGGTTGTGACACCATCCCAGAGCGCGAACACCAGGCCGTCGGTCAGGCCGCGCAGGGTAGCATCCCCGGCCAGCGATATTTCGCCGGCTATTTTGCCGTCCCGTTCGAGCAGGCGCAGGTGTCTCCCGGCCAGTACCGCCACGCGTTCACCGTTCTGCGCAAACGTCGGCTGCTGCAACCAGCGGGGGGCGGCTATCGGTTCAGGTTCACTGTAAAAGGGGAAGCGCGTCCCTGTCGCCGGGTCAATCACCTGCAGCGCCGGCCCAGGCAAATTCGGGTCATCCAGCGCCATGACGACCTCGCCGGTAGGCCGGAAAACATCCATATCCAGCGCGGCAGTTCCAGCAGGGCTGATTGTCCCATCCTGGAGCGACCAGCGATACGACGCCCCGGCAGACAAGGAAAACACCACGCTGTCATCGTCAAACCGCTGGACAACGGGCGTGACATTTGGCTCGTTACCGGGCTGCCCGCTTATCGCCGCGCTGTCGCTCCGCAGTTGGTAAAGCAGGTCGCCCAGGAAGGTATCCACGACGATGACTTCCCACGAACCATCGGACAGGGCGTAGCTATAGGCCAGCGCCGAGTCGCTGGAATTGAAGTTGAGTTCACTGGCCCGGATAACAAAGGTGTCCCCTACCGCCTGCGACAGGTTATGCGTGACGCGGGCATTCTGCCCGACGACGTCATACACCCGCAGCTGGTGTTCGCCGGTATCGCTGTTGCGGGCGACATACGCGAGCAGCGTGCCGCCGCGCGAAACGGCCACCTGTCCCGGCAGGCCGTCAAAGCCCTGCGGCAGCGGCAGGACAAAATCGTACAGCACGGTACTATCCGTGCCGACCATGACCACGTGCCCGGTATCGGGCGCATACAACCAGGCCGACCAGGGCGGGCCGCCAGCCTGTACCGTTGTCGCCAGCAGTAGCCCCGCCAGCGCGATTTTCCATATCCAATTCTTGAAGTACATCATCTCTTACACCTGAAACCAGTATCTGTTTACGACTGATTCGATCATAAAACGCCCCATGCCGGGATGCAAGCATGAGGCGTTCAGCGTCAGGTAAGCGGTGGTTTGTAGTTCGCTAGTCAACCGGGGCGGCACGGAGCCAGCGGTAGCCGTAGGGTGGCAGTTCGACGCTGCCCATAACCGGCGCGGCGTCCGGGTGGAGGACATCGCCCAGCGGCCCGTTCGTCACCGGGATAGTGAGCGGCTGGTCGGAAAGGTTGTGCAGCGCCAGCAGCGCCTCGCCCTCAAGCGTGCGCCGCCAGAAGCACAGTGCCGCTTTCGGCAGCGAGTCATTCAGCCAGGCCAGCTTGCCACGCACCAGCACCGGCTGCGCCTTGAAGGTGTGGATCATGTGCCGTACCGTGTGCAGCAGCGCGGATTCATCGGCCATCTGGCTTTCGACGTTCACCCGCTGGTAGCCGTAGACCGGGTCATCTATTACCGGGGCGTAAATGTGGGCGGCTTCGGAGAATCCGGCGTTCGTCCCCATCGTCCACTGCATCGGCGTCCGCACCCCGTTGCGGTCAAAGAGTTCGACATTATCGCCCATGCCGATCTCGTCGCCGTAGTACAGCACAGGAGCGCCGGGCAGGGTGAACAGCAGTGAATACATAAGTTCGATCTTGCGGCGGTCGTTGTTCATCAACTGCGCCAGCCGCGCCCGAATGCCCAGGTTGAGCCGGTAACGGTCATCGGCGGCGTAGGTGTTCCACATAAACTCGCGCTCTTCCAGTGTGACCATTTCAAGCGTGAGTTCATCATGGTTGCGTAAAAAGGTCGCCCACTGGGTATTTTCCGGGATTTCCGGCGTATCGGCCAGGATGTCTACCACGCTGGTACGGTCTTCCCGTGCCAGGGCCATATACAGACGCGGCATGACCGGGAAGTGAAAGCACATCTGGAACTCATCGTTGTCCCCAAAATAGGGCAGCAGATCACGCGGCCACTGGTTGGCCTCGCCCAGCAGCAGCGCCCCCGGATAATCCTGTTCCACGAGGCGGCGCATGTCCTTGAGGAACTCGTGAGTCTCCGGCAGGTTTTCGCAGTTCGTCCCCTCGCGTTCATACAGATATGGCACGGCGTCCACGCGGAAACCGTCAATCCCCATATCCAGCCAGAAGCGCATGACATCGAGCATGGCTTCGCGCACTTTGGGGTTATCGTAGTTCAGGTCGGGCTGGCTGCTGAAGAAACGATGCCAGTAGTAGGAGTCGCTCTGCTCGTCATACGCCCAGTTGGATTCTTCCGTATCCAGGAAGATGATGCGTGCCTGGCTGTAGCGTGAGGGGGTATCGCTCCACACGTAGAAATCACGCATGGGCGAATCCTTGCCCCGCCGCGACTCGATAAACCAGGGGTGCTGGTCGGAGGTGTGGTTCACGACGAGGTCAGTGATGATCTTCATGCCGCGTGCGTGGATGGCGTCTACCGTCATACGGAAGTCTTCCAGCAGGCCGTACTGCGGGTGAATGCCGAAAAAGCTGGCGATGTCGTAGCCGTCATCTTTGAGCGGGGATGGATAGGTCGGCAGCAGCCAGATGCAGTCCACCCCCAGCCATTGCAGATAATCCAGGCGGCGGCGCAGCCCGGCGAAATCGCCGTGTCCGTCCCCATTGTCGTCGGCAAAAGCGCGTAAATACAGTTCATAAAAAACAGCGTTGGTATACCAGGTCATGAATTTTCCTCTAAACGTAATAGAGCCGGTTGAACAGGTTGCCGGTGATGTGTAAAAGTGGGTGTTTTATCCATAAAAGACGCCATATTGGGAACAGGTTTATGTTCTTTGTTTCAGTCAACTGGTTATGCAATTCTAGCCTGCCGCGCCTATACTGTACCTTACAACAGCCGCGCCGTACAATGGAAAGCACGGATCGGGCGTTTGCCTGCCGCCCCAACCTGAACGCCTCTGCACCGCATTTGTATTTCAGGGCTGAACTGCGATAATCTCATCATGAACACCTAACGATACCGCGCAAAAAGGAAGACCAGTCCGTCATGAATAATCCTATCACCAGCACTGTTTTACCGGGAACACGGTATGGCGCCCCCCGACTGCGCCTGTTGATGGCCGTGCTGCTGGGCTTCGGCTCGGAAATCCTGCTGTGGCCGAATCCGCTGGAACGAGCGCCGCTCGACTGGCTGCTGCTGCTGGCCGGCACGGGGTTGTTGGCCGTCATGATGCTCGATTTGCTCGCCCGCTACCAGGTGCATGACCTGTTCGGCGTGATGGTGGTGGCCGGTGTGTATGGCCTGCTGATGGGTATGGTGGTCAATCCGCAGTTCGCCCTGGTGGATGTGCCGCGCACCTTCCTGACCCGTGTGATGGGGATGTACAGCCTGATGGGTATGGAGATGGTCGGGCTGCTGGTGGCGCTCACGAGCGGCGGGCGCTTCTACCGGGGGCTGCTCACCGGGACGGTCATTGTGAGTGTGGCGTGGGGTATCTGGGTGCGCTGGTTCCCGGTTTTGAACGAGCCGCCGTCTCCAGTCGTGGGGCTGCCAACCATGCTGCTGGCGGGGGCGGTTGGGCTGGCGCTGGTCGGGCTGACCGTGTATATGGCGCGTTCAAGCGGGGTGCCGGTGCATGACCTGCAACTCTCGCGGCGCGGGTGGGTTCTTGTGGCGGGCGGGTTGATTGTACTGCTCATCCTCCAACTGAGCCAGGGTAGATTACCCTGGGAATGGCTGCTGGTTGCAGGGCTGCTGCTGGCTGGCTGCTGGCTGATCCTGTGGTTTCGCCAGCGGGATCGCAGCATGATTTTGCTGGAAGCCTGTATGCCGGCCCAGCCGTTATCCACCGGGCAGTGGGCGCGGGTCATCGCCCTGTTTACCGTGCTGGCCGTAACCGCCTATAACATCCCCCTGATTGAAATTGAGGCGGTCAACCAGCAAGTCCTGATTGCGCTGGGGTTCACTGCTTATGGCCTGGCGTGGCTGCCGACGGTGGCGCTGGTGCTGGGGGCGCGTACCTACATCCACCAGATACAGACGCGCCGCATGTAGCAGCCGCCCGCTGGCCGGCGGATTATGCCCAGTCTATCCCGGCGTGGCATAACCTGGTGCGATTGCCCTACGCTGATGACTGACCACCTTCTAAAGCATACGTTCTTTGCGTTTATGAAAAATATCCCAAAGAATCCCAATCTTAATGGTTCGTAACAACCCCTCTCGTTTAAGATAGTGGCATGAAGGGGCACAATTCATCCTTATCCCGTGTCCTGGACTATCCAAACCACACGGTTGCCATACTGGTCGGAAGCCATCCCTGCTCGCACCGTATACGAGCGTTCCACCAGCCAACATCGTGGGTAGGTCGCTAGAGTTCTGCTCTTTGATTTGCCTGTGAATTGGGTCGCAACCGCCCTGGTTGCTGACGTGTCATAGGCTTAATCGAAGGGCAAGATCATGTCTTATTTTCCTCCTAAACGTTCAACAGAAGCCGGGCAAGGCCTGGTTGAGTACGCGCTTATCCTCGTGCTGGTGGCGGTGGTTGCGATCATCGCCCTCAGCCTGGTGGGCGGTACGATTGCTGACACTTTCGAGAATATCGTGTGTTCGCTCGAAACCGGTCAGGACTGCTCCTGCCCAATGGACCCCGATACCGGCGAGTATGTATGTCCAACTCCACAGGAAGTCGCGCAGAACCCCGATGATGGTGGCGGCGACACTCCTCCTGCCGATGGTGGCGGCGACACTCCTCCTGCCGATGGTGGTGGCGATACCCCGCCCGGTGGCGGTGGTGATACCCCACCTGCCGATGGTGGTGGCGACACCCCGCCCGCTGATGGTGGTGGCGACACCCCGCCCGCTGATGGTGGCGGCGACACGCCCCCCGGCGGCGGCGCTGGCCTGCCCGGTGATGGCGGCGGCGGTGGTGGCGGTAATCCCCCCCCACCCAACAATGACCCGGTGCTGAATTTCGTGGGAGATCAGACGATGGATGAGGCCACGTCGAAAACGGTCAACTTCAGCGCCACCGATGCGGATAGCGGTGATACGCTGGTATATACCACCTATGGTTTGGCGTCCGGTTTCATGACCTTCACCGATAACGGGGATGGCACGGCATCGCTGGTACTCACACCAGGCTACAGTGACCAGGGGAGTTACCTGATTTCCGTCTCGGTAGGGGATGGCAACGGTGGTATTGCCCAGCGCGACATCCGCGTGACGGTCAACAATGTTGAGCCGGACGCCGACAGTGACGGCGTGGCTGACAGCCTGGATAACTGCCCGAATACGGCCAACGCCGGACAGGAAGACCGGGACAGTGACGGGGAGGGCGATGTCTGCGACTATGCTTACCAGTACAACATCGGCGTGACCAGCGGGACACAGACCGATTCGGGAGGTCTGGTGTGGCAGCCGGAGACCGGCATCAGTTCCCCCAACGGGACTATCTACCACGACTCGGTGGGGAACAGTATCGCCAATACCAATGATGACTTCCTGTTCCAGACCAGCGTGGAAGCCCGCAGCGGCACCACCGGCAAGAACCTGCAATGGCAGATGAGCGGCCTGCCCAACGGCACATACACCGTGTACCTGTACTTCGCGGAAGTGGACTCGTCGCACCGCGCGCGATTCCATATCTACGTGCAGGGGGCACGGGTACAGCGGAACTACCAGCCTGACAGTGTGGGCATGTATACCGCTTCCATCTACACGGCCAGCAACACCACCGTAAACGATGGCACGCTCACCGTGCTGCTGACATCCCGCTACAGCCGCTATACCCGGCTGAACGCGGTGCGTATTGCCGGCACGCCGCCGGGCGGATAGCCACGGGCAGGCAACAGGTCATTCAGAAAACAGGCAAAAAAGTGCCGCCCCTCAGGTTGTGACGAGGGGCGGCACTTTCTATGTTCGCGTGCTTTCCTCAGTGGGCGTCGCCATTCAGGAAAATTTTGCCGGGGTTGAGGATGCCGTTCGGGTCAAGCGTCTGTTTAATCGCCCGCATCACGTCCAGTCCCGCGCCGTGTTCGGCGGGCAGGTAGCGCGACTTGCCCATGCCAACGCCATGTTCCCCGGTGCAGGTGCCGCCCAGTTCGAGCGCCTTCATGACGATCATGCCGTTCGTCTCCAGCGCCTTCCGGTATTCGGCGTCCGTGCTGAAGGGGAATTCGACATGCACGTTGCCGTCCCCGGCATGACCGATCATAAACGAAGTCACCTGCTGGGTGTGGCGCGTTTCCTCCACAAAGGCGATCAGTTCCGGGTAGGCGCTGATGGGGACGGCCACATCGTTGATGAAAAATTGCATATCGGGGTGGCTGCGTACCATGATTTCATACGAGTGGTGGCGGGCGTGCCATAACTTCTTGCGGGCTGCCGTGTCGGTGGTCGCCTGGAAGCTGAGTGCGCCCAGGTCGTCACAGATTTCCTTGACCATCTCCAGCCCCATCGCCAGTGTGCTTTCCTGCGCGGCGTGGAACTCCATGAACAGCGTCGGGCGCTCTTCCAGATCGAGTCCTTCGGCCTCTTTGAGCATCTTGCAGTGCGCCGCATCCACAAATTCCAGGGCGGCGGGGTCGAGGCCGCTGCCGCGCACGGCGACGACAGTTTCCACCGCGTCTTCCACCGAGGCGAACGTGGCAACTACCGCGCTCATGTGGACGGGGATGGGCACGAGTTTGAGTGTGGCTTCGGTGATAATCCCCAATGTGCCTTCGCTGCCGACGAACAGGTGTAGCAGGTCGTAGCCCGCCGACTGCTTGACCGAGCGTGACCCGACATGAATCAGGCGGCCATCGGCCAGTGCAACCTGCATCCGCAGCACGTTGTCTTTACTTGCCCCGTATTTCACGGTGCGGATACCGGACGCATTGTTCGCCAGCATCCCGCCGACTGTGGCGTTCGCGCCGGGGTCAGGCGGGAAGAACAGGCCGTAACGGGCGAGCTGCTCGTTTAAGTCCTTATGGCCGATGCCGGGTTGTACGGTCACCTGGAAATCGTCAGCATGGACGGCGACGATTTTCGTCATGCGCTCGAACGACATGAGGATGCCGCCATACAGCGGAATAGAATTGCCTTCCAGCCCGGTGCCAACGCCCCAGGGTGTGACCGCGATGCGCTGTTCATTCGCCAACCGCAGCACATCGGCCACCTGCTGCGCTTCCAGCGGCCAGACGACGACTTCCGCCGGGTGTGCGGCGTGCTGAGATTGGTCACGGGCGTGCAGGTCAATATCGGCCTGGGCGGTGCTGACATTGGCCTGGCCTAAGATCGCAACGAGCTGCGCGATAATTTCCGGGGTGAGGGGGGTAAAAATGGTCATAGCGTCATACTCCTCAGATCACGAAAGTGAATGCGCCTATGATACTCCTTTCACAGGGGAGTTGTCGAAGGGAAGGTATAACCGGATTTGAAATCCGCTGGACACGGAAATTATTACCGTAACGTTTTGGAGATTCGTGCGGATTACCTAAAGACAGGATGTTGGTGCAATTGCATTTATCCGACGAAGTTTAGGTAGATTATATGAATGCGCTTAATAGCCCCATTAAAACGTCCTATAATGGTGCTTAGATCAGGCTCTTCATCCGGCATGGCAACAAACGAAAAATCGCAGGGACAGGATTCTGGCTATCCAGCGGACACCCAGAAGGGTGCCCCTACAATCAGCGCGCTTCGTTACTTACTCCAGCGTTTTAAGGCCGTGGGAAAAGCATCCCTCCCCTCCACGCTGCGCTGTTAGTTGGATGTTAGGTCTACATTGGAATCTGGTATGTAGAGAAGGGGAGACAGTATGTTTCATTTGTTAGTTATTGATGATGAACCCAGTATGGGCCGCCTGATTACCCTGATCGCGGGAGCTGATGGCATGACGGTAACGTATACGACGGAGGGACTGCATGGTATCGAGCTGGCACGGCAGAAACGCCCGGATATGATTCTTGTTGATCTGTTTTTATGGGGCAAAATAGATGGTTGGGAGACAATTGGGCTGTTGAAGCAGGACGAGTCGCTGCGGCATATCCCGGTCGTCGCGATGACGGCGGTGGGCGACCTGGACCACGCCTACGAAATGGGCTGCGACGATGCCTTGCTCAAACCCTTCACCCCGGCCATGTTCCGCTGCCATATTGCCCGTTTCCAGAAAGCCGAGTCGGTCGCCTGATCCGGCAGACCGGCATACCATCCACTTTTCATCACAGACCACCTCGACCACAGACCCGCCCCTCATCTGATCTTAAGCAGGTTTATTCGGGTTCGGCGGCGGGTTCTGTGCTATACTGACGACGTGTTTGCAATAGTCAGGACTTACGCAGTTGAGCAAAGTGTCGGGGCAGGCTGAACCAACCCCCTACGGGAAAAACCAACCGGACTGCGTAACTTCTCAATAGTGTAATGGAGCAATCCCTTGCTGCTGTTCGGTAATCTCACTCCCCAGTTGGCGCTGGCAACCGTGCTGGCCGTGCTGATCGGCATGACCATCCATGAGTTTTCGCATAACTATGTTGGCTATCTGATGGGCGACCCCGTTCCTAAACGGGAAGGCCGCCTGACACTCAACCCCCGTGTACATATCAACCCAATGGGTTTTCTCATGTTTGTGCTGATCGGTTTCGGCATCCTGGGTCAGGCCCCGATTGCCCCTCAGCGGATGCGCGACCCGCGCTGGGGCTTCCTGGCGGCGGTGGCTGCCGGGCCGCTTTCCAACCTGCTGACGGCCATCGTGTTTGCTATCCCCATCCGCCTGATGAACATGCACCCGTACCAGGTCTATACCATCACTTTTTCCGGCAATACCAGCGCCCCGGCGGATTTCCTGGTGATGATCCTGGGGCAGATCGTTTTCTGGAACGTGCTGCTGTTTATCTTCAACCTGCTGCCGGTCTTCCCGATTGACGGTTGGCACATCGTCCTGGCGCTGCTGCCGCCCAGCCTGGCCTATGAATGGCAGCGCTACCGGCAGACCACTAACTACATTCTGCTTGGGCTGATCCTGCTGAGTTTCATGCGGATTCCAGGATTGAACATCCTAAGCACGCTGATCTTCCAACCGGCCTTTTCGATTGTGCTGGCGCTGTTGGGTATCCAGTAGTCATCATGACGACACGGCACCGTTTCCAGCAGGGTGTACGGGCGCTGCTGGCCTTTTCGCTGCGGGTAGATGAAAGCCTCGCGCAGGCTTATCTCACGCCAGAACTCATGACATTGTTCCGGGGGATGCTGCACAGCGAACAACTGCACAGCCTGAATGTGCTGCGGGACGTGCTGGCAGGCGGGGACGCCCCCGATGACCTGACGACGGCGGCGCTGCTGCATGACGTGGGCAAGTCGCGCTACCCGCTGCGGGTGTGGCAAAAAACGCTGGCCGTGCTGGTGCGGGCGTTCGTACCGCCGCTTTACCGGCGCTGGCAGGCGGGCGACCCGGCCAATATCCTGCACCGCCCGTTTGTGGCGGCGGCGTACCACCCGGCCTGGAGTGCGGAACTCGTCGCGCGGGCGGGCGCATCGGAGCGGGCTGTCTGGCTGATTGCGCACCACCAGGACGACGTGGCAGGCTGGCAGAATCATCCTTATGCGGCGCTGCTCCGGCGGTTGCAACAGGCGGATGATGCGAACTGAGTCCTGCGGATCGAACCCGTCAATATGCATTCATGTTAGAAGCGCCACAAGGACCGGTGACTATGGCCTACAAAATCTATTTTAGCGATACCAGCGCCGAACTGGACGGGGTGCGCCCCATCCTTTTCGAGCAAATCCGTGACGCAGGGATGCTGCCGGTGGAACTGGATGCCGCCGCCAAAAAGCACCCGGAGACGATTCGCGCGGCGGCGCGGGAACTGTTGAGCGCGGCAGACGGGTTTATCAGCATCGTGACCTACCGGCGCGGCTGGATTCCGGTGGAGGGTGGCGAGTCGCTGGCGGAAATCGAGTACCACCTGGCGCAAGAGTTGGGCAAGCCTTCCGCCGTCCTGATGCCCGACCCCAACAGTGAAATGGCGATGTACCTGCGCCAGCGCGCCCTGGGACAGCCCGAAGCGCACAAACAGGCGCAGCAGGGTTTCTGGAAAACTGTCGCCAACAGCACGGCGGCGGATTTCTTCGACGATGAGGCCGATCTTTCCGCCAAAGTGATGCAGCTTCTCAGTGAATGGGCGGCGACCATGTCCCGGGCGTCCCTGGAGCAAGCGTCTGACCTGGGACGGACGCCGCAGACCTTCCAACCGGCGCTCGCCCCGGCGGGGTTGAATATGGAGGTATTCGCCAACACGGTAGCTGATAGAACCGCGCTTAAACTGGCCGAACTGCAACAGAACCAGCAGAAGGAACTGGCCGAACAGGCGCTCAAATACAACGAAGCCTTGCGGATGCAGCCGGGTGAACTGGTCTTCGGGCGGCCTTCGATGACCAGCCAGTTTAAGCGTGATGTTTTTATGGTGATGCCGTTCGCGCCGCAATTCACCAGCATCTATACAGACATCATCCGCCCGCTGGTAGCGGATCTTGGCCTTACGATCACCCGTGGCGACGAGTTTCAGTCCACGCGGGGCGTCATTATGGAAGAGGTGTGGGCGGCGCTCAATGCCTGCCGCTTTGTGATTGCGGAAATCACCGGGGGTAACGACAACGTGTACTACGAACTGGGCATCGCGCATACCCTGAACAAACCGGCCATCATGATTACGCAGGCGACCACGCCGCAGGAAGTCCCGTTCGACATCCGCCACCTGCGTTATATTCACTATGCCAACACAGCGGCGGGGGGCATCAAGCTCGGCGACGACCTGCGAACAGCCATTACCCGTCTGCTGGCTGACCTGGAAGAGGGCTGGGGAGCGTGATGTTTTTGCGCTCTCATCCTTCCCTAATGATAGTTTAATTTCTATTTTACTCTTTGCTTTTATCGTTATAGTCGAGTGAACCTGGTAAATGGGTTGTGCTGGTTCCTCCAAGTGGTGTGAGTTGTGTTGTAAATACCAGGTTCGCGGGCAGATACGGAATATTGGCATTACCGATATTGCCGCAAGCCCTTCCTTAAACAAGCCGCCAGATTGTGTCCCCCCTCACGACTGGCGGCTTGTTTGATTCACGGGAACAGGACTCAGTCCCTGGATTACAACTTCGTAATATGGGTTATGGCGTAGCCCAAGCGTAGGGATTCCGTCCAACTCATCTTATTATTCTTGGTTATAGTGGGGGCAAATCCGGTACATGAGATCCCCCACCTTATCTACTGGATTGGCTGCCCCGAAATACCAGATGCCCTCGCCCCCCGGGGGCGTTTGGATTCTGCGATGTACGCAGTGTATCCCTGGGTTTTACCCTGCGCCGCCCGTGACAGATGGAGTCACGGCAGCGTTACCGTCCCCAGATCAAGCGTATCGCCCCCATCCGGCAAGGTCAGCATGTCGCCGGTCTGCCAGTCATAGACGATCAGGGCAAGCCGGTAATCACCCGGCGGCAGGTTGGCGGGCAGGGGCAGTGCCCGGCTGTCAATGTAGATGCGTCCCGGCTCTAGCTGGCCGGTTTCCAGCGGTTGGCCGTAATAGACGATATTCCGATCCAGTTGAGCAACTAACGCCCCATCGCTGTTGAGCAGGTGCAGGCCAATCGAATAGTTCAACGCCGGCGTTTGTTCGACGCGCCACCATAACCGGGTCTGAATCGACTTGCGGCTCACGGAGTCAATGTCTACGCCCCAGAAGGCCATCTCCTGCCCGAAGAGAGTCGGTTGTTTCTCCGGCGGCGCTTCCATCAGTTGCAGCAGCAGACACCACTGCCGGGTACAGTCGCCGTACACGTCTTGCAGCGGGTGAGTCTGCTCCAGCGTTTGGAAGGCGGCCTGCACATCGGTGTTGAACCAATCAATCGTGATAAACCACACGCGGCGGTAGGGCTGGGTATCGTCTAACGTGTACACCCAGCCATCGCGGTATTCACTGGCCCTGGGCAGGCGAGTCTGGTACATCCAGTGTTCAAAGTCGCCCGCTTCGCTCCAGCGGGGGAAGAAGAAGGCATCGCCCGGTTGGGCGGCGGCGCTCACGTCCCGCAATACCGTTCGGAAGGGCGCGTTCGTTTGTGGCAGGGCGGCGGGCATCGCCAGCAGGTTTGCGGCGGCGAAGACCACCACAGCCGTCCAGCGCCAGCGGGCACGCGGGATGACCGCCAGCCCCGCGCCTGTCACCAACCCCAGGCCAAGCACGAAGTTGAGGATATAGCGCGGCGTGTAGATGGCGACTACAGTATTCAGGGCAAGGGCGATGACCGGCACGCCGAATGCCCACATCCACGCGAGCTGGTAGCCTTTCCTGCGCCACAGGACGGCCAGCCCCACGAGGATCGCCAAACCGTATAAAATGACCTGCCCGTTGGTCGCCCACCGCACGAGTTCCGCCACCGCACCTAACGAGGTGGGCAGGGTGGTTGTCCCCGCGCCGACGACCCCGCGCGCATTGCCGCCCACCAGTTCGGCCTGCCGCAGGTTCTTCACCTGCCCCAAAAAGCTGGGAAACCAGGGCAGCCACAGCGCGAAGGCTATTAGCGGCACGCCGACCATCTGCCGGAGGGTGCGCCCGTCGTGGTGGCGGGGCAGGTGGAAGATCAGGACATACATGACCTGCGCCAGGATGAAAATCACCAGGAAGTAATGCACGTAGAGCAGCGCCGCCAGGGACGCCGCATACCAGGCCGCCCTGCGCCAGGTGGGGCGCGCCAGCCAGCGGTCAAACGCCAGCATGGAGAGGCTGCTCAGGAACAGGATGAGTCCGTAGGGGCGGATTTCCAGGGCATAGTTGACAAAAAAGGCGTTGCTGCCGAGCACGACCAGCACAAACAGGCCAAAGCGCGGCGACTTGAACCAGCGTTTGCCCAACTGGTAGACGACTGTCAGCGCCAGCAGCCCGAATAATGCGGCCTGAACCCGCCCGGCGTATTCGGTATCTCCCACGGCCTGATGCCACACCCGGAAGAACGACCACCACAGCGGCGGGTGGGTATCCTGTTCGGCCAGGTAGGTGATGACGTCAGGGATACTGCGCTCCAGGCGGGTGAAGCTGTAGACGAGGTACTCGTCGGCGTGCATGTAGGTATAGTTGTTGGTATGGAAGAGGACAACCGCGACCAGAAACAGGACGCCGAGACCGAGCAGCCAGTAACGCCGAGGGGACTGTGTCATGCCAACCTCCAGGACAGTCAAGCAAGATGGCTTATCTACCAGGACATTCGCCTCCGTCTCAGTCAACGCAAACGGGGAGCGAATAACCCCTCCCCAGCCCTCCCCGCAAACGGTTTACTGCACGACACAAGAAATT